>NZ_SMBV01000001.1:0-592022 GCF_004346515.1 Curtobacterium sp. PhB191
CAAAGGGCATCAGACCGAGTTGATTCTGACTGTTGACTGTCTACTGACAATCTTCAATCCAAAAGGAATTGCATCATGACCTGAACAACCGAAGCTGCCCAGGCACGAGGTCAATCAATAAATTGGCATTGACAATGTGCACGCTGTTGAGTTCTCAAGGACCAGACGCACTCGCTCTTCGGCTCAGGTTCGAGCTCCAGCCACGAGGCTTGTGTACTTGGCTTGCCACCGGTGTGTCGTCGGACCCGGAGGTCCTGTGGCTCATCCCCGAGGGGAGAGAACCGGTGGGCTTGTCATCCTAGGCGTCGAAGCGATCGAGCACAAGGCGAGATCTGATCTTCAGTGGAGGATGGTCCCGCTTGAGGGCCGACGCGCTCTGGGCTTTCGCTCCAGCCGCTCCGCCGCACCTTTGGGGTGACGAGTAGGAACTTTACGCAGGCCTGGGCGAGTGTGCCAAGCCAGGCCCGATCCCGGGCGTGTCGCGTTGTGCAACACGCGTCGCCCGGGTGCCGGGGCGATCAGGCCAGCGTCACGCCGGCGAGGGTCTTCTTGCCGCGGCGGAGCACGAGGACTCCCCCGGGCAGGGCGAGGTCCGACAGCGGTGCGGTGGCGTCCTCGGCTCGGACGTTGTTCACGTACACGCCGCCCTGGTCGATCGCCCGCCGGGCTTCGCCGAGGGACTTCACGAGCTCGGTCTCGACGAGGGCCCGGGCCACGTCGGCGCCGGCCTCGATGGTGACCGACCCCGGCAGCTCCGCGATCGCCGACCGCAGGGTGTCCGGGTCAAGGGCACCGAGGTCCCCGTTGCCGAACAGCGCAGCCGCGGCGTCGATCGCGGCCTGGGTGGCGTCGACCCCGTGCACGAGCGAGGTGACCTCGAACGCGAGGGTCCGCTGCGCTTCGCGTCGGAACGGTTCGTCGGCGACCGCCTGCTCGAGTCGCTCGATCTCGGCACGGGACAGGAACGTGAACTCCCGCAACCGGGCGATCACGTCGGCATCCGCCGTGTTGAGCCAGAACTGGTACAGCGCGTACGGCGACGTCATCTCGGCGTCGAGCCAGATGGCGTTGCCCTCGCTCTTGCCGAACTTCGTGCCGTCCGAGTTCGTGATCAAGGGTGTCCCGAGCGCGTGCACCGTCGCACCCTCGGCACGACGGATGAGCTCCGTCCCCGAGGTCAGGTTGCCCCACTGGTCCGAGCCACCCGTCTGCAGCGTGCAGCCGTACTGCCGGAAGAGCTCGCGGTAGTCGAGGCCCTGCAGGATCTGGTAGCTGAACTCCGTGTAGCTGATCCCAGCGTCGGAGTTCAACCGCGCGGCGACGGCGTCCTTCTTGAGCATCGAGTTCACCCGGAAGTACTTGCCGACGTCGCGCAGGAAGTCGATGGCGGACATCGGCGACGTCCAGTCCAGGTTGTTCACCAGCCGGACGCCGTTGTCACCGTCCGGGCTCAGGAACCGTGACACCTGCCCCTGCAGACGCGCCACCCACTCGGCGACGGTCTCGCGGGTGTTCAGCGTGCGCTCCGCCGTCGGACGCGGGTCGCCGATGAGCCCCGTCGATCCCCCGACGAGCGCCAGCGGCTTGTGCCCGGCGAGCTGCAACCGACGCATGGTCAGGAGCTGCAGCAGGTTGCCGCAGTGCAGCGACGGTGCCGTGGGGTCGAAGCCGCAGTAGTACGTGATCGGATCACCGTCGAGGGCCTCTTGGAGTGCGGTCTCGTCGGTCGAGACCTGCACCAGACCGCGCCAGCGCAGTTCGTCCCACACCGAGGCGAAGGTGGGGTCGTTCTGCTGGCGCGTCAGGACGTCTTGAGCGGTATCACTGGACACCCCGCCATCGTAGCGGCGGCGCACCACCGACATCGCGCCGTCGACCGGGAGGCCCGTGGTGCGTCTGGGCCCACGCCGCCGGTTCCGGCGCGACGCGCCAGCGGCGGGCCGGCCGTGCCGGTGGGGATCAGTCGAGGGCACCCTTGTGCCGTCGGTACGTCGAGACCGTCGGGTCGCCCGTCAACCAGAAGCGCCAGGGGTACTGCGCACCGCCGGCGATGCCGCCGACGCCGGTGCGCGGTCCGCGCGAGATGCGCGGGACCGGACCCGTCCCGCCGGGGCCGGGTGCGGTCTCGGTCAGGAGTTCCTCGACGACCTGGGCCGGCGAGGCGGAGGCGAGCCGCGCCTCCAGGCCGGGTGCCAACGTGAGCACGAACGGACCGGACCCGTCGAGCAGCGAGGTGCCGTCGTCCTGTCCGAGCACCGCGCCGAGAGCACCACCGAGGTTGCCGGGGCCACGCGCCAACGCGACGTCGGCGACCGACGGGCCACGTCGTCCGCGTGCGGTGTCGACGCCCTCGATCACCTGCGCACCGCGGAGCAGGGAACCGGAGGAGGTGCCGGCCGGTGCACTCACGACGTTGACGCAGGTGTGGATGCCGTACGAGCGGTACGCGTACAGGGTGCCCGGCGAGCCGAACAGGTGGCGGTTGCGCTCGGTCGGACCGCGGTGGCCGTGCGAGCCGGGGTCGGTGGGGCCGAAGTAGGCCTCGACCTCGGTGATGCGCAGGGTCACGCCTCGGCCAGCGATCGTCGCACCGAGCAGCGCCGGTGCGATGCGCGGCGCCGGCTCGGCGAGCATCGCGAGCAGCCCCTCGGTCATCGCGTGAAGGGTGCGCCCTCGGCCAGGTCGTGGACGCGACGCGTGACGGACGCCAGCTGCTCGGCCACACGGTCCGGAGCGGTCCCGCCGACACCCGATCGGGACGCGACGCTGCCCTCGATCGTGAGCACGGCACGGACCCCGGGGGTCAGGTGCTCGGAGACCGACCGGTACTCGTCGTCGGTCAGGTCGTCGAGCTCGATGCCGCGCTGTTCGCAGTACCGGACCAGCGCACCGGACACCTCGTGCGCATCGCGGAACGGGACACCCTGGCGGACCAGCCACTCGGCCACGTCGGTCGCGAGCGAGAAGCCCTGCGGCGCGAGCTCGGCCATCCGGTCCGTGTCGAAGGTGAGCGTCGCGATCATGCCGGTGAAGGCTGGCAGCAGGACCTCGAGCGTGGCGACCGAGTCGAAGACGGGCTCCTTGTCCTCCTGCAGGTCACGGTTGTAGGCGAGCGGCAGTCCCTTCAGGGTCGCGAGCAAACCCGTCAGGTTGCCGATCAGACGACCGGACTTGCCGCGCGCGAGCTCGGCGATGTCGGGGTTCTTCTTCTGCGGCATGATGCTCGAGCCGGTCGAGAAGGCGTCGTGGAGCCGGACGAAGCCGAACTCCTTCGTGTTCCAGAGGATGACCTCTTCCGACAGACGCGAGAC
Organism: Curtobacterium sp. PhB191; assembly: GCF_004346515.1. Classification (NCBI taxonomy): domain Bacteria; kingdom Bacillati; phylum Actinomycetota; class Actinomycetes; order Micrococcales; family Microbacteriaceae; genus Curtobacterium; species Curtobacterium sp. PhB191. Next base: position 3,312 of record NZ_SMBV01000001.1, read on the forward strand.
GTCGATGCCGATCTGCGCGAGGACGAACGCGAACTCGGCGACGACGTCGCGGGCGGCCGTGGCGTCGATCGAGTTGTCGGCCGGGCGGTCGAACCCGAGCTCCGCGGCGATCGCGGCGGGGTCGAGGCCGAGCGAACTGCCGGCGAGGGCACCGGCGCCGTACGGGCTCACGCTCGCGCGGCCCGCCCAGTCGCGGAGGCGCTCGAGGTCGCGGACCAACGGCCACGCGTGCGCCAGCAGGTGGTGCGCGAGGAGGACGGGCTGCGCGTGCTGCAGGTGCGTGCGACCCGGCATGATCGCTGCCGGGTGCTCGTTGGCCTGCTGGGTGATCGCGTCGACCAGGTCGATCACGAGCCGGCCGATGCGCCGCCCGTGGTCGAGCATGTGCATGCGGCCGAGCGTCGCGATCTGGTCGTTGCGGCTGCGGCCGGCGCGGAGCTTGCCGCCGAGTTCCGGACCGAGGTCGGCGATGAGGAGGCGCTCGAGGGCGCCGTGGACGTCCTCGTCGGACTCGTCGGGCTGCAGCGTGCCGTCGGCGTGCGCGGCCTCGAGCCGGTCGAGTCCGGCGAGCATGCGCTCGAGCTCGTCCGCCGTCAGGTACCCCGCCGTGTGCAGGGCCCGGGCGTGCGCGCGGGAGCCGGCGATGTCGTACGGGGCGAGCTGCCAGTCGAAGTGCGTCGACTTCGACAGCGCTGCCAGGGCCGCACTCGGGCCGTCGGCGAAGCGGGCGCCCCAGAGGGCTCCGGTGTTGGTGGCGTCGGTCTTCTCGTCGGTCATGTCGTCCTGCGTCGTTGTCGTCGGGCCGGGTGGCGGCGGGTGTCAGTTCGCCGCGTCGCGGCGGGCGGAGATCTTGCTGGGGAGCGACCAGAGTTCGATGAAGCCCTTCGAGAGGGACTGGTCGAACGTGTCGCCGGTGTCGTACGTGGCGAGGTCGAAGTCGTAGAGGCTCTGCTCCGAGCGACGGCCGGTCACCGTCGCCCGACCGCCGTGCAGCTGGAGGCGGACGTCGCCGGAGACGTGCTGCTGGGTGTGGTCGACGAAGGCGTCGAGGCTGCGCTTCAGCCCGCCGAACCACAGACCGCCGTAGACCAGGTCGGCCCACTCCGACTCGACACCGCGCTTGTAGCGGTTCACGTCGCGCTCGAGGGTGAGGCGCTCGAGCTCCTCGTGCGCCGTGATGAGCGCGATCGCCGCAGGGGCCTCGTACACCTCGCGCGACTTGATGCCGACGAGGCGGTCCTCGACGACGTCGATCCGACCGACGCCGTGCTTGCCAGCCACGGCGTTCAGCTCCTGCACGATCCGCAGCACGCTGAAGCGCTGCCCGTCGAGCGCCACCGGGACGCCGCGCTCGAACGTGATGGTCACCTCGTCCGGGTCGCGCGGGACGGCGGGGTCCTGCGTGTAGGCGTAGAGGTCCTCGGTCGGGGCGTTCCACGGGTCCTCGAGGAAACCCGTCTCGACCGCACGGCCCCACACGTTCTGGTCGATCGAGTACGGCGACCGCTGCGACTGCTGGATCGGCAGGGCGTGCTGCTCGGCGTACGCGATCGCCTTGTCCCGGGTCAGGGCGAGGTCACGCACCGGTGCCACGCTCCGCAGGTCCGGGGCGATCGCCGCGACCGCTGCCTCGAACCGAACCTGGTCGTTGCCCTTGCCGGTGCAGCCGTGCGCGACGCTGTCGGCGCCGAGCTGCTTCGCCGTCAGCGCGAGGTGCTTCGCGATGAGCGGGCGGCTCAGCGCCGACACCAGCGGGTAGCGCTTTTGGTACAGCGCGTTGGCCTTGAGGGCCGGCACGATGTACTCGTCGGCGTACTCGTCCTTGGCGTCGACCACGATCGACTCCACGGCCCCGCAGTCGAGTGCGCGCTGTCGGATCGCGTCGAGGTCCTCGCCGCCCTGGCCGACGTCGACCGCGAGTGCCACCACCTCTTTGCCGGTGGCGTCACGCAGCCAGCCGATCCCGACGGAGGTGTCGAGGCCGCCGGAGTAGGCGAGGACGACGCGGTCAGCCATGCGGTGCGCCTACGCGGTCGCGGCGGTCGCCGTCGCGCCGTTCGCGGCGAGGAGCCAGGCCAGCAGCGCCTTCTGGGCGTGCAGACGGTTCTCCGCCTCGTCCCAGATGATGCTGCGCGGCCCGTCGATGACGTCGGCGGTCACCTCGTAGCCACGGTCGGCGGGCAGGCAGTGCATGAACACCGCGTCGTCGGCAGCGTGCGCCATCAGGGCGTCGTCCACGCGGTACCCGGAGAAGGTGTCGAGGCGCGACTGCTTCTCGGACTCCTTGCCCATCGACACCCAGGTGTCGGTGACCACGACGTCGGCACCGGCGACCGCTGCCACCGGGTCGGTGACGACCAGGACGGAACCGCCGGTCTCGGCCGAACGGTGCTCGGCGTCGGTGACGACCTGCGGGGACGGCGAGAACTCAGCGGGAGCCGCGACGCGGACGTGCATGCCCGCGGTCGCGCCGGCGAGCAGGTACGACTGCGCCATGTTGCTCGCGCCGTCGCCGATGAACGCCACGGTCTGGCCCGCCAGCGTGCCGCGGTGCTCGCGGATGGTGAGCAGGTCGGCGAGCAGCTGGCAGGGGTGGAAGTCGTCGGACAGTGCGTTGACGACCGGGACGGTCGTGCCGGCGGCCATCTCCTCGAGACCGGCCTGACCGTAGGTGCGCCAGACGATCGCCGACACCATGCGCTCGAGCACGCGGGCGGTGTCCGACGGGGTCTCCTTGCCGCCGAGCTGGCTGTTCGCCGTCGAGATGATGAGCGGGCTGCCGCCCAGGTCGGAGATGCCGACGTGGAACGACACCCGGGTGCGGGTCGACGACTTGTCGAAGATGACCGCGACGCTCTGCGGGCCGGCGAGGGGCTTCGCACCCCAACGGTCGGCCTTCATCTGGTCGGCGATGTCGAGGATCGCGGACTGCTCGGCCTGGCTGAGGTCGTCGTCCCGGAGGAAGTGGCGGGTCATGCGGAGGTCTCCTGGGCGGCAGCGACGGCCGCGAGGCTCTGGGCGAGGATCGACACGAACTCGTCGATCTCGGCGTCGGACACGATGAGCGGCGGCGCGAGGCGCAGGCTCGACTCGTTCGGGGCGTTGATGATGAGGCCACGCTCGAGGGCGGCGGCGTTCACCGCGGCCGCGATCGGGCCGGTGAGCCCGACGCCGATGAGCAGACCGGTGCCGCGGACCTCTTCGACGAGCGGTGAGCCGATGCCGGCGATGCCGGTCCGGATCCGCTCGCCCTTGACCACGGCGGCAGCGACGAGGTCCGCGCGTTCGATCTCCTCGAGCACCGCGTTCGCCACGCGGGTGCCGAGCGGGTTGCCGCCGAAGGTCGAACCGTGCTGGCCGGCCGAGAACAGGTCGGACGCCCACCCGAAGGTCACGAGCGCACCGATCGGGAAGCCGCCGGCGATGCCCTTGGCCACCGTGACGGCGTCGGGGGTGAAGCCGTGGCCCTGGTAGGTGAACCAGTTGCCGGTCCGGCCGACGCCGGTCTGGATCTCGTCGAGGATCAGCAGCGCACCGTGCTCCTCGGTCAGCCGGCGCGCGGCGAGCAGGAAGCCCTCGGGCAGGTCGACGACGCCGGCCTCGCCCTTGATCGGCTCGATGACGATCGCCGCGACCGTGTCGTCGATGGACGCCTCGAGCGCTGCGACGGTGGAGTCGATGTGCTCGACGCCCGGGATCATCGGCAGGAAGTCCTGCTGCAGCGCGGGCTTGCCGGTGAGCGCGAGTGCCCCCATCGTCCGGCCGTGGAACCCCTGCTTCAGCGCGAGGATGCGGGTCTTCTGCCCGTCGGCGCCCTTGTTCAGGCGCGCGAGCTTGAACGCGGCCTCGTTCGCCTCTGCCCCGGAGTTGCCGAAGTACACCCGCCCGGCGTCGCCCGCACCGGTGATGCGCTTGAGGCGCTCCGCCAGCTCGAGCTGGGGCGGCGTCGCGAAGTAGTTCGACACGTGCACGAGCTTCGCGGCCTGGTCGGCGATCGCCTCGACCAGCACGGGGTGCGCGTGGCCGAGCGAGTTGACGGCGATGCCCGCAAGGAAGTCGAGGTACTCGTTGCCCTCGACGTCCCAGACACGGCAGCCCTGTCCGCGCTCGAGCATGATCTTCGGCGGGGTCAGGGATCGCATGAGCGACGCCCCGAACCGGTCGTTCCAGGTCTCGGTCTGCGTCTCGCTGCTCACGGCTGCTGCCCCTTCTCGGTCGTGCTGGCCACGTGTTGGCCGGTGCTGGTGCTCGTCGACGGTGCTGCGACGCGTCGGCCGATCTCGGCGTGGGTCATCTGGTTCTCGGTGCGTCGGCTCGGGTCCGGGATCACCTCGGTGCCCGCACCGCGCAGGGTGAAGACCTCGAGCAGGATCGAGTGCGGGATCCGACCGTCGATGATCGTCGCGCCGCCGACCCCGCCGACCACGGCGTCGAGGCACGCGGTCATCTTCGGGATCATGCCCGACTCGAGGGACGGCAGGAGCGCGCGGAGTTCCTCGACCGCGATGAGGTCGACGAGCGAGTCACGGTCCGGCCAGTTGCGGTACAGGCCGGGGACGTCGGTGAGCATGATGAGCTTCGACGCACGCAGCGCGATCGCCAGGGCACCCGCGGCTGCGTCGGCGTTCACGTTGAGCGCCTGGTCCGGGTGGGCGTCGTCGATCGCGATGCTCGAGACCACCGGGATGCGGCCGGCCTCGATCGCGGCGAGCACCCCTGACGGGTCGACGTGGGTGATGTCGCCGACGTGCCCGAGGTCGTACTCCTGCCCGTCGACGACCACGCCCTTCTGCTCGCCGGTGAACAGGGACCCGCCGTCACCGAACACGCCGACGGCCAGGCCTTCGCCGTGCTCGTTCATCAGGTCGACGATCTCGCGGTTGACCTCGCCAGCCAGGACGTCGCGGACGACCGAGATCGCCTCGGTGGTCGTGACGCGGTAGCCGCCACGGAACTCGGACTCGATGCCCTGTTCCTTGAGCGCGGCCGAGATCTGCGGACCCCCGCCGTGCACGACGACGGGGTGCAACCCGGCGTAGCGGAGGTAGACCATGTCCTCGGCGAACGCACGCTTGAGGTCCTCGTTCACCATCGCGTTGCCGCCGAACTTGACGACGACGACCTTGCCGGAGAACCGCTTGAGCCACGGCAGGGACTCGATCAGGGTCGCGGCCTTGACGGCGGCGAACTCGTGCTCTTCTTCCTTCGTGAGGGGCGTCCCGGCCCCTTCGGTGTCGTTCGCCATCAGCTGGAGTACGCGCTGTTCTCGTGCACGTAGTCGTGCGTGAGGTCGTTGGTCAGGATCGTCGCCGAGTGCGTCCCGACGCCGAGGTCGATGCGCACGTGGGTGTCCCGCGGCGTCAGGTCGACGGTGTCGCTCGGCTGGTCCGGGGCGCCGGCGTGGCAGACCCGGACACCGTTCATGCTGACGTCGACCGCGTACGGGTCGAAGTCGGCGTCCGTGGTGCCGATGGCCGCGAGGACCCGGCCCCAGTTCGGGTCGTTGCCGAAGACGGCCGCCTTGAACAGGTTGTTGCGCGCGACACTCCGGCCGACGGTGACGGCGTCGTCCTCGGTCGCGGCGTGCACGACCTCGATCGCGATGTCGTGGCTGGCACCCTCGGCGTCCTGCTGCAGCTGGCGGGCCAGGTCGGCGCAGACCGCGGTCAGGGCTTCCTGGAAGTCGCCGACCTCGGGCGTCACCCCGCTCGCACCCGACGACAGCAGCACGACGGTGTCGTTCGTCGACATGCAGCCGTCCGAGTCGACGCGGTCGAAGGTGATGCGGGTGGCCGCGCGGAGCGCCTGGTCGAGCTGGTCCGGGGTCTGCACGGCGTCGGTCGTGATCACGACGAGCATCGTCGCGAGCCCGGGCGCGAGCATGCCCGCACCCTTCGCCATGCCGCCGACGGTCCAGCCGTCCTCGGTCACCACGGACTGCTTCGCCCTGGTGTCGGTCGTCATGATGGCCGTGGCCGCGTCTGGGCCGCCATCAGCGGTGAGCGCAGCGCCCGCGAGGTCGACGCCCCGGAGCACGTTGTCGCGGAACGTCTGGTCGCCCACCCCGATGAGTCCGGTGGAGCAGACGACGACGTCGCCCGCACCGATGCCGAGGGCGTCGCCGACGGCTTCGGCGGTCAGGTGCGTGGTCTGGAAGCCGAAGGGGCCCGTGAAGCAGTTGGCGCCGCCGGAGTTCAGGACGACGGCGCGCGCGACGCCGTCACCGACGACCTGGCGGGACCAGATCACCGGGTGCGCCTGCGCGCGGTTGCTGGTGAAGACCGCGGCCACGGCCGCGTCGGGGCCGTCGTTGACGACGAGCGCCACGTCCGGCTTGCCGCTGGTCTTCAGGCCGGCGGTCACGCCGGCAGCGCGGAAACCCGCTGCCGCGGTGACGCCCTGGAGGCCCGGTTCGCCCTGGGTGGGCTCGCTCACGTCGGTGAGGTCGGTCACGGTGCGACTCCGTCCACGCTGAGGCCCAGGGTCTCCGGCAGACCCAGGGCGATGTTGGTCGACTGGACAGCGGCACCCGCCGTGCCCTTCGCGAGGTTGTCGAGAGCCGTCACGGCGACGACGCGGCCTGCGGCCTCGTCCACCGCGATGCCGACGAGTGCGGTGTTCGCACCGATCGTGTCCGCGACCCGGGGGAACTCGCCCTCGGGCAACAGGTGCACGAACGGCTCGTCGGCGTAGGCCTGCTCCCAGGCGAGCCGCACGTCGCGGGCGCTGACACCCGGGGTGAGCTTGGCCGTCGTCGTCGCGAGGATGCCCCGCGACATCGGGACGAGCACGGGCGTGAACGAGATCGTCACGTCGGCAGCACCCGCCACGACCAGGTTCTGCTGGATCTCCGGGACGTGCCGGTGCGTGCCGCCCACCGCGTAGGCGCTGGCGGAACCCATGATCTCGGACGCCAGGTAGGTGTTGGCGAGCTTCTTGCCGGCACCGCTCGGGCCGACGCTCAGCACGGCGACGATGTCGTCCGACTCGACGAGCCCGGCCTGGATGCCCGGCTGGATGCCGAGCGTCACCGCGGTGACGTTGCACCCGGGGACCGCGATCCGCTTGGTGCCGACCAGGGCCGAACGCTGCTTGCCCTGCGACGCGATGTCCTCGACCTCGCGCCACTCGTCGGCCGAACCCGGGGTCGGGGCGGCGAGCAGGAGCTCCGGCAGGCCGTAGGTCCAGGCGCCGTGGTAGTCACCGCCGTAGAACTGCTCCCAGGCTGCGGGGTCCGTCAGACGGTGGTCCGCGCCGCAGTCCACCACGAGGGCGTCGTCGCCGAGCTCCTCGGTGATCGCCCCCGACTGACCGTGCGGCAGCGCCAGGAACACGACGTCGTGCCCGCGGAGCGTCTCGGCCGTCGTCTTCTCGAGGGTCAGGTGCGACAGCGACCGGAGGTGCGGCTGGGTCGCGATCAACGGCTGTCCGGCGTTCGAGAACGCCGTCACCGTCCTGACGTCGAACTCGGGATGGGCGGAGAGCACGCGCAGGAGCTCACCACCCGCGTAGCCGGAGGCTCCCGCCACGGCGACGGATACGGACATGGGATTCCACCTTTGGTCGGACTGGTCGTCGAGAGAGTCGGAGGCGGCGACCCCGGGCGGTGCTGATCCCGTCGTGGGTCAGTCGCGCAGGGTCGCCCCGAATCGCTCGCCGGCACGTCGGACTGCGCCGTCACGGGCCTCGGTGGCCTCGGCAGCGGTCAGCGTGCGGTCCGTGGCACGGAAGCGCAGGGCGAACGTCAGGGACTTCTGTCCCTCGTCCACGCCGGAGCCCCGGTAGTCATCCACGAGCCGAGCATACTCCAACAGGTCTCCGGCACCAGAGCGGACCGCATCCAACACGTCACCGGCCGGCACCCCGGCGTCGACGACCAGGGACAGGTCCTGCGTCGCTGCCGGGTACGACACGATCGGCGCGACCGCGACGAGGTCGGGGGCCGCGGCCACCATGGCGTCGAGGTCGAGCTCGACCACGGCCACCACGCGGGGCAGCACCGCGGCGGCGGACAGCTCCGGCAGGAGTTCGCCGGCGACGCCCACGACGGTGTCGCCCACGAGCAGCGACGCCGCGCGGCCCGGGTGCAGGGACGGGTGGGTGGTCTGCGCGACGCGCAGTTCCACGCCGACGGCCCACGCGACCTGGCTGGCCGCGTCGATCGCGTCGGCGATGCCGTACGGCTCGGCCGCGACGCCCGCCTGCTTGCCGACGCGGTTGCCGGTGAGCAGGGCGGACACGTGGAACGGCTGTGCGGGCAGGGACGCGTCGAGCGCCTCGAGCGTCGCGCGGTCGGGCAGCGCGGCACCGGCCGGGACCTCGTCGGTGCCGAGCGTCACGCCCGTCACCGGCAGGAACACCCGCGAGGTCTCGTAGAGCGCGACGTCGAGCAGGCCGCGCGAGACGTTCCGGCGGGCGGCGTCGACGAGGGCCGGCACACCACTGCGGCGGAGCAGGTTCTGCTCGCTGTCGAGGGCGTTGGCGAGGACGACGCTCGGGCCGCCCTCCGGGTCGATCCCCGGGTAGGCGTCCTGCGTCGCGGCGGAGACGAACGGCGCCGTCACCGCTTCGACCAGACCCGCGGCGGCGAGGGCCGCGGAGACCCGACGGCGCGCCTGCTGGTGCGGGGTGAGTCCGCGTCCGGGCGGGGCCACGGGCAGCACGCTCGGGATGCGGTCGTACCCGACGATCCGCGCGACCTCTTCGACCAACGTGGTGTCGTCGGTCAGGTCCGGACGCCAGGTCGGCGGGGTGACGGCGAGCTGCGCGCCGTCGGCCTGCACCGTCGCGCCGATCGCACGGAGGGTGTCCACGACCTCGGCGTCGGTGTAGTCCACGCCGATGAGCTCGGCCGGACGCGAGGTCCGCATGGCGACCGTCGCACGGGGCTCGGTGTCGACGAGGGTGGAACCGAGGGCGTCGGCCGTGCCGCCGGCCAGCTCGACGAGGAGGTCGACGGCACGGTTCGCAGCAGCCTCGGCCACGAGCGGGTCGACGCCGCGCTCGAACCGACGGGAGGCCTCGCTCGGCAGCTTGTGGCGTCGAGCGGTCCGCGCGATCGAGACCTGGTCGAAGCCAGCGGCCTCGATCAGGACGTCGGTCGTGCTCGCCGAGATCTCCGTCCGGGCACCGCCCATCACGCCGGCGAGCCCGACGGGGCCGTCGTGGTCGGTGATGACGAGGTCCTCGGGGTCGAGCTTCCGCACGGCGCCGTCGAGGGTCTCGAGCGTCTCGCCTGCAGCGGCACGACGGACGCCCAGGCCACCGCGGACGGTCGACAGGTCGTAGCCGTGCAGCGGCTGGCCGAGCTCGAACATGACGTAGTTCGTGATGTCGACGGGCAGCGAGATCGAACGGACGCCTGCCAGTGCGAGACGCGACACCATCCAGGCCGGTGTCTTCGCGGTGGGGTCGATGCCACGGACGACGCGGGTGACGAAGGTGCTCGCGCCGACGCGACCGCGGATCGGAGCCTGGTCGTCGATCGTGACCGAGAAGCCCTCGGCCGTGCGGGGTGCGACGCGGTCGACGGGGTCGTGGAAGCTCGCGCCGGTGGCGTGGGCGTACTCACGTGCGACACCGCGCATGCTCAGCACGTACCCGCGGTCCGGCGTGACGTTGATCTCGACCGCCGCGTCGTCGAGGCCGAGGAGCGCGATGGCGTCCTGGCCGACGTCGGGCTCCATGTCGAGGTCTGCGAAGCGGAGGATGCCCTCGTGCTCGTCACCGAGACCGAGCTCGCGTGCCGAGGCGATCATGCCGTCGGAGACGTGGCCGTAGGTCTTGCGGGCCGCGATCGGGAACGGTCCGGGCAGCACGGCGCCGGGCAGCGTCACGACGACGAGGTCGCCCACGTCGAAGTTGTGCGCACCGCAGACGATGCCGCGGGGCTCGGGCTCGCCGACGTCCACCTGGCACCAGTTGATCGTCTTGCCGTTCTTCTGCGGTTCCGGGACGCGCTCGAGCACCCGGCCGACCACGACGGGGCCGGTCAGGTCGAAGGTGTGGACGTCCTCTTCCTCGAAGCCGACCGACACGAGCGCCGCGTGGACGTGCTCGAGGGTGACGTCTTCGGGGAGGTCGACGGACTCGCCGAGCCAGCGGAGTGGGACGCGCATCAGACCACCGTTCCGAACTGCTGCGAGAAGCGGATGTCGCCCTCGAGGAAGTCACGCATGTCGTTCAGGCCGTTGCGGAACTGCAGCGTCCGCTCGATGCCCATGCCGAAGGCGAAGCCCTGGTACTCGTCCGGGTCGATGCCGGCGGCACGCAGGACGTTCGGGTTGACCATGCCGCAGCCACCCCACTCGACCCACCGGGCGCCACCCTTGGCGTTCGGCTGCCAGACGTCCATCTCGGCGCTGGGCTCGGTGAACGGGAAGTAGTTCGGGCGCAGGCGGATCTGTGCTTCCGCGCCGAAGACCTGGCGGGCGAAGTGCTCGAGCGTGCCGCGCAGGTGCGCCATCGTCAGGCCCTTGTCGATCGCGATGCCCTCGACCTGGGTGAAGACCGGCAGGTGCGTGGCGTCGAGCTCGTCGGCGCGGTACACGCGGCCCGGGGCGATGACGTAGAGCGGGAGGTCGCGGGACAGCAGGGACCGCACCTGCACGGGCGACGTGTGGGTGCGCATGACCAGGTGCCGGTCGACGGGCTCGACGAAGATCGTGTCCGCCATGGCCCGGGCCGGGTGGTCCTGGTCGAAGTTCAGGGCGTCGAAGTTGAACCACTCGTGCTCGAGCTCGGGGCCCTCTGCCACTTCCCACCCCATGCCGACGAAGATGTCCGCGACGGCTTCGTTGAGCAGCGAGAGCGGGTGGCGCGAGCCGGTAGGGCGGTGGGTCGGCAACGCGGTGACGTCGACGCGCTCGGCCTCGAGCCGCGCGCGCTCTTCGGCCACGGCGAGGACCGACTCCTGCTCCGCGATCGCCGCGTTCAGCCGCCCGCGGGCCTGACCGACGAGCTTGCCCGCCGCGGCCTTCTGCTCCGGCGGGACGCTGCGCATCGACGCGTTCATCCGAGCCAGCGGCGACTGCTCACCGGTGTGCTCGGCCCTGGCCTGCTTCAGTTCGGCGACCGTCGTCGTGGCGCGGACGGCGGCGAGTGCTGCGTCCACGGCGTCGGCGACGGCCGATTCGCTGATCTCGAGAGGTTCTGACACGAGACCCAAGCCTACCGGCCGACGGGATACCACCCGCCTGCACCGGTCGGACTGTGGATGGCCGATGCCGACGACCGACCTGTGGAGGGAGGTCAGCTCCGGAGTGCGAACGCGGACTCGTACAGGCAGACCGAGGCCGCCGTCGCCAGGTTCATCGACTCCGCCTGGCCGTAGATCGGCACCTTCACCGCACGGTCGACGAGCGCGAGGTCCTCGGTGGTGAGCCCGCGGGCCTCGTTGCCGAACACCCACGCGGTCGGACCGTCGAGCATGCCCTCGGCCCGGACCACCGGCAGGTCGTCACCCGAGACGTCGGCCGCGAGCACGGTGTACCCGAGTGCCTTCGCCCGCGCGATCGTGTCGGCCAGGGTCACGCCGACCGACACCGGCACGTGGAACAGCGAGCCCGTGGTCGACCGGACGACCTTCGGGTTGTACGGGTCCACCGACCGCCCGGTGAGGACCACCGCGTCGGCGCCGGCGGAGTCGGCGGCGCGGATGATCGTGCCGGCGTTCCCCGGGTCCCGCACCTCTTCGAGGATGGCGACCAGCCCCGGCAACGCGGCCGGCTCGTCGGCGTCCGCACGGGCCTCCAGGTCGACGGCAGCGGCAGCGTCACCGACGCGACGGTCCGGGAAGACGTCCTTGACCGACGTCGGGAACTGCTGGCAGACGGCGACGACGCCCTGCGGCGTCACGGTGTCGGCCATCGCGTCGAGGACCTGCTCCGTCACGAACCAGGTGTCGACCGGCGCGTCGTCGAGGCCGTAGCGGGCTGCGGCAGTCGGCGTCACGTAGAGCTCGCGCAGGAGCTCCGGGGCGTACTCGAGTGCTTCACGCACCGCCTGCGGCCCCTCCAGCAGGAAGAGGCCCGTTTCGGCACGGACGTCCTTCTTCGACAGGGCCGCGACGGCCTTCACGCGTCCGGCACGGGGGTTCTCGAGGAGTTCGCTCACGACCCAAGTCTAGGAACGACGAAACCCCCGCCGTGCGGCGGGGGTTTCGCGAGCAGAAGAACTGACTACGCAGCCTTCGGGGCCGAGGTGTCGGCCGGGAGGGCCTTCTTCGCGGTCTCGACGAGCGCGGTGAAGGTCTCGGGGTTGTTCACCGCGAGGTCGGCGAGGATGCGACGGTCGACCTCGACACCGGCGAGACCCAGACCCTGGATCAGACGGTTGTAGGTCAGGCCGTTCGCGCGGGACGCAGCGTTGATGCGCTGGATCCACAGGCGACGGAACTCGCCCTTCTTCGCGTGACGGTCGCGGTACGCGTAGACCAGGGAGTGGGTGACCTGCTCCTTGGCCTTGCGGTACAGACGCGAACGCTGGCCGCGGTAACCCTCGGCGCGCTCGAGGATGACGCGGCGCTTCTTGGCGGCGTTGACCGCTCTCTTTACTCGTGCCATTGCACTATTCCTTTACGATCCGGGGGCTCAGTGGCCGAGGAGCTTCTTGACGTTCTTCGCGTCTGCCTTGGAGAGGACCTGGTCCTCGTTCAGGCGGGCCTTGCGCTTGGAGCTCTTGACCTCGAGGTTGTGACGCATACCGGCCTGCTGCTTCATGACCTTGCCGGTACCGGTGATCTTGAAGCGCTTCTTCGACCCGGAGTGGGTCTTCTGCTTGGGCATGGTGGTGCCTTTCCGTGGGATGGATGGGAGCCGCGTCGTTGCGGGGTCGGTCTGGGTGACCTACTCGGCGGGAGCGTCGCTCTTGGCCGGTGCCGTGTCCTGCGCGGGAGCCTCGGCCGGGGCCTCGGTCTCCGTCTCGGCGTCCGAGTGGTCCTTCGCAGCGTGCTCGGTGGCACGACGCTCGGCCTTCTGTGCAGCGCGCTTCGCGTTCTGCTCGCCCTTGACGTCGGACTTGTTCTTCAGGGGGGCGATGATCATCGTCATGTTGCGGCCGTCCTGGGTGGGACGGGACTCGACGACGCCGAACTCGGCGATCTCCTCCGCGAACTTGTGGAGGAGACGGACACCCTGCTCCGGACGCGACTGCTCGCGGCCACGGAAGAGGATCATCGCCTTCACCTTGTCGCCACCGAGGAGGAACCCCTCGGCGCGCTTGCGCTTCGTCTCGTAGTCGTGCACGTCGATCTTCAGGCGGAAACGGACCTCTTTCAGGTCCGTGTTCACCTGGTTGCGACGGGCTTCCTTGGCCTTCTGAGCGGCTTCGTACTTGAACTTGCCGTAGTCCATGATCTTGGCCACGGGCGGCTTCGAGTTCGGCGCGACCTCGACCAGATCCAGTTCGGCTTCCTGCGCGAGGCGCAGTGCCATGGCGATCGGGACAACGCCGACCTGCTCACCCTGCGGGCCGACGAGTCGGACTTCGGGAACGCGGATTCGGTCGTTGGTACGGGGATCGGTGATGCGGAGCTCCTTCAATCAGGTGGTGGTCGTCCGGGACGTTTGCCCTGGACGACAGCACGAGAGAGGAGATCTGACGCACGGATCGGAACCCGTTCGGCAGCCGCCCTGCGTCGGATCCGTGGACCCGACCGACGCGTGCACCCAGTTGCTGTGCACTCGCGGAGCGGTGGTGACCCGGTAGCCTGGTGGAACGCGGCCGCGGGTGGGAGAGACTCCTCTTTCGTGACACCGTCCGAGCGCTTCAGGAGAACCTGATGGCACACGGACAGCATCTGCCGCGAGCGAGTCTAGCAGAGGAGCACCGTGACCGACACCCCGATCGACGACGACGGCAGCGGCATCGACGCCGCCAGGGACATCTCGGAGGTGCCGGCCGTCGAACTCATCAACACCGTGGCCGTGCACCTGCTCAGTGCCGCCGCCGTGAAGGTCGGCCTGGCCGACGACCCCCAGGAGCAGACCGACCTGGACGAGGCGCGCAAGCTCATCACCGCACTGGCCGGACTGGTCACCGCCGCGGCGACCGAGATCGGCGACCACCACGCCCGTCCGCTGCGCGACGGGCTGCGCTCGGTGCAGCTCGCGTTCCGCGAGGCGTCGGCGATCCCGGACGCACCGGGCGCCGGACCGGGCGAGAAGTACACCGGCCCCGTCAACTGACGGCTGGCGGCTGACGCACGACGGGCGCTGTCCGTCACGGCGTTCGACGGGAGGCCCGTGGCGGGATCGCCACGGGCCTCCCGTCCGCCTTCGGGTGCGCGGTCAGGACCCGCTGCGGCCGACCAGGCGCGTGACGGCCGTGAGCGGGATGCCGACCCAGTCGGGTCGGTTCCGGGTCTCGTAGACGACCTCGTAGACGGCCTTGTCGAGCTCGAACGCATCCAGGAGCTCCCGGTGTGCGCCGAGGTCGGTGCCGGTCCCCCGCTGGTACCCGTCGAGGAACCGCACGCGTGCCTCGTCCGCCCAGCCCGCTGCGTCGACCGGTTCCGCGTCGTGCGCCAGGGCTCCGGCGACGTAGTCGAACGACCGGAGCATGCCGGCCACGTCACGGAGCGTGACGTCCGGCAACGAGCGTTCGGCCAGGGGGCGGAGCGGCTCCCCCTCGAAGTCGAGGAAGACCCACCCGCGCGGCTCGGGGGCAGCGAGCACCTGCCCGAGGTGCAGGTCGCCGTGGATGCGCTGCAGGTCCGGCCAGGGCGTCGCCGTCGCCGCCGCGTACACCGCTCGGATCGCGTCTGCGTGCTCGGCGACCGCCGGGGCCTCGCGCGCGGCGGTGTCGAGCCGCTCGTGCATCGTCGCGACGGCGGTCCGTCGTCGCGCCTCGTCGGCGGGCTCGGACGGTAGTGCCTCGGCGAGGGTGCGGTGGACGTCGGCGAGCGCCGCCCCGAGCTGCTCGGCCCGATCGCCGAAGGGCGTGCCGGCGTGCGCTTCCTCGAGGGCCACGCGCCAGGCGTCCTCGAGGCCCGGCAGGAACTCCTGCGCGAACGCGAGGTGACCGGTCGCCGTGCCGCTGCCCTGCCCGACGTCGGGCCAGCTGCCCCGCAGTGCGCCGTAGACCTGGGGGACGCGTGCGCTGCCGGCTGCGGACAACGCGAGCTGCGTCGTGACGTCGGGGTTGTCGCCGTGGTGCAGGACGCGGAACACCTTGATGATGACGCGGGCACCGGACTCGGTGTCGCAGATGACCGAGGTGTTGGACTGCTCGCCGGTCAGGACGCGGGCAGCCGTGACGGTGCCGATGGGGCGGAGGCTCTGCGGGTCCGCGTTGATGCGTGCGGCGAGCGCCGTGATCCACGCGTGGTCGGCGGTGGCGTCGGCGATGGTGCCGTCGGGGCCGCTGGTCACGGGTGACTGGTAGAGGACCGGAGCCGCGGGTGCTGCGGGGGCTTCGTCGAGGACGAGCCGGGTGCCGTCGGCGGTGGAGAGGGTGCGGAGGCGCGGCACGGACCCCTTCGAGGCGTACCACCGGCGGTCGGCGATCCAGGACTCGAGGTCGTGGTCGCTCGCGGCGGTGTCGGTCGGGGCAGTACTGCTCGGGGGTGCGGTGGCGCTCGTGGGTGCGGTGTCGCGGGTGTCGGGTGCGGTGTCGCTGGGGTGGCGGGCTCCGTCGCTCATGCAGCGGACCGTACGCGCCGAGTGCTGGCGAGGTGCCGAGTCCGTCACTCATCCCTGCACAGCTCGCGGTTCTGGGCCGCCCGTCCACAGAACGCGCCTGCGCTCGGACCGCACGGGTGCTGGCGGACGACACTTGCGGACATGCCGAGCCAGCACCCCGCCCCCGACACCGCCCGCACCGATCCCCGCCGGAGCTGGCGGATCCCCGACGACCGCCGACTGCCGGCACTCGAGCCCCTCGCACCCGCCGTCGAACGGCACGAGCCCGTGACGCTCCGCGAGACCGTGTGGGACTCCGACGAGCGCGTGCTCGCGGCCGAAGGGGTGACGCTCACCCGCGCCCAGGACGGTTCCTGGAGCCTCGACCACGGCGACGGCCCGGAACCGGTGGGCGCGGACCTCGATCGACCGGACGGCGAGCAGCCCCCGCGTGACGGGATCGAGGTGTTCCTGCGCGGGCGGGCGATGGCGACGGTCCGCGTCCGGGACACCACGACGACGCTCGTGACCCTGCGCGGCAAGGACGGTCGGGTGCGGGCCGAGATCGCCGACGTCCGCGTGGACGAAGGCGACCCGGACACCTCCGTGCTGCGGTCCGCACGGTGGTGGGCGCTGTCGGACGACGGGCGCGACGGCACCACGGCACGAGCGGCCGAGCGGGCCCTGGACGACGCGGCCACCGAGCCGCCGGCGACCTCGGCGGTCGCGGTCCCGCCAGCACCCGTGCTCGCACCGGAGCGGCGCGGCAACCGGGCGAAGCGACCCCGTTCGGGCACCGCTGCGGCGTTCGTGCTGCGGGTCCTCGAATCGCTGCGCGCCGACCTCGTCGCGGTCGACCCCCGGGTCCGCGCCGACGACCACGAGTCGGTGCACGACTTCCGGAAGGTCATCCGTCGGCTGCGGAGCGTGCTCGCGGCGTACCGCGGGGCGCTCGACCGTGAGGCGACCGAGGCGGTGCGGGCCGCCCTCGCCGAAGCCGGACGGGTCGCCGGTGTCGCCCGCGATGCCGAGGTCCTGCACGGCGGGCTGTTCCGGTCGGCGGCACGGGCCCCCGAGGGCTTCGTCGACGCGCCGGCGCTGGACCGGATCGGCGAGCAGGCGGCGGCACTCCGCAGCGCGGCCGCATCGGAACTCCGCCAGGCGCTGCGCTCGGACGACTGGTTCCGCACCCTCGACGCGCTCGACCAGCTGCTGCTCCGCGCCCCGGCCGGACCGCACGCCGACGACGCGGCCGCTGCCTTCGTGGCGAAGCGCATCGACCGCGAGCGCGCTCGGGTCCGACGACTGGTCGACGGTGGGGCGGCGGGCCTCGACGTCCTGCACGAGATCCGGAAGGCGGCACGGCGCCTGCGGTACGCACTGCAGGCAGCCGGTGACGTCGCCGACCTCGGGAAGCGGCGGCTCGGCCGGCTGCGGCGGGTGCAGGAGACGCTCGGTGACGCCCTCGACGCGGCTCACGCGGCAGATGCCTACCGGCGGCTCTCCGGGCCCGCGGCTCGGGACGGCGCCGACACCTTCGGGTACGGGGCGCTGGCGACGGCCGAGCACGCCGTGCTCGAGCGGGGGCTGCGACGTTCGCGGAAGGTGCTCGCCCGACTGTGAGCGCGGCCGGGCGTGAGGCTCGTCGCGCTCCTCTGCGAGAATCGCGGACGTGCCCCACTACCTCGAGGACCTCGCCGCCGGACAGACCTTCACGACCCCGGGTCGCACGATCACCGAGGCGGACGTCGTGTCCTTCGCCTCGTGGACGAACGACAACAACCAGGTGCACACCGACGTCGAGTTCGCCGGCAAGACCCGGTACGGCCAGCGGGTCGTGCACGGGCTGCTCGGCACCTCGCTCTGCCTGGGGCTGATCGCACGGACCGGGGTGTTCGAGGGGTCGGCCGTGGCACTGCTCGGGATCGACCAGTGGCGGTTCACCGCGCCGGTGTTCATCGGGGACACCGTGACCTGCGAGGTCGAGATCCTGTCGACGCGCCTGACGAGCTCCGGCACGACCGGCATCGTCGAGCGGACGGTCTCACTGCGGAACCAGCGCGGCGACGTCGTGCAGCAGGGACGCATGGACGTGATGGTCCTGACGCGCGGCGCCGCGATCGCCTGACGTCGCCCCGAGCACCCGCCGGGTTCTCCGGATGGCAATCGTTGCGACGCCCTTTACAACGATGTACCGGCGCGGGAGCATGGACCCATGAGCACGCTCGACGGCACCGTGGCCGCACCTGACACCGCATCCGCTCCCGCACTCCCCCTCGCCTCGCGGCAGGACGGCACCTACCCCCGGCCGCAGATGCTCCGCACCGCGTGGGCTGACCTCGACGGCACGTGGTCCTTCCGGAACGACGGCGACGACACCGCCTGGCGCACCGGGTTCCCCGACGCCCGCGACATCGTCGTGCCGTTCCCGCCCGAGTCGGTCGCCTCGGGCATCGACGAGCCCGGCTTCCACCCGGTGGTCTGGTACTCCCGTGCGATCACCCGCGCCGATCTCGAGGCCGCCGGTCTCGGCACCGCCGCACCCCGACTCGTCCTGCACTTCGGCGCCGTCGACTACCGCGCCCGCGTCTGGATCGACGGCCAGTTCGTCGGCGAGCACGAGGGCGGCCACACGCCGTTCTCGTTCGACGTGACCGACGCCCTCGCCACCGACCCCGACGCTGTCCACACCCTGGTCGTCCGCGCCGAGGACGACCCGCACGACCTGACCCAGCCCCGCGGCAAGCAGGACTGGCACGAGGACCCGCACGCCATCTGGTACCGCCGCACCACGGGCATCTGGCAGACCGTGTGGCTCGAAGCCGTGCCGACCGCCTCGATCGAGTACCTGCGTTGGACGAACGTCGACCACGCCACCGTCCGCCTGACGGTCCGGATCGCTGGCGGCCGCACCGGCGGCGAGCGCCTGCGCGTCGTCGCCCGGTGGGACGAGCGCGACGAGCACCTCGCCACCGTCGAGGCCACGCTCGGCGACACCTCGGACGAGTTCGACGTGGTCGTGCCGATCGCGCGCCAGACGAACGGGCAGGCCGAGGACGAACTGCACTGGACCCCGGACGCCCCGCGCCTGGTCGACGCCACGGTCTCGCTCCTCCCCCGTACCGGCACGACGCCGATCGACTCCGTCGCGTCCTACTTCGGGCTCCGCACCGTCGGCGTCGACGGCGGCACCTTCCTGCTGAACGGCCGCAGCTACGACGTCCGCAGTGTCCTGAACCAGGGCTACTGGCCGGACTCGCACATCGCCGCACCGTCGCGCGAAGCACTGCGCCGCGAGGTCGAGCTCATCAAGGAGCTCGGCTTCAACGCGGCGCGCAACCACCAGAAGATCGAGGACCCCCGGTTCCTGTACTGGGCGGACCGACTCGGCATCCTGGTCTGGGGCGAGGCCCCCGGCGCCTACGCCTTCTCACCGCGAGCCGTCCAGCGCCTGATGCGCGAGTGGATGGACGCCGTCGAGCGTGATGCCTCGCACCCGTCGATCGTCACGTGGGTGCCGGCGAACGAGAGCTGGGGCGTGCAGCACATCGCCACCGACCCGGCGCAGCAGGCCTACGCCCGGTCCCTGGCCGACGTCACGCGGGCGATCGACCCGACGCGTCCGGTGATCTCGAACGACGGGTGGGAGCACACCAACTCCGACATCGTCACGATCCACGACTACGAGGGTGCCGGCGACGCACTCGCCCGCACCTACGCCGACGACGCAGCACGCACGGCACTGTTCGCCCACTTCGGCCCGTCGGACCGCTGGGTGCTCGTGGGTGGCGCGCAGGACCTCGGCCAGCCGGTGATGCTCACCGAGTTCGGTGGCGTGAACTACCAGCCGGGTGCACAGCGCGAGGACGGCTGGGGCTACACCTCGGCCAGCGACGGCGACGACTGGGTCACCCGCATCACGGCGCTGTACGACGCGATCCGGGCGAGCTCGTTCCTGGCCGGCTCCTGCTACACGCAGCTGACCGACACCATGCAGGAGACGAACGGCCTGCTCAACGCCGACCGCTCCCCGAAGGTCCCGATCGAGCAGATCCGTCGCGCGGTCACCGGTCGCTAGCCGGGAGGCCCGCACTTCGTGAGCAGTAATGGTCGGGTCCGGTAGACGGACCCGACCACCGCTGCTCACCATGAGGGCAGGTCGGCGCGCAGCCGGACGCACGGCCGCCCGCTGACGCGGGCACGGGCCCTGGTCTGCGAGGATCGGGCGGGTGACGAGCGTGGCGGAGACGAGCCGGGCCTCCCGGTCGGGGGTGCGCAGCCTGCTGACCGGAGCCCGCAGTGCGTGGACCGCGCCCCTGCTCATCTGGGCCGCCTCGCGCCTGGTGAGCACGCTGCTGCTCGCCACGATGTACGTGCTGGCGACCGCGAACGACTGGACGTTCGCGTCGTACCGGCAGGACCCGTCGTTCTTCACGTTCTCCGGATCGTGGGACGCCTCGTTCTACCGGACCATCGCGGAGCACGGGTACCCGGCCACGCTCCCCCTCGACGATGCGGGTCACGTCGCGCCGAACGCCTGGGCGTTCCTGCCGGTGTTCCCGGCCATCGTGCGGGCCGTCATGACCCTGACGGGGGCCTCGTTCTGGGTCGCCGGCGTCCTCGTGGCGACGATCGCGGGAGCCGGGGCCTGCGTGCTGCTGTACCGGTTGGTGCTCGCGGTCGGGTGCTCGCACCGGGCCCGCTGGGCCACCGCACTGTTCGCGTTCGCGCCGACCGGGTTCCTGCTGCAGGTCGCCTACGCCGAGAGCCTGCTGCTCGTGCTGCTGTTCGGAGCGCTGCTGGCGCTGGTCCGGCGGCGGTACTGGCTGATCGCGCCGCTCGGGGTGGTCGCGGCGTTCACGAAACCCGGGGTCCTCGCGTTGGCCGTGGCGCTGGCCGTGCACCTGGTCGTCCGGTGGGTCGGGTCCCGCCGGTCTGCTCGACCTGCCGAGGTGTTCCCGTGGCGTGACCGCATCACGATCGTGGCGTCCGGGCTCGTCGTCGCGGCGGCGGGTCTGGCCTGGCCGGTGATCGCCTCGGCGGTGACCGGGCGGCCGAACGCCTACCTGGACACCGAACTGTCGTGGTGGGTGGGGTTCGTCGGGCGACGACACTTCGCCCCGTTGACGCCGTGGTTCACGATGGCATCGACGTGGCTCGGACCGCTCGGCATCGTGCTCGTCGTCGCGGTGCTCGTCGGCGCGGTGTGGTTCTTCTCTCGCAGGAGTACCCGGACCCTCGGACCGGACGTCCTCGCGTTCACGGCGTCGTACGGGCTGTACCTGGTCGCGGTGTTCCTGCCGCAGCAGTCGTTGCCGCGGCTGCTCATGCCGATGGCGCCGTTGCTCGGGTCGGACGTGTTCGTGCGGACGCGGCGGCGAGCGGTGACGTGGCTCGTGGTCGGGGTGTGCCTGCAGCCCGTCGCGATCGTGCTGCTCTGGTTCCTCGGGTACCCCTGAGGTGCTCGGGGTGTTCCTGAGCTGCTCGCGGTGCTCCTGAGCGCGGCGCGGGCCCGTCGGGCTACGCGTCGAAGGTGTGGAACCAGGCGCTTCCGCCCGGGTGCTGCACCGTGATCATCTCGTCGAGGTCGCGGTACGGGCCGTCCTGGTTGTGGCTCGCCGACTTGATGCGGATGGTGCCGTCGGACTCGGTGAAGACCTCGGACACGATGGTGGTGTGGTCCGGCGACCCGTTCGCGTTCCAGTCGTAGAAGACGATGTCGCCGACCTTGACCTTGTCGCGCTCGTCCGAGGAGCGTCGGGTGAGCCCGAACTCCGCAGCGTTCGTCTCGAGCCACGGGTCCATCGTCGGGCAGTACGTCCACGTGGCGCTGTGCTCGGCGCCGGCGGCCCGGTTGTACCAGTCGGAGCGCTGCTCCCAACCGCGGGCGATGAGCGTCTGGCTGACGTAGTTCGCGCAGTCGCCACCGATCGGGTTCATGGTGCCGTACTCGGACAGGTTGTAGTCCTTCCAGTGCGCCATCGCGTACTGGAGCTGCCGGTCGACGTCGGTCAACGCGACGTAGGCCATCGACGACGTCGCCACCGCGGTGGATGCATCGGGCACCGGCGCTGCCGTGGGGGTCGGCGTCGCAGTGGCCGAGTCCTGCGTCGCGCCGGTCTGCCCGTCGTTCGCGGCGCTGCCGTTGCCGTCGGACGACTGGTTGGCGGACGGGGTCGGCTCGATCGACTCGGTGAAGAGCGCGACGGCGGCGTCACCGGCGGTGTACATCGCCTGGTGTGGAGCCGTGAAGGTGACCTTCGACGCCGTCGCCGTGACGTCGCGGGCGGCGACCCCGCCGACGGTGACGCCCTTGACCGCGGCGAGACCGGTGCCCGCGACGGTGACCGTGACGCCGCCGACGAGCGGGACCTGCGCCGGGGTCAGGGACTTCGCGGCGGGCTTGGGGGTGGTCGTGCTCGTGCCGCCCTCGGCGTTGTCGTCCTTGCCGCTGCTGCCACTCTTCTTGCCGGCATCGTCGCTGCCGGACGAGCACGCGGCGACCGCGAGCCCGATCCCGGCGACACCGGCGAGGGACAGGAGTGCGCGGCGGTTCATCGAGGCAGTCATGACACAGCCAGCGTAAGCGACGCACCTGACGTTCCGACACGGCATGATCGTCTCCGGGGGGCGAGCGTCCTCCGCGTCCGCACGGACGCGTTCGAGAGGATCAGCAGACCATGCCCGAGAGCCACGACTTCTTCGTCGCCACCGACCCCGAGACCGCTCGCGGTCAGGTCCGACTCGCCCTCAGCCGCGAGGGCTACACGGTGGACGACGCCGAACAGGGAGCGCTCCGGGCCACCCGCGGCAGCATGGGCCTGACGCTGCTCATCGGCGGTCTCGCGAACGACCGCACCTTCCACACTCGGCTCGACGTGCAGATCATGGTCACCGCGGACGGCCGCACCGTCGCTCGACTGCTGCGCGGCTCCGGCAAGTCCGCGATCAAGGGCGGGGCGATCGGGATCTCGCGCGGCAACCGCGCGTTCGAGCAGGCCGCGAACGCGATCCACACGTCATTCGCGCAGGCGGGCGTCCTGACGGACAGCTTCGCGAGCTGACGCGGTCGCCGCGGGCGCTGGCACGCGTTTTCCGACAGAACACCCGACGAACGACTCGTGGATCGTCGCGAACCGCGTGTGGCCTCGTCAGGAGCAGGAGACGTTTCGGTCAATCGTGGCTGAGCCGTACCGCACCTCGACCTGCACCATCGCGATCTTGCCGCCGGGCAGCGGCGCGCCAGAGCATGCCTTTCGCGCCTTCGTGACGGTGCTCTTGCCGAGGGCAATCCAGTTCGATCGTCCGTAGAGCGGGCTGTTCGACTTGACCGGACCTGCGATGGTCTTCCACTGCGAGACCGTCGAGTACAGGCCGATCGTCCGGACCCCACCGGCCTTGAGTCCAGTGATCATGCCCTGCATCGCAGCGCGGTTCTGCGCAGTGTTCGACTGGTAGGACAGCCCAGTCTCGACGTCCAGCCACCATCGGTAGGCGGCCGGGCGCCCGGCACCACGGATGGTGACGTCGTCGTACGCCCTCGCGTACCCGTACATGTACGAGCACGCCAGGGTGAGCTGCTTCTTACCGCCCTTGGTCGCGCACCTTCCGAACGGGTTCGACGGCGTCTTGCCGCGGTAGGCGTTCGACGTCGGCCAGACCTTCGCCTTGAGTCCCGGGTTGGCGAACAACACGTACAGCTGTGTCTTGGGCTGAGTCGATCCGCCTACGGACTGTGCAGCCCAGCGAAGCTGTTCGGCGAGGCACGGGTTCGTTGAGTCACCGAGGGAGCCGTTCACCCCGACGATGGCGAAAGCTTGACCCGTCGGCACCTGAGCGCCGCACTGCGGCCAGGAGATGTCGACGCCCAGCGGCGTGACAGCGGCAGAAGCCCCCGAAGCCGGCCCTGCCACTGCGAGGCCCGCAGCCACGACGACGGCGGCCGAGATGGTCGCGACAAGACGACTGAGACGGTTCATGTTCTCCCCCTGACTGGACCTGCGCGTGGGCGGGCCGCGCCCCGTCGACGCACCGTGAGTCTAGAACGATGCGCTCAGCAACACACCACCCCTGTTCGCGAACTGTGCACGACGACACAGTGACGCGAGCCTGTGGAACTCACCGAACGCAGAACGGCCCGGAACCTGTCGGTTCCGGGCCGTTTCGGCATTGCCTTGGTGGAGCTAAGGGGATTCGAACCCCTGACCTTCTCATTGCGAACGAGACGCGCTACCAACTGCGCCATAGCCCCAAGTGCTCGACCACACTAGCACCACCGTTCGGCCGATCCGAAATCGTGGACAGCCGGTCGGGCGAGCCGCGACTCAGACCGCGCGGCGCCGACGCATGATCGCGTCGAGGTCGGCCTGCTGGTACGCGTCGTCGTCCAGGACACCCATGCCGGCCCACTTGCTCGGCGGACCCGTCGGCGTGGTCGGCTCGTCCGGCGTCTCCGCGACGAGCTCCGGTACTGCGGGAGCACGGAGCCCCAGCCGCTCGGCGAGACGCCCCTGGTCGTGGGCGGACAGCGACGCGGCAGCGTCCTCGAGCTCGGGCCGCATGCGTGACACCCGGGCGAGCGACGGGTCGGCCTCGCCCGCTCGGATGGCGGCGGCTTCGGCATCCGCCTCCGCCTTGGCCTCGGCGACGCGCTCCTTGAGTCGCGCAGCGAGCTCGGCGGACGACTCCGGTGAGGCAGCGGGCGCTGTCGGTCGCTCCACGTACAGCGGCTTCGGCACCCGGTTCGGGGTCCAGCTGCGGTCCTGCGCGGGTTCTGCGGACTGCTCGGTCGTCAGCGGCGGTGCCGGGTCCGTCCACGTGCTCGCAGGCCGGGAGGCACGGGTCGCGCCCGCCTCGGCCGCCGCGACACGGGTCTTCCGTGCCGTCGCCACCTGGTGCAGCTGGGCAAGGACGGCTGCGGACCCACCCGCGGCGAGGAGCCCGGCGACACCGACGAGCCACAGGGCGGGTGCTGCGACGAAGACGACGAGCGCGACGACGACGCCGAGCGTGCCGAACAGGGTGGCTCCGAGCCGGGAGCGTCGCATGCGCAGCGCGGTCAGTGCGGGCACCGACGACGCACGCTCGAGGACGGGGGCCTGCTCGGCAAGCCGACGGGTGATCTCGCGCTGACGTGCGGCCTCGTGGGCGCGGACGATCGCGGTGCGCTTGGCCTCTTCGGACCGGGCGACGCGCTGCGCCTCGGCCAGGGACTTCGCGTTCATCTCGACACGGACCTCGTCGGGCAGTTCAGCGGTCTGCGCCAGGATCCGCAGGGTCTGCTGCAGTCGGATCGCGTTGCGTTCGGTGGCCAGGTACTGGCGTCGGGCGGCCCACGACGGCATCAGGTAGACGAGCCAGAGGACGGCCGCGACGAGCAGGACGATGCCGCCACCCCACGAGCCGATTCCTGCCATGGGGACACGGTAGGGGCGGGGGTATCCCCGTCGCGTGATTGCGGAACGCGTGTTGCGCGTGTCGCGGCGGAATCCGTGGGACGTGCCACGGGCCTCCCGTCAGAGACGCGGCGTGGTGGTGATCGGCAGCGCCGCTTCGTCACGGGCCGCGAGCGGCACGGCACCGAGGCCGGGTGGCACCTGCCCGCGGACCCAGCGCTCGAGGACGCCCTCACGGACCTCCTCGGCCACGAGCGCGAAGCAGAAGTGGTCGCGCCAGTCGCCGTTGATGTGGATGTACCGGCGGCGCAGCCCTTCGTACCGGAAGCCCAGCTTCTCGACGACGCGCAGCGACGGGGCGTTCTCGGGCCGGATGCAGATCTCGATGCGGTGCACGCCGACCGCGCGGAAGCAGTGGTCGACGGCCAGGGCGACCGAGATCGGGGTCACGTTGTGTCCGGCGGCGTCCTCGACGACCCAGTAGCCGATCGAGGCACTGGCCAGCGACCCGTAGGTGATGCCGGAGACGTTCAGCTGCCCGACGAACCGGCCGTCGAGTTCCATCGCGAACGGCAGTCCGAGTCCCGCGCGGGCGTTGGCCTGGAGCGCGCGGATGCTGCCGCGGACGTCGGTGGAGACGTGTCCTGAGGGGTTCGTGGCCTCCCAGGTGCGGAGCCACGAACGGTTCGACGCGAGCGCGAGGTCGAGGTCGCGCGTGTCACGGAGCCGGAGGGGCCGGATGGTGACCCGCCCGTGGGACAGGGTCGGGATCGTCGTCATCGCTTGGTTCCTCCGGGATCCCGCCGCTGTGCGGGACGGGGTGTCCCGCCCGGGTCCGTGTGCACGGTCCCGGGCGGGATGGCCGACTCATTCGCCCGCGTTGAACTCCTTCAGCCACGACTTGAGGTCGGGGCCGAGGTCTTCGCGGTCCGAGGCGAGCTGCACGATCGCCTTGATGTAGTCGAGTTTGTCACCGGTGTCGTACCGGCGTCCACGGAACACGACGCCGTACACGCCGCCGGTCCACTCCTCGGCGCTCGCCATCTTCATGAGCGCGTCGGTGAGCTGGATCTCGCCGCCCTTGCCGGGCTCCTGCTTCTCGAGGACGTCGAAGACCTCGGGGCGGATGACGTAGCGGCCGATGATGGCCAGGTTCGAGGGCGCCTCGCCCTGCGGGGGCTTCTCGACGAGCCCGGTGATCTTCACGACGTCGTCGGTGTCGGTCGGCTCGACCGTGGCGATGCCGTACAGGTGTGTCTGCGACTCGGGGACCTCGAGCAGCGCCACGATCGTGGCGTTCTTCTCGCCCTGGACCTCGATCATGCGCTTGAGCAGCGGGTCGCGGGCGTCGATGATGTCGTCGCCGAGGAGCACGGCGAACGGCTCGCGGCCGACGTGCATCTTCGCGCGGAGCACCGCGTGGCCGAGGCCGAGCGGGTCACCCTGACGCACGTAGTGCATGTCGGCGAGGTCCGTCGACTGGTTGACCTTCTGCAGCTTCTCGTGGTCACCCTTCTTCTTCAGGGTCTCCTCGAGCTCCGACACGTGGTCGAAGTGGTTCTCGAGTGCGTTCTTGTTGCGGCCCGTGATCATCAGGACGTCGGTGAGTCCTGCGTCGACAGCCTCTTCCACCACGTACTGGATGGCTGGCTTGTCGACGACGGGGAGCATCTCCTTCGGCATCGCCTTGGTCGCGGGGAGGAAGCGAGTGCCCAGCCCTGCCGCTGGGATCACCGCCTTGGAAATCTGGAAGCCCATGCCCCAGACCGTATCCGATCCGGGTTTCCGGGGCATGTCATCGCTACTGGGGACACGGCATCAGCGCGTTTCCCGGCGGGAAGCCGCAACGGATGCGCTCGGTAGACTCCTGCGCATGATCGCTGATCTCGGGAACGAGAAGCGCGCCCTGCGAGCCGAACTCCGGCAGCGGCGGCGCACCCGGACCACGACGGAACGCGACGCGGACAGTGCGGCGCTCACCGCGACCCTGCAGCGCTTCGCCGAGGAGCGCCAGGTCACCTCGCTGGCGCTCTACCTGTCGGCGTCGGACGAGCCGAACGTCCGGCCGTTCCTGAACTGGGCGTTCGCGCACGACATCCGGGTGCTCCTGCCGGTCACGCGCGAGGACGGCCTGCTCGACTGGGCGGTCGGCGACGGTGAGAGCGAGACCGAGGGCATCTTCGGCATGCCCGAGGTCGTCGGCGAGGTCCTGTCCCCGATCGCCATCAACGACGTCGACGCGATCCTCGCCCCCGCGGCTGCGGTCGGGCACGACGGCGTCCGGATGGGATGGGGTCGCGGCTACTACGACAAGACCCTCGGGTCCATGGCGAAGCGCCCGCCCGTCTATGCTGTGATCTTCGACGCGGAGTACCTCGACGAGGTCCCGCGCGAACCCCACGACGAACCCGTGGACGGCATCATCACGCCGTCGCGCATCATCACGTTCCGGAGCTGACGTGCCCACCTACTCGTACCGTTGCACCGAGTGCGACAACGCGTTCGACATCAAGCAGTCGTTCTCCGACGCCACCCTGACCGAGTGCCCGGTGTGCGGCGGTGTCCTGCGCAAGGTGTTCTCCCCCGTCGGCGTGACGTTCAACGGCGGCGGCTTCTACCGCACCGACTCCCGCCCGGCGCCGAACTCCGAGGGCTCGTCGAGCACGCCGGCCAAGTCGGAGACGAAGTCCGCCCCGGCGAAGACCGAGTCGAAGCCGAGCACGCCGAAGCCCAGCGCCTCCTGACCACGAGCACTCCTCGCCGATAGGTTGATGGGGTCGCCGTCCGGCGACTGTCCTCGACCGGAAGGAGTCCCGTGAAGGGCTTCAAGGAGTTCCTGCTCCGCGGCAACGTCATCGACCTGGCCGTCGCAGTCGTCATCGGTGCTGCGTTCACCGCGATCGTCACCGCGATCGTCACCAGCCTCATCAACCCCCTGATCGGCGCGGTCTTCAACGCGTCGAGCCTCGACAAGGCGCTCGTCTGGTCCATCCCGACGGTGTCCGGCGGAAGCGCGAAGATCCTGTTCGGCGCGATCATCGGCGCGGTCATCAACTTCGTGATCGTCGCCGCGGTCGTGTACTTCGCCCTCGTCGTGCCCGTGAACCACCTGAAGAAGGTGGCGTTCGAGCGTGTCAAGAACGACGAGGAGCAGACCCCGCAGGACGTGCCCCCGACCGACGTCGAGGTGCTGCTCGAGATCCGCGACCTGCTGCGCTCCCAGAACGGCGTCTCCACGAGCACGGGAACCGGCGCGCACATCGCCCCGAACACCGCTCCCGAGGGACCCGGCATCGGCGGCTCGACGAAGCTTTAGCAGGGTCGTCCCCGCCGAAAGCGCCGCGATCGCGCCCCTCCACGGCCATCGCGCCCCGACTCTTCGGGGCGCGATGCCCGTTCGGGGGCGCGATCGTGCGCTACCGGCCGCAGCCGGCGTCACGCTGCGGCAGGGGGCGCGTCAGTCGGCCGTGACCGCTCGCCGCTTGGCGAACATCGCCGTCGCGTACTGGATACCCGCCAGGACGTGGCCCACGGTGCCGAGGTAGACGAAGACCAGTGCGACGACCCGCACCCACGGCGCGTTCTCGTCGACGGCGTGCACGGCCGAGAACAGCAGCACCGGCAGGCCCACGAAGAGCAGCGCGGAGCGGATCTTGCCGGTCCACGTGACGTCGAGGTCCGGGTTGCCGTGGAACAGCACGCTCGACAGCACCACCAGCACCAGGTCGACGAGCACGACGACGGCGACGACCCACCACGGCAGCAGGCCGGTCAGCACGAGCGACAGCACGATGGCGATGATGGCGAGTCGGTCGGCGACGGGGTCGATCGCCTTGCCGAGCTTCGAGCCCTGGTCGAACTTGCGCGCGATGAAGCCGTCCGCCCAGTCGCTCACGCCGATGACGACGAGTGCGACCAACGCCCAACCCGGGTGTCCGGCGACGACGAGCCACACGAAGACCGGGATCAGCAGCAGCCGGAACAGCGAGATCAGGTTCGGCCAGGTCTGCCAGTCGGGGCGCTCCCGCACGGTGTCAGTCATCGCAGGCCAGGCTACCTGCTACCAGTGGGGCGGGACGTCCGCCCGGAGACGGACATCGTTCTCGCCGGATCCGTGCCGCGCCGGCTCCGGCGCGGGGGTGGGGTCTGAACCCGGCACCGGCTGGGTGGTGACGCGTCTGCGGCGCCGCACCGGGCCTCCCGACAGGTCGTCCGTGGCGCGTTCCGGAGACGCTGACCGGACGGGAGGCGCGGCTGACGACGCGTCGTCGGCTCGCGTCCACGTGCCCACCAGCTGGTCCGTCTCCGGCGTCACCGGACCGGCGGGCCGGGAGGCCCGCCGACTCGGCCGAGGAGTCATCGGCGGACGGGGATCGGCGGGATCGAGATCTCCTGCGTGGCGCCACGGTCGACACCGAGCACGGCGGCGACGGTGTTCGCGACACGGTCCGGGTCGGAGAACAGCTGGAACGCGTGCACGCGGACGTAGTGCCATCCGAGTCGGCGCAGGACCTCGGGGCGCAGGCGGAGTGACTCGCGCAGCGATCCCTTGACCAGCGACGCGTCGGTCTCGATCGTGACGCAGACCCCGCCGTGCGCGGCCACCAGGCCGAGCTTGCCGCGGTGTCCGAGCGCGACCGGGATGCCGCGCATCTCGAGTCGGCGGGCCAGGTCGACGAGCAGCGGGTCGGAGTCGTCCGGCACGTACTCGGCGGTGGTGCGCGCACGCACCTCGGCCAGGATCTCGGCGAGGGCGACGGTGCCGTGGCCCATGCGCTCGGCCTCGATGTCGGACGGCTGGAAGCACGTCACGATCACCATCGAGCGGCGCGCACGGGTCATCGCGACCGCGAGCAGCCGCTCGCCGCCGGGCTTGCCGAGCGGACCGAAGTCGCGCAGGACGCGGCCGTGCGGGGTGCGGCCGTAGCCGATGGAGAACACGACGCGGTCGCGGCTCTGCGCGACCGACTGCTCGAGCGTCGCCACGATGAACGGCTCAGCCCGATCGCCGATGACGAACTCGGTCAGGTCCTTGTGGCCCTGCGCCGCGGTCAGCACGGCCTGCTCGACGCGCACGGCGTGCTTCGCCGAGGCGGTGATGACCATGAGCGACTCGGACGGGCGGGTGCGGGCGTGGTCGATGACGAGGCGGACGACGCGGTCCACCTCGGCGTCGACGCTCTCGACGGCGCCGGACTCGGGGTCGGGCACGGCCTTGCCGTCGCTGACGTAGTCGAGCGCGATCGAGCCGTGCCCGAGGAACGAGCCGGCCCACGGCAGCGACTCGATCTTGCCGCCGT
Source organism: Curtobacterium sp. PhB191 (assembly GCF_004346515.1). NCBI lineage: Bacteria > Bacillati > Actinomycetota > Actinomycetes > Micrococcales > Microbacteriaceae > Curtobacterium > Curtobacterium sp. PhB191. The sequence goes on from NZ_SMBV01000001.1 coordinate 33,627, forward strand.
AGAAGCGACGGTTCACGAGCTCGGCCAGGTCCTCGCCGCCGGCGCGGTACGACCGCGAGAGCGAGAGGGTCGGCAGCAGCGTGGAGAGCTTCGCCAGGGCGGAGTCGGCGTGGAAGGCGTCGAGGGTGCCCTCGTCGACCTGCAGCGCACGGTGCTCGGGGTCGACGGCGATGCGGAACGGCGACGGCGTCTGCGTGACCGGGTCACCGAAGACGACGGTCTGGCGCGCACGACGGACGGCTCCGACGGTCTCGGCGATGGTCACGGCGCCGGCGTCGACCAGGATCACGGTGTCGAACGGCATCGTGTCGGCGATCTGCGAGACCTCGTACGGGCTCGCGAGCCACACGGGTGCGATCGACCGGGACAGGTGCGGTGCGGAGTCCTGGAGCAGCCGCGAGGTGATCGCACCCTCGCGCAGCTGGGTCTTCAGCGCCGTGGCCTCTTCCGGCCAGTCGACGAGTCCGACCTTCCAGTTCTCGGCGAGCTGCCACGCCAGGCCCTGGGAGACCCCGGCCGCGTGGGCGTCGTCGACGAGGCGGAAGTCGGCCTCGACCCGGTCGAGCATGTCGGTGTTCGCGCCGAGCAGGGCCCGGTCGGACTCGAGCATCGTCTCGAGCGCGGACTGCCACCAGGCGAGTTCGAGCTCGGCCGGCACCTGCAGGTCCGGCACGTGGCGGTTCGCCAGGTCGGTGATGAGCGGCTCGAGCTGCAGGTCGCGCAGGGTCTGCATGAGTTCGGTGCGCTCCTGCAGGTTGTGCAGGACGTCGGACTCGGCTGCGAGCTCGGCGATGGTGGGGACGAGCTGGTCGACCGGGGTGTTCGCGAGCTGCCGGTCGCGCTCGGTCCGGCCGAGCGGCTCGTCGAGGCGCGCGAGGTCCTCGGCGACGTTCGAGAACAGCACCTGCACGTCCGCGATGCCCGTGGGCACCTCGGGGTTCACGCCGGCGGCGACGTAGCGCTGCCACAGCACGCGCTGCTGCTGCACCCGGGTCAGGGCCTCGTGCAGGTCGGAGACGTGCACGCCGGGGCGGACGTACTCACGAGCGAGCTTCTTCAGACGACGGCGGTTCGTCGACGACATCGGAGCGCCCTCGCCACGCGGGGCCGTGGCGGCGACGAGCTCGGACACCGAGCGGTCGAAGACCACCGGCAGGAAGCGGTCGAGGGTGTCACGGATCTCGGTGAGCAGGCGCAGGTAGATGCCGAGCTCGTTGATCGTCGTGAACTGGCGCATGTGTGTCGAGCTCACCAGGTCGTGCGCCCGGCGGAGCAGCGTCGGCAGCCCGTCGGAGTCGAGGTCCTTCGCGATGCGGTGGGCGCGCTGGGCACCGTCGCTGGTGGAGAACTTCGCGCCGTACCAGGGCGAGTCGTCGGGGCCGTAGCGGAACTCACCGAGGTTGGCCGCGCTGACCATCGTCTCGGCGACGCGCGAACGCCCCTCGACCATGGACGCCACGGACTGCTTCGACAGCCGCGCGGTCGTCGACGGCGGGACCGGCAGGAGCGACAGGCGCGAGAGCTCGACCAGGCAGTCGAGCACCGAGACGCCGAAGTCGGCGTCCTTGCGGGTGAGCGAACCGCGGTAGTCCTTCAGGACCTTGCGGAGCCGGACCAGGGCGTCGTCGACCTCGCGCAGGTTCGGACGGGCCGCCTTCTCGTTCCGGGCGATGGCACGGACGACGTCACGGCGCAGGGTCGACGGTGTGACCGCGACGCCGGGCAGCTGGACCTCGCCGAAGCGCGCCGCGATGCCCCGCAGGGTCGCACGGCGCGGGCTCACCACGAGGACGCGCTTGTTCGCGGCGACCAGGCCGCCCAGGGCGTTCACGATCGTCTGGGTGCCGCCGGTGCCGGGCAGGGTCTTGACGACGATGGAGTTGCCGGCCGCGATCTGCGCGATCACGTTCTCCTGCTCGTCGTCGGCGTCGAGCAGCAGGGTGTCGGTCTCCGGGCTGCGCTCGTCCGACGGGGTCTGCTCGACCGGGTGGTACGACTGCTCGACCTGCCACTTGGCGCTCGGGTTGCCGGCCAGGGCGTCGAGCACGGGGTGGGACAGGTCGCCGGTGTCCTCGACCAGACCGGTCGCGACCTCGGCGAACGTGGAGACCACGAGCCGGGCGTGCACGGAGAAGCCGGGGATGTGCGCGGTCAGGCCACGCAGGCGGTCGATGACGGGGTTCGGGGTGAACGAGCCGTCCTGCTGCGCGAGCGCCACGAAGGACTGCGCGTCGAGGATGACGCCGAACTGCTCGTGCAGGGCGTCGGCGAGACCCGGGTTGAGCACCGGTTCGCCGAGGAGCCGGACCTCGAAGTCACGGCCGTGGCGGCGGATCGCCAGCGGGCGCAGGAGCACCGGGCCGCGGAACTGCTCGTCGCCGTGCTTCCAGTCGGCCATGCCGATGCCGAGCTTCACGGCGTCGATCCCGCGCACGGTGGCGAGCTCGGTGCCCTTCGCCTCGACCTGGCCGGCGGCGACGCGGGCGGCACGGAGCGCCACCTCGTCGCGGATCAGGCTGGACAGCAGGGTGGTCTTGCCGGTGATGAACTGGGCGAGGCCGCCCGGGTGCGTCGTCGACAGTTCGATGCGCGCGCGGGGGTGGTCGCTGAAGTGGGTGAGCGGGCTCGTTCCGCCGACGCCGGTGAGCTGGCCGCGCCAGCCGTCCCACGTCGGTTCGGCCGCGTTGCCCGCCTGCAGCCGGGGATCGCCGAGGCTGATCGCCTGCGGGCTGGTCAGCTGCAGTTCCGGGCGGAGCGTGCGGTCCGGTTCGTCGTCGGTCCGGTCCTCGTCCACGTCCTGCTGCTCGTCTCGGTCGTCTCGCTCGTCGCGGTGGTCGCGGTGGTCGCGCTGACCGCGGTCGTCTCGCTCGTCGTCGGGGCGCTCGTGGGCACCCTCGACGGGGACGTCGTCGTTCACGTCGTCCTCACCGTCGGTCACCCTGTCCGCTCGCCACACATCCGACACTGTAGGCGGGAACGAGCGCCCTCTCTGGCAATGAACCGAGGTTTCGGGGTTTCCGACGGACGCACCGCACGTCAGATCTGCGGTGTGACGCGTCGGATCTGCGGTGCAACGCGTCCGATGTGGTACCAACGGGGCATGGCCATCGACGACCGCACCACCCCGTCCGCCCCCACGCCGAACCGGCGTCGATCGGTCCCCGCCGAGATCTCCCGCTCGTGGCTGCTCGTCTCCGGCACCGCGACCGACCGGTTCGAGAAGTCCCAGCGGTCCCGCGCCGACCAGATCATCCTGGACATCGAGGACGCCGTCGACCCCGCCGCCAAGCCCTCGGCACGGCAGGGCGTCGCCGCGTGGCTGGCCGGAGGCGGCGAGGCCTGGGTCCGGATCAACGACGTCACGACCGACTTCTGGGCCGACGACGTCGAGGAGCTCCGCGGCCTGCCCGGATTGCAGGGCGTGATGCTCGCGAAGACCGAGTCCCCGGCCCAGGTCACCGACACGTGGCACCGGCTCGGCGGCCAGACCCCGGTGATCGCCCTGGTCGAGTCGGCGCTCGGCATCGAGGAGTCCGTCTCGATCGCGCGGGCCCAGGGCGCGTTCCGGCTGGCGTTCGGCTCCGGCGACTACCGCCGCGACACCGGCACGAGCGCCGACACCCTGGCGATGGCGTACCCGCGGTCGAAGCTCGTCGTCGCCTCGCGCGTCGGCGACCTGCCCGGCCCGATCGACGGCCCGACGGTGGGGTCGTCGCACCCGATCCTGCGCGAGCAGTCCCAGGTCGCGGTGTCGCTCGGCCTGACCGGCAAGCTCTGCCTGGACACCGAGCAGCTGCCCGTCATCAACGAGGTCATCTCCCCCACGCCGACTGACGTCGCCTGGGCGCAGGACTTCCTCGACGACTTCGAGGCCCGCGGCAAGGTCATCCGCGACGGTTCCGACCTGCCCCGCCTGGGTCGGGCGCAGAAGATCCAGCGGCTCGCACAGGCGTTCGGCGTGGAAGCGCGGTAGGACTGCTCCCATGACCTGGTCCAACGTCCCCGGCGGTCCGCCGCAGTCCTCGCCCGGCCCCCAGGACCCGCAGCGCGCGGCCTGGGAGCACAGCGGCACCACGTTGTTCCCGCCGGCGAAGCTCGCCGACCGGATCTCCACCGTGCTGTTGCTGGCCTTCGGTGCCGTGATGACGATCGTCACCGCCGTCGTCGGCATCATCGCGGTCATCTCGGCGACCGCGACCTGCGATGCCTCGGCCGGGTGCTCGCCCGGCGGGTACATCGGCGGCACGGCCATCGCGGTCGGCGGCGCGTTCGTGATCGGCGTCGCCACGATCGTGCTGGCGATCGGCGCGTGGATCCGTCGGAAGTCGTCGTGGTGGATCGCCGCGGTCGGCTTCGTGCTCGCGATCGCCGTGATCACGTGGGGCGGGGTCGTCTTCGCGAACGCCGCCGACGACGAGACCGCGTCGTCCTCGGTGTCCGCGAGCGCCTAGCCCCGTCGCGCACCACTTCTCCGACAGGACACGAGGTGATCACCTCGTGTCCTGTCGCGTTGTGCGTGCGCACAGTGCGCGGGTCCGACGGGGCGTAGCGTCCACGGCATGGTGACGGTGTCGCGGGCGACGGTCGCGGTGGTCGGTGGCGGCCCCGCCGGGGTCGTCCTCGGCCTGCTGCTCGCCCGAGCCGGCATCGCGGTGCGCGTCATCGAGCAGCACGACGACTTCAACCGTGACTTCCGGGGCGACACCGTGCACGCCTCGACGATCCGGCTGCTCGACGAGCTCGGCCTCGGCGAGCGCTTCCGGGCCCTGCCGCAGTCACGGCTCGACGACTTCTCCCTGCCCATGCCCGACGGGTCACGGCTGCTGCTCGGCGACTTCTCGCGGCTCGATCCCCCGTACGACCACGTGGCGATGGTGCCGCAGTGGGACCTGCTCGACCTGCTCGTGACCGCTGCCCGGCAGGAACCGTCGTTCGACATCGCGATGGCCCGCGCGGCGACCGGGCTCATCGAGGAGAACGGTGTGGTCACCGGGGTCCACCTCCGCTCGCGCGACGGCAGCGGCGAACCCGAGGAACTCCGCGCCGACGTCGTGATCGCGTGCGACGGACGGAACTCGGTCCTGCGCCGGGCGGCGGGGCTCGTGCCGCGGGCGTTCCCGGTGCCGTTCGACACCTGGTGGTTCCGGCTCCCCCGTCGGTCGGGCGACGCGGCGAGCGCCCTGACCCCCGCGTTCTCGGGCAACGACGTGCTGCTGAGCTTCCCGCGGCCCGACTACCACCAGGTCGCGTACTTCGCTCCGAAGGGCTCGGACGCGGCGCTGCGGGCTGAGGGGATCGACGCCTTCCGGGAGCGGGTGGCGCGGCTCCGTCCGGACTTCGCCGACCGGGTCGACGCGATCGGGTCGATGGACGACGTGCACGTGCTCGACGTCCGGATGGACCGGTTGCGGCGGTGGTGGCTGCCGGGGCTGCTGTGCATCGGCGACGCGGCGCACGCGATGTCGCCCGCGGGTGGGGTGGGGATCAACCTGGCGGTGCAGGACGCCGTGGCGACGGCGGCGATCCTGGTGTCGGCGCTCCGACACGGGCTCCGAGGTGCGGGGCTGGACGGTGCGCTGGCCGCGGTGCGGCGTCGTCGGAGGCCGCCGGCAGTGATCGTCCAGTCGGCGCAGGCAGTACTGCACCGTGTCGTGTTCGAGCGGGCCTTCGCCGGACGGCTGCAGGACGGGCCACCCCTGCTGCCCGTGCTGCTCGCCCGGTACGTGCCGCCGTCGCGAAGCCTCTACGCCCGGGGCATCGCGTTCGGGCCGCTGCCGGAGCACGCGCCGAGCTGGGCGCGCCGCTGAACGGAGCGGGCGCGGTGGACGGGACCGGACGGCGGACGGGAGGCGCGGGGCGGAGCCGCCACGGGCCTCCCGGTCGGCGGGCGGTCACCACCACTGCGCGACGCACCCTGTGCGCGACCGCGCACCCCCGGCGCATGCTGGGGCCATGAAGCAACGAGTCATCGGAGACGTGTCGGTCAGCGCCATCGGTCTGGGCGGGATGCCCATGTCGATCGAGGGGCGCCCCGACGAACGACAGTCCATCGCGACCATCCACGCCGCGCTCGAGAACGGTGTCACGCTCATCGACACCGCCGACGCGTACCACCTGGCCGCCCACGACGAGGTGGGGCACAACGAGGAGCTCATCGCCCGGGCGGTCCGCGAGTTCCACGGCGACACCGAGTCGATCCTCCTCGCCACGAAGGGCGGACACCTGCGACCGGAAGCTGGCGCCTGGGCGCAGAACGGCCACCCGGAGTACCTGAAGCAGGCGGCGAAGGCGTCGGCGAAGCGCCTCGGCGTCGAGGCGATCGGCCTGTACCAGTTCCACCGTCCGGACCCCGCGGTCCCGTACGCCGAATCCGTCGGCGCGCTCGGCGAGCTGCTCGACGAGGGCGTCATCCGGATGGCCGGCATCTCGAACGCGGACCCCGACCAGATCCGGACGGCCAACGAGGTCCTCGACGGACGACTCGCCTCGGTGCAGAACCAGTTCTCGCCGAAGTTCCGGTCGAGCGAGCCGGAACTCGAGCTCTGCGACGAGCTCGGGATCGCGTTCCTGCCGTGGAGCCCGCTCGGTGGCATCGCGAGCGCCGCCGACCTCGGCACCGCCTACGAGGACTTCGCGTACATCGCACGCGACCGTGGCGTGACCCCGCAGGTCATCGCGCTCGCGTGGGAGCTGCAGAAGAGCGACGTGGTCGTCCCGATCCCCGGGGCGTCGCGGCCGCAGTCGATCCTCAACTCGCTGACCGCACCGACCGTGAAGCTGCGGCCGGAGGACGTCGCCCGTCTGGACGCGTCGCAGCCGGCGGCCGTCTGAGGCAACCCCTGACGACGACGCCCCGCAGTTCCGATCGGAGCTGCGGGGCGTCGTGGTGTCGGGGCCGGGTGTGGCGACTAGTTGCTCGGGCAGACCGCCGAGACCTCGTTCAGCGAGGACTGCACGTCGGTCTGGGCGTCCTTCGCCTCGGCGGAGTCGCTCGAGCCGCTGGAGGTGAGCGCCGAGGCGTACTCCTTCGCGTCCTCGGTGAAGTCCTCGAAGGCGTCGTGGACGTCGTCGTTGGTGACCTTCGGCAGCGCCGCGTCGAGACGGTCGGTGAACTCGCCGACCAGCTTCGCCCGCGCAGCGGGGCCCGCCGGCGCCGAGGACGACGTCTGCTCGGCGATGAACGACTTGAGCTCGTTCTCGACCAGGGCGCACGCCTCGGCCTTCGTCTGTGCGGGAGCGGCGGCCGAGGTCTTCGACGGCGCGGACGTCTTCGACGTCTCCGTCGAGGCGCCGTCGTCGGACGAGCCGCCGTCGCTGGACGAGCCGCCGGAGCAGCCCGCCAGCAGCGCCACGGCGATGAGCGCCGTGGTCACCGCGGTGAGGGTGCGGCGCATCAGGAGTTGCACTCCTTCTGGAAGGCGTTGCCGGCGTCCTGCACCTTGGTGCTGGACTTCGTGAGCGCCGAGACGTCCGCCGACTGCGGGTCCTTCGCGATGTCCTCGATCTGGTCGACGAGGTCGCCGTAGGCGTCCTCGAACGCCTCGCCCTTGTCCTGCAGGGCGTCGTCGGACAGGTCGTCGACGCCGTCGGAGATCTTCTCGTCGAGTTCCTTGAGCTTCGTGACGGCGGCGTCCGGGTCGGACTGGAGGTTCGCGGCCTCGGACTGCACGCCCTCGGCGGCGGACTTGACCGTCTTCTCGAACTGGGTGCACTGGTCGGCCTTCGACGGCCCGGTCGAGCAACCGGCGAGCAGGGTGAGCGCGAGGCCGGCGGTGGCGAGCGCGATGAACTTGTTCTTTGGCATGGTGGAGAGTCCCCCTCGATCGGTCCGCACTCCCCCGGATGAGGTGCAGATCCGTCATCGAGCGTACATGGGGCACTCACAGGATGACCGGCCGCCCGGCGTACCGTCGAGGGCATGCGCGCCATCACGTTCGACGACACCACCATGTCCGTGACCGATCTGCCCGACCCGGTGCCCGCCGCGGGCGAGGTGCTCATCGAGGTCGCCGCCGCCGGGGTGAACAACGCCGACCTGCAGCAGCGCGCGGGGAACTACCCGCCGCCGCCCGGGGCCTCGGAGATCCTCGGGCTCGAGGTCTCCGGCACCGTCCGGGCACTCGGCGACGGGGTGACCTCGGTGGCCGTCGGCGACCGCGTGTGCGCCCTGCTGTCCGGCGGCGGCTACGCCTCGCTCGTCGTGGCTCCCGCGACGCAGGTGCTGCCGGTCCCCGAGTCGGTCGACCTGGTCGAGGCTGCCGGCCTGCCCGAAGCCGCCTGCACCGTGTACTCGAACATCGGCATGCTCGCCGGGCTCCGCCCCGGGCAGACCCTGCTCGTGCACGGTGGCACCGGCGGCATGGGCTCGCACGCCGTCCTGTGGGCGAAGGCCCTCGGTGCCACGGTGATCGCGACGAGCGGCGGTGACCGCAAGGTCCAGGCGTCGCGTGACCTTGGTGCCGATCTGGTGGTCGACCACCGCACCGAGGACTTCGTCGAGCGCGTCCTCGCGTTCACGGACGGCGTCGGTGTCGACGTGGTGCTCGACGTCGTCGGACCGTCCTACCTGCAGCGGAACCTGCAGGCCCTCGCACCCAACGGGCACATCGCCGTCATCGCCTCGGGCAGCGGCAGCACCGCCGAGCTCGACCTCGGCGCGCTGATGCGCAAGCGGGCGTCGATCAGCGGGACGACCCTGCGCGCCCGGCCGCTCGCCGAGAAGGCCGCGATCGTCGCCGCCGTCCGCGAGCACGTCTGGCCCTTCGTCGCCGACGGCAGCGTCCGCCCGGTGATCGACACCGTCCTGCCGCTCGCCGAGGTCGAGGAGGCGCACCGGAAGGTCCGCGACGGCGAGGTCGTCGGGAAGGTGCTGCTGACGCTCTAGGCGCGTGGGCGGGCTGCGCCCGGGTGTCCTGCGCCCGGGTGCGCTGCGCCCGGGTCTGCCGCGCTCGGCCGCACCAGGTCCAGTACCTGCCCGCACTTCGCGCCGAACGTCGCACGGAGCAGGTCCGCCGCGTCGCGGTCCTCGTCGAACCGTGCGGGCATGTCGATCGCGAGCATGATCGCGAAGATCATCCCGCTGCCGAGGAAGCCCTGCACCTGGTCGTCCGGGATCCCCGCCTCGTCCCGCAGGAACCGGTAGATCTCGAGGAAGCCGTCGCGTGCGGCCGCACCGATCGCGGGCTCGGCACCGGAGACGAACCCCTGCAGCAGCACGGTGTGCAGGCCCTGCTCGGCAGCGAGGTCGACGAACTGCTCACCGATGACGTGCGCCGGCACGTCGTCCGGGCCGAGGGTCGTCAGGGTCTCGCGCCAGGCGTCGAGCAGGATGCCGAGGGTGTCGCGGAAGACCTCGAGGAACAGCGCTTCCTTCGACCCGAACATCCGGACGACGTACGGCTGGCTGATGCCCGCCGCCGAGGCGATCTGGTCGGTGGTGGTGCCGTGGTACCCCTGGCGGCCGAACACCCCGCGTGCGGCTTCGAGGATCATCGCGCGACGCTGCGCTGCCGGCATCCGGACGGCTGTCTCCGTGCTCATGGTTGACATGTTATCAGTCGATTACTACAGTCTGTCGAGACAAGTAATCATCGGATTACCAACGACTGGAGACACCATGTCCCGACGCATCCCCGTGTGGCTCGCGATCGCCGCCGCATCCCTCCCGATGTTCATGGCGACGCTCGACAACCTCGTCGTCACCAGCGCACTCCCCGCCGTGCACGCCGACCTCGGCGCCTCGGTCGAGGAGCTGCAGTGGATCACCAACGCCTACACGCTCGCCTTCGCCGCCCTGATGCTGCTGGCCGTCGGCCTCGGCGACCGCATCGGCCGCCGCCACCTGTTCATCGCCGGCATCGGCGTCTTCACCGTCTCGTCGGCCTTCGCGGCGATGAGCACCGACCCGACCGCCCTCATCGTCTGGCGCGCGGTCGAGGGGGCCGGCGCCGCGGCGATCATGCCCCTGTCGCTGACCCTGCTCGTCGGCAGCGTCCCGGACCGCCTGCGGACCGTGGGCATCGGCGTCTGGGGCGGCATCTCCGGCCTCGGCGTCGCGCTCGGCCCGCTCATCGGCGGAGCCGTCGTCGAGAGCTGGAGCTGGGAGGCGATCTTCTGGCTCAACGTCCCCGTCGGCGTGATCGCGATCCCGCTCGCCCTGTTCGCCCTGCCGAACACCCGTGGCGCCCGGGTCCGGACCGACGTCCTCGGCGTCGTGTTCGCGGGTCTCGGGGTGCTCGGCGTCGTGTTCGGCATCGTCCGCGGCAACGACGCGGGCTGGACGAGCACCGAGGTGCTGGTCGGCCTCATCGGTGGCGGCGCACTGCTCGTCGCGTTCGTCGTCCGCCAGGCCACGACGGCCGCACCGCTCCTGCCGCTCCGGTTCTTCCGCGACCGCAGCTTCACCCTCGCCAACCTCGTCGCCATGACGTTCTCGTTCGGCGCGTTCGGGTCGGTCTTCATCCTGATCCAGTTCCTGCAGGTGGTGCAGGGCCGGTCACCGCTCGAGGCCGGCGTCTGGACGATGCCGTGGACGCTCGCACCGATGATCGTCGCGCCGCTCGCCGGGATCATCGCACCACGGGTCGGCACCCGGGTGCTCATCGCCGGCGGCATGGCGTTCCTGTCCGCCGGACTGTTCTGGATCGCCGCCACGATGTCCGCCGACGTCACCTTCACAGGCCTCCTGCCCGGCTTCCTGCTCGCCGGCATCGGCATGGGCGCCGTGTTCGGGCCGATCTCGACCGCCGTGCTCGCGCGGATGCCGCAGGACGACCACGCGAAGGCCTCCGGCGCGAACTCCACCCTGCGCGAGATCGGCGTCGCACTCGGCATCGCGGTGCTCACCGCCGTGTTCACCGGTGCCGGCGGCCAGCTCACGCCCACCGGCTACGTCGACGCGGCACAGCCCGCCGTGCTGGTCGGAGCGGCCGTCGTCGCAGCCTCGGCGCTCGTCGCCGTGTTCCTGCCGGCGGGTCGCGGATCCCACGTCCCCGACGTGGTCGCCGATGACGACCTGGGCCCACGCCGCCGGTTCCGGGTCGACGCGCCAGCGGCGAGCCGGCCGTGACGGTGGGGAGAGGCCCGGCCCACGCCCGCTGTCCCGGCTCCCGTCGTGTAGTCGCCCGGTCTGGTCCTAGGCGTGGACGCGGGAGAGGAACTCGACCAGCGCCGGGTGCTGCGGGGCGTCGAGGACCTCGGCGGGGACGCCCTGCTCGACGACCTCTCCCCGGTGCAGGAACACGATCCGGTCGGCCACGTTCCGCGCGAAGTGCATCTCGTGCGTGGTCATCAGGATCGTCGACCCCTGCCGCTTCAGCTCGGTGACCAGGTCGAGCACCTCGCCGACGAGCTGGGGGTCGAGGGCGCTCGTGACCTCGTCGAGCAGCAGGAGCTCGGGGTCGGACGCGATCGCCCGGACGATGGCCACACGCTGCTGCTGGCCGCCGGAGAGCCGGTCCGGGTAGGCGTCGGCGAACTCCGCGAGCCCGATCCGTTCGAGCAGCCGACGCGCGGTCGCCTCGGCCTCGGCCCGGCCGACGCCGTGCACCTGCCGTGAGGCGAGCGTCACGTTGTCGAGCACGCGCATGTGCGGGAACAGGTTGAACTGCTGGAAGACCACGCCGATCCGCGCCCGGACGCCGTCGACCGCGACGCGGGGATCGGCGATGTCGGTACCCTGCAGCAGGATCTCGCCGTCGTCGATGCCCTCGAGCAGGTTCACCGTCTTGAGCAGGGTCGACTTGCCCGAGCCGGACGCCCCGATGACGCAGATGACCTCGTGGCGGTGCAGCGTCAGGTCGATGCCGCGCAGGACCTCGTGCTCGCCGAAGGCCTTGCGCAACCCGCGCAGCTCGAGGACCGCAGCGTCCGCACCCGACGCACCACGGGCCTCCTGGCCGACCTCGCTCATACGGTCCCTCCGATCTGCTCGCGCCGCTGCTGGCGGCGCGCGATCGCGTCCGTGACGCGGATCAGCGGCAGGCTGATCACCACGAACAGCAGCCCCGCGACGAAGTACGGCGTGAAGTTGTAGGTCTCCGCCTGCGCGATCTGCGCCGAACGGACCGCGTCGACCGCGCCGAGGATCGACACCAGGCCGACGTCCTTCTGCATCGAGACGAAGTCGTTCATCAGTGCCGGCGTGACCTTGCGGATCGCCTGCGGCAGCACCACGAGCCGCAGGGTCTTGGCGTGCGAGAGCCCGAGCGACCGGGCGGCCAGACGTTGCGAGGGGTGCACGGCCTCCATGCCGGCGCGCAGGACCTCGGCGATGTACGACGAGTACGTCAGGACGATCGCGATGGTGCCCCAGACCTCGGCGGGCAACCGCGGGAACACCCCGAGACCGGGGATCCCGTAGCCGACCAGGTAGAGCACGATGATGAGCGGCAGGCCGCGGAACAGGTCCGTGTAGCCGGTCGCGAGCATCCGCAGCGGGAAGAAGACCGGGTTCCGCAGCCCCCGCACCACTGCGAGCAGGGTGCCGAACACGGCGACGCCGATGGCGCTGAAGAACAGGATCCGGACGTTCAGCCAGAGGCCCAGCAGGATGTCCGGGAACGTGTCGATCGCTGTCTGCGGGTCGAAGAACGACTGCTGGACCGCTGCCCAGCCGGGGGTGTTCACGACGCCGAAGTAGGCGATCGCGATCACCACGAGCGTCGACACCACCGACACCACGATCGACCGGCGTCCGCGCTGCCGGCGGTAGAGCCGACGTTCGAGCTCGACCTGGCTCGGCGCGGCTGCGGCGACCGGGGTCCCGGCGCCTGCTGGCACGGTCATGCGGTTACTTCAGGACCGGGGTGTTGGTCTCCGAGGAGAGCCACTTGGTCTGCAGGTCCTCGAGCGTGCCGTCGTCCGTCAGCGACTTGAGTGCCTTGTCCACCTTGCTCGTGAGCTCCGAGCCCTTCGGCAGGACGAAACCGAACTGGTCGCCCTTGCCGTCCGACGGGAACTGCGCCGACACCGTGCCGTCGTCGAGCTGCGCTGCCGCCATGTAGAACGCCGTCGGCAGGTCGGTGACGATCGCGTCGATCTGGCCCGACTTCAGTGCGAGGACGGCGTCGTCGTTCGAGTTGAAGACCTGCGGGGTGATCCCGAGCACGCTCTTCACGCTCGCGATCGACGTGGACCCGGTGGCGACGCCGATGGCGTCCTTCTTGAGCGCGGCGATGCTCGTGTCGTCGACGGCCTTCGAGGTGCTGGTCGTCACCACGGCCTGCGTGGTCGTGTAGTACGCGCTCGACATGTCGACGGCCTTCTTGCGCTTCGCGTCGATCGAGAACTGCTGGACGTTGAGGTCCCAGTCCTTCGGGCCCGGTGCGATCGCGCTGTCGAAGGTGCTGCGCTTCCACACGACGTCGGACTTGGCGTAGCCCATCTCCTTCGCGACCGCGTAGGCGACGGCGGACTCGAAGCCCTTGCCGGACTCCGGCTTGTTGTCCTCGATCCACGGCGAGTACGCCGGCTCACCGGTGGCGACCGTCAGCTTGCCGTCGGTGACGGTGCCGTCTTCGTTGCTGCCGCTGCCGGCGGCGCACGACGTCAGGGCGAGGGCGGCGACCGCGGCTGTTGCGACGGCGAGGGTGAGGCGGAGGGATCGGGTCACGGTCGGGCCTTCGTGCGAGGGGGGTGGGGGCAGGTCGAAGTGTACTTCGCGGTGGGATACCAACGCGACTCCGGGCGCTCCTCGTGACCCGGTCTCGTGTCACACACCAGTCGACGGGTCGACGTCTGGCTGGTAATCTGGCGACGCGGGCTGAACCGAGCGCATGCTCGGCTGAGGTCTGAGATCAAGGGGCGTCCCAGCACGGGGCGCCCCCTTTCTGCGCTCTGGACCTCCTCCGCTCTGTCCCGCAGAACGACGGCGTCGTGCCGAGCGCACCAGGCGATCAGCCGAGATCTGCAGTCACAGCCGGTCGCGCATCAGCCTCCGATGCCAACCCAACGTCGACGACGCGGGAGGTCACGGCAACGACTTCCCGTCCGGCCAAGAGACGGGTTGCCTAGATCGCTGTCGCCGTGCAGTATGTGTGCATCCGGTAACACTTCACCGGCTACTCAAGGGTGAGAGATGACCAAGAAGAACACATTTTGTGCTGTACTCGTGTCGACCGCGGTCGCGGCTTCAGTGCTGGCACCCGCCGTCCCGGCACATGCAAGCGATGAACTCCTACGGGCCGCGATCCCGCCGCACGTCGTGGTCGATGGGAGCTTTGATCCCGACAGTGAGGTCGTAATGGTCGGCGACGGCCCCACGACCCAGTCCGGTAACTGTAAGGACCGCGCCTTCACGGTGCTACCGGTCATGGGCCAGTCCGTCAACGGCTGCAACGTGATCGGCTGGAACGCCGCAGCGCGGGCCCCGTACAAGTGGTACAAGCACATGGGTACCACCAACCCCTGCATCTGGGGCAAGGGGTTCAACTCCAAGCACGCACCCACCTGGACGGCGATCGGCTGTGGCTCGGGGCAGACGAAGACCGTTCCGTGGGGCAATGTTGCCGGCACCAAGAAGATGAAGGGGCTCACCGCGGTCGGCTGGGCCGGCGTGCAGTGGCAGTGACACGGCACAGCATGCGGCGACGCGGGCTCGGGGTCATCGCCTCGAGCTGCGTCGCCGCAGCTCTTCTGTCGGGTTGCGCATCCGGCGAACTTCGAGCGGCTCCTTCCGGCCCGGCGCCCCGGCCCGACGAGCCTGCGCTCGACGTGGCTTCGATGCAGTCGATCGCTGATCAGCTCCGCGATTCCGTGCCGTGCGACGACGCCGACGCGTTGCTCGATGACCTTGCCTTCTGGGACGCGATGCGGGGATTCGATTGCTTCAACGGTGGTGATGCAACGTTCGTCCGCGCCTACGCTCACACCGCGTCCGTTCCGCAGACGCTTGAGGACTGGGCCGACACGTTCAACGGGGAACGTGCCGTCGCTCGCGGTGAGAACTGGTACGTGATCGGACCACCTGCCATCGTCGCGGCGTTGGACGCTCCTCCAGACGCGCCGAAGATCGCCGGGGATGCCGGGTCCCCCACGAAGCTGACAGCGGAGCAGGACTACCTCACCACCTGCACGCAGTTCGTCGCGAGCGAGGGAGAGCGGTACGTGAACCATCCGAGTGGGCGCAACGAGACAGCGGCCCAGTACGACAGGTTGTTCCCGGCCGTCACTGCCGAAGTGCACGCAGCAGTCGACAGCCTCGGCAGGGACCGCATCCGCAAGGTCCCGGACACGGAGCGATGGGTAGCAGCGCTCTCACCGATCGGTCCTCGCCTCAAGGCGAAGTGCGCGACCGCGTACGAGAAGGTGGCCGCCACCGTGAGTCCAGTCGAGGGAAGCCCATGACGAGCACGTCCAGGCCTGCTTCGGAGCGCACCGCGGTCGCGACCACCGGAACGATCGCATCACTCAGCAGCACCGTCCTGTCCGTCGACAACCTGCTCGGCTTCGGTGGCTCCCACCTGTTCGGCTTCGGCGCGGCGGCGTTCTTCGTCGCGTTGGCCGTGCTCGGTGGATCGGCCTGCATGGTGTTCGCAGTGCGTGGACGTGATCTCGCACCCGGCGTCGCCGCCGCATCCGTGGCGGGGTTCGTCGTGACACAGTCGCCAGCTCTCGGCACCGATCTGTGGCTCCCGCTGTCGACCGCGTTGCACGCGCTCGTGCCGCTGGCGTTCGCGGCCTCCGCGCTCGTCACATGGAGCAGATCTCCGATGAAGGTGCTGCGCGTGGGGTCGTCGCTCACGGCGATCCTGGCGGTGTCGTGGGCGGTGGGCGGGTTCGTGCCGCTGTGGCTCGAGTTGTTCCTGGCCCTGCAGGCGGCAACGCTGCTCGCAACCACGGCCCTCATGGCCGGCCCGTTGCTTCCACGTGTTGCTGGCTTCGTGCGCAACATCTGGGACAACGCAGCAATCCGCTGACCAACCTTCACCACTCGACGCCGCGGTCACGCAAGTGATAGGTCAGTCGGCCATCGTGAAGTCCTCGAACGAGAAGCCCGGCGACACCAGGCAGCTCAGCAGCACCTCGCCGTCGTTCGGGATCGTCCGCTGCCACACGCCGCCGCGCACGAACGCCTGTGCGTCGTTCACCCGGTCACGTCCGGCGTCGGGCCCGAGGGTGATCCGCGCGCCGGGCTCGGGAGCATCGCCGGAGCCGCCGAGTTCGAGCTCCACGGTGTCCGGACCGTGCCACATCCAGATCTCGTCGCTCGTCACCCGGTGCCAGGCCGAGGCCTCGCCCGGGGGCAGCAGGAAGTGGATCAGGGTCGCGGCGGGGCGGTCCCCCGCGGGCGTCGTCACCGTGGCCGGCGAGGTCCAGGTGCGGACGTACCAACCGCCCTCGGGGTGCGGTTCCATGCCGAGGGCGATGGCGCGCTTCGGCACGTCGAGCCACTCGATCAGTTCGCCGTCGACGGTGCGACGGGCGGCCATGCCGGGGCGGGGTGCGGTCTCGGTCATGATTCCTCCACAGGGATGACAGGGCGAGCGGGGCGGTCGGGCGACGACGTGGGCACGCCGGTCAGTGCTCCGTCGACGGCGCGGACGACCCCACGGATGACGGTTGCGGACGCACGCCCGGCCCCGTCCTCGACGAGCTCGGCGAGTGCGTCGGGCACGGTGCGGGCATCGACGTCGAAGGCGGCCAGGTCGGCGCGGGCCCCCACGGCGAGGTGGCCGATGCGGTCCGGCCCGACGGCGAGTCCCATGGCGTGCGCACCACCGAGCGTCGCCGCCGACAGGAGCCGCTCGTGCAGGTCGCGGTGGCCGTACCCCTGAGCACGGGCGATCCGGTGCAACGCCGTGACGTCGGCCATCAGGTCGAGGGACGGTGACGACGACAGCGAGTCGGTGCCGATGGCGATCGGGCTGCCCTCGCGCAGGTAGTCGGCGACCGGTGGCGGATCGAGGCCGATGACGGCGTTCGAACGCGGGCACAGTGCGACTGCGGTGCCGCGAGCGCGCAGGAGCGCCCGGTCGGCAGCGGTCATGTAGACGCCGTGCGCGATGTGGCAGTCCGGGCCGAGCACCCCGAGCCGGTCGACGAACGCGGTGGCGCTCGCCCCGAACCCGAGTGCCCGGAGCGCCCGGAACGAGGGCACGTTCGCCAGGTGCCAGTCGTTGCCGTGGCCGACGCCGTCGACGCCGTCGAGTCCGGGGACCGGTCCGAGGGCGATGCGCTCACCTTCGAAGGCGGCCTCGCCGAGGTGCAGGTGCAGGCGGAGCCCACGCTGCCGGACGATGTCGGGGAGTTCGAGGAGGGGCGCGACCTCGAGCGAGTACGGCGCATGCGGCGACAGACCGGCGCCGGGGTTCGTCGGGATCCGGGCGAGTTCGTCGAGCACCTGGTCGCGGCCGTGCGACTGCCAGGCGTCGTTCTCCCAGTCCATCACCTCCCAGTAGGCGATGCCGCCGAGCCCGGCATCCTCGAGCGCGGTGGAGGCCTCGATGTCGGTGACGATGTCCGCGATGCTCGTGACGCCCCCGCGGATCGAGGCGGCGGCACCAGCGGCTGCTTCGGCCCGCCAGTCGTGCGGTTCGGCGTAGTCCTGGTTGAACGCGGACGCCCAGTCCTCGAAACCGTTGTACTGGCCTCGGCCGACACTGGCCATGCCGGTGTACTGCAGGTGCGAGTGCGCGTTGACGAGGCCCGGCAGGAGGGCTCCGCGCCACTGCCGTTCGGTGAACGTCGCACCCGAGCCGGCGAGCTGGTCGACGACCCAGGACCGGTCGCCGACGTGCAGGATGCGGCCGTCCTGCACGGCGACGGCACCGTCGGCGATCGGGGGCGCGGTCATCGGCACGACGACGCGCGCCGAGTGCACGACGACGGAGTGGTCGGCACGCGGGTGCGTGGCGCTCGGGGGCGCGGTGCTCGGGCGCGACTCGCTCATGCGGGGTCTCCGAAACGGCGCGTCCGGACGTCCGGCTCGCGGTCCGCAGGGTGTTCGGCTGGAAGGCCGGGAGGAACGGGGCGCGCTCCGAACGCGGCGAGCGCCGTGCGGGCGGTCGCGTCGTCGACCGCGGGATCGATGGGCACGACGGCTCGCTCCAGTTCGTCGCCGCGCTCCAGCAGCATGCGGACGGCCCCGAGCTGCGCGGCGAAGGACAGGTCCATGATCTCGATCGGGTTGCCCTCGGCCGCCGTGATGTTGATGCAGCCGCCGCGGTCGAGCACGATGGGTCCGCCCTCGGCGTCGGGGAACACGAGGCGCTCGGCCTTCGGACCCACCGGCCGCAGTTCGGCACCGGCGGCGCGGGCGTCGTCGAGCGCGACCTCGTGGTCGACCCCGCCCGCGACGGCGACGACGGCCCCGTCCGCGCACGAGCGCAGCACGCGCAGGTCGATGGTGTCGGCGACCCCGGTGGCGCTCACCACGAGGTCGGCGTCCTGCACCGCCTCGGCGAGCGGTGCGACGGCGTGGCCGGCGAACAGCGCCTGCAGGGCGCGCACCGGGTCGGTCTCGGCGACCGTGACCCGGAACCCGAGGGCGGAGAGCACCAACGCGACCCCCTCGCCGACGTGCCCGAACCCGGCGACGACCGCCGCGCCTCCCGAGATCGCTCGGTGCGTACCGGACGGGAGCCCGTCGACCAGGTCGAGCATCGCGAACACCGTCGACTGCCCGGTGCCGTACCGGTTGTCGAAGAACGTCTTGGTGCGGGCGTCGTTGACGGCGACCACGGGGATGCCGAGCTCGCCCCGCGACGCCATCACGCGCAGGGGTCGGAGGCCGCTCGTGGTCTCCTCGGCCGCGCCGAGCATCGTCGGCAGCAGGTCCGGACGCTCCTGGTGGGCGAGCCGGATGACGTGGGAACCGTCGTCGAGCAGGATGTGCGGCCGGGTGTCGAGCATCGCGAGGGCGAGCGCCTTCTGCTCCGGCAGCGAGGCCGTGCTGCTCGCGTGCACCGTGAGCCCCGCTGCCCGGAGCGACGCGGCCACGGCGTCGTCGGTCTCGTCGGCGTGCGCGTAGACGACGACCTCGGCACCGGCGTCGCGGAGGAGCAGGCTCAGCACCGCCGTCTTCGGCTCGAGGAACATCGCGACGCCGATGCGGGTGCCGCGCAGGAGTCCGCCGTCGCGGAGTTCGGCGGCGACCGCGCGCGAGACGGGCATCGAGCGCCGTGCCCAGCGCAGCCGGGCGTCGGCGGCCGGGTCGTCCTCGGGGTCGCGGCCGGTGGAGACCAGGAAGACGTCGTCGGAGAGCATGGGGACGCCGAGCACGCCGGGGCGGGCGGTGACGACGGGGCCGAAGGCGTCCTCGTCGACCGCGGGCAGGTGCCGGCCGGCGTCGATCACGATGAGCGTGGCGCCGCGGGGGCGGTCCGCCTCGCGCTCGATGACGGGGGTGGAGTCCTCGGGGGAACCGAGGCACCAGAGCTGGTCGATCGGTTCGTGCTCCGCGGCCGGGCGCGCACCGAGGCCGGTCAGCAGGCCGTCCAGCGCCGACGCGTCGCGGGGGTCGCCACCGACGATGCGGAACCGACGGGCTGCGACGAGCAGGTTCGTGACCGCGGCGAAGCGCCGGACGTCCGCCGACGCCCAGGATCGCGTCTCGGGGTCGGGTCCTGGCGGCATGCCCCAATCGTAGGGAATGCGCGGGGGTCCGCCGACGTACTCTCTGGGCATGAGCGATGCATCCACGACCGAAGTGTTCGACAAGGTGACGATGTTCGGCGCGGACTGGTGCCGCGACTGCCGCCGGTCCAAGGCGCTGCTCGACACCCTCGGCGTCGACTACGAGTACGTCGACGTCGAGCAGGACCTGTCGGCGGCCGACCGTGCCGAGGCGATCAGCGGGCGGAAGAACATCCCCGTCGTGGTGCTGCCGAACGGCAAGCACTTCGTCGAGCCGTCCGACGCCGAGCTGCGCGCCGAGCTCGAGGCCTCCGGCGCCGTCTGAGCCGCGGGCGGCTCGGCCGGCCGGCCGCTTCCGCGAAAGCGACAGTCTGTCGCCGAACATCGGCGGCAGCCTGTCGCGCTGGCGGCACCGACCGTGCGACGGGACGAGATCTGTCGCCTTCGCGGGATGCTCTGGGATCAACCCGGCCGGGAGGCGCGGTGCGCGCCCGACGCGCACCGTGCCTCCCGGCCGTGGTCGTGTCCAGAGCCCACCTGTCGCCGTCGGGCGCGGGTGACGCTTTCGCGAAAGCGACAGTGTGCCGCCGAACATCGGCGGCACACTGTCGCTCTGGCGGACCGGACCGGCAGGTGCGGCGACTTCTGTCGCTTTCGCACCAAGCACATCGAGCACCGGGCGGACATCGGATGAATCGGGCATCATGAGGGCGTGATCATCGACGCTCACCACCACCTCTGGGACCCCGCCGACCGGCCGTACCCCTGGATGGACGACTCCGTCGCCCCGATCCGCCGCCGGTTCGACGTGGACGACCTCCGCGCAGCGACGCAGGACACCGGCGTGACGCGGACCATCGTCGTGCAGGCCGTGCACGATTCCGACGAGACGGCCTGGCTCCTCGAGCAGCCCCGACCGGTCGCGGGCGTCGTCGGCTGGGTGGACCTGACCGCGCCGGACGTGGCGGACCGGATCGCCGCCGTCCGTGCGCTCCCCGGCGGTGATCGCCTCGTCGGCATCCGGCACCTGGCACAGGACGAGCCGGACCCCGGCTGGCTCGGCCGCCCCGACGTCGCCCGCGGGGTGCGAGCCCTCGCCGGTGCCGGCCTGGTGTTCGACTTGCTCGTCCGCGCCCGAGAGCACTCGGCCGCGCTGGCCCTGGTCGACGCCGTCCCCGACGCATCGTTCGTGCTGGACCACGCCGGCAAACCATCGATCGACACGGGTGACCCGGCCTGGCTCGGACGGATGGCCGACTTCGCCGCACGCCCGAACGTCACGTGCAAGGTCTCCGGCCTGCTCACCGAGGCCGGACCGGACTGGCGCGACCGCCCGGTCGGCCGGTACGCCCGCGAGGTCGTGGAGCAGTTCGGCCCCGAGCGGTCGCTGTTCGGCTCGGACTGGCCGGTCTCGACCCTGGCGACCGGGTACGCGGCGGTCGTGCAGCGGACGACGGACGCACTCGCCGACCTGTCGACGACCGAGCACGACGCCGTCTTCGGCGGCACCGCGGCGCGCATCTACCTTGTCCCGAGGACCACGCAGACATAGGATGTTTCTGGTTGCACTGGCGCAGCCGGAGAGCGAGGAACGATGCAGTTCGCACGACTCGGCCCGGCGGGGAGCGAGATCCCCGTGGCCATCGACACCGACGGCGAGGTCTTCGACCTCCGCTCGATCACCAGTGACATCAGCGGGTCCTTCCTGGCCTCGGACCCGGTCGGCCGCGTCGACCACGCCCGCAGCGCCGGCGACCTGACGATCATCGGCCGAGACCGGGCCGACGGCATGCGCCGCGGGGCACCGATCGCCCGCCCCGGCAAGGTCGTCTGCATCGGCTTGAACTACCGCGACCACGCCGCCGAGACCGGTGCCGACATCCCCACCGAACCGATCGTGTTCATGAAGGACCCGATGACGGTGATCGGCCCCGACGACGAGGTCCTGATCCCCCGGAACAGCACGAAGACCGACTGGGAGATCGAGCTCGCGATCGTCATCGGCCGCACGGCTCGGTACTGCGAGACCGATGCGGACGCCGAGGCCTCCATCGCCGGCTACGCCATCGCGAACGACGTGTCCGAGCGGGAGTTCCAGCTCGAACGCGGCGGGCAGTGGGACAAGGGGAAGTCCTGCGAGACCTTCAACCCGCTCGGACCGTGGCTGGTGACGCCCGGGTCGCTCGCCGCCGCCGGCCTCGACCCCGCGGCACTCGCGCTCCGGCTGACCGTCAACGGCGAGGTCCGGCAGGACGGCACCACCGCCGACATGATCTTCCGTCCTGTGGAGATCGTCCGGTACCTGTCGCAGTTCATGGTGCTGTACCCCGGCGACGTCATCAGCACGGGGACCCCGGCGGGCGTCGCGCTGGCCGGACACGCGCCCTACCTGCAGCCCGGCGACGTCGTCGAGCTCACCGCCGACGGGCTCGGCTCGCAGCGCCAGACGGTCGGAGCAGCCTGATGGCGGACGCAACCGGCAGCGCCGGCGGCGCTCGCAGCGCCGGCAGCCACGACGGCGTCCGGGCCATCGTCACCGGGGGCGCGTCCGGCATCGGCGCAGCGATCGCCGCCGCCCTGCGGGATCGCGGTGCGACGGTCGCCGTGCTCGACCTGCAGCCGTCGACCGCAGAGGGGTTCCTCTCCATCACGTGCGACGTCAGCGACGACGCCTCGGTCCGCGCCGCCGTCGCCACCGCCGTCGAGCAGCTCGGCGGCCTCGACGTCCTGGTCAACAACGCCGGCATCGGCGCCCAGGGCACGGTCGAGGACAACGACGACGACGAGTGGCGCCGCGTGTACGAGGTCAACGTCCTCGGCGCCGTCCGGCTGTCGCGGGCCGCGCTCCCCCACCTGCGGGCGTCGGGCAACGCGAGCATCGTGAACACCTGCTCGATCGCCGCCACCGCCGGGCTGCCCCAGCGGGCGCTCTACTCGGCGACCAAGGGTGCGATCGCCGCCCTCACCCGCGCGATGGCCGCCGACCACATCCGCGAGGGCATCCGCGTCAACGCCGTCAACCCCGGCACCGCCGACACCCCCTGGGTCGCGCGGCTGCTGTCCACCGCGGGCGACCCGGCCGCCGAACGCGCAGCGCTCGAGGCCCGGCAGCCGCACGGCCGGCTCGTGCAGGCGGAGGAGGTCGCCGAGGCGGTCGCCTACCTGACGAGCCCGCTCGCCCGGTCCACGACGGGCGTCGACCTGGCCGTCGACGGCGGGATGCAGGCCCTCCGGCTGCGGCCCGCCTGATGGTCGGGCCGTGACGACCGGGAGGCCCGGCTATCGTCGACCTGTCGGCTCGCGTCCGCGAGCTGGCCGGGATCAGGAGGTGGTGACGTGGCGTCGCTGACCGACGATGCGATCGCACGCATCCAGCAGATGATCGTGAGCGGTGAGCTCCAACCCGGGCAGCGCCTCCCGCCCGAGAAGGAACTGAGCGAGTCGCTCGGCCTGTCCCGGAACAGCCTGCGCGAAGCGGTGAAGGCCCTCGAGCTCATCCGCGTGCTCGACGTCCGCCGCGGCGACGGCACCTACGTGACGTCGCTGGAACCCGGCGTGCTGCTCGAGGCGGTGTCGTTCGTCGTCGACATGCACCACGACCGGTCCCTCGTCGACCTGCTCGAGGTCCGCCGCATCCTCGAGCCCGCGTCCGCCGTCCTGGCGACCGCGCGGGCCTCGGAGCAGCAGATCGACGAGCTCGCCACGCTGATGCAGTCCGTCGGCGAGGACACCGGCGTCGAGGACCTCGTCGCGCACGACCTGCTGTTCCACTCGACCATCGCGGGCATCGGCGGCAACCAGTACCTGTCCGGACTGCTCGACGCCCTGTCGAGCAAGACCGTGCGGGTGCGGGTCTGGCGGGGACTGACGCAGAACGGCTCGGTGCAGCGCACCCTCGACGAGCACGCCGCCATCGTGGACGCCATCCGACGCCGGGATCCGCAGCTCGTGCAGGCGCTCGTGGTGTCGCACGTCGAGGGCGTCGAGCGCTGGTTGCGGCGCTCACTCGACTGAAACCGAGAACGCGTGCAGCCGAGTGGGTGTTGTGTCGGTCGTCGGCCCTGACTCCGGCAACCATGCCGCGGCAACCGCACCCACGAGGAGGAAACCGTGCTCGGTCTCATCATCAGCTTGATCATCGTCGGACTCATCGCCGGCGCCATCGCCCGGCTCGTCGTCCCCGGCAAGCAGCACATCTCGATCCCCATGACCATCCTGCTGGGCATCATCGGCTCGTTCGTGGGCGGGTTCCTCGGGTTCCTGATCTTCCAGCACGACCCGATGGACGGCTTCTTCCAGCCGGCCGGCATCATCGGTTCGATCATCGGCGCCATCATCGTGCTGATCATCTACATCCGCTTCTCGGGTCGCAGCGCCAAGACCCGCTAGGCAGGTCTCGGCGGGTACGACTCGCTGCACAACCAAAGTCACCCCGAACCGCGCATCCGTGCGGTTCGGGGTGATTTTGGTTGTGCGGGGCTCAGGCGGTGAGCAGGCCCGCGGCGCGGAGGTCGTCCCACAGGGTCTCCGGAACGACGGCCGCAGCCCGCTCGACGTTCGAGCGCACCTGCTCGGCGGACTGCACGCCGAGGGCGATCGCGGCGACCGCAGCAGCACGACGCGGGAACGCCAGCGCCGCCTCGGGCAGCGTGACCCCGTGCCGCTCGCAGACGTCGGCGATCGCGTTCGCCCGCGCGACGAGTGCCGCCGGTGCCGTGGCGTAGTCGTAGGTCGCCGTGGCGTCCGGCCGGTCCCGCCCGAGCAGTCCCGAGTTGTAGACCCCGACCGCGACGACCGCGACGCCGAGCGAGGCGCACCGGGCGACGAGCTCCGCCGCCGGCTGCTCCAGGAGCGTGTACCGGCCCGCGAGCATGACCACGTCGCACAGCCCGGTGGACACCGCGGCGTCGAGGGCCTCGACCGAGTTCGACCCGACGCCGACGGCCCGGACCACGCCGTCGTCCCGCAGCTCGGCGAGCGTCGGCAGCGCCTGCGTCAGGCCGTCCTCGAGCGAGTAGACGTCGGGGTCGTGCAGGTACGCGACGTCGACGTGGTCGAGCCCGAGCCGTCCGAGCGACTCGTCCAGTGACCGCCGCACGCCCGACGGCGACGGGTCCCACTGCCGCACGGTGTCGTTCGGCACCGCGAACCCGCCGGAGGCCAGGTCGTCCCCGTCGCCACGCCCGGGGACGAGCAGCCGCCCGACCTTCGTCGACACCAGGAACGAGTCGCGCGGACGGTCGGCGAGCGCCGCCCCGAGTCTCCGCTCCGACAGCCCGAGGCCGTAGTGCGGCGCGGTGTCGAACCCGCGCACGCCGGCGTCCCACGCCGCGTCGACGGTGGCACGGGCGTCGTCGTCGGACACCGGGCGCAGCAGGTTGCCGATGCCGGCGCCGCCGAACCAGAACGGGCCGCGGTCGAGGTCGAGGTCGAGGTCCGTCATGCGTCCACCTGGTCCGCCAGGGACCAGACCCGCGGCACGCCGTCGTCGTTCCCCGAGTAGTCGTCGTCGGCCTCGAGCAGCGGGTTGATGGTCTCCTGCCATTCCGCGTTGACGGGGTCGTCGGCGAGCGCCCGGCGCATCGCGCGGTAGTCCTCGACCTCGATGAGGTGGACCAGGTCCTGCCCGTCGCGCCACACCGTCCAGTCGTGCACCCCGGCATCACGCAGCCGGGCCGCGAGCGCGGGCGGGATCGACGCGTGCACGGCGTCGTACGCGGCCTCGTTCCCCGCCCGCAGTCGGGTCCTCGACAGGATGCGCTGCATCAGTCGCGCAGGAACAGCTCGACGACCGGCACGGCGACGTCGGGTCGCACGATCGGCAGCGTGAGCGTCAGCGTCCCCGCCGGCTGCCCGCCGAGCCCGGTGTTCTGCGCACGGGTCCCGGGCGGGATCTCGCGGAAGTGCAGCTCCGACGCATCGTTGAGCAGCTGGGCGTAGGCGACTCGGCCGGCCAGGTCGGGAAGGTGCACGTGCTCGAACGGCCACGCGAACAGGTGCAGGTACAGGCGGTTGCCGTTCTGCGTGTACACGCTGTTGCGCGGTGCGACGAACGACGACGGCCCGGCGCCGTAGACGGAACGGGCGTGCTGGTGCATCCACGTCCCGATGCCGTCGAGGGTCTGGCGCGAGACCCCGTCGAACTCGCCACGACCGGTGGGGCCGATGTTGAGCAGCATGTTCCCGTTGTTCGAGACGCCGTCGACGAGCATGCGGACGAGCAGGTCGACGGGCTTGAGGTTCACGTTGTCGCGGTCGTAGCCCCACGATCCGTTGAGCGTCTGGCAGGCCTCCCACGGCACCTGGGCGCCGTCGACCTCCATCGGCTTGTCGGGCTGGTACTGCTCCGGGGTGACGATGTCGCCCGGCAGGTCGAGCCGGTCGTTGACGATGATGCCGGGCTGGAGCCGTCTGGTCAGTTCGAGCAGCTCCGAGGATCCCCAGTCGTTGCGACCCTTGCCGCCCCAGATGTCCTCGTGGTCGTTGTCGCGGTACGAGAAGTCGTAGAACAGGTAGTCGACCTGCCCGTAGTCGGTGAGCAGCTCCTCGACCTGCCCGTGCAGGTACTCCCGGTAGCGCGACATGTCGCGGCCCTGGTTGAACGCCTCGATCTCCTCGGGCGAGTCGTCGCGCCGGGGGTGCACGCCGTCGACGGTGAAGTCCGGGTGGTGCCAGTCGATGAGCGAGTGGTAGAAGCCGACCCGCAGTCCCTCGGCCCGGACGGCGTCGACGAACTCGCGCACGATGTCGCGGCCGAACGGGGTGTTCGTGGACTTGTAGTCGGTGAGCTTGCTGTCCCAGAGGCAGAAGCCCTCGTGGTGCTTCGTGGTGAGCACGACGTACTTCATGCCGGCTTCGCGAGCACGGCGGGCCCAGTCGGCGGCGTCGAACAGGTCGGGGTCGAAGTGGTCGAAGTACTTCTGGTAGTCGGCGTCGGTGATCCGTTCGCGGTTCTTCACCCACTCGTGCCGTGCCGGCAGGGCGTACAGCCCCCAGTGGATGAACATGCCGAACCGGTCGTGGGTGAACCAGGCGGGCAGGCCGCTCGCGTCGGTCGCGGTCTGCGGCTCTGCAGGTGCGGTGATGGTCATGAGGCCAGTGTTCCTTTCAGAGGGGGGAGGGGTGTCACCGGCCGCCGAGGCCGCTGGTGACGATGCCCTTGACGAGGTGCTTCTGCAGCAGGACGAGCAGGATCACGGTGGGCAGCATCGAGATCACCGAGGCCGCCATCACGAGGTTCCACTCGGAGCCCTGCTGGCCGAAGAACTGCTGCAGGCCGAGTGGGATGGTGCCCCGGGCCTCGACGTCGTTGACGATGACGAGGGGCCAGAGGAACGAGTTCCAGTACGAGATGAACGAGAACACCGCGAGGACGGCCATGGTCGGTCGGGCGAGCGGCATCATCACCGAGAAGAAGGTCCGGATCGCGCCGGCTCCGTCGACCCGGGCGGCGTCGTCGAGTTCCTGCGGCACGGTCAGGAAGAACTGCCGGACCAGGAACGCGCCGAGGGCCGTGAACGCCCACGGGATGATGAGTGCCTGGAACGTGTCGACCCAGCCGAAGCCCTGCATCATCACGTACATCGGGATGACGAGGACGTCCTGCGGGATCATCAGTGTGACGAGGAACAGCAGGAACACCGTGTTCCGGCCGCGCCAGCGCAACCGTGAGAACGCGTACCCGGAGAGCACGGCCACGGCGACGTTGATCGCCGTCCCGACCGCCGCAACGAAGACGCCGTTGAGGATGAAGCGGGCGAACGGCAGGTAGGTGAACGCCTGCACGTAGTTGTCCCACTCGAGCGAGCGACCCCAGAGCGTCGGCGGGGTGGTGAACACCTGGTCGGCGGGCTTGAGGCTCGTCGCGACCATGTAGATGAGCGGCGAGACGAACAGGAGCGTGACGAGGCAGAGCAGGGCGTACCCGATCGCGTGCCGGACCCGCCCCGGTCGTGGCGCGGACTTCGTCCTGGCGACGGCACGGGGGTTGACCGTCCGGTTCGACGTGGTGGCACCGACGTGCCCGCGGACCGCTTCACTCATAGTGCACCCACCGCTTCTGCCCGAGGAACTGGACGGCCGTGATCCCGAGGATGATGACGAACAGCACCCAGGCGCCGGCCGAGGCCAGACCGAGCTGCTGGTTCTGGAAGCCGGTGTTGTAGATGTACTGCACGAGGGTCTCCGTCGCGGTGCCCGGCCCGCCCTTGGTGAGGACGAACGGCTGCACGAACACCTGGAACGAGGTGATCAGCGTCATCATCGTCGCGAAGAACACGGACGGCGAGATGAGCGGGAACTTGATGGCCCAGAAGGTCTGCCAGGCGTTCGCGCCGTCGAGCTGCGAGGCCTCGATCTGGTTCTCCGGCACGGCGTCGAGCGCCGCCGAGAAGATCAGCATGTTGTAGCCGAAGCCTTGCCAGACGCTCATCGCGACGATGGCGAGCATCGCCCAGTGCTCGTCGGCGAGGAAGTTCGGCGCGTGCACGCCCACGGTGGACTGCAGTGACGCGTCGATCGCCCCACCGGGCTGGTACAGCATCCGCCACACCACGACGTTCGCGACGATCGGCGTGATGGTCGGGATGAAGAACAGGACGCGGAAGACGTGCCGGCCGGCGATCCGCGGCGTCAGCCAAGCGGCGAGCCCGAGCGACACGACGAGGTTGAGGGGCACGTAGAGCACCACGAACAGCGCCGTGTTGAGGGCGACGGTGCGGAAGACCGGGTCGGCGAAGAGCCGGGCGTAGTTCTCGATGCCGGCCCAACTGCGCTCGCCGAGCATCGGCCAGTTCATGAAGCTGACGACGAGTGAGGCGACGATCGGGAACGCCGTGAAGACGACGAGTCCGATCGAGTGCGGTGCCGCGAACGCGGCGCCCCACCAGGAGCGGCGCCCGAGTGCGCTCGTGTCCTCGCCGTCCTTCCGCCGCGGGGTGGCGGCTCCGACCGCGATCGCGGTCGCGACCGCGGGGACGGCCGCTTCGGCCGGTGGGTCCTGGATGGTGGTCATGCGACGACCTCCTCGTCGTTCGCGCGGTCCTGAACAGGGGATGGATCGGACGGGAGGCCCGTGGCGGGGCCGCAACGGGCCTCCCGTCCGATCACTGGTTCAGCTGGTCACTGCGTGCCGAGCTGGCCGGCGATGGAGGACATCGTCTCCTTGCCGGAGGTCTGCCCGTTCACCGCCTGCAGCGCGTACTGCGTGAACAGCTGGGAGAGCTGGTCGCTCTGCTTGTTCCCGAGGAGCGGCGAGGACTTCGCGAGCCCTGCCTTGAGCGCGGCCTCGGCGCCGTCGATGCCGGCGCTGGAGTACCACGCCGACTGGGCCGCGGTGCGGCCGGGGAAGGCTCGTCCCGCTTCGGCGAGCGAGGTCAGGACCTTCTCGCTGGTCATCGTCTGGACGGCCTTGAACGCCTGCTCCGGGTACTTGCACTGCTTCGAGACACCGAAGCCGGAGCCGGCGGCGAAGGTCGACGGACCGGACGTCCCCGCGGGGAGCGTCGTGACCCCGAGGTCGAACTTCACCTTGGCCTTCTGGCTGATGAGCGACCACGGACCGTCGGTGTACATCGCGACCTTGCCGGCGGCGAAGTCGTTGCCCGGCGTCGACGCGTCCGACGACGCCTGCGTCGCGTAGCCCTTCTCCACCAGTGTCGAGAGCCAGTCGAGGCCGTCCGCGAACTTCGCGTTCGACGCGTCGAGCTCGCCGTCGGACGTGATCACCCGGCCACCGTTGTAGCCGTAGACCATCGACTCGAGGTTGAGGTCGCCCACCGTCGAACCGAACATGGTGACGCCCTTCGCCTTGAGCGCGGCGCCCGCCGCCTCGAAGTCGTCGACGGTCCATCCCGGCTTCGGCTCGGCCACGCCGGCCTTCGTGAAGACGTCCTTGTTGTAGAACATCATGATGGGGCCGGTGTCGTAGGGCAGGCCGTAGAGCTTCCCGTCGACCTTCATGCCGTCGAGCGCGGTGCTGTCGAACGCGGACAGGTCGGTGCCGTCCTGCTTCGCGAGGTCGTCGAGCGGCAGCAGCGACGACGTGTAGTTCGCGGTGCGGAGCGACTGCATGCTCACGACGCACTGGGCGCCGCCTGCACTCAACTGCGTGCTGAGCTTCGTGAAGTAGTTCTCGAACGGCGCGCCCTGGATCGTCAGGGTGATGTCGTCCTCGCTCTTCACGGTGTCGGCGACCTTCTGCCAGGCGGCCTTGTCCTCCTTCCCGGCGATCCACATGGACCAGGTCAGGGCGTCCTTCGACTGGCTTCCACCGGCACTGCTGCCGGAGGAACAGCCGGTGAGCACGAGGGCCGCGGCAGCTGCTGCCGCGAGCCCGGTGATGATGCGTCGTCGTTGCATCGGAGTCTCCACTTCGTCGTGGTGATGGGGTGTGTGGGGTGGTGGGATCAGGCGACGCGGACCGCGTCGGGGACCGTCTCCGTGTCGACCACGGCCCAGGCCGGGCCGTCCGGGAACGCGTAGGCGTCGAGGGAGTCGGCGAGCATCTCGGTGCCGGCTCCCGGAGCGGTCGGCGGCCAGTAGCGGCCGTCGTGGACGTCCACCGGGGTCACGAAGTGCTCGTGCAGGTGGTCGACGAACTCGATGCAGCGGGTGTCGAGGTCGCCGGTCAGCGCGACGGCGTCGAACATCGACAGGTGCTGCACCGCCTCGCACAGGCCGACCCCGCCGGCGTGCGGGCACACCCGGACGCCGTGCTTCGCGGCGAGCAGCAGGATCGCGAGGTTCTCGTTGACCCCAGCGACCCGGGTGGCATCGATCTGCAGCACGCTCATCGACCCGGCCTGGATGAGCTGCTTCGCGATCACCCGGTTGGCCATGTGCTCGCCGGTCGCGACCGGGATCGGGGCGATGCGCCGGGCGATCTCGGCGTGCCCGAGGACGTCGTCGGGGCTCGTGGGTTCCTCGACCCAGGCAAGGTCGAACGGGCTCAGCCGTTCGATCCAGGTGACGGCCTCGTCGACGTCCCACCGCTGGTTGGCGTCGACCGCGATGCGGATGTCGGGGCCGACCGTGGCGCGGGCGATGCCCATTCGGCGGACGTCCTCGTCGAGGTCGCCGCCGACCTTGAGCTTGATCTGCTCGAAGCCCTCGTCGACGGCCTCGCGGCAGAGCCGGGCGAGCTTCTCGTCGTCGTAGCCGAGCCAGCCCGGGGTCGTCGTGTACGCCTGGTAGCCCTGCGCTTCGAGCCGGGCCCGACGGGTCGCGCGGTGCGGTTCGGCAGCCCGGAACAGCTCGAGCGCCTCGTCCGGGGTGATCGCGTCGGTGAGGTACCGGAAGTCCACCAGGTCGACGAGTTCCTCGGGGCTCAGGTCCGCCAGCAGCGCCCACAGCGGCTGTCCCGCGCGCTTGGCTCGGAGGTCCCAGAGCGCGTTCACCACGGCGCCGATCGCCATGTGCATGACGCCTTTCTCCGGGCCGAGCCAGCGCAGCTGCGAGTCGTGGACCATCGCGCGCCAGGTGCCGCCCATGTCGGCGAGGACCGCTTCGGCGTCGACGCCGACCACGTGCCCGCGCAGGGCGGCGATCGCGGCTTCCTGCACCTCGTTGCCGCGGCCGATCGTGAACACGAAGCCCGTGCCGACGTGTCCGTCCAGGGCGTCGGTCGTGATCTCGACGTACGCGGCGGAGTAGTCGGGCGCGGGGTTCATGGCGTCGGATCCGTCGTGCTCCCGAGAGGTCGGGAAACGGATGTCGCGCACGTGCAGACCGGTGATGCGGCTCATTCGTGTCTCCTGCCGTCCGGTCTCCGTCGACCGAACGAGGCAATCAAAACATCGGATGTCTCGCGCGTCAAGAGAACTCTTCGTCACGTTCTGGTCTCGAACGGGGCCGAGTCGTCGGATGGCTGCGCGGCTTGCGCTTGCGTGGCCGATCCGCCAAAGCGACAGATCCCCGCCAACTGTTCGCGGAGATCTGTCGCTTTCGCGAAACCGTCGACAGCGGAGCACGCGCATCTGTCGCTTCGGCGGGGGCGACCGGTCGCGCCTCAGGCGGAGGCGAGCCGGCCCATCTCGGCCACCACGCCGCGGAGGCGGTCCGCCAGCTCGTCGCGCGAGCCGTCGGCGAAGCGGTGTGCCGACTCGATGAGCGCCGCCATGACGAGCGTCACCGCGGTCCGCGCGGAGTCCACGTCGGTGCGCTCGGCGGCGACCGTGAACACGGCGAGCCGGGCACGCGCCATCCACTGCAGCATCGCGGGCACCATCTCCGGTCGCGCCTGCACGAGTTCCTTCATGCGACGGCGGTCCGCCGGCAGTGTCACCGTGCGGGCGACGAGGTCGCAGAGGTCCGACACGAGCGGGCCCTCCGCGGTCAGGAACGCCTGTCGTGCCACCTCGGGCACCGAGCTCTCGGGGAGCCCGAGTGCCGCGTCGCCCTTCGACGGGAAGTAGTTGAAGAAGGTGCGGGGCGAGACGCCGGCGTCGGCGCAGATCTCCTCGACCGTGACGCCGGCCAGGCCCCGGTCGGAGACCAGGGCCAGCGCGGCCTGGTGGATCGCGTGCCGGGTCTGCTGCTTCTTGCGTTCCCGCAGGCCACTGTCGCCTGCCGGGTGCGATTCGATCGTGCTCACTGCTGCTCCTGGTGCGGGTCGGGGCCTCCCGTCTGGTGACGAGAGGCCCCGGTGGCCAGTCCTACGCGCGGTCCCGCTGCACGGGGATCGATCCGGTGACGGGCGCCGTGGGCGACCCCATCGTGTCGGCCGCCTTGACGGCCTGCACCTCGAGGTCATCAGCGGTGCCGGCCTGGTCGGCCTGCTCCTGCAGGGCCGAGCTCTTGCGGAGCGGCGGCGCCTTGAAGAACCAGCTGAGGATGAACGCCAGCAGGATCACGGCGAAGCCGACCCAGTAGACGGTCACGGCCGACGCGTTGAAGCCGGTCATGAACGGCTTGGTCAGCGCCGGGGTCGCACCGTTGAGGTAGGACGTGTCGCTCGTCTCGCTGCTCGAGCTGCTGCCGTCGCCGGCTCCCTTGTCGATCTGCTTCGACAGTTCGGGGGCGAGCTCGCCGACCCAGTACGAGCGCTGCGAGGCGTCCGACCAGTCGACCACGAGCTTGCCGTCCTGCACGCTGGCGTGCGCCTTGTCGGCTGCGGCGGTGAGGGCCTGCTGCTGCGCGGCCTCCGGGGCGCCGGTCGTCGCAGCGTTGACCTGCGCGGTGGCCTGGTCGAGGCCGGACTGCACCTGCGACTTCACCGGGGTGACGATCGGGTTCCAGATCTGCTCCATGACGCCCGCGTTCGCCTTCGCCGTGGCGACGGTCGGGTTCAGGGCGGCGTCGAGCGCACCGGACAGGTTCTTCTGGTCCGCGGTGGCGTGCAGGATGTTCGCCGGCATGATCGAGAACAGGATGCTGAGCAGCACCGCCGTACCGAGCGTTCCACCGATCTGGCGGAAGAACGTGGCGGACGACGTCGCCACACCCATGTCCCGCGGCTGCACGGAGTTCTGGGAGGCGAGGGTGATGCTCTGCATGAGCTGCCCGAGGCCGAGGCCGATCAGGAACATGCCGATCATCAGGAACCAGAGCGGCTTGTCGATCGTCATGAACGTCAGGACGACGTAGCCGACCGAGACCAGGGCCGTGCCGATCACCGGGAAGATCCGGTAGCGACCGGTGCGGGCGACGATCTGCCCCGAGGCGATCGAGGCGATCATCAGACCACCGATCATCGGCAGGGTCGCGAAGCCGGACTCCGTCGGGGTCAGCCCCGTGACGATCTGCAGGTACAGCGGGATGGTCAGCATGGCGCCGAACATCGCGAAGCCGACCAGGAACCCGAGGATCGTGGCCATCGAGAAGGTGCCCGAGCGGAACAGCTTGAGCGGGATGATCGCGTCGTCCTTCATCAGGGTCTCGATCACCAGGAAGGCGACGAGCCCGAGCGCACCGATCACGTAGCAGGCGATGGCGCCGGCCGAACCCCACCCCCAGGTGCGGCCCTGTTCGGCCACGAGCAGGAGCGGGACGAGCGTCGCGATCACCGAGGTGGCACCCCACCAGTCGATGCGCGGCTTCGCCTTGGCGTCACCGAACTTCGGCAGGTGCAGGAAGGCGATGACCATCAGGAGCGCCGCGACGCCGATCGGCACGTTGATCAGGAAGACCCAGCGCCAGCCGGTGACACCGAGGATCGTGCTCGCGCCGGCGAACAGGCCACCGATGAGCGGCCCGATGACGGACGAGATGCCGAAGACCGCGAGGAAGTAGCCCTGGTACTTGGCACGCTCACGCGGGGCGAGGATGTCACCCATGATCGCGAGCGGCAGCGACATCAGCGCACCGGCACCGATGCCCTGGAAGGCACGGAACGCGGCGAGCATGATCATCGAGGTCGACATCGTCGAGAGCAGCGAGCCGAGGATGAAGACCGCGATGCCGAAGATGTAGAGCGGGCGGCGCCCGAAGACGTCGGAGAGCTTGCCGTAGATCGGCGTCGTGATGGTCGACGCGATGAGGTACGCGGTCGTGACCCACGCCTGCTGGTCGAGGCCGTGCAGGTCGTCGCCGATGGTGCGGATCGCGGTGCCGACGATCGTCTGGTCGAGCGACGACAGGAACATGCCGGCCATGAGGCCGTAGATGACGAGCAGGATCTGACGGTGCGACATGATCGGCTTGCCCGGCGTGCTGGCCGGGGAGTCGTGTCGTCCGCGCGACACCTCGACGGGTGCGGTGGCAGTAGACATGGGGGTCCTTCAGGGGTGCGTGGTGGTCGTCGTGCGGGCAAGGGACGCCGGAGCGTGTGTGGCGGGCCGTCGAACGGCGGGTCAACCTTGCAGACGCTGCAACTTTACATCATCAGCACGTTTGCTGCCAACGCAAACTTGCCGTCCGTGCACGTTCGTGAACGGCTTCTCAGGTAGCGTCGTCGGCCATGGGGCGAACTGCGTGGACGGACGTGCCGGTGATCCTGCGCGACCGGGTGGAACAGATCCTCGGCGGAGCGGTGACGACCACCGAGTCCCAGACCGCCGGGTGGTCGCCGGGGAGTGCCGACCGTGTGGTCACGGCGACGGGGCGACGGGCGTTCGTCAAGACGGTCTCGCGATCGCGGAACGCCGATGCCTTCGCCCTGCACCGCCGGGAAGCCCGCGTGGTGGCGCAGCTGCCGTCGACCGTGCAGGCACCACCCCTGCTGGACGCCTTCGACGCCACCGTGGACGGCGACGAGTGGGTCGTCCTGGTCCTCGACGACATCGAGGGCAAGCACCCCGGGGCAGCACTCGACGGCAGCGACACCGCGGCGGTGCTCGATGCGCTGGACACCCTGCCGCCGGCGACCGGCGACCTCGGCACGCTCCCCCGGATCGCCGACGACCTGCGCCACGAGTTCGGCGCCTGGGACCGGATTCTCGGCGACCCGACCCTGGCCGACCGGGTGGCCGAGGTCGTGCCGGCACACGTCCTCACCGCCGGACCCGCGATCGCCCGAGCCGCCGACCGAGCAGCGGCACTCGTCGACGGCGACCACCTCGTGCACGCCGACTGCCGCGCCGACAACCTGCTCGTCGACGGTTCCGGGGTCGTCTGGGTCGTGGACTGGCCGTGGGCGAGCATCGGCGCGCACTGGCTCGACCCGCTGACCTACCTGATCGACACACTCGTCCGCGGCGAGGACACCGACGTCGAGCACCACCTCGCCACCCATCCGGTGTTCGCCGGCGTGCCTACCGCTACGGTCGACGCCGTGCTCGCCGGTCTCGCCGGACTGTTCTTCGAGCACGCACTGCCCCCGGCACCGCCGAACATGCCGACCATCCGTGACTTCCAACGGCGCGAGGGTCTCGCCGCGGCGGAGTGGTTGCTCCGCCGGTGGGACACGACACCGCACTGACGACGGGCGACAGGCGTCGGGTACCCCGTCTGTCCAGCAAGCGCGGCGCCCCGGAGCGTACGGTCCCCCGCATGACTGATGAGCACCGCACTCCGCGTCCCGAAGACGACGCAGCGCGCCTCGGTCTCGTCGTCGTCGGAGAAGCAGCAGCGCTGCACTCCGGTGACGAGGCGGCACTGGACGCGAGCGAACAGAACATCCGCGACACCATCGACGAGATGATCGACGAGCCCCTGACCCCACGCCAGGAGCAGGTGATCGAACGTCTGGCGTCCGCCGGCGGGACCCTCACCGCCGGACTCAGCGGTGCGCTCGCGGCGCAGACCGGACGGAGCGTCGACGACATCCTCGAGGGTGCGGCCCGCAGCGTCGTGTGGCAGCAGCGGCTCGCTGACCAGCGCGAGGACGCCGGTGGCCAGCAGCGCGAGCGCCGGGACGAGAACGGGCGCGACGAGGACTGATCCTCGCCACGCCCGCCCAGGGTACCGCTGAGGACTACTCGGTCGGCTCCGCGACAGCGGTGGACTGCTCACGCACGACGGCCCGAGCGGCAGCCTGCCCCGTCGTCGAACTCTTGACGATGTCACTCAGGGTGAACCCGGCGGTCGTCCCGAGCAGGGCGTCGACCTCGCTGAACTGGCTCACGATGCTCTTCGACAGGGCGCCGGCGCCGTCGGAGGACACCACGGTCAGCTTGTCGATGTTGCCCATCGGCGCCGCGAGCTCGCGGGCGATGCTCGGCAGGGTCTCGATGGCCTTGACGCGCAGGACGGCCTCGGAGTGCTGTGCGAGCGCGTCGGCCTGGGCCTTCGTGGCGTCCGCCTCGGCCTGACCCTTGGCGCGGATCGCGTCGGCCGCTGCCTCACCTTCGGCACGGGAGGCGTCGGCGGCGAGCTTGCGCGCCTCGGACTCGGCCTTCGCCTCGGCGGCGATCGCTTCGGCGGAGATCCGACGGGCCTCGGCCTGGGCGCGGGCCGTCTCGACCTGGGCACCGGCGGCCGCCTCGGCCTCGACGCGGGTCTTGCGCGCCTGCGCCTCGGCGACGGCGGAGACCTCGGACTCGAGCTCGGCACGGCGCAGCTCGGCACGCTTCTGCGCGGTGATCTGCTCCTGCTCGACGACGCCCTGCGCCGCACGGGCCTGGGCGAGCGGACCAGCGGCTGCGGCCTCGGCCGATGCCCGGTCGGCGTCGAGCTGCAGTGCGGCGCGGCGGATCGCCAGGGTGTTCTCGGCTTCGGCGATGGCCTGGTCGGCGGTGGCACGGGCTTCTCGCGCTTCGCGGTCGGCCTGCGCCTCGGCGTTCTCCGCCTCGAGCCGGACGCGGGCGCGCTCGGCACGACCGAGGTCGCTGATGTACTCGTTGCGGTCCGAGATGCCCTTGATCTCGAAGGAGTCGACGTCGAGCCCCTGGCTGTGCAGGGCCTCCTTCGCCACGTCGAGCACCGCGACGGTGAGCTGGTCGCGGTTGCGGATGATCGTGGACACGTCGGTCGCACCGATCGACGCACGGAGCGATCCCGACAGGACCTCGCGCGCGAAGTCGTCGATCTTCTTCTCCTGCCCGAGGAACCGCTGCGCGGCCGCCCGGATCGAGGCGTCGGTCTCGCCGACCTTGACCAGCGCGACCGCTTCGACGTCGATCGTCACGCCGCGGGAGTCCTGCGCGTTGACGTTGATGTCGATCGCCCGGGAGCTGAGCGAGAGCTTCGCGACCTTCTCGAAGAACGGTCGGACGAGGACGCCGGCGCCGAGCACGACCTTGATGCCGGACTCGACGGTCTCGGTGCCGTCGTCGTTCTTGACCTTGCGCGAGCGCTTGCCGGTGATGATGAGCGCTTCGTCGGCGCCGGCGTTGCGGTACACGACCTTCGCGTAGATCAGTGCGATCACGGCGAGGACGATGATCCCCACGATGATCAGCGGGATGGCTCCGAGTGCGAACAGGACTTCCATGACTCCCCCTCCGGACCAGGCGCCAGCCTGGATTCCGCATCTGTTGTTCCGTCGGCTCCCATCCTAGGAGATCGCGCGGACGGACAGGAGGCGCGGTGCAGGATCACCTGCAGCGCGCCTCCTGTCGATGGTCGCGTCTGCGCCTACGCGCCCGCACGCCACCAGTCGTCGAACGGCGTCGCCGGCACCTGGCGCTTGTGCTCGGTCGCGCGGTACCGCGACTCGATCGCCTCGGCGACCTCGAACGGCACGTCGTGCCCCTGCAGGTAGGCGTCGATCTCGGCGTAGGACAGCCCGAGGTTCGCTTCGTCGGTCTGGCCGGGCGTCTCGTCGAGCAGGTCCGCGGTGGGGGCCTTCTCGTACAGGCGGGCGGGCGCTCCGAGGTGCTCGAGCAGCTGCCGCCCCTGGCTCTTCGACAGGCCGGTGAGCGGCGTCAGGTCGACCCCGCCGTCGCCGTACTTCGTGAAGAAGCCGGTGACCGCCTCGGCAGCGTGGTCGGTCCCGACGACGAGCAGTCCGCGCTGGCCGGCGACGGCGTACTGGGCGACCATGCGCATCCGGGCCTTGACGTTGCCCTTCACGAAGTCGCTCAGCTCGACGCCCGAGGCAGCGGTATCGAGCATGACGCCGTCGACGCCGTGCTCGATGTTGACGGTGATGCCCGGGTCGGCTGCGATGAACTGCAGGGCGAGCTGGGCGTCGTCCTCGTCGGCCTGCACGCGGTACGGCATGCGGACGGTCGTGAACTCGGCGGGGTGGCCCTCGGCGCGGAGGGACTCGACCGCGAGCTGGGTCAGGCGCCCGGCGAGCGTGGAGTCCTGGCCGCCGCTGATCGCGAGCAGGAACCCCTTCGCGCCGGTCGTGAGCAGGTAGTCACGGAGGAACCCGACACGGCGGGCGATCTCCTGCTCCGGCTCGATGGTCGGCTGGACGTTGAGGTCCGCGGCGATGGCGGCTTGGAGTTCACGCACCACCCCAGTATCCCGCTGCACCCGCCGGAGTGCACAGCGTTCAGCGGACGGGTTCTGCGTGCACCGGCCGGATCGTGTTGTCGTGGTCGACGCCGATCGCGCAGGTGCAGACGACGCCGAGCGTCTCGGCGCTCTGCGTCAGTCGGAACCGCTCGACGTGCGGCGGGCCGACTCGACGGTCGAGCGGGTGGGTGTCGTGATCGTGCACGGTGGTCCTCACTGACTCGTGGTGGTGCGGATGTCCGGTGCGGTGGCGGTCCGAACCGCCACCGCACCGGAGGGCCCGAGGCGACCCGAACGCCGCGGCCCCGTGGAGACGCACGCCGGTACCCGCCGGCGCGCGTCGGAGTTCATGGACGCCGGCGGCGTCGCGCTCGGAGCGCAGTGCGAGTCATGGGTCCCTTTCCCGGGCGGAGGTCCGCCGCTGCTGATCCGTCCCCCGGCGGTTCGACGGGAGACCCGAACGGTCCGGTACCGGACCGAGGACGACGGCTGGTGAGGCCGTCTTCCTGTGCAAGCTACCAGCGCCACACCCCGAGGCCATACCCCCGTTCCGGGGCCGAGCCACGGGTCGGACCCTCGTTGACAGTTAGAGATCAAACAGTTAGAGTTCTGATCATGCAGGCACCGGATCTCACCACCCCGCTCGAACTCATGCGGTGGATCGGATGGGCACAACGCAAGGCGGCTGACGAGTGGGTCCGTGATCGGGACCTCACCCGCGAGCAGAGCTTCGTGCTCGGGTACCTGCAGCAGAACCCCGGGGCGATCCAACGCGACATCGCCGAGATCACCCGGACCAGCGCGGCCAGCGTCTCGAGCCTCCTGCAGGGCCTCGAGCGGCGCGGCCTCGTCGAACGGCGACCCGACGCCACGAACGGTCGGACGAAGACGGTGCACGCCACCCCGGCGGGCATCGACCTCATCGCCGGCTTCACCGACGCGATGGTCGCCCTCGACGACACCCTGCTCGCACCACTCGACACGGACGAACGCGCCACCCTGCGGCACCTGCTGCAGAAGGTGACCGCGGAGCTCGCACCGCCGACGCGGTAGCGCCGCCCCGGCACCGACGTCACCGGCGCGCTCGACGCGCCACGGGCCTCCCGGCCCCACCCCCCGCACGCGACGGCATCCCGTCGCGCCCTCAGCCCTGCCCACGAGGAGGCAGTCATGACCACCACCACCCCCGAGAACACCGCCGCGGCCACCAACCGCTGGTACCTCTCCGCCGCCCCGATCGCCCGGGCCCTCGTGCACCTGTGTGTGCCGATGGCCGCTGCGATGGTCGTCAGCGCCCTGTACAACGTCATCAACGCCGGCTTCATCGGCTCGCAGCACGACACGTCACTGCTCGCCGCGATCACCTTCGGCACCCCGCTGCTCGGCATCGTCATGGCCGTCGGCGGCGTGTTCGGCGTCGGCGGCAGTGCCCTGATGTCCCGTCTGCTCGGCGCCTCGGAGCACGACCCCGCCAAGGCGCAGGACATCAAGCACGTCGCCTCGTTCGCGCTGTGGGGAGCCGTCGTCACCGGTGCGGTCCTCGCCGTCGTCGGGCTCGTGCTCCTGCGCCCCCTGGTCGCCGTGCTCGGTGCCGACGCAGCAGCTGTCCCCGCCACGAGCGAGTACGTCGCCGTGATGCTCGCGTTCGTCCCGGTGCTCGCCTCGTCGTTCGCCCTCGAGCAGATCGTCCGCTCCGAGGGTGCTGCACGCCAGGCGATGATCGGCCTGGTCCTGTCGACCATCGGGAACCTGGTGTTCGACGTGCTCTTCATCCTCGTGCTGCACTGGGGCGTCGGCGGCGCAGCGCTGGCGGTCGGACTCGCGAACGTCGTGTCGATCGCCTACTGGGTGACCTGGCTGCAGCGGAACAGCGAGAACGTCAGCTTCGCGCCGAAGTGGTTCACGCTCCGTGCCGACATCCTGAAGCCCGTCTTCGGCATCGGCGTCGGCGAACTGCTGCAGTCCGCCTTCCTGATCGTCACGACGCTCGTGCTCAACAACCTCGCCGCCGCCTACGGCGACGACCCGCTCGCCGCCATGGGCGTCGCGGTCCGCATCGCGCAGGTGCCGGAGTTCCTGGTGATGGGCGTCACGATCGGCGTACTGCCCCTGCTCGCCTACGCGTTCGGCAAGGGCGACGCCGCACGTCTCCGGGCCGCCCTGCGCGGAGCCGCCTTCACGGTCGGCGCGATCGTCCTCGTGTTCTCCGGCGCGGTCTTCACCTTCCGCGAGCAGGTGTTCACGATCTTCTCCGGCGACCACTCGGTCCTCGCGATCGGCCTGACGATCCTGACGGCGCAGCTCGTCGCCGCCATCGTGAACGGGTTCACGGGGTTGCTCACCTCGCTGTTCCAGGCGACCGGCATGGTGCTGCCCGCGATGGTGCTGTCGCTGGCGCAGGGCGTGCTGTTCATCCCGATCGTCATCGTCGGCAACCTGTGGTTCGGACTCGCCGGGATCATCTGGGCGCTGACCGTCACCGAGGTCATCGTGTTCGTCGCCGCGGTGGTGCTGTGGCTGGCGTCGCGCGGGAAGATCGCGCGCGGCCTGGCCGCCGGCAGCGAGGAGCGGGCGGACGCCGCACTCGAGGAGGCGCCCGCCGCCGCGTAGCGCGGTGCGCGGTGCGGTGCGGCGCGCTCGCATGGTGAGCAGAAGAGGTCGGGTCCCGTTCCAGGACCCGACCTCTTCTGCTCACCAAGCGGGGGTGAACGTGGCCAGCGTCTGACGGGAGGCCCGTGGCGGCCGGGTGGCGGGCCTCCCGTCCGGCGCGTGGCCGGGTGGCAGGCACGGCGCATGGTGCGCAGGAATGGTCGCGTGGCGCTCGGCCACCCGACCATTCCTGCTCACGAAGTGCGTCGGGTGCGGCGCAGGAGGAGCACGACGACGGCCCCGGCTGCGAGGACCGTGCCGGCGCCGAGCGCGACCCAGACGCCCGGGGCGATGCCGGGCGCCGAGTCGGGCGCGCCGTCGGATGCCCCGGTGGCGGTCGCCGTCGACGTCGGAGTGGGGGTGACGGGGTCCGACGTGGGCACCGTCGTCGCCGGAGTCGTCGCGGATGGTGCCGCGACCGCGGCCCGGTACTCGAACCCGTACGAGCCGTCGATCGGGTGGCCGTCCGGCGACACGTACCGCCAGAGCACCGTGTACGCGCCGTTCTCGAGGTCGACGGCCTTGCCCATCGTCATGCCGGAGACGGTCACCTCGCCCGTCGACACGTCGGTGCCGTCGGCGTCGGTGACCTGGATCCGCAGTCCGGCGTCGAGACCCGCGAGCGGTGCCTCACTGAACGTCAGGTCGACCCGGTCGAGCGGTTCGGTGACGACCGCGCCGTCAGCGGGCGAGCTGCCGATGAGCGCCGAGTGCGCCGAGGCCGGTTGAACCCCGACGAGCGCCAGGAGCCCTCCGATGACGATCGCGAGGGAAGCTGCCGTCGTTCGTCCTGTCCGCATGCACAGACTCTACAAGCCGTAGAGCAGCGGACCGGGACGGATCAGATCTGCTCGCCGAGGAAGTCGGCGTAGGACGGCTCGCGCCGTGCGTCACCCGTGCTGGTGGAAGCGTGACCGGTTCCTTCGAGGCGCTCGGCCACGAGGGCTTCGAGGTCCTCCGGCGACCGGAGGCCGTGGCGGTGCCAATCGTGCTGCATCCTGGCGGTCATGACGACCAGCCCTTCGTCGAGATGATGCGCATCTCGGATTCGTCCGGATCGACCCGCTGTGCCAGACCCCACATCTGTGAGGAGCATCGTGACGACGGGTCCCTGATGACCGATCCAGTTCCTCCACGGTAGGGGTTGCGTCCGACGCCGTCGAGCGCGGTGCGCTTCTCGGCCGATCGCACGCCGCCGCCCGGATCGCCGTAGCGTCGGGGCATGGAGATCCTGTTCATCCACGGCGCCCTGGTCCGCGACGGTGCCTGGTGGTGGCAGCCCACCGCCGACCTGCTGCACAGTCGCACCGGAACCCGCGGCCGCACCGGCATCCGCAGCCGAGCGGTCTCGTTGCCGTCCTGCGGCGAGGGGCAGTCGGGACACCCCGACGGTGGGCTCGCCGAGGACGCAGCCGCCCTGCGCGCCGCCCTCGACGACAGCGACGGGGCGATCGTCGTCGGGCACTCCTACGGCGGCACCGTCATCGCCGAGGCCGGACGGCACGGCGCCGTCGCTCACCTGCTGTACGTGTCCTCGTACCTGCCCGACGTCGGCTCCGCGCAGGCCGGCATCATGGCCGACGAGCCGGTCCCCGTGTCGATCGGCCCGGCCGGTGAAGGAGTCCTCGCCGTCGCCGGGTACGACGCTGGGTCCTTCGGTGCCCGCTTCCTGCAGGACGCCGACACGAGCACCCAGCAGGCCGCCTGGGACCGGGTGACCGCCCAGTCGGCGGGGGCGTTCGTGACGCCGACGACGGCAGCAGGGTGGCAGGACGTCGACTCGACTTATCTCGTCTGTACCGAGGACCGCAGCACCACCGTGGGGCTGCAGCGCGCGCACGCGGCGCGGGCGACGCGGAGCGTCGACGTGCCGACCGGGCACCACCCGTTCATCACGCGGCCCGACCTGGTCGTCGAGCAACTGGAGCTGCTGCTCGGAGGCGCCGCGGCCTGAGCCGGGGCAAGACGACGGACGGGAGGTGCGGTGCCAGCTGGCACCGCGCCTCCCGTCCGTCGGGTCCGTGCCATCAGGGCACGTGACCAGTCGCGTGGTCTCGCTCTGGTCAGTCGGTGCCGGAGTCGAAGGCTGCGCCCTCGGAGGCGAGGTCCGTCCGGCGTCCGAGTGCGTCCTCGGCGTCCGAGGCGATGACGGCGCCACCGAGGATCTCCTCGGACTCGCCCGCCTCGAGCTCGCCGACGAGCTCGGCCGTCGCACCGCCGATGAGACCGGCGGCCGCGTACTGCTCGAGCCTTGAGCGGGAGTCCGCGATGTCGAGGTTGCGCATCGTCAGCTGACCGATGCGGTCGTCCGGACCGAAGGCGGCGTCGCCGACCCGCTCCATCGAGAGCTTGTCGGGGTGGTACGACAGCGCCGGACCCGTGGTGTCGAGGATCGTGTAGTCGTCGCCGCGGCGCAGGCGCAACGTGACCTCGCCGGTGACGGCCGAGGCGACCCAGCGCTGCAGGGACTCGCGGAGCATGAGCGACTGCGGGTCGAGCCAGCGGCCCTCGTACATCAGGCGCCCGAGGCGGCGGCCCTCGTTGTGGTACGACGCCACGGTGTCCTCGTTGTGGATCGCGTTGAGCAG
The DNA here is from genome assembly GCF_004346515.1 of Curtobacterium sp. PhB191. Lineage (NCBI taxonomy): Bacteria > Bacillati > Actinomycetota > Actinomycetes > Micrococcales > Microbacteriaceae > Curtobacterium > Curtobacterium sp. PhB191. The sequence goes on from NZ_SMBV01000001.1 coordinate 77,222, forward strand.
CCGCTCGTACGCGATGTGCAGCAGGGCCATGCCCGGTGCCTCGTAGATGCCGCGGCTCTTCGCCTCGATGATGCGGTTCTCGATCTGGTCGGACGCGCCGAGGCCGTGTCGACCGCCGATCGCGTTCGCCTCGTAGACGAGTGCGACGGCGTCCGTGTACTCCTGGCCGTTGATCGCGACGGGGCGTCCGGCCTCGAAGCGGATGCTGACGACCTCGGTGGCGACCTCGACGTCGTCACGCCAGGCGGCGACGCCCATGATCGGCTCGACGATGTCCAGGCCGCTGGAGAGCTCTTCGAGGCTCTTCGCCTCGTGCGTGGCACCCCAGATGTTGGCGTCGGTCGAGTACGCCTTCTCGGTGGAGTCGCGGTACGGGAAGCCGCGGGCGACGAGCCACTCGCTCATCTCCTTGCGGCCGCCGAGCTCCTCGACGAACTCGGAGTCCAGCCACGGCTTGTAGACGCGCAGACGCGGGTTCGCCATCAGGCCGTAGCGGTAGAACCGCTCGATGTCGTTGCCCTTGTAGGTGGAGCCGTCGCCCCAGATGTCGACGCCGTCCTCCTTCATCGCGCGGACGAGCATCGTGCCCGTCACCGCACGACCGAGGGGCGTCGTGTTGAAGTACGTCTTGCCGCCGGAACGGATGTGGAACGCACCAGTCTGCAGGGCGACGAGGCCCTCCTCCACCAGGGCGCTCTTCGCGTCGACCAGGCGGGCGATCTCGGCACCGTACTCGTGCGCGCGGCTCGGGACGGCGTCGATGTCCGGCTCGTCGTACTGACCGATGTCAGCCGTGTACGTGCAGGGGATCGCCCCCTTCTCGCGCATCCAGGCAACGGCGCAGGAGGTGTCGAGACCCCCTGAGAACGCGATGCCGACTCGTTCGCCGACGGGGAGACTGCTCAGGACCTTGGACACGGGGTCAATCGTACGGGGAGACCGGGGCACACTACCGTCCAGCGCGACGGTTGTGGAGAACTCGTCCCGCGAACCGGGAACCGATCCGCTGCGCCCGGACAATACAGGGCATGAACCAGATCACGGGGGACCGAGCGGACTGGGCGCTGGGCATCGCCGGCGACGGCCGAGCGGTCGGACGCGTCTTCGACCGCCACGCCCCACGCCTGCGCCGGCACGCCGTCGGCCTCGTCCCCACACCGGCCGACGCCGACGACGTCGTGGCCATCGCGTTCCTCGAGGCCTGGCGGAAGCGCGAACGCGTCCGCTTCGTCGACGACTCCATGCTGCCCTGGCTGCTCGTCACGGCGACGAACACCGCGCACAACCTGACCCGCGCCACCCGCCGTCACCGGCTCTTCCTCGGGAGGTTCCCGGTCGACGACCCCGCTCCCGACCCCGCAGAGTCGTTCACCGACGCCGAAGCGGTCGCAGCATTGCGCGGGCTCCCGATCGCAGACCAGCGGGTCCTCACTCTCTGCGTGCTCGAAGGCCTCGGCGAACGCGAAGCGGCCGCAGCCCTCGGGGTCGCACCGGGCACCGTGAAGTCCCGGCTCCACCGGGCGAAGGCACGACTCCAGCAGCAGTACTCGACGTCAGCGGAACCCCTCGGAGGCACACTGTGAACGACCACATCTCCCCTCGTCTCGCCGCGATGCGCGACGCCCTCGTCGCCGACGTCGACGCAACGGCCCACCCCGCGCGTCCGCGGCGACGACGACCCACTCGCGGCACGGTCGCCGCGGTCGTGACGGCCTTCGCCGTCGGCGCCGGACTCACCGGAGGGATCACGGCTGCGGCGCTCCCCGGCGCCACCGCGGACGCCGCACGCGAGGATCTGCTCGCGACGACGACCCGCTACGGGACGGTCGAGGTCAACCACGCATCGATGCTCGGCTCCCCCGCGTTCACCGTCACCCACGGCGACGCCTCGTTCTCCCTCGGCGCTCGGCCGGAGGGAGCCGACCGGGTGACGCTCACGTGGGAGTGTCTCGACCCCGGCACCTTCACGGTCGAGGTCGGCGGGACGACCGTCGCCGACGCCGTCGCGTGCACGCCGGGTTCCATGCCGCGATGGAGCCTCTCCCCGCTGACCGGATCCGGAGCGGCCGCCGTGTCGGTCTCCGGTGGCGGCGGTGCCCGCTACGCCGTGTGGGCGTCGTGGGCCCGGTCGGCACGGATCGCGCAGCCCTCGCCCCAGCAGCAGGCTGCGATCGCCGACGGGACCATCACCCTGGCCGAGTACACCGCCGCCTTCGACCGGCTCGCGGCCTGCATGGCGCAGGCAGGGCACCCGATCGGCGACGTGGCGCCGTCGTGGTACGCCGACGGCTTGTGGTCGAGCACGGGCCCCGGCGCCGGCCCGTGGTACATCTGGTCGACGCCGACCGAAGCCGTCGACGTCCTCGACACGCAGTGCGCACCGCGCGAGTTCGAGCAGGTCGACACTATTTGGCAGGGCGAGCACCCGATCCCGGAGGACCCGCCGGCCGCGGGGTGATCCGCGGCGCCCGGCTTCGGTGCCCCTGGAGGGACTCGAACCCCCAACCGTTTCCTTAGGACGGAACTGCTCTTCCATTGAGCTACAGAGGCTGGCCCGTCCACTCTAGCGGCGGAACGGCTCCAGGAAGGTCGTCAGCTCGTCGACGTACAGCGCCGGTTGCTCGAACGGCGCGAAGTGCCCGCCGCGCGGCATCATCCGGTACGACACCAGGTTCGTCGTGCGCTCGAGCCACGCCCGCGGCGGCTCCACCAGGTCGCCGGGGAACAGCGAGAAACCGGAGGGCACCTCGACCCGTCGGGCCGACTGCTCCGGCGGGATGGCGGCGTTCGCGTGGTACATCCGCATCGCCGAGCCGATCGTGCCGGTGGCCCAGTACTCGGTCAGGAGTGCGAGCACCTCGTCCTGTGTGTACACGGACCACAGGTCACCGTCGCAGTCGCTCCACGACCGCAGTTTCTCGACGATCCACGCGGCGAGCCCGGCGGGTGAGTCGTTCAGGCCGACCGCGACGGTCTGCGGCTTGGTGCGGTGCATCATCGCGTAGGCACCCTCGGCGTCGCGCCACCGGGCGGTCGCGGCGACGAACCCGCGTTCCTCCGGCGACAACGTGTCGAGGTCGATGCCGGGCCAGGCCAGCCCGCCGTCGATGCGGTGCACGGCGACCACCCGGTCGGCGTGGTCGAGCGCGAGGTAGCGGGCGACGTGGGTCCCGATGTCCCCGCCAGCGACGGCGAACCGTCCGTAGCCGAGCTCGGTCATCAGCTCGGCCCACATGCCGGCGACCGCGCGGGCGTCGATCGGCTGCGGCGGGGCGTCGGAGAACCCGTACCCGGGCATGTCCGGCACGATCACGTCGAAGCCGGCCTCGACGAGCATCGGCAGGACCTTGCGGTACCGCCACCCGGAGTCCGGCCAGCCGTGCGCGAGCAGGAGCGGCAGCGCGTCGGGCGTGCCCGCTCGGGCGTGCAGCACGTGGATCCCGGTGCCGTCGATCGTCAGCCGTCGGCTGGGCAGTGCGGCGAGCTCCGCTCGGTGCGCGTCGAAGTCGAAGCCGTCGGCCCAGTACTCGATGAGCGACCGGAGCTCGTCGACGTCCGCCCCGAGGGACCAGCCAGCGCCGGCGGGTGCGTCCGGCCAGCGCGTGGCCCGCAGTCGCGCGCGGAGGTCCTCGATGGTCGCGTCGTCGATCTGCGGTGTCTCGCCCATGCCCGCGACGCTACTCAGCGGGACCGACACGTGGACGGCGGTCACCGCCCCCGAGCCCGCGTCAGCAGCAGTCGCAGGCGTCGGCCGCGCGCTCGCCGGTCAGGGCGGCGACCGGCTGCTTGCACGCGTCGCCGCGCCAGGCCTCGAGCCCCTCGCGCACCGCGAACACGACGACCACCAGGCCGGCCACCGGATCAGCCCACGACCACCCGAACAGTGTGTTCAGGAGCAGCCCGACCAGCACCGCGGCGGACAGGTAGCTGCACACCAGGGTCTGCTTGGAGTCCGCGATCGCCGACGCCGAACCGAGTTCCTTGCCGGTCCGCCGTTCGACCAGGCTGAGGAACGGCATCACGGCCAGGCTGACCGCCGCCAGCACGATACCGACGGTGCTGTGCTCCGGCTCGCGCACCCCGGTCAGGGTCAGCACCGCGTCGACGCTGACGTACAGCGCCAGTGCGAAGAACGACACCGCGATGACCTTGAGCGCGACGCGCTCCCGCGCCTCGGGGTCCGGCCCGGCGAACTGCCACGCGACCGCCGCGGCGGACAGGACCTCGACGACGGAGTCGAGTCCGAAGCCGATCAGGGCGGTCGACGATGCCACCGAACCGGCGGCGATCGCGATGACCGCCTCGATGACGTTGTACGTGATCGTCGCGGCGACGATCCACCGGATCCGTCGCTGCAGCACCCGTCGACGATCGGGCACGACCGGAGCCATCACCCCGGTCATGCGCCGGGTCCGCAGCAGAGCGGGACGTCGCAGTCCTCGTCGGTGCACGCCTCACCGTCGTCGCTGGCGAGCACGACCTCGAGGAGCGAGCGGATCGCAGCCCCGAGGTGCGGGTCGGCGATCTCGTAGCGGGTGGAGCGCCCCTCGGGCACCGCGACGACGATGCCGCATCCGCGCAGGCAGGCGAGGTGGTTCGAGACGTTCGAGCGGGTGAGCCCCAGGTCGGTCGCGAGCCGGCCCGGGTAGACCGGCGCTTCGAGCATCTCGAGCAGAATCCGGGAGCGCGTCCGATCCGCCATCGCCCGGCCGAGCCGGTGCATGACGTCGAGCCGCGGGGCTATGGTCAGCATGCGCTGACCATACAGCGTTCACTGACCTGTTGCGAGCGAACGGCGGACGGGAGGCCCGTGGCGGGCCCGCCACGTGCCTCCAGTCCGTCATCGAGTGAGCACAAGACGACGGGTCGCCGCCCGCGACCCGTCGCCTTCTGCTCACTGGGCGCCTGCAGCGCAGGCCGCTACGCGGCCACGAGGTACTCGTCCCACTCCGCCTGCGGACGCTCGATGCCGCGGACGACCCACGACGAACCGTGCGGGATCTTCGGACGGAAACGCAGCCGCCACCCCATCTCCTGCGGGGTTCGGTCACCCTTCTCGTTGTTGCACGCCAGGCAGCAGGCCACGAGGTTCTCCCACGAGTCCTGCCCACCGCGCGACTTCGGCTGGACGTGGTCGATGGTCGTCGCGTGCCGGTCGCAGTACGCGCACCGGTTGGCGTCGCGGCGCAGGACTCCGCGGCGCGACACCGGCACGAGTCTCGAGTGCGGGATGCGCACGTACCGGGTGAGGATGATGACGGACGGCCGATCGAAGCTCGAGGTCGACCCGGTGACCGGGTGCTCGAGGTCGGCTGCGACGACGGAGGCCTTCTGGTTCATGACCAGCACGAGGGCTCGTCGGAACGAGATCACCGCGAGGGGCTCGTAACCGGCGTTGAGGACGAGAGTGCGCATTGGTTCCCTTCCGACGTGCCTGGACGGCTTCCAGGCGCTGCGGGTGCGTCGGACCGGGGTCCTTCGCAGGTGACCGTCGCTCGCGCACACGTCCCCTGAACCACGAAGAGCACCACCCGGATGGGCAGTGCTCTGGTCATGCAGGGGCGTGCTCGTGCACGCAGGCGGTGGTCGACCGTATGTCGATGCGCGCGCGCCGACCCATGGTGCGGGTCGTGCGGAACAACGACATGGGGTCTCCCTGCTCGGGGCCTTGCGGACCGGTGCAGCGCCAGGCTACGTCAGAAACCGGCCCGGCACGAGGGTGCACGGGCCGGTTTCGGCGATGTTCACGGGTTCGATGCCCCGCGGTCGGGTCTGATGCCTCAGATGCCGAAGCGGACGATGTGGTAGTCGCTGGTCCAGATCGGACGGATCGACACGGAGCCACCGGGCTTCGGGGCGTCCATGATCATGCCGTTGCCCATGTAGAAGCCGTCGTGCGCCTCGTTGTTGAAGATGACGACGTCGCCGGGCTGCGCCTCGGACTCGGGGATCGTGGTGCCGGCCTGGTCCTGCAGCGGCACGGAGTGCGCGAGGTTGATGCCGTACTGGGCGTAGACGAACATGACATAGCCCGAGCAGTCGAAGCCGGACGGGTCGGCGCCGCCGAAGACGTACGGGGTGCCGATGTACTGCTTGGCGGTGGCGACCACGGCCGGCAGCGAGAACGGGGTGTCCGCGGCACTGGAGCTGGCCACGTAGTCGGCGGCGGACGGGCCGGTGTACGAGGCGTACTGCTCGGCGGTCTGGGCACGCGCCGCCTGCGTGGCCGATGCTGCCTGCTCGGCCTGCTCAGCGGCTGCCTCGGTCGCTTCGGCCTGGTCGGCTGCAGCCTGCTTGGCCGCTGCGCGTGCGTCGAGCGTCGCGGTCGACGTGGCGCCGTAGCCGTCACGGCTGGTGCCGGCCAGCGCGACGGCGTCGGACACCGAGAACTCCTGGCTCTCCGTCGCACGGACCTGACGCTGCGCGTTCGCCGCCTCGGTGCCGGTGGAGGTCTGCGCGGCGAAGGCCGGCGCGACCGCCACGGTGCCGAACATGCCGGCGGCGACCGTCAGGACGATGGGGGCGAGGAACTTGCGCTTGCGCGACGACGAGCTCGCCTTGGCAGCGGTCGCGGTGGCTGCGGCCTGTGCGGCACGACGGCCACCGGGGAGCGGGGCGGAGCGGACCGGGACGACCTTGCGGGTCGGGCGCGCGTCCGCCTGGCGGACGGACCGCCGGGTGAGCGGTGCGTCGGTGGCGTTCTCGGTGTTCGTCGGGTTGGCGGGCGTCTGGTCGTCCGCGGCGGAACCGGTCTGCGTCAAGGGTGTGGTCTCCGGCGTCTCGTCATCACGCTGCCGTGGGTGTCCGGCGACGTGCAACCCCATCCGTTCGTCATCGTTTCCGATCGAGGCAGGAGACGGGTTCGAGACGTCCTGCCACGGGTCTCCGGCTCAGGCGCAGCGCGGGGACTCGACGAGTGTACGGGGCCGTCGTTACCTTGTCGAGATGAAACGGGCCGTTTGTAACGAAACGGTAAAGAAGCCCTGGTCAGGGCCCTGAAATCAGTCCCGCTCGATGTACACGTGCTGCGCGACCTCGACGGGGAGCTCGATGCCCGAGTCCTCACCCTCGACGCGGACGGCGACGTAGGCCCCGGCGCGCTGCACGCTCGCCAGACGACCGGGCATGACGCCGGCCGTGCGGAGCTGGTGCAGGAGCTCGGGCTCGAACTGCACGGGCTCGCCCAGACGACGGATCACACCGGTCGCGACGGCGTCGGTGCCCTCGGTCGCGGCGACGATGTTCTGCACGCCGTCGAGGAACCCGGCGGCTGCGGGGCCGCCGATCTCGGCCAGGCCGGGGATCGGGTTGCCGTAGGGCGACTCGGTCGGGTTGCCGAGCATCTCGAGCAGGCGGACCTCGACCTGCTCGCTCATGACGTGTTCCCACCGGCAGGCCTCGTCGTGGACGAACGCCCAGTCGAGTCCGATGACGTCGGCCAGCAGGCGCTCCGCCAGACGGTGCTTGCGCATGACGTGGGTGGCCCGGGAGCGCCCTTCGTCGGTGAGCTCGAGGTGACGGTCGCCGGAGACGACGACCAGGCCGTCGCGCTCCATGCGGGCGATGGTCTGCGAGACCGTCGGGCCCGAGTGGCCGAGGCGCTCCGAGATGCGAGCGCGCAGCGGAACGATCGCCTCCTCCTCCAAGTCGAGGATGGTGCGAAGGTACATCTCCGTGGTGTCGACGAGATCGGTCACGGTCCGCCTCTCATGTCTGGGCCCAGCGGCCACCACCCTACTTGTTCGGACCGACGAACTCCGACCGACACTTGCACGGGGCAAGAAGAGGGCCGTGGCCGCAGCGCTCCAGGCCTCCCCGTCCGGCCGGTACAGGCGCACCAGCACTGGGATCGCGCTCGGTAGGATCGGTGCATGGCAGACATCGTCATCCCCGCCGAACTCCTCCCCACCGACGGCCGCTTCGGCTGCGGACCGTCCAAGATCCGCGGCGCGCAGCTCGAGTCCCTCGTGACGCGCGGGGCCACGATCCTCGGCACGTCCCACCGCCAGAAGCCCGTGAAGGACCTGGTCGGCAGCGTCCGCTCCGGGCTCGCCGACCTGTTCCAGGTCCCCGAGGGCTACGAGGTCGTCCTCGGCAACGGCGGCTCGACCGCGTTCTGGGACGCCGCCGCGTTCGGCCTCATCGAGCGTCGCGCAGAGAACCTGTCCTTCGGCGAGTTCGGGTCGAAGTTCGCCAAGGCCGCCGGCGCCCCGTGGCTCGAGGCACCGCACGTCGTCGAGGCCCCCGGCGGATCGCTCGCCGCGCTCGAGCCCGTCGACGGCGTCGACGTCTACGCCTACCCGCACAACGAGACCTCGACCGGTGTCATGGCCCCGGTCGTCCGCGCCGCCGGTGACGCCGGAGCACTGACCGTCGTCGACGCCACGAGCGCCGCCGGTGGTGCCGCGTTCGACGTGGACGCCACTGACGTCTACTACTTCGCCCCGCAGAAGAACTTCGCCTCCGACGGCGGCCTGTGGCTCGCGCTGTTCTCCCCCGCCGCGATCGAGCGCGTCGAGCGCATCGCAGCGAGCGGTCGGTACATCCCCGAGTTCCTGTCGCTCAAGAACGCCGTCGACAACTCGCGCCTGAACCAGACGCTGAACACCCCGGCGATCTCGACGCTGCTGCTGCTCGACGACCAGGTCCGCTGGATCAACGAGTCCGGCGGCCTGGCCTGGGCCGACACCCGCACGAAGACCTCGTCGTCGACGCTGTACGACTGGGCCGAGTCGGTCGACTACGCGACGCCGTTCGTGACCGACCCCGCAGCCCGCTCGCAGGTCGTCGCCACGATCGACCTCGACGACTCGATCGACGCCAAGGCCGTCGCCGCGACCCTGCGCGCGAACGGCATCGTCGACACCGAGCCGTACCGGAAGCTCGGGCGCAACCAGCTGCGCGTCGCGACGTTCACCGCGATCGACCCGGACGACGTCGCGAAGCTCGTGCAGGCGATCGACTTCACGGTCGACGCCCTGCGCTGACCCGTCCGTCGCGCGGGCCAGCGCCGGCGACGAACACCACGGAAACGACGAAGCACCACGGGATCCCGTGGTGCTTCGTCGTTGTTCGGGTGCGTGTCAGGAGCGGTGGAAGTCCGGGTCGACCTCACCGGCATCGAGCTGGGCGCCGTCGAGGTCGGCGTCCGGGTCGACGGGCTGCACGCGCTGCGCGCGACGACGGCGAGGGGGCTGCGGGGCGTCGTCGACGTCCTCGTCGTCCGCATCAGCGGTGTCGGCGAGCGCATCGACGTCCACACCATCGATGTCGTCGTCGTCCGGTTCGTCGAGGTCGTCCTCGTCCGCTTCGAACTCGGAGTCCTCGTCGTCCTCGTCGTCATCCGACTCGTCGTCGGCTTCGTCGTCGTCCGAGTCGTCGTAGTCGGCGTCCTCGTCCGACTCGTCATCGAAGTCGTCGTCCTCGTCGTCCGACTCGTCGTCGTCGCCCTCGTCGTCGTCGCCCTCGTCGTCGGACTCCTCGTCGGACTCGTGGTCCTGCGCCGCCCGGTACTCGGCCAGTCGCTCAGACCACGGCACCCACTCCGGTGCCACGAGCGAGCCGTCGCCGGGCATCAGCTCGACCTCGAGCACGGTGGGGTCCTCGTCGCCCACCTTCGCGACGCTGACGGTCCAGCGCCAGCCGGGGTAGCCCGGCATGCGGTTCGCGAACAGGACGGAGACGACGCCGTCGCCCTCGTCCACGGTGCCGACGGGCGCGCCGATGCTCGACTCGGGGGTCACCTCGAGCAGCGCGGTCCGCGCCAGGTCTGTGTAGTCAACGGGTACTGCGTCCACAGGTACTGCGTCGCTGTCTGTCATGGCGTCACGCCTCCAACTGGTCTGCGACGTGCCGCAGGATGGCGGCGAGTCGATCGCCGTTCTTCGGGTAGCGGCCGTGGCGGAGGTCTCCGCTGATCCGGTCGAGTTCCTTCACCAGGTCCTCGACGATCACGGCCATGTCGTCTGCGGAGCGACGGGTCATCCGGGACAACGACGGCTGCGGGTCGAGGAGCCGCACGGACAGTGCCTGCGACCCCTTCTTCCCCTGCACGACGCCGTACTCGAGCCGGGATCCCGCCTTCACGGTCACGACGCCTTCGGGCAGCGAGGACGCGTGCAGGAACACCTGGTCGCCGTCGTCTCCGGTGATGAAGCCGAAGCCCTTGTCGTCGTCGTAGAACTTGACCTTGCCGGTGGGCATGCGTGGACTCCTCGAGGTCGTGGTACGGCCGTGGTGCGTCGGATATCCTGGGTCGATGGCCAATCCGACCCGATCAACCGGGAACCCGCAGGATTCCGCAGAACCCCCGGTGACGTTCAATCGTACCGAACGCGCTCTGGCGTTCATGGTCGGTGGCATCTTCATCGCTGCGTTCCTCTGCATGGCGGCGATGATCGTCATGTGGCTGACGGTCCCGAGCGCGCAGGGCTCCATGCCGTGGCCGGTGATCATGGCGATCCCGCTCGTCGGTTTCCCGATCGGCATGGTCCTGGTCTTCACGCTCCTCGCCATCACTTGGACGCGCCGCGCACGAGCCAACCGGACGGCTCGCTGACGTCCGCCCCGGACGCTGGCACCGGACGATGACGACCACCGCCGACCTGGCCGCCCGACTCCGGGCGTTGCCGGACGACTCCCTCGAACGACTCGTCGCTGCGCGGAGCCTGCCCCCGGCCGCCCTCGGCGAGACCGGTCCGCAACGGATCACCGACTTCTTCGACCTGGCCGAGGCGCTCCGCACCGACGACGCGGTCGACGCCGCCGTCGAGCACCTGCCCCGCGCCACGATCCTGGCGCTCCGCGACGGCGGGGACGCCGACCGCCTCGGTCCGGCGATCACGCTCGGCCTGGCGGACGAGGACGGCGCCGTCGACGACGCGGTCGCCGCACGCGTGGCCGCCCACCCCGACCTCGTGGCACTGCGATCGACGGGAGGCCCGGATCGCCCCGACCGCGCCGCCCACGCCGACGACGTGGCCGGCCAGGACCGCGCGCGCACCACCGGCGCGGAGCAGGCGTTCTCGAGCATGACCGTGCTCGCCGAGCTGCTGCGTGCGGTGGACGCCGGCACCGTCCGCGAACTCGTCAAGGGCGGCATCGGGACGCCGCTCGCGAAGACCCTGGCCGAGCGCATCGGCACCGACGCCGACGTCGTGCCCGGCCGCCTCGCACTGCTCGACCGGGTCGGGTTCGCCGACCCGGGCTCCGGCCGGTGGACGGTCACCGACGCCGGACAGGACTGGCTCGTCGCCGACTGGCCGGACCGCTGGGCGACCCTCGTGTCGGCCTGGGCGGACACCCTCGGCCCCGCGGTGCACGAGGTCCTCGCACTCGCCGACGACGACCTGCGCGACCTCGTGGCACTCGGCCGCTGGGCGTACCCGGCGGGCTCCCGCTGGCTCGACGCCGTGCTGCTCGACGCGGCCGGCACCGCCGCGTCGCTCGGACTCGCGGTCGACGGCATCGTCACGAGCACCGGCCGCGCGCTGCTGGACGGTGACGCCAGGCCTGCAGCGGACGACCTGCCCGGCACCGTCGGCCAGGTGTACCTGCAGCACGACCTGACGGTGATCGCCCCCGGGCCCCTCGCCCCGGTCGACGACGCCGCCCTGCGCACGGTCGCCGTGCTCGAGGCACCCGGTCTGGCCGCCCGCTACCGCATCTCCGAGGACACCCTGCGCACGGCGTTCCGTGCCGGGCACTCCCGTGACGACGTCCTGGCGCTGCTCACCCGGCTGTCGTCGACCGGTGTCCCGCAGCCCCTCGCCTACCTGGTCGACCAGGTCGCCGGACGCGACGGCAGCATCGTCGTCGACCGCGGCGAGGGCGGGGTCGGCACCGTCGTCCGCGGCACCGCGGACCAGCTCGACCTGATCGGTGTCGACGCCGAACTCCGGCAGATGGCGTGGGAGCGCAGCGACCTGACGACGCTCACCACCCGCTACCCGGCGCACGTCGTGCACACCGCGCTCGAGGACCAGCGCTACCCGGCCGTGCTCGCGACCGGCGCCCGCCCCGAGACGCACCACGGGCCTCCCGGTCGGCGCAGCCCCACCGGACGCTCGCCGGAGCAGGCGGCGCACGCACTCGTGGAACGGCTCCGCCTGACCACCCAGCGCGGCGATGCGGAACCCGAGCAGGAGTGGCTCGGGCGGCAGATCGACCTGGCCGTGCGCGGACGCACGCCGATCCGGCTGACAGTGCGGATGCCGGACGGCTCCGAACGGCCGTTCTCGATCATCCCGACCTCGGTCGCCGCCGGACGCGTCCGAGGGCGCGACACCAGCGTCGACGTCGAGCGCACGTTGCCGCTGTCGCTCGTCGTGGCGGTCGAGAGCGACGCCTGAGGTGCACGGTCACCCGAACGCAGGTGACGACGGCTAAGCTGGCAGGTCATGAACGGACCGCTGATCGTGCAGAGCGACCGCACCGTGCTCCTCGAGGTCGCACACCCCGACGCCGAGGACGCACGCCACGAGCTCGCGGCCTTCGCCGAACTCGAACGCGCCCCCGAGCACGTGCACACCTACCGCATCACCCGCCTCGGCCTGTGGAACGCACGGGCCGCCGGACACGACGCCGAGGAGATGATCGCCACCCTCGAGCGCTTCGCGAAGTTCCCGGTGCCGCAGAGCGTAACCGTGGACATCCGCGACACGGTGTCCCGCTACGGCCGACTCGTCATCCGGCGTGAGGAACGCGACGACGCCCCGGTCATCGCGAACTCCCCCGCCGAGGAACTCGAGCGCCTGCCCGTCCTGCTCCTGACCGCCGAGGACCCGTCCGTGCTGGCCGAGGTCATCCGGTCGAAGCGGATCAAGCCACTGCTCGGCAACATGCGGACCCCTTCCGAGGTCGAGCTGCAGCCGTGGGCACGCGGGCAGATCAAGCAGGAACTCGTGAAGCTCGGCTGGCCGGCCGAGGACCTGGCGGGCTACACCCCGGGGCAGCCGCACCCGATCGACCTCGACACGGCCGAGTGGCACATGCGCCCGTACCAGGAGCAGGCCGTCGACACCTTCTTCGCGCAGGGGTCCGGAGTCGTCGTGCTGCCCTGTGGCGCCGGCAAGACCCTGGTCGGCGCCGGGGCGATGGCGACCGTCAAGGCGACCACGCTCATCCTCGTGACGAACACCGTGTCCGCACGGCAGTGGCGCAGCGAGCTCCTCAAGCGCACGACTCTGAAGGCCGAGGACATCGGCGAGTACTCGGGCAGCGTCAAGGAGATCCGGCCGGTCACGATCGCGACCTACCAGATCCTGACCGCCCGTCGGAAGGGCGAGTACACGCACCTGTCCCTGCTCGACGCCCTCGACTGGGGCCTCATCGTCTACGACGAGGTCCACCTGCTGCCGGCCCCGGTGTTCAAGCTGACCGCCGACCTGCAGGCCCGCCGACGCCTGGGCCTGACCGCGACGCTCGTGCGCGAGGACGGCCGCGAGGGCGACGTCTTCTCGCTCATCGGCCCGAAGCGCTACGACGCTCCGTGGAAGGAGATCGAGGCCCAGGGCTACATCTCCCCGGCCGAGTGCTACGAGGTGCGCATCGACCTGCCGCACCAGGAACGCCTGGAGTACGCGGCCTCGAGCGACGACGAACGGTACCGGCTCGCCGCCACCTCGCCCGCGAAGACCCCGGTCGTCCGCGAGCTCATCGAGAAGCACCGCGGCGAGCAGATCCTGGTGATCGGGCAGTACATCGACCAGCTCGACGCACTGGCCTCGTCCCTCGACGCGGCCGAGATCACCGGTGCGACGCCCGTCGACGAGCGCGAGCGGCTGTACGACGCGTTCCGTGCCGGCGAGGTGGACGTGCTGGTCGTGTCGAAGGTCGCGAACTTCTCGATCGACCTGCCCGACGCCACCGTCGCGATCCAGGTCTCCGGGTCGTTCGGGTCACGACAAGAAGAAGCGCAGCGCCTCGGTCGACTGCTCCGCCCGAACAAGGACGGCCTGCCCGCGTCGTTCTACACGCTCGTCGCCAGGGACACCGTCGACCAGGACTTCGCACAGAACCGGCAGCGGTTCCTCGCGGAGCAGGGGTACTCCTACACGATCCTGGATGCCGACCAGGTCCAGGCGCCCGTGGGCTGACGTACGCACCGCTCTCAGGAAACCATTAGGGAACGGTCAGAAGATAGGACCATGAGCGATGGCCCCAAGATCCTGATCGTCGACGACGAGCCGAACATCCGCGACCTCCTGACGACCTCGTTGCGCTTCGCCGGGTTCGCCGTCCGTGCCGTCGGCAACGGCGCACAGGCGATCTCGGCCGTGCTCGAGGAAGAACCCGACCTGATCATCCTCGACGTGATGCTCCCCGACATGAACGGCTTCGGCGTCACCAAGCGCCTGCGGTCGTCCGGGTACACCTCGCCGATCCTGTTCCTCACCGCGAAGGACGACACCGAGGACAAGATCACCGGCCTCACCGTCGGCGGCGACGACTACGTCACCAAGCCGTTCTCCCTCGACGAGATCGTCGCTCGCATCAAGGCCATCCTCCGTCGCACCATGAACGACGAGGAAGACGCGATCATCCGCGCCGGCGAGCTCACCATGGACCAGGACACGCACGAGGTCACGATCGGTGACGCGCAGATCGAGCTCTCCCCCACCGAGTTCAAGCTGCTCCGCTACCTGATGCTCAACCCGAACCGCGTGCTGTCGAAGGCGCAGATCCTCGACCACGTCTGGGAGTACGACTTCAACGGCGACGCCGGCATCGTCGAGAGCTACATCTCGTACCTGCGTCGCAAGCTCGACCAGTACTCGGCCGAGCCGATCATCCAGACCAAGCGCGGGTTCGGGTACATGCTCAAGGCGTCCAAGGCCTCGTAGCCCGTTCCGTTCTTCACGGCGGTCGTCCGGTTTCACCGGGCGGCCGCTGTCTATCGTTGGGGCAGCATGCACACGCGAATGAGCCGCTGGTGGGACGGGATCTCCCTGCGCACCAAGATCACCGGGATCACGGTGCTCCTGGTCGCGCTCGGCCTGCTCGTCGCCGGGCTCGGCACGATGACCGTCCTGTCGACGTACCTGATGGCGCAGCTCGACAACAACGTCAAGGGCACCACGGAGCAGCTCGAGGGCCAGAACATCAGCGACGGCGAGCAGTACTGCAAGCTGTCGGTCGTGCTGTCGCAGAGCGCCTACGTGGCCGCGTACGACGCCGACGGCGACCAGATCTGCCAGACGAAGGCATCGAGCCGTCCGGACATCCGCGAACTGGACTTCTCCGCAGCGGCGCAGAACGGCGCGCGCTTCTCGCTCTACGACAGCCAGCACAACCACGAGTGGCGTGCTCAGGTCATCCCGGCGTCGCTGCAGAACCAGACGAGCGGTTCCACCGAGACCGGCTTCGTGCTCGTCGCGGTGTCGAGCGCCGACACCGACCAGACCATCGCCCGGTTCACCGTCATCTTCCTGGGCTTCGGCATCTCGGTGATCCTGCTCGGCGCCATGCTCACGCGGCTGCTCGTCACCGCCACGTTCGACCCGTTGCGCGACGTCGAGGACACCGCTGCACGCTTCGCCGCCGGGGACTTCAACCAGCGCCTCGAGGCCGACACCCCGAACACCGAGGTCGGGCGACTGAACCGCTCCCTCAACGTCATGCTCGAGCGCATCGACACCGCGTTCGAGGACCGCCAGCGCACCATCGACCAGATGCGGCGGTTCGTCGGCGACGCCTCGCACGAACTCCGCACCCCGCTGGTGTCCCTGCGCGGGTACGCCGAGCTGTACCGGATGGGCGCCCTGCGCAAGGAAGAGGACGTCGCCCAGGCGATGGAGCGCATCGAGAAAGAGGCGAAGCGGATGGGCCTGCTCGTGCAGGACCTGCTCCAGCTCGCCCGCATCGACGAGTCCAAGCCGCTCGAGCTCGGCCCGGTCGACCTCGTCGCCATCGCCCGTGACTCGGCGCTCGACACCATGGCGTCCAACCCGGACCGCGAGATCCAGGTCCTGGTCGAGGACGCCATGACGGGCGAGAGCGTCCCCCAGGCAGTGCGGCCGCCCGCTTCGTCGTCCTCGCTCTCGTCGGGGTCGTCGGACTCGTCGGGCTCCTCGTCCGACACGGGCGAGGTCCCCCCGGCATCGCCCACGTCGGCGAACACCACGGGTCCCATCGCATTCTCGCGGCAGACGATCGCGCGGCTGCGTGCTCGGCGCACCCGGGCGATGGACATCGAGGCCGGTGCCGCTCCCACCGACGAGACCACGCCGCTTCCGACGGTCGTCATGCCCCAGCGTCCCCCGATCGTGCTGGCGGAGGAGAACAAGATCCGCCAGATCGTCACGAACCTGATGGGCAATGCCATGCGGTTCACCGAGCACGACGACCCGATCGAGATCGGCGTCGGGGTGGACGACGACCGCGGCATGGCCCACATCGACGTCATCGACCACGGTGAGGGGATCCCGGCGCAGCTGCGCGACAAGATCTTCCAGCGGTTCTGGCGTGCCGACACCTCGCGTGCACGGGACACCGGTGGCTCGGGCCTCGGGCTCGCGATCGTGTCGGGCATCGTCGCGGCGCACCACGGCTCGGTCGAGGTCTTCGACACCGAGGGTGGCGGCGCGACCTTCCGCGTCTGGCTGCCGCTGCTGCCGCGCGACTACGCCGCCTGACGCGGGCGCGCGGCGCGGCCGTGGCCCGTGCGGTCGCAACACCCCGTCCGACGCCGCCGAGTGGTCACGGGCCGTCGTCTGCGCCCCCGCTGACCGACAGTTCGTGACCGGTCGGCGCGCAACCGACGGCATGTCGTGACCGCCCGGCGAAGAGATCTTCAGCGTGGCGGTCACGGCCGTCACGCTGACCGCCGACGACTTCCGGCCGCTCGGACCTCGAACGCCTGGCGGAGTCGCTCGAACAACACCGCGGGTCGGTGTGCGTCCGATGCCGTCGCGTGGATCACGAGCCAGTCGTTCACCACGAACCCGTTGTCCCGTCGTTGATCGTGTCGGAAGGTGTCGCGCTCCCGGTGGTGATCGCCGTCGTACTCCAACGCGATGCCGAACTCCGACCACGCCATGTCGACGCGCCCGAGGAACCGCCCCGCACCGTCGTGCACGTCGACGTTCAGCTCCGGCTCGGGGAACCCCGCTTCGACCACGGCCAGGCGGAGCCAGGTCTCCTGCGGCGACTCCGCCCCGGCTCGGACGAGGTCCAGCGCGCGCCGAGCAGCGAGCGCGAAGCGTGTGCCGGGGCGGATCGACGCACGGAGGTCATCCGCCGTCGCCAACCCGGCTGATCCGACGAGATGATCTCCGATCGCGACGAGCGCGTCTTGTCCGAGCACGCCGACACACTCGAACCACATCTGCGCTGGGACACTGACCAGGAACCCGCGGTGTTCGACCGTCCTCGGCCGGTCCAGGCGGTGTGCGACCACGCCGGGCCGACGCATCCGGCTCCCGTCCCTCGTGGTCGAGACGTGCACCGGCCCGACCGAGCGCACCGACAGCGGAAGTGGCGCACCCCAGATCGCGGCGGCGGTCGTGTGGCTGAAGAACTGATCGGGACGCATGACCAGGGCGACGGCGTCGACGAAGTCCACCGAGCCGATCGGGGCACGGACACCGTGGACCGGGGCTGCCAGGTCGGCTCGTCTGACTCGTTCCGGATCGATGCCGTGCCCCACCGCATCGGCCACACGGAAGGTGGATCGGTCGAACGGAGCAGGGAGGCGACGGGCAGCTGGCATGCCGTCATGGTCGTTGCGGGGCACGCGAGCCGACCATGAGCGCTCGAGACCTGTGAAGAACGAGGTGAGCCGGGCCTCCTGTGCGGGAGAGAAGACCCCATATACGCGCAAGCCGCACACACGAGCCGGCCACGACTCCCCGCTCCTGCGCCGGCCAACGGTCACGATGCGTCGACTGGGACGGGCACAACCGACGGCTCGTGACCGCTCGGCGGACCTGAGCGGGGTGTTGTGACCTCCCGACCCACCCCGCCGGCCCCGCACGCGGAAGGGCCCCGCACGCGCAGCGTGCGGGGCCCTTCGAACAGGACTGCTTAGAAGTCCATGCCACCCGTCGGGTCGCCGGCCGGAGCGGCCGCGGCACGCTCAGGCTTGTCGGCGACGACGACCTCGGTCGTCAGGAACAGACCAGCGATCGACGCAGCGTTCTGCAGCGCCGAACGCGTGACCTTGGCCGGGTCGATGATGCCCGCGGCGATGAGGTCGACGTACTCGCCGGTCGCGGCGTTGAGGCCCCAACCTGCTTCGAGCTCGCGGACCTTGGCGGCCACGACACCCGGCTCGAGACCGGCGTTCAGCGCGATCTGCTTGAGCGGTGCGTCGATGGCGACGCGGACGATGTTCGCACCGGTCGCCTCGTCACCCTCGAGGGTGAGTGCGTCGAGCGCGACCTTGCCGGCCTGGATGAGGGCGACGCCACCACCGGCGACGATGCCCTCTTCGACGGCAGCCTTCGCGTTGCGGACGGCGTCCTCGATGCGGTGCTTGCGCTCCTTGAGCTCGACCTCGGTCGCGGCACCCGCCTTGATGACGGCGACGCCACCGGCGAGCTTCGCGAGGCGCTCCTGGAGCTTCTCGCGGTCGTAGTCGGAGTCGGTCGCGTCGATCTCGGCGCGGATCTGACGGACACGGCCGGCGATCTGCTCGGCGTCGCCGGCACCCTCGACGATCGTGGTCTCGTCCTTGGTGATGACGACCTTGCGGGCACGACCGAGCAGGTCGAGCGTCGCGTTCTCGAGCTTGAGGCCGACCTCTTCGGAGATGACCTGGCCACCGGTCAGGATCGCGATGTCCTGCAGCATGGCCTTGCGGCGGTCACCGAAGCCCGGGGCCTTGACGGCGACGGACTTGAAGATGCCGCGGATCTTGTTCACGACGAGCGTGGCCAGGGCCTCGCCGTCGACGTCCTCGGCGATGATCAGGAGCTGCTTGCCCGCCTGGATCACCTTGTCGACGACCGGCAGGAGGTCCTTGATGTTCGAGATCTTCGAGTTGACGATCAGGATGTAGGCGTCCTCGAAGACGGCTTCCTGACGCTCGGGGTCAGTGACGAAGTACTGCGACAGGTAGCCCTTGTCGAAGCGCATGCCCTCGGTCAGCTCGAGCTCGGTGCCGAAGGTGTTCGACTCCTCGACGGTGACGACACCTTCCTTGCCGACCTTGTCGATGGCCTCGGCGATGAGCGCGCCGATGGTCGGGTCTGCAGCCGAGATCGACGCGGTCGCGGCGATCTGGTCCTTGGTCTCGATGTCCTTCGCGTTGGCGAGGAGCTGGTCGGAGACGGCGGAGACGGCCTTCTCGATGCCGCGCTTGAGCGACACGGGGTCGGCGCCAGCGGCGACGTTGCGCAGGCCCTCGCGGACGAGTGCCTGGGCGAGGACGGTCGCGGTGGTCGTACCGTCGCCGGCGACGTCGTCGGTCTTCTTGGCGACCTCCTTGACGAGCTCCGCACCGATCTTCTCGTACGGGTCGTCGAGCTCGATCTCCTTGGCGATGGAGACACCGTCGTTCGTGATCGTGGGGGCGCCCCACTTCTTCTCGAGGACGACGTTGCGGCCGCGCGGGCCGAGCGTCACCTTCACGGCGTCGGCCAGCTGGTTCAGGCCGCGCTCGAGGCCACGGCGGGCCTCCTCGTCGAAAGCAATGATCTTAGCCATGTGAGTTCTCGTCCCTCCCGGACGTCGTGGGGTCGTGCTGGCACTCAACGTGAGCGAGTGCCAACGCCGATTCTGGCACTCGCCCGGTGCGAGTGCAACACGATCGGGAGGCTCGTCACGTCTTCCCAGGACACGCCCCGCCAACAGCGCACCCCGACCACCGCCGCGGACCGCCCGCCACGCACGTCATGCAGCGCGGGCCACGCACGACGAACGCGCCGCCCCTGACGGGACGGCGCGTTCGCGATGAGTGTCGTGCGTTCAGGCCGGTCGGACTGCCTCCGCCTGCGGGCCCTTCGACCCGGTGCCGACGTCGAACACCACTGCCTGGCCCTCCTCGAGGACCTTGTAACCCGACATGTCGATGGCCGAGTAGTGCACGAACACGTCCTGGCCTCCTCCATCGACGGTGATGAAGCCGAAGCCCTTTTCAGCGTTGAACCACTTCACGGTTCCGTTGGCCATGATCTCTTGCTCCCTGGTACTGCCGTGCGAACGACGTGTTCGCCGTCTGCAAGGGACTCTGCTCGAAGCGCGCCGATCAGGCAAGAGGTGTGACGTTGTTTCACGTCGATTCCGTCAGAAATCAACGTGCCCGAAACACGACCGTCACAAATGCGGGTGGAAAGCGCCCGCGGAATGCGGATCAGCCGGTGTAGTCGGCCCCGAGCACGACGCTCACGTCGGCGTTCGGGAACGCTGCCGACTGCTGCACGGCTGTGACCCCGAGCTGCTTCGCGATGCCCTGCGCGACCGCCGCCTGTGCGGCCTGCTGGTAGTACACGACGGTCGAGGTCGACCCGGTCGTGCCGGCGTCCCCGGTCGAGGCGACCTGCCAGCCGGCACCGGTCAGCGTGGCGCTGGCGCGGGCGGCGAGACCGGTGGTCGTCGTGCCGTTCAGGACGACGACGGTGGTCGTGCCCTGCTGTGCCGGCGTCGCGGCAGCGGCTCCGGAGTCGGCACCCGACCCGGCCGACGACGACGCCGAGGGCTTCGAGGTGGCGGACGCGGACGGCTTCGACGTGGCCGACGAGCTCGACGACGCCGAGGGCGAGTCCGAGCCGCTGAACGAGTAGCTGCCGTTCAGGAGCGCGAGGACGAGCACGCCGATGCCGACGAGCACACCGGTGGCGAGTGCCGCCCAGGCGAACGCGATCCAGCCACGGCCGCGGCGCTGGGCACCGCGGTGTGCGCCGACCCGGGGGCCGTCGGCGACGTCGTCGAACCGGTCACGGGGGAATCTGGTGCTCATCGTTCCTCTTCACGTCCTTCGGGAGCGGCACCGGGCGCGACGAAGCTGCGCGTCGCCCGGGCGCTGGTGCGCGCGTGCCGGAGCCGCTGCAGCCTGGTGACGAGCTGCGGGTCGTACGCGAGTGCCGCGGGCGAGTCGATCACGCGGTTCAGCACCTGGTAGTAGCGCGCCGCCGACATCTCGAACTCGACCCGGATCTCCGCTTCCTTCGTGCGGTCGTGCCGTGCCCGGTCGTGCTCGAACGACAGCACACGCTGCGCGAGCTCGCTGAGCTGGTCAGCGCGGCGCTGGTCAGCGCGGCGCTCGTCAGCGCGGCGCTCGTCAGCGCGGTGCTCGTCGGTGGAGCTGGTCACGGCGGTTCCGATCACGGTCGGGTAACGGGTCTCGCACATCGTAGGGGCGGAGAGCATCCGGACCCTGGCACGGCGCTGGACTGTCGCGAACACCGGTCACAGGTTCAGGTCGCGGAACCAGCGCACACGCGTGCCGAACGGGTCCGAGACGGCGACCGCGGTGCCGTCGATCGAGGCCGTGGCGAAGGCGTCCGGATCCGCCGCGTCGACGTCGTCGGGCAGCGTCGCCGCCACACCGCGCAGGATCCCGGTGCGTTCGAGCGCGATCCAGTGCACGCCGCGTTCGCGGACGCGGTCCACGAACCGCTGGCGCTCGGCACCCGGCACGTAGACCAGGGTGCCGGTGGTCAGCACGACCGGCTCCACGTCGTCCGGCAGGGCGTCCAGTGCGCGGTCGAGGTCGCCCGGCAGCGTGCCCCGGATCCGCACGGGAGGCACGGCGAGCGTCGCGCGCGCCGCCTCGCGCATCAGGGCGGTCCGGTCCAGGGCCTCTGGTGGGACCGCTTCGACCAGACGGTCGAACGCGCCCGGTACGGCGAGGTCGATCGGGTTCGGGTCGAGCAGCACCCGCGCACCGACGCGGATCGGCGCGCGGGCCGGAGCCGGCACCGTCCCCGAGGCCTCGACGACGAGACGGACCGCGGGTTCGTCGACCGCCGTGTGCATCCGGACGAGCTCGGTGCGCACCCCGCTGTGGTCGTCGCGCCCCGAGGAGTCGGGGCGCGACGACAGCACCGGGGCGCGATCCGCCGGCACCCGGGACTCCGACTTCCGGTGGTCGAGCGTGACCCGGTCCGGGATCGAACAGAGCCCGGCGGCGCCCCCTGCGTCCACCAACCCGAGCGGCCGCGAGGCCCGCTCGGCGAGCGCCGCGAACAGCGGGACGACGGGACCGAGCCGCCGCGGGTCGTTGGCCTGCACCGTGGCGGAGGCGAGGGCCGTGACCAGGGCGGGGCGGGCCTCCCGACCGATCGCGCGCAGCGCACCGGGGTCCGACGGATCCGCGCCGAGCCGCCGCGCGACCGCGAAGAAGAGTTCCGGCTGCCGCTGCTGCTCGGCGACCTCGTCGAGGAGCGCGACCAGCGAGTGGTCCAGCGACCGCGCCCAGGCGGCGTAGGACGGCGACACGGCCTCGATGCGGTCGGCGTAGGCGGCGTACCGGCCGAGGGTGTCCATCAGCGCCCCGGGCGGTGCATGCCGACGTGCCGGATGCCGGCTTCGTCGTAGGGCGTCCCGAACCGGACGAAGCCGTGGCGTTCGTAGAGCGCAGCGACGTACTCCTGGGCGTGCAGGACGACGGGTTCGTGCCCGTGGGCCGCGAGCACGGCGGCGACGAGCCGGCCAGCGATGCCCTGCCCACGGTGGTCGGGGTGCGTCGCGACCCGGCCGATCACCCAGGACGGCGGCGGTGCGTCCGCCGGGTGTTCCTCGTCGGCAGCCGGTCGGATCAGGCGCAGGTACCCAACCGCTTCGGTGTCCGTACCGAACCACCAGTGCTCGGTCTCGGGCTCGCGGTCACGGCCGTCGAAGTCCTCGGCCGTCACCCGTTGTTCGAGTGCGAAGACGCGGTTCCGGAGCACCACGATGCCGTACAGTTCGTCCGTCGTCAGACGGGTCCAGCGGGCGTGGTGCACGGAATGCTCGGACATCGTCGCGAGTTTACTGAAGTGGTCGGGAGTGCCCGGAAGAACCCGACCGGAAGCAGGAGGAAACAATGGCATACAACGTCGACAAGTCCGACGCCCAGTGGCGCGAGGACCTCTCCCCGGACCAGTACGCCGTCCTGCGTCAGGCGGGGACCGAACGGCCGTGGACCGGTGAACTCCTCGACGAGGAGCGTGCCGGCGTCTACACCTGTGCGGCCTGCAACGCGGAGCTGTTCAAGAGCGGCACGAAGTTCGACTCCGGCTGCGGCTGGCCGTCGTTCTACGAGTCGGTGAACCCCGACGCCGTGCAGCTGATCGACGACAAGTCGCTCGGCATGGTGCGCACCGAGGTCCGTTGCGCGAACTGCGGTTCGCACCTGGGCCACGTGTTCCCCGACGGCTTCGGCACGCCCACCGGCGACCGGTACTGCATGAACTCGATCTCGCTGAACTTCTCGGAGAAGCCGGCCGAGTGAGACCCCGACGCCCTCACCGGTAAGATGAGCGGCGTCAGCCGGCATGGCGCAATTGGTAGCGCACCGTACTTGTAATACGGGGGTTGCGGGTTCAAGTCCCGCTGCCGGCCCCATATACTGGATTCGCAGGCCGCGACCTCTTCGCCGCCCGCACCGCCTTCAGCCCCGCCGCGAGCGGGGCTGTCGTGCGTCCGGGGCTTCTCCCACTCCGCACTCGTCAGGGCCAGACCCCCGCGCTGTACGCGCAGCTCTCGATGTCCGAGACGAGTGCGGAGAGGACCCGCGCCTGACGATGATCCCGTTCGTCGACGGTCTGGGACCGCACCCAGACGAACGCGACGAGATCAGCGACCTGCAGCATCCTGGAGTAGTGGCTCGGCGCGAAGTGCACCGTGTCGAGAAGCCGTTCAAGCCGGGTTTGCATGTACGTTCCCGGGGCCCCGTAGGCCTGGTACACCGCGAAGCGCTCACGATGACGGTCCCGATCCGACCGTTCGTCCGCGATGACCAGGGCGTGCATCTCCAGGTCACCGGCCCTCCTGTCCACCCGTTGCAGCAGGTGCTGGAACGCAACCTGCTCCGGAGTGTGCCGATCGCGGAAACCACGCGTGTCCTGGTAACGGCGGAGTTGCTCCGGTCGAGCGCCGCGGAGCAACACCGTCGCGCCGGAGGCAACCACGGCTTCGACGACGTCGAGGAACACCTTCACGCGCACGCGCGGAGGCACCCCGCTCCATGCTCCCTTTCCGTGGAAGATCGGATGGGCGTGGAGCTCCGTCTGCGGCTCGACGCCGTACTCCTGGAGCGCGGCGACGATCTCGTGCATGCGTTGCGTGAGCCAACGGGTCTGCGAGGCATCCGCCATCACGGCGCCGAACCCGTAGAGGTCCGGTTTGAACGATTCGTCGACGAAACAGAGCAGCACGCTGGAATACTGCCGTACACGATGCGCGGCAGGGATCGCGACGCACTGCCGAGCACGAAGCGATGCCCCGGGTGATCACTCACCCGGGGCATCGGCGCGTGTGGAACACGGATCAGGGAGTGTTCCGGGCGCTGGACGCGGTAACCAGCCGGTCGTGCGACGAGGATGACACCTCACCGAACCGTGCGTCCACACCCGGAGCCCACATCAGCGCGAATCCGCACGAACGTGCACGGGTCTTCAGCGCCCGCCGGTGATCTTGCGCCCCCGCTGGGCGACGCCCGCGGTGCCGTACGGGTAGTCGTCGATGCGCGGTGCGCTGGCGTCGGTGAGCTGCGTGAGCTCCGCGTCGGTCAGCACGAGGTCGGCCGCACCGAGGTTGTCCTCGAGCTGGGACACGGTCCGGGCGCCGAGGATCACGCTCGTCACCGCCGGCCGGGCGAGCAGCCAGGCGAGGGCGACCTGCGACCGCGAGGCGCCGTGCGCGTCGGCGACGGCGGACACCGCGTCGAGGACGGCCCAGGTGCGCTCGTCACCGTTCCGCGCTTCCCAGGCCTCCATGCCGCGTGCCGGGTTCTCGCCGAGGCGGGTGGAGCCGGTGGGCGCTTCGTCGCGCTGGTACTTGCCGGACAGCCAGCCGCCGGCCAGGGGCGACCAGGGCAGCAGGCCGATCCCGGCGTCGAGGCTGGCGGGGACGATCTCGTGCTCGATGTCGCGGACGAGCAGGTTGTACTGCGGCTGCAGGGTGACCGGCGGGGCCCACCCGTGCGCCTTCGCCTCGTACACGGCCTTCGTGATCTGGTACCCGAGGTAGTTGGAGAACCCGTACGAGCCGATCTTGCCGGCGGAGACCGCGTCGTCGAGGAACCGGAGCGTCTCCTCGATCGGCGTCAGGGCGTCCCAGGCGTGCATCTGGTACAGGTCGATGTGGTCGACGCCGAGGCGCTCGAGCGAGGCGTCGAGCGCGACCCGGAGGTGCCGGCGCGACAGGCCGACGTCGTTCGGGCCGTCACCCTGCGGGAAGCGGCCCTTGGTGGCGAGGACGACCTGCTGCGCCTCGGTGGGGTGCGCCGCGAGCCAGCGACCGATGATCCGCTCGGACTCGTTGCCCGAGTAGACGTCGGCCGTGTCGATCAGGGTGCCGCCGGCCGCGACGAACGTGTCGATGATGGTGTGGGAGGTGGGTTCGTCGGCTTCGCTGCCGAACGTCATGGTGCCGAGGGTCAGCGTCGACACCGATGTCCCGCTGTTGCCGAGGAGTCTGTAGTCCATGGCGGGGACGGTACGCGCGGTGTCCGGCGACAGCGAGGACCTACGAGTACCCCTCAGCGCGGGGCGGACAACGCGCCGCGGTCAGGAACGCAGGAACGCCAGCGCGGCTTCGCGGAACGCCCGCGACGTCGGCGCGTTGAAGTGGTTGCGCCCCGGGATCTCGAAGAACGACGCGTCCGGGGCAGCCTGCGCCAACCGCACGGCGCTGTCGCGGATGCCGTCCTCGCTGCCGGCGGCCATCAGGATCGGCTGCGCGGGGGCGTTGTCGGGCGTCGGCTCGATGCTGTTCCGCATCCCCTCGACCATCGCCACGAGCGCCGCGAGGTCGTTCCCCTCGACGTTCCCCGCCATGGTCAGGTAGCCGTTGGTCACGCGGTCCTCGATCGGTGTGCCGTCCGCCAGGTACGCCTTCGCCTGGTCGACCCGCACGCGGCGCATCGGGTCGGCGTCGGGGATCCCGCCGAACACCGCGCGGGTGATGCGGTCCGGCAGCCGCTCGGCGGTGTGCCAGCCGACGCGGGCGCCGAGCGAGTACCCGAGGAACGCCACCTCGTCGAGCAGGTACGTGTCGATCACGGTGGTGACGTCCGCCACGAGCAGGTCCATCGAGTACGCACCGGGGTCGCGCGGCTTCGCGCTCGCTCCGTGCCCGCGCTGGTCGAACGCCAGCACGCGGTACCCGGCGCGGACGAGGTCGCGGGTCCAGCCGGAGGCGTGCCAGTTCAGCACCGCACCGGAGGCGAACCCGTGCACCGCGACGACCGCGGGGGCGTCGGGATCGCCGAAGTCGTAGGTCGCGATCCGGAGGCCGTCGGGCGACATCACGATGCGGGGACGGGGCGCTTCGGGGACGAGTGACATGTCCCCTCCAGGGTACCGGGGCACTGTGGTCGCCATGGACGGCTACGGCGGTGACCAGATCCGGGCGGCAGAGCGGCCGCACCTCGATGCGGGTGAGCCCCTCATGCAACGAGCGGCCGATGGGCTGGCCCACATCGTCGGCGACCTGCTCGACGATCCGGCCGTCCGGCCGGGCGACGGACCGGGGTCCGTCCTGCTGCTGGTGGGCAGCGGCGACAACGGTGGTGACGCCCTGTTCGCGGGTGCGCGGCTGGCGGCGGCCGGGAGGCACGTGGCGGTCCTGCGCGTCGGCTCACGCGTGCACGAGGCGGGCCTGGCAGCGGCGCTGGACGCCGGGGCTCACCTCCTGGACAACCCGGCCGGACCGGAGGCTGCGGTGACGGACGCGGCACTCGACGCCGACCTGGTGCTCGACGCGATCCTCGGGATCGGGGTGCGGGGGCCTGCGGCCCTCCGCTCCCCCGCCCGCGAGGTCGTCGACGCCATCCGTGAGCTCGCCCGCGACCAGCGCGCACCGTTCGTCGTCGCCGTCGACGTGCCGAGCGGCATCGACGTCGACACCGGTGGCATCGCGGACGACCACGTCCTGCACGCCGACGTCACGGTCACGTTCGGCGGGGTGAAGGCCGGGTTGCTGACGGGGCCCGCCGCCACCCTCGCGGGACGGATCGAGCTGGTGGACGTCGGGATCGGTGCGGACCTGGCGACGATGGAGCCGCTGGTCCGCACCTGACCCCGACCCGTCAGCGCAGCCGTCCCTCAGTGGTGCTGGTACAGGACCGGCTCCGGCAGTCCGTGCTCGGCGCGGATGCTCCGCGCGATGCCCTCGACGGCGATGAGCGCGTCCACCACGAGCTCCGGCGTGACCGGGAACGGCATGTTGTGGATGGTCTCGCCCTCGACGGTCGCGGCCTCGGCCACGGCGCGGAGTTCCGTCGTGTCGTCCACGGTCAGGCCGATCTCGGTCAGGGTGTTCGGCAGGCCGACCTTCGTGGTGAAGACGACGAAGTCCTCGATCTCCTCGGCCGGTGCACCCTCGAGCACGAGCTGCGCGATCGTGCCGATGTTGACCTTCTGCCCGTGCGCCAAGCCGTGCGCCTGCGGAGCGGCTGTCAGTCCGTTGTGGATCGCGTGCGCTGCCGCCAGTCCGCCGGACTCGAACCCGAGGCCCGACAGCAGAGTGTTCGCCTCGACGACCTTCTCGAGCGCGGGCGTGACGACCCCGGCCTTCACGGCCTCGATGGCCTGCAGGGCGTTCTCGTGCAGCAGCTTCCAGGACAGCTCGGCGAGCGCGACGCCGGTCTCGGTCTGCAGCCCGCCGGCCATGGTGTCGGCGTTCGCACGCTTGGCGGCACGGGCCTCGACCCAGGTGGCCAGGGCGTCGCCGATGCCCGCGACCAGGAACTGGACGGGAGCGTTCGCGACGAGCTTCGTGTCGATGAGGACGAGGTCGGGGTTGTGCGGGAAGAACCGGTACTCGATGAACTCCCCTTCCTCGGAGTAGATCACCGCGAGCGCCGAGGTCGGGGCATCGGTGCTCGCCGCCGTCGGGACACTCGCCCAGCGGATGCCGGCCAGGTGTCCGGAGGCCTTGGCCGCGTCGATCGCTGAACCGCCGCCGAGCCCGACGATGACGTCCGCGTCGGTCGACCGGATCTGCTCGACGAGGTCGTCGACCGCCTTCGGCGTCGCGAAGCGACCGAAGCCGACCCGCTCGACCCGCAGGTCGGCCGCCTGGAAGCTCGTCGTCACCGCGGCCTCGACGATGCCCCACACGACGTCGTCGGCGACGATCAGGGGGCGCTGGCCGATGGGGGCGACGAACTCGCCGACGCGGGTGATCGCGTCCTTGCCCTGTACGTAGCGGGCGGGGCTCATCACGGTGCTGATGGGAGTGGCCATGGTTGCGGTTCCTTCCGGTTGTACGACACGTGTCGGGGTCGCCGACGTCCCAGACGGTACGCGCGGGGCATGCGTGCGGCGTGCGAGTCCCGTGGGCCGTACATTCGGGGTCATGACGTTCAACGACGATTCGCAGCTCAAGGGCGGCAGGGTGAAGCGCCGGGGTCGGACGGCCGCGGTCGGCGGCGGTGCCGTCGGCGTCACGGCGATCGTCGTCTTCCTGATCGCGCAGTTCACGGGCTTCGACCTCAGCGGGTTCGTCGTCGGCGGCAGCGGCACGACGCAGATCCAGCAGCAGGGCGAGACCGTCGACGCCGCCCCGGAGTGCCGCACCGGGCGTGACGCCAACCTCAAGGTCGAGTGCCGGATGGAGGGCGCCGCGGAGTCACTCGACGGCTACTGGACGGCCGAGGCCCGGAAGCTCGGGATCTCGTACACGGCGCCGGACTTCTTCCTGTTCGACGGCTCGACCGACACGTCGTGCGGTCAGGCGTCCGCTGCAACCGGGCCCTTCTACTGCCCGCCGGATCGCGCGATCTACCTCGACACCGCGTTCTACGACGACCTGCAGTCGAAGTACGGGTCGTCGGGCGGGCCGCTCGCGCAGATGTACGTCGTCGCGCACGAGTGGGGCCACCACATCCAGCAGCTGCAGGGTGCCTTCGCGAGCACGGACCGATCGGGCACCGGGGCGTCGTCCGGCAGTGTCCGCGTCGAGCTGCAGGCCGACTGCTACGCCGGCGCCTGGGTCGGCGACGCGGCGAACACCGAGGACGCGAACGGCGAGACCTTCTTCGAGCCGATCAGCCGGTCCGAGATCGCCGATGCCCTGTCCGCCGCGAGCGCCGTGGGCGACGACAGCATCCAGGAGCGCTCGAGCGGCCGGGTCGATCCGGACTCGTTCACGCACGGCTCGAGTGAGCAGCGCCAGAAGTGGTTCGTCCGCGGCTACCAGCAGGGCGCGACGAGCTGCGACACGTTCAGCGTCCCTGGTTCGTCGCTGTAGCGATCAGCCCTTCGTCGGCGTGGGCGTCGGTGTCGCGCTCCGCGTGCGGGACGGCGTCGCGCTCGGCGTGGGGGTCGGGGTGGGCGTCGCCTCGGTGGCACCGGCCGCGGTGACCACGAAGGTGCGGAAGTCGTCGTTCGTGATCGGCGACGTGAGCTCGTACTGCTGCCCGTTGACGAGCACCAGCGGCGTGCCGGGGAAGTCGCTCAGGGTCGACCCGGGGATGTCGCCGCCGGACACCGCGGTCGTCTGCTCGTCGACCCACTTGCTGTAGTCCTGGTCGGCGATGCAGCTCGTGACGGCCCGGCGGTCCTGCAGGCCGGAGACCCCGGTGACGACCTTGGTGAGCTGCGCGTCGGTGAGCCCGGGTGTGCCTTCTTCCGGCTGCTCGGCGTAGAGCGCCTTGTTGACCGCGTAGAACTGGTCCGGCGAGTGCTCGGCGACGCAGGCCGCGGCGTTCGCGGCGCGCAGTGAGTACTTGGTGCCCTGCGACCGGTTCGACAGGACCGCGAGCGGGTGGATGTCGACGGTGGCGGCGCCGGAGTCGACGAGGCTCTCGATGTAGTCGCCGTTGGCCTGTTCGAACTCGCCGCAGGTCGGGCAGAGGTAGTCGACGTACAGCGTGATGCGCACCGTGCCCGCACCAGCGGTAGCCGAGGCGCTCGGCGACGCACTGCGCGACGCGGTCACGGGCTTGAGCCCCTCGCCGAGGGTGATGCCGCCCTGCGACATGGTCGAGGGCCCGGGGCCTGCTGGCTTCACGGAGTCGACCAGGACGAGCGTGACGACGGCGGCCGCTGCGAGCAGCACGACACCGAGTCCGATCTGGAGTCCGAGCCGGGTGCCGCGCTGGCGGCGCTTCTGCTGTGTCCTGTGGCGCTGCGCTCGCTGTCGGGCGGCTTCGCGGCGCTCGTTCCGCGCGGCGCGGGCGTCACCCTCGGGGCGGTTGGTCATCGGTGCGTCGTCCTCCTGATCGGCGTCCGCACGACCTACCCCCGCTCGGCGGACGGACCCGGCGATTGTAGTGGGCCGCTCTGGGAACCACCCAACCACGCTCTGGGAACCGACCGGCCAGGGGGAAAACACTGGCGCACCCGCGAGAACTCGTGTTGTATGAACCTCGATGGTCGACGACGACCATCCGGGGCCCTCGCGGGCTGACCGCTTCACTCGGATCGTCCGGCACGTACCTGCCGGTGAAGAAAGGACCGAACGCTCATGGCGTCCGTCACCTATGACAAGGCAACCCGTCTCTACCCCGGAGGCAACCGTCCCGCGGTCGACTCCCTCGACCTGGACGTCGCCGACGGCGAGTTCCTCGTCCTCGTCGGCCCCTCGGGTTGTGGCAAGTCCACCTCGCTCCGCATGCTGGCCGGCCTCGAAGAGGTCAACTCCGGTCAGATCCGCATCGGCGACCGCGACGTCACGGACGTCCCGCCGAAGGACCGCGACATCGCGATGGTGTTCCAGAACTACGCGCTGTACCCGCACATGACCGTCGCCGAGAACATGGGCTTCGCGCTCAAGATCGCCGGTGTCGGCAAGGACGAGCGCGCCACCCGCGTGCAGGAAGCCGCGAAGCTCCTCGACCTCGAGGACTACCTCGGCCGCAAGCCGAAGGCGCTCTCCGGTGGTCAGCGTCAGCGCGTCGCGATGGGCCGTGCGATCGTCCGTCAGCCGCAGGTGTTCCTCATGGACGAGCCGCTGTCGAACCTCGACGCCAAGCTCCGCGTCCAGACCCGTACGCAGATCGCGTCGCTCCAGCGCCGTCTCGGCGTCACCACGGTCTACGTCACGCACGACCAGACCGAGGCACTGACCATGGGTGACCGCATCGCGGTGCTCAAGGACGGCATCCTGCAGCAGGTCGGCACGCCGCGCGACCTGTACGAGAAGCCGAACAACGTCTTCGTCGCGGGCTTCATCGGCTCGCCGGCGATGAACCTGCTGCCGGCTGACGTCGTCGAGGGCGGCATCAAGTTCGGCACGCTCAACCACGCGATCGACCGCGACACGCTCTCCAACGCGCGTTCCGCCCAGATCACCGTGGGCATCCGCCCCGAGGACGTCGTCGTGGCGCAGTCGGGCGAGGGCCTGCCGGTCACGGTCGACGTGGTCGAGGAACTCGGCGCCGACGGCTACCTCTACGGTCACGCCGACGTCAAGGGCACGCGCGTCGACATCGTCGCCCGCGTGGACGGCCGTTCGCACCCGTCGATCGGTGACACCATCGTGGTGACGCCGAAGTCGGGCCACGTGCACGCCTTCGACACCGAGTCGGGCGAGCGCCTGGACGACAAGGCCGTCGTCAGCGCGTAACCGAAGCGCACTCCCCGAGAGCCCGCGCCGCCTCACAAGGGCGGGTCGCGGGCTCTCGGCTGTCCCCCACGACACCGAAGGATCCACCGTGCCCGACTCGATGTCCATCACCGCAGCCACCGTCGACCCCGGCCTGCTCGACCTGCCGTGGGACCTGCCGCTGGCGGACTGGCCGGACGAGACCATCGTGGCCCTGCCGAAGGGCATCTCGCGGCACCTGGTGCGCTTCGTGCACCTGAGTGGGTACGTCGCCGCCGTGAAGGAGACGGGCGAGGAAATCGCGCGCTCCGAGTACGAGATGCTCCGCACGCTGCAGCGCATGGACGTGCCGTGCGTCGACCCCGTCGCCGTCATCACCGGTCGGGTCGACGCGGACGGCGAGCAGCTGCACCCCGTGCTCGTGACGCGGCACCTGCGCTTCTCGCTGCCGTACCGCGCGCTGTACTCGCAGACCCTGCGCCCGGAGACCGCGACCCGTCTCGTCGACGCCCTCGCGTTGCTGCTCGTCCGGCTGCACGTCATCGGCTTCTACTGGGGCGACGTGTCGCTCTCGAACACGCTGTTCCGTCGCGACGCGGGCTCGTTCGCCGCGTACCTGGTCGACGCCGAGACCGGCAAGCTCTACCCCGGCGGGCTGTCGAACGGGCAGCGCGAGAACGACCTCGAGGTCGCGCGCGTGAACATCGCCGGCGAGCTCCTCGACCTCGAGGCCGGCGGCCGTCTCGACGAGAACGCCGACCCCGTGGACGTCTCCAACCGGATCGTGGCGCAGTACCGGACGCTCTGGACCGAGCTCACGGGCACCGAGCAGTTCGACATCAAGGAACGCTGGCGGATCAACGACCGCGTCGAGCGGCTCAACGAGCTCGGCTTCGACATCGAGGAGCTCTCGATCCACACGACCGAGGGCGGTTCGCAGGTGCGGATCCAGCCGAAGGTCGTCGACGCCGGACACCACCAGCGACGCCTGCTGCGGCTGACCGGCCTGGACGCCGGCGAGAACCAGGCCCGACGCCTGCTCAACGACCTCGACTCGTACCGGGCACGCAACGGCCGCGACGAACTCGACGAGGAGATGGTGGCGCACGAGTGGGTCTCGCGGGTCTTCGAGCCCGTCGTCCGCTCGATCCCCCGTGACCTGCGCGGTCGCCTCGAACCCGCGGAGGTCTTCCACGAACTGCTCGAGCACCGCTGGTTCATGTCGCAGGAAGAGGAGCGGTCGGTCTCGCTGCCCGAGGCCACCACGGCGTACATCAACGACGTGCTGCGCCACCGCCGCGACGAGCGCCTGCTCATCAATCCGCCGACTTCGTCGATGACGCTGCCGATCCCCGTGGTCGACGACGCGGAACCCGCAGACGACGACGCCGACGTCCAGGACTGGCGCACCACCGTCTGACGCGGTCCCCGGTCGGTCACGACACCCCGCCGGGTGGGTGCCGACTGGTCACAGACCGTCGCCGGCGGCGTCGCGCAGCGACGACTCGCGACCACCCGGAGGACACCGGCCGACGCGTCGTGACCGTTCGGGGCCCGTGAACGCGACCGCCTGGAGGCCCGGCGCGCGTCCCGGAGACCGGCGCCGGCCCTCCAGACCGTCACGCCTGCACCGCCGGTGAATGCCGTTGGACGTCGAGCGGTCACGACACCCCGCCAGGTGCACGTCGGCCGGTCACGGACCGTTGCCTACGGCGTCGCGCGGCGACGACTCGTGACCACAAGGCGGGCATCATCCGACGTGTCCTGACCCGTCCGGCCTGACCCGGCCGGCACCGCACGCAGGAACGGCCGCCTCCCACGAGGGGAGGCGACCGTTCCTGCGGACGAAGCGCCGGGGCTTACTCGGCGCGACGGCGCCGGGCGACCTCCCACAGGGTGACGCTCGCGGCGATGCCGGCGTTGAGGGACTCGGTCGCACTCGAGATCGGGATCGACACGATCGCGTCGCAGGTCTCGGTGACCAGGCGCGACAGGCCCTTGCCCTCGGAACCGACGACGATCACGATCGGGCGGTCGGCGAGCGCGAGGCCGTCGAGCTCCACGTCGCCGTCGCCGTCCAGACCGAGGACGAACAGGCCCATCGACTTGAGGGACTTCAGCGTCTGGGTGAGGTTCGGGGCCATCGCGACGGGCGTGCGGGCCGCGGCGCCGGCCGAGGTCTTCCACGCCGACGCGGTGACGCCGACCGAACGACGCTGCGGCACGATGACGCCGTGTCCGCCGAACGCGGCGGTCGAGCGGATGATCGCACCGAGGTTGCGGGGGTCGGTGATGCCGTCGAGCGCGACGAGCAGCGGGACCTGGTCGCGCGAGAAGGCCTGCTCGACGATGTCCTCGGACACGGCGTACTGGTACGCGGGCACCTTGAGCGCGACGCCCTGGTGCACGCTGTCGTGGCCGGTGATGCGGTCGAGCTCGGGGCGCATGAGCTCGATGATCGGCACGCTGCGGTGGTTCGCGAGCGTCAGGATCTCCTTGACGCGGTCGTCGACCTCGATGCGCGACGCGATGTAGAGCGTCGTCGACGGGGTCTTCGTGCGCAGCGCCTCGAGCACGGAGTTGCGTCCGGTCACGAGCTCGGAGTCATCGGTCTTCCGGGCCGGCGGGCGACCGGTGCGGCCCTGCGGGGTGCTCGAGGAACCGTGACGGCCCTTGGCTGCCTCGAAGCGGTCCTTCGCCGCCTTGCGCTTGCCGGCGGGGTGGTACGGCCGGTCCTCGGCCTTCGGGGTCGGCTTGCGACCCTCGAGCGCCTGGGCACCCTGACCACCGGAACCCACCTGCTTGTTGCCCTTGCGACCGGTGCGGACGGCGCCGGGCCGACCCTTCTTGCTTCCCGAGACGTTCTTCATGCGTAGCTCCTGTTCGGCACTGCCGTGTTCAGGCGATGCTCCAGCGTGTTCCGGACGGCGTGTCCTCGATCGTGATGCCCGCGGCGGCGAGGTCGTCGCGCACGCGGTCGGCCGCAGCGAAGTCCCGTGCTGCCCTGGCGTCCGCGCGCTCCTGCACGAGGCGTTCGACGAGAGCGGCGAGCGGGCCTGCCGAGGTGTCCTGACCGCCCCCCGACCAGTGGGCGGCTCGCGGGTCGATGCCGAGGACCTCTACCATGGCGGCCACCTGATGGTACGCGACCCCGAGCGTTTCCGCATCGTCGGCGTCCAGGGCGGCATTGCCGGTGCGCACGGTCTCGTGCAGGACGGCCAGCGCCTGGGGCACTGCGAGGTCGTCGTCCATCGCGGCGGCGAAGGCGTCCGGCACGGCGGGGGCATCGGCGAGGTGCACGCCTTCGAGCCGCACCTCGGCCCGCTGCAGGAACCCGCCGATGCGGTCGTAGGCCGCCTCGGCCTCGGCCAAGGAGCCGTCGTGGTGGTCGATCGAGGAGCGGTAGTGCGCAGCGCCGAGGAAGTACCGCACCACGGCCGGACGGGCATTGGCGAGGAAGTCGGCGGCGAAGATCGAGTTGCCGAGCGACTTCGACATCTTCTGGCCCTCGACCGTGACGAGCCCGTTGTGCAACCAGTACGACGCGAAGGGGTCGCCCGCCGCGGTGGACTGCGCGAGCTCGTTCTCGTGGTGCGGGAACCGCAGGTCGAGCCCGCCGCCGTGGATGTCGAACGCCGGACCGAGGTACCGCCGCGACATGGCGGAGCACTCGATGTGCCAGCCCGGACGACCGGGGCCCCACGGGGAGTCCCACGACGCGGTCGACGGCTCGCCGGGCTTCGCACCCTTCCAGAGCGCGAAGTCGCGGGCGTCGCGCTTGCCACGGGGGTCGGCGTCGGCGGCCTCGACCATGTCCTCGCGACGCTGCCGGGTGAGCGCCCCGTAGGACTCCCAGCTGCCGGTGTCGAAGTAGACGTCGCCCGAGTCGTCGGCGGCGACGTAGGCGTGACCGCGGTCGATGAGCTTCGTGATGATGTCGTGCATCTGCGGCACGCTCGCTGTTGCCCGCGGCTCGTAGGTCGGGGGCAGGATGCCGAGGGCGTTGTACGCGGCGGTGAACTCGAGCTCGACGCGGTAGGCGCGGGCGAACCACGCTTCGTCGGTGCCGGCGGCCAGGTCGAGCACCTTGTCGTCGATGTCGGTGACGTTCCGCACGAGGGTGACGCGCAGACCGCGGTACGTCAGCCAGCGGCGCCAGATGTCGTAGACCAGGGCCGAGCGCAGGTGTCCGATGTGCGGCGACGACTGCACCGTCGGACCGCAGACGTAGACGCTGACCTGTCCGTCGACCAGGGGGACGAGGTCGACGACGGCTGCGGCGCGGGAGTCGTAGAGGCGAACGGTCACGATCCCAAGCCTAGGACGTCAGGCCGGTCGGGTGACGGCCGTGGCGATCGCGGCGAGCCCCTCGCCCCGGCCGGTGAACCCGAGGCCGTCGGTCGTCGTGCCGGACACCGCGACGGGGGCACCGACGACGGCGGACAGGGCGTCCTGCATCTCCGCACGACGGGCCCCGATGCGCGGCCGGTTCCCGATGACCTGCACCGTGACCGACACGGGGACGAGGCCGGCGTCGGCGAGCAGCCCGACGGCACCGCGGATGAAGACGTCCCCGGCGGCTCCGGCGTAGGCGGGGTCGGCGGTGCCGAACGTCCCACCGATGTCACCGAGGCCACCCGCGGAGAGCAGGGCGTCGCACACCGCGTGCGCCACGGCGTCACCGTCGCTGTGCCCGGAGAGGCCGGGTTCGCCGGGGAAGTCGAGCAGGCCGACGCGGCACGGCGACTCGACGTCGAACGCGTGCACGTCGACCCCGAGCCCGAGCCGGACCGCCGAGGCACCGGGGTCGCCCGGGACCGTGGCGCGCGACCGGACGATCGACTCTGCTCGTCCGAGGTCCCACGGCGTCGTGATCTTGAAGGCATCGGCGTCACCCGGCACGAAGCGCACCGTGCCACCGGCCGCCTGGAACACGCCGGCGTCATCGGTCTCGGACTGCGTCGACACCGCGTACGCCCGTCGGAGTGCGTCGAGCGGGAAGCCCTGCGGCGTCTGGACCCCGACGAGCGCGGACCGGTCGACGGTCTCGACGACCACGTCGCCGGACACCCGCTTGACCGTGTCGGTGACGGGGAGCGCGGGGACGACGCCGTCACCGGTGCCGGTCGCGACCGAAGCCTCGACCGCGTCGAACACCCGGTCGAACTGCGCGGCCGGCGTGAGGCACCGCGCCGCATCGTGCACCAGCACCGCGGTGACGGAGTCCGGCAGCACGCCCAGGCCGGCCTGGACCGAACCATGGCGATCCGTGCCTCCCGGAACCACCGCCGTGTACGCGACCGCGGCGCCCGCGACCGAGGCGACCACCTGACGGCAGTCCTCGAGCAGGGTCGACGGCGCGACCACGACGACCAGCGTCGGAGCCGACAACGTGAACAGCGGCTCGAGCGCCCGCGCGAGCATGAGCTGCCCCGCGACGGGCACGAACGCCTTCGCGGTGCCGATGCCGAGCCGGGTTCCGGACCCGGCTGCAACGACGACGACCGCCCGGTCCACCCCTTCGGGGAACCGTGCGGCCGTCGTGGTGTGCAGTGCGCTCAGGACGCGAGGACTTCGTCGAGGACGGTCGATGCCTTGTCCTCGTCGGTCTTCTCGGCCAGGGCCAACTCGGAGATCAGGATCTGCCGCGCCTTGGCCAGCATCCGCTTCTCGCCCGCGGACAGGCCGCGGTCCTGATCGCGTCGCCAGAGGTCGCGGACGACCTCGGAGACCTTGATGACGTCCCCGGAAGCGAGCTTCTCGAGGTTCGCCTTGTACCGGCGCGACCAGTTGGTGGGCTCTTCGGTGAACGGCGCCCGGAGGACCTCGAACACCTTGTCGAGCCCTTCCTTGCCGATCACGTCGCGGACTCCGACCAGGTCGACGTTGTCCGCCGGTACCTCGATCGTCAGGTCACCCTGCGTGACCCGCAGTTTCAGGTAGACCTTTTCCTCGCCCTTGATGACGCGCGTCTTGACTTCAGAGATGGTTGCCGCCCCGTGGTGGGGGTAGACGACGGTCTCGCCGACCTCGAATTGCATGTATCAGGCTCCGTTCCCAGACTTCCAGTTTACCACAAGGGGTGTTCGGGTAAGGGGACCCTCAGCACTGGGCCTTCCCGGTGATCGCTAAGATGGAGCGGGACCGTCTGGTCCTCATCGACTTACGGAGGAATCTCTTGCGAGCTCGGGTACTCGTGTCCGTCGCCGTTGCGGCAACCATCGCGCTGGGCGCCACCGGGTGCGAGTTCATGTCGCCCGCGCACACCGTCGACATCAAGCAGATCACCGACGGCGTCAACGTCTCGACCGGCAAGGTCGACGTGCGGAACGCCATCCTCATCTCGGACGACGGCGAGGGTGCGCGGTTCATCGGCACGCTGGTGAACAACTCCGACACCGACGGCATCACCGTGTCGGTCGAGATCGGTGGCGACACCGAGACCGTGCTGGTGCCGGCGAACTCGCACGTCGACCTGGCGAACGACTCGCAGCACGACACCCTCGACTTCGACAGCGCGGACGCGAAGCCCGGTTCGCTCGTCAAGGTGTACTTCTCGTACCCCGACGCCGAGGGCGTCTCGGCCAACGTGCCGGTGCTGACCACCTCGCAAGAGGAGTACGCCACCCTCGCGCCGACCTCGACCCCCGAGCCGTCCGGCCAGATCACGCTGCCGGTCGAGACCCCGTCGGCCACGCCGGCGGACGGCGAGTAGCCGCACCACGCACGCGCGAGCGCAAGCGCTTCAGACCGGGAGGCCCGGTGTGAGTCCCACGGACTCGCACCGGGCCTCCTGTCCGTGCGTCTCAGGCCTCGATGCGGTACCCGAGACCGCGGACCGTCACCAGGATCTCCGGGGTCGACGGCACGCGCTCGATCTTCGAGCGGATGCGCTTGATGTGCACGTCGAGCGTCTTGGTGTCGCCGAAGTAGTCGGAGCCCCACACCCGGTCGATGAGCTGCCCACGGGTGAGCACCCGGCCGGCGTTCCGGAGCAGCAGCTCGAGCAGCTCGAACTCCTTGAGCGGCATCGCCGTCTCCGACCCGTCCACCGACACCGTGTGCCGCTCGACGTCCATCCGGATGCCCCCGACCTGCAGGATCCCGCTGTCCGCCGGGTCGTCCTCGGTGCGGCGGCGCAGGACGGCACGGATGCGGGCCAGCAGCTCGCGCGTCGAGTACGGCTTCGTCACGTAGTCGTCCGCGCCGAGCTCGAGCCCGACGACGATGTCGACCTCGGAGTCCTTCGCCGTCAGCATGATGATCGGTGCGTTCGACCGGGTCCGGATCTGGCGGCACACCTCGGTGCCGGAGAGCCCCGGCAGCATGAGGTCGAGGAGCACCAGGTCCGGGTTCTCCGAGTCGAACTTCGACAGCGCGGTCACGCCGTCGGCCGCGACGGAGGTCTCGTACCCCTCGCGCTGCAGCAGGAACTCCAGGGGCTCGCTCAGGGCCGGCTCGTCGTCGACGATGAGGATCTTGGTCACGATGGCTGCTCTTCCAGTTGCTCTTCGAGTGCGGTGGTCAGTTCGGTGTCCGCCTCGGGCAGGCGGATGGTGAAGGTCGAGCCCTTGCCGGGCTGCGACCAGACGCGGACGTCGCCGCCGTGGTTGCCGACGACGTGCTTGACGATGGCGAGCCCCAGGCCGGTGCCGCCGGTGGCCCGTGACCGTGCCGGGTCGACACGGTAGAACCGCTCGAACACGCGGTCCAGGTCGGCCTCGGGGATGCCGACGCCCTGGTCGGTGATCGCGATCTCGACCAAGCCCTTCGCGGACCGGACGCCCACGCCGACGCGGGTGCCGTCGGGCGAGTACTTCACCGCGTTGGCGATGAGGTTCGAGACGGCGACCTGCAACAGGCCCGGGTCGCCCATCACCCGGAGCTTCGACTTCTTCGCCCGGATGATCTCGATCGAGCG
Source organism: Curtobacterium sp. PhB191 (assembly GCF_004346515.1). Classification (NCBI taxonomy): domain Bacteria; kingdom Bacillati; phylum Actinomycetota; class Actinomycetes; order Micrococcales; family Microbacteriaceae; genus Curtobacterium; species Curtobacterium sp. PhB191. The sequence continues at coordinate 116,781 of NZ_SMBV01000001.1, forward strand.
GGCGCGCGCGACGACCTCGTTCGCGTCGACCGCGGCCTGCACGATCTTGTCGACACCGGTCTCCTCGCTGTTCTCCAACGCGTCGACCGACTGCAGCCGGGACAGCTCGATGATGTCCTTCGTCAGGGCGCCGAGCCGCTCGGACTCGGTGATGAGCTGCGCCGCGAACTTCTTGACGTGCTCCGGGTCGTCGGCCGCGATCACGAGCGTCTCGGACAGCAGCCCGATGGCGCCGATCGGCGTCTTCAGCTCGTGCGAGATGTTGGCGACGAAGTCACGGCGGACCTCGTCGATGCGCCGGCTCTCGGTCAGGTCGTCGGCCGTGATGAGCACGTACCGGTTGCCGAGCTGCGCGGCCCGGAAGCTGAGGTAGCCGATGAGCTCCCCGTGCCGTCCGCGTGGGAGCTCGAGGTCCTCCGCCCCCATCTCGCCGCTCTTGCGCACCCGGTCGACCAGGTCGAGGAGCTCCTGGTGCACGAGCCGGCGCCGCACGACGAGCCCGACGGTCAGTGCCTGGGGCGATGCGGCCACGACCGTGTTCGACGGGTCGATGACCACCGCCGGGTTGTGCATCGTCGCGATCACCGCTGCGACACCGTCCGGCAGGGTGCGTTCCGCCACGTCTGCTGCACGAGCCGTGCGCTCGGCGGTGATGATCAGCACCACGACGCCCGCGCCGAAGACCCCGCCGAGGAGCATCGACAGTGGCACGAGCCACGCGTTGTCCATGCCGCCAGTGTAGGGATGGTCATGCGGGGTTCCGGTACCGTTCACCCGTCCCGGAAGGCCGGATCGCGAAGCGTTCAGCCCCACGTCACCGTTCGTTCACCTGGGCTGACGACACTCGTCCGGTACGCAGAGAGAGGTACTCCCCCATGCGCGAAGTCTTCCAGCAGGAACTCCAGGACGTCCAGGAGCGACTGACCGAGATCGCAGGACTCGTCGAGTCCGCCATCACCCGGGCCACCCAGGCCTTCAGCGACTCCGACGTCGCCCTCGCCGAGGAGGTGATCGCGGACGACCAGAAGATCGACGAGGCCGCCAACAGCCTCGACGAGATCGCCATCGACATCCTGGCCCGCCAGGCACCGGTCGCCCGCGACCTGCGCGTCGTCGTCACCGCCCTGCGCGTGAGCTCCTCGCTCGAGCGCATGGGCGACATGGCCGAGCACATCGCGCAGCTCGCCCGCCAGCGCTTCCCCGAGAAGGTCGTGCCGAAGGGACTCCGCGGCACCTTCAAGGAGATGGGCAAGCACGACGTCGCGATGTCGCAGAAGCTCACGCGGCTGCTCGCGACCGAGGACATCGCCCTGGCCGCGGAGATCCGCGACGAGGACGACGCCGTCGACGAACTGCACGCGAGCGTGTTCGACTTCGTGCTCGGCGAGGCGTGGAAGGGCGGACCGATCGACACCGTCGACGCCACCCTGGCCTCGCGCTACCACGAGCGCTTCGCCGACCACGCGGTGTCGATCGCCAAGAAGGTCGAGTACCTGGCGACCGGCGACTGGACCGGCGCCTCGAGTTCGACCGCCGCGGTCTGACCGCCGTGGTCTGACCGCGGCTGCGCGGTCTGCGAGGATCGACGCATGGCTCAGGTCGCGATCATCGTCAACGGCATGCCCGGTTCCGGCAAGAGCACGATCGGCGCTGCGCTGGCCGAGGTGCTCGGCTGCCCGTTCCTGTCGAAGGACCGGATCAAGGAGCCCCTCGCCGACATCGTCGGGCCGATGATCGCGTCTCGTCCGCTCGGTGGCATCGCGATGGACACCGTGTGGGCGATGGCCGGCGCGGTCGAGAACGGCGTCGTCCTGGACGCCGTCTGGGTCACCCCGGAGAGCCGGGACTTCCTGACCGCCGGGCTCCTGACGGCCGGTTCGCCGCGTGCCGTCGAGGTCTGGTGCCACGTCGACCGCGCGACGGCCGACGAACGCCTGCGCGACCGCTACGAGCCGGACGCTCCGATCCGGCACGAGGTCCACGGCGACCTGGCATCGATCATCGACACCTGGGACACCCTCGGCCCCACCTCGGGACCGACCGGGCTGCTCCCCGTCGTCCGCGTCGACACGACGAAGCCCTACGACGTCGGTGCCCTCGTGCAGGAGATCGCGTCGCACTTCGTCTGACCAGCCGACACGACGAACGCCCCGTCCGGGCTCGAACGGGGCGTTCGCGTCTGCGGTGCTACTTCTTGGCGCCCTGGGCGGCCACGGCGGCAGCGCCGGCGGCAGCGGCCTCGGGGTCGAGGTAGTACGCCGGCTTCGTCGGACGGAAGTCGTCGTCGAGCTCGTACACCAGCGGGATGCCCGTCGGGATGTTCAGCCCGGCGATGTCGTCGTCGGAGATGTCGTCGAGGTGCTTCACGAGCGCGCGGAGCGAATTGCCGTGCGCGGTGACGAGCACGGTCTTGCCCTCGCCCAGGTCCTTCGTGATGTCCGACTCCCAGTAGGGCAGCAGGCGGTCGATCACGAGCTTCAACGACTCGGTGCGCGGCAGCTGGTCACCGAGGTCGGCGTAGCGGCGGTCACCGGCCTGCGACCACTCGGCGCCGTCGGCGATGGGGGGCGGCGGGACGTCGAACGACCGGCGCCACTCCATGAACTGCTGCTCGCCGTACTCGGCCAGCGTCTGGGCCTTGTCCTTGCCCTGCAGGTCGCCGTAGTGGCGTTCGTTGAGGCGCCAGTCGCGCTTGACCGGCAGCCAGGCGAGGTCGGCCTGGAGCAGCGCGATGTCGGCCGTCTGGATCGCGCGGGTGAGGAGCGAGGTGTACAGGACGTCGGGGACGATGCCCGATTCGGCGATGAGGTCGCCGGCGCGCTTCGCCTCCGTCTCGCCCAGCTCGCTGAGCCGGACGTCGACCCAACCGGTGAACAGGTTCTTCTGGTTCCAGTCACTGTTTCCGTGACGGAGCAGGACGAGCGTGGAGGTCATGCTGCCGAGTCTACCGAGCGTCGGCAGGCCCGTACCCTTGACGTCATGCCCATCGGGAACGTGACGCGCGGGACGACCGGGTACAACCGGCTCCGCCGTGTCGATCGGTGGATCGCGTCGCTGCCGGCGCTCCGCAAGGCCGACGACCCGCTGGTCGCCGACGTCGGGTACGGGGCCTCGCCGACGACGACGCTCGAGCTGCGCGACCGTCTCGCCCTGGTGCGTCCGGACGTCGAGGTCACCGGTATCGAGATCGAACCGGCACGCGTGGCGTTCGCGAACGCGGGTACCCGCGACGGTGTGACGTTCCGGCTCGGCGGCTTCGAGACGCCCACGCCCGGGCAGCGCCGACCGGCCGTGATCCGGGCGTTCAACGTGCTGCGGCAGTACGACGAGTCCGCCGTGGTGGGGTCGTGGCGGATCATGCAGGACCGCCTGCAGCCCGGCGGCGCGCTGGTCGAGGGGACGTGCAACGAGGTCGGGCGGGTGGCCTCGTGGGTGACGCTCGACGAGCACGCGCCGGTGTCGTTCACGGTGTCGCTGCGGCTCGCCGGACTCGCCGTGCCGTCGATCGTCGCCGAACGGCTGCCGAAGGCGCTCATCCACCGGAACGTGCCGGGTGAGCGGGTGCACGCGTTCCTGCGTGACCTCGACCTGTCGTGGGCGGTCGCGGCGCCGCTCGGCACGTACGGGCCCCGGCAGCGGTGGATCGCCACGGTACGGGGCATGCGCGACCGCGGGTGGCCGGTGCTGCACGGGCCGACGAGGTGGCGGCTCGGCGAGCTCAGCGTGCCGTGGGACGTGGTCGAGCCCGCCTGACGGGGGCGGCGGCGCGGCGGCGGGACTGCGCCACGGCGGCGGCGGCGAATTGGCGACGATCCACGAGTCGATCACCGCGTGCACTGTCGGAAGATGCACACGCACACGATGCGTGCGCATCACCCGACGGAACACCAGTCGATCAACTCGTGGACTGTCGGAAACCTGCGCACACACCAGGCGACCGACGACCGGCGGCGCAGGCTACGAGCGCTTGACGGCTCCGAGCCGGGGCAGCCGCGGGACGTTCGCCGTGGCGCCGGCCTCCGGCGGGACGATGGTCTCCTGCGCCGCCGTCACCACGACGTCGTCGGCGATGAGCGTCAGCGTCGCGGTGGGGTCGAGGGAACGCTTGACCACGGCCAGTCCGATCGGGCCGAGCTCGTGGTGGACCGCCGAGGCCGACAGTCGCCCGACTTCCTTGTCGCCGAGCATCACGGGCGTGCCCGGAGCCGGCAGCACGGCGTCGGAGCCGTCGAGGTGCAGCTGCACGACCCGACGCGGCGGGTGGCCCAGGTTGTGCACCTTCGCGACGGTCTCCTGCCCGCGGTAGCAGCCCTTCGTCAGGTGCACGGCGGAGCGGAGCCAGTCGAGCTCGTGCGGGATGGTGCGCTCGTCGGCGTCGGACAGCGTCGGACGCCAGGCGGCGATCCGCAGTGCCTCGTACGCGAGCAGCCCCGCGACGGGTTCGTCCGACGCAGCGATCGCGGCCGAGGTGCCGGGCGTGACCACGGCGATGCGGAGGGTCCAGTCGGAGCCGGGGTGGGCCTCCTGGGCGGCGTAGCTCCACCCACCGGGCGTGACGGCTGCCCACGGGTCGACCCACTCGACGACGGGCGGGTCCGGCAGGACGGTCGACGCGAACGGGGCGGCCTCGCCGAACCAGCCGAGGGTCGCGAAGTCGGCCGAACGGTCGGCGACCTCGACCCGGAGCATGAAGCGCATCGAGTCGAGCCAGGCGGCGAGCGGTGCGGCGTCCTGCGACTCGGTGAGGAGCCACACGACCGCACCGTCGTCGACCACGCGGGCGGCGTGCTCGACCCGGCCGGACTGGTCGAGGACGAGGGTCTCGGTGCTGACGCCGGTCGGCAGGCCGGTCAGCTGCTGCGAGGTGATCGAGTTGAGCCACGACAGGCGGTCCGGGCCGGAGACGGTGACCACGCCGAGACCGAGCTCGACGACCGCGCGGCCACGGGCCAGCAGCCGTTGCTCGCCCAGGGGGTTGCCGAAGTGGGCTGCGGGCGCGCCGGGCGCATCAGATGCCGCGACGAAGCCGTCGCGCACCGCGAACGCCGACATCAGTCGACCTTCGCGAGCTGCCCCGAGGCGTGCGAGGTGAGTTCGCGACCGAGGGCGGCGATGTCCCACGCCCAGAACAACTTGCCCTCGACCAGGCCGTACAGGCGGGTCGCGGCGGAGTAGTCCTTCGCGTTCGGCGAGCGCATCACGGCGTCGGTGGCCAGGTCGATCCGGCCCTTGAGGACGCGGCCGACGTAGAGCTCGTTGACGCCCGTCGGGTGCACGATCGCGGCCTCGACGTCGAAGCCGTCGGTGGTGTTGCGCAGCGCCTCGACGCTCTCGACGGTGGTGAACGGCGTCGGTCCCTCACCCAGGAGCATCGCGGGGCCGCGGTCACCGGGTTCGGTCGGACGGTCGATCCGCCAGTAGCCCATCTCGGCAGCGAGCGGGGTGTGGTCGTCGTCGAGCAGCCACGTCGTGGACGAGTAGTTGAGGTACGGCAGGCCGTCGTGGCTGAAGCTCACGCGCTGGCCGAACTCGTAGGTGCGGGGTGCCTCTTCGTCACCGACGGGGTACTCCACGACGCCGGTGCCCTCCCAGACGCCGACGAGCCACGACACCGGGACCAGTTCGGGCGCCAGGCCCTCGGGGAGCTCGATCAACGCTGACCCTTGAACAGCTTCACGACGACGACGACCGAGATGAACGCGATCGCGAGCGACGCCAGGCCGAGGAGGCCCACGTAGAACAGCTCGAGCGCAAGCAGCGAATCCATGCCCTGGAGTCTACGCGGCTCGGCTCAACGCGCCAGGAGCACCACCGCGGTGACGAGGACCACGACGAAGGCACCGGACGACGCGATGCTGATCCGTTCGACCAGCCCGTCCTTCGTCGCGGTGATGAGCTGGAGCACGAAGCTCACCATCACGCAGGCGACGAACACGAGCAGCAGCCAGGCGAAGGCGTCGCGCTCGGCGAGCGTCAGGACGAGCACCGCCCCGGCGACGCTGAGGATCCAGACCGGCAGGACGGACGTCAGCTTGAGGCGCCGCTGGTCGGTGGGCTGCACTGGCTGGGTCACGCGTTCCATCATGACAGGGGTCACGCCCGGCGCGCAGGCACAGCCCAGCGGCGCGCTGCACCTGCGCTGCGTGCGCGCTTGCGGGTTGCCGCGCAAACCGTCCGGCCGGATGAGGACTTCCCGAGCATCACTAGGATGTGTCCACGACGTCATCCACCTGCGGAGGTCCTGTGGCACAGCTCCTGGTACTCACCTCGACCGCGCCCGGCGACGTCCTGCCGAGCCTCGGTCTCCTGAGCCACAGGATCCGTCACGTGCCGGCCGAGGCCGCACAGCTGGTCAACGCGCCGCAGAGCGACCTGATGTTCGTGGACGCCCGCACCGACCTGGTCAGCGCGAAGGCCCTGTGCAAGATCCTCGCCTCGTCCGGCTCGACGACGCCCATCGTGCTCGTCGTGACCGAGGGTGGCCTGACCGCCGTCAACAGCGAGTGGAACGTCGACGACGTGGTGCTCGAGAGCGCGGGCCCGGCCGAGATCGACGCCCGCATCCGGCTGTCCGCGGGCCGTGCGGCCAAGGGGCAGTCCAGCTCGAAGATCCAGGCGTCGGGTGTCGTCATCGACGAAGCCAGCTACTCGGCGAAGGTCCGCGGCCGGCCGCTCGACCTGACGTTCAAGGAGTTCGAGCTCCTGCGCTTCTTCGCCACGCACCCGTCCCGCGTCTTCACGCGCGAGCAGCTGCTCAGCGAGGTCTGGGGCTACGACTACTTCGGTGGCACCCGCACGGTCGACGTGCACGTCCGACGTCTCCGCGCCAAGCTCGGCGACCTCGAGTCGCTCATCGGCACGGTCCGCAACGTCGGCTACCGCTTCAACGTCTACGACGACGAGGCCGAGCGCCTGATGGGCCAGTAGTGCCGGACCTCGCGCGGTTCGTCGTGCCCGGTGAAGCACCGCCGTTCTCGGACCAGACCCTGGTCGACGTCCGCGCCGGGCGCGCGACCGTCCTCGCCGTCGACGACGGGGTCGCCGTGGTCCGTGACGGCGAGCTGGAACTCGTGGTCGACCGGGAGGCCCGTGGTCGCGGCACCGGCACCGCCCTCGTCACGCAGGCGCTCGCGCTGGGCGGCGGGGCCGCTCCCGTGCTCGCCTGGGCACACGGGGACCACCCCGCAGCGCGGGCCCTGGCCGATCGGTTCGGCTGGCGCGCGGTCCGCACCCTGCTGCAGCTCCGGGCGCCGCTCGACGATGCCGATGCTCCGTCCGCCGACGTGCCGGCCGGGTACAGCCTGTCCGCCTTCCGACCCGGCACCGAGGACGAGGCCGACTGGCTCGCCCTCAACGCCGCGGCCTTCGCGCACCACCCCGAGCAGGGGCGGATGACGCTCGACGACCTGCACGCCCGCGAATCGGACGCCTGGTTCTCGGGCGAGGACCTGTTGCTGCTCCGCGACGCCTCGGGGCAGCTCGCCGGCTCGTGCTGGCTCAAGGTCGAGGACGGCATCGGCGAGTTCTACGCCGTCGCCGTCCGACCCGACCTGCAGGGGCAACGGCTCGGCGGGGTGCTCATGCGCGCGGGGACTGCTCGGTTGACCGGGCGTGGGCTGACCGCCGCCGCACTGTACGTCGAGGGCGACAACGAACCCGCGCTGGCGCTCTACCGACGGTCCGGGTTCGAGCAGCACGCGATCGACGTGCAGTACGCCGCGCCGGAGCAGGCGGAGGCGCCGACCGGCCGGTAACATTGCGTGGTCGGCGAGGGGTCGGCCAACGGGGGAATCGGGAAGTCGGGGACGCAGTGGCGCAGTACGGTCAGGGTGAGCCACTCGGTGCGTCGTACCGGTTGGTCGAGCTGCTCGGGACCGGTGCCACCGGCGAGGTCTGGCGCACCGAGCACACCGCGACCGGCGAGCACTTTGCTGCGAAGCTGCTCCGCGCCGAGCTCGCCGCCGACCCGCAGATCGTCGAACGCTTCGTCCGCGAACGCTCGGTGCTCCTCGCGCTGCAGCACCCCTCGATCGTGCGGGTGCGGGACCTGGTCGTCGAGGGCGACCGGCTCGCGATCGTCATGGACCTGGTGCCCGGTGGGTCCGCGCGCGATCTGCTCGCATCGAACGGTCCGCTGACCCCGCGGGACGCTCTGACCATCACCGCCGAGGCGCTCGACGCCCTCGCCGCGGCACACGAACGCGACGTGACCCACCGCGACGTCAAGCCCGACAACGTGCTGCTCCAGACCGCCTGGACACCCGGTGCGACCGGCGACGTCCGGGTCACCGACTTCGGCATCGCGTCGGTCGTCGCCGAACGCGAGCGCACGACCACCGGGCTCCTCGGCACACCGCAGTACATGGCCCCCGAGTCGATCAGCCACGGCCGCGCCGGTCCCGCTGCGGACGTCTACGGCGCCGGGGTCATGCTCTACGAGCTGCTGTCCGGCCGCACGCCCTTCGCCGGGCCCGGCACGGACTTCGCCGTGGCGTACCGGCACGTCACCTCGAACCCACCGCCGCTCGACGTGCCCGATGCGCTGTGGTCCGCGGTGTCCGCCCTGCTGACGAAGGACCCGAACAGCCGTCCGGCAGCAGCGGACGCCGCGGCGACCCTGCGGCGGCTCGCCCGGTCCCTCGCCTCGGCCCCTGCGCTGGCCGCGACGAGCGACCCGGACGCGTTCGACGAGGTCGAGCGGCCCGCCACCGTGGTCCGCGGGGTCCGTCCCGAGCGCGATGCTGATCGGGATGACACCGGGGTACTAGAGGACGAAGCCCTGGCAGGGCCGGCTCCGGAACTGGGCCCGGCCGGATCGCAGACCGTCATCCGGCCGATGGCCAGACAGCCGCTGCCGGCCGCCCCCGCTGCCGAGCCCCCACCGGCGCGTCGGTTCGCCCGTCCCGAGTGGCTGACGAACCGTGCGCTCCTGTTCGGCGGCATCGGCGTCGTGCTCGTGGCCGCACTGGTCGTCGGTGGCGTCGTGTGGCTGCCCGGTGCGCTGCGGAAGACGCCGGGCGCCGGCACCGCGACCGCACAGGCCGCCAACGCCTACCAGCAGGACCGCCCACTGCCCACGGGCCTCGCCACCACCCGCCGCGCGACCATCGACCCCGCGAAGGGCACCGTCGACCTGCGCGTCACGTACGCGGCGCAGGCGTCGGCCCTCACCGGTCCGTTCCTCGAAGTCGTGCCGGGCTCCCGCTCGGGGGCGTCCTGCCCCGCGGTCACCTGGTCCGGCGAGGGCATCTCGGCGAAGCGCAACCAGCCCTCGCTGACTGGTGTCGACACCGCGTGCGCCTGGGCCCTGTCCGGGGTCGAGGTTCCCGCCGGCGGCGACGTCACGGTCGAGGCCTCGGTGCCGCTCGCTTCCGTCACGGACGGCGCGGCGCTGCAGACGTGGCTCGACAGTGTCGGCGAGGCGACCACTGCTGCCGTGAGCGACGACTCGGTGCGCGGGACCGCCTACCCGGTCCAGCGGCTGCAGGGCGTCGAGGTCCGCACGCCCGACCGCACGGTCAGTCAGACGGCCCTGCCGGTCACCCTGGTGCCGGTGTGGCCGAACGGTGCCGACGAGCTCAACCCGCTCTACCGCAGTCCCGCCACGGGACGCCCGTCGCAGATGCTCGTCGACGTGGCCGGCGGGGAGTCCGGCGTGCGGTTCGCCGACGGCTGCTCGGGGGCGTTGGCGGTGTCGTCCGACGGGCTGGTCGTCACGGCGCTGTCGGTCGCGCCGTCGTGCACGGTGCGGGCGACGGTGGGGAACTTCACGAACCTCGAGAGCTCGCCCTTCGGGATCACGACGCGCGACTGAGCGCGCTCTGGTCGTGACTGCGGGTCGATCCTGCCGTCCGTGGCGGACGCAGCCACGGGCCTCCAGGTCGACGGTCTCGGCGTCTCCGTCAGCTGACAGCAGACGCGGTCTGCACGAGACGGACGGTCCCGCCTGAAGCGGCGTAGCCGCGGCCGACGGTCAGCGCGACCGGTGCACGACGCGGGAGCGTGACACCGAGGAGCTCGCCGTCGTAGTCGACGTCCGGCTGCAGCAGGACGCCACACCGGGACTTCCGGACCGCTCGGGTCCAGTGGCTGTACAGCGACCGGAGGTCCGCGGACCGGCCGGCCGCCACGACGCACAGTCCGGGGCGCTCGGTCGTGAGCAGCGTCGCGATGGCCTGGTCGCCGTCCTCGAACCGCTCCGCGTCGTCGATCAACAGCAGCACCGGTCCACGCTCGAGCCGCAGCCCGGCCAACAGGGCCGGGACCTCGTCCGGGCCGACGGCGATGCGGTCGAACGAACCCGAGGCGAGCGGCGACCGGCGGTCGCAGATCGCCCAGACCGCTGGACGGACACCCTCGGCTGTCCGTGCGAGCTCGGCGACGGCGAGGAGCACGCTCGACTTGCCGGACCGCGCCGGGCCGGCGACGAGCACGTGTTCGCCGTCGTAGACCTCGACGGACGCCGGCTGCAGGTCGTCCTCGGCGATGCCGATCGGGATCCGCCAGGGCTCACCCGCGAACACCGCTCCGGTGCCGAGTTCGTCCACGAGCACGGCGTCTGGGAGCCGGCCGACCGCACTCGCCTTCTTCGTAGCGTCCGACCGGGTCTCCGCGATCCGTGCGACGGCCTGCGCGAGCGGGACGTCCGGCGTCGCGACGTGCGACTGCAGCCGCATGGTCGAGTCGATGAAACGGCCGGGCACCGGCGGCGGGACGTCCTTGGGGCGGACCCCGATGGACGCGTAGTCGTAGGGGTCGGCGAGGCGGAACATCCACTTCTGCGTGGTGACCTCGTCCATCGCCGACGGCACGGCCTTCGCGCGGGTCGTGGAGACCGCGAAGGAGATGCCGAGCGCCGGACCCTCGGCGTACACCCGGTAGAGCGCGTCGAGCAGCTGCTGGCCCTCGAAGTCCTGGTACTCGTCGCGCAATGCGGCGAGGCCGTCGATGAGCACCACGGCACGGCGCCCACCGGGTGCCGCACGGCGACGCTCGAGCTCGACGCGGAGGTGCCGCAGGAACCGCGTCTGCAGCTCCCCCGCACCGGCACCCGAGCCGACGTAGGCCGTCGTGTGCGGCAGCTGCGCGAGTGGAGCGAGGTCCCCCGGACCCATGTCGAGCACGAGGAGGTCGAGCTCGTCAGGGCTCGACGCGGCGGCGAGCTGGAGCGCGATAGTGGCGAGGGCGGTGCTCGTCCCGCTGCCGGGGATGCCCATGAGCATGAGGTTGCCCTCGTCGAGGTCCCATCCGGTGGTGATCTGGCGCTGGTGGTCCGGGTCGTCGGCGAGGGCGACGGGCACCGACGCGGGGCGCGGGTCGATCAGGGCGGCGAGCTCGACGCGGTCGCCGAGCGCCTCGGGCCAGATCGGGCGCGGCGGGGTGTACCCGGCAGCCTCGTTCGCCTGCCCGATCGACTCGATGAGCTGGTCGAGGTCGGTCACGTCGGACGCCGTCGGAGCCGGGGCAGGCACCGGCGCGGGAACGCCGAAGACGTCCGTCGGTCGGACGGACACCGGCTGCTCGGCACGCTCGTCACGGGCACGGCCGGTGACCAGGGCGGTCTGCACCGGGGTGATGTCGTCCTGCCCGAGCTTCACGTAGGCGCGGCCGGTCTGCTGTCGACCGATCCCGGCTGCGGCGGGGACACCGATGACGTTCGTCGAGTCCTCGCGGCTCTGCACCCGCAGGGCGACCCGCATGTTCGTGTTCGCGAGGATGTCCTCGCTCACCACACCGGCCGGCCGCTGGGTGGCGAGGATCATGTGGACGCCGAGCGTTCGGCCGACGGCCGCGATGCTGACGAGCGACGTCAGGACGTCCGGGAAGTCCTTCGCGAGCATCGCGAACTCGTCCACGACGAGGAGCAGGCGCGGCATCGGCTCGTTCGGCTTCGTCGCCAGGTAGGCGTCGAGATTGTCGATGTCCGCCCCGGCCGCGGCGAACACGCGCTGCCGTCGCTCGAGCTCGGCCTCGAGTGCCCGGATCGCACGGTCGGCGAGCTGTTCGTCGAGGTTGCTGATCGTGCCGATGGTGTGCGGGAGGCGCTCACACGCTGCGAAGGCCGCACCACCCTTGAAGTCGACGAGCAGGAAGTTCAGGCGCGTCGGGTCGTTCCGCGCGGCGAGCCCGGCCACGAGGGACCGGAGGAACTCGCTCTTGCCCGAACCCGTCGTGCCGCCGACCAGGCCGTGCGGGCCGTCGCGCACGAGGTCGATCTCGAGCACACCGCTCTCGGACGAGCCGATCGGGGTCGAGAAGCCCGTGCGCGTGTCCCACGCCGTGCGGATCCCGTCGCCCGACAACAGCTCCGGCAGGCGGACGAGCGCGGGCAAGGACGCCCCCGGCACCAGCAGTTCGGGATCGTCGAAGTGCGCCACGCTGCGGGCGCTGCGCTCGGCGGTCTCGACGCTGAGGCCGGCGAGCACGACGTCCTCGACACGGGTCCGGTCTTCCGGCCGGTAGACCGTGGCGGCGGCATCGGCACCGACCGTGATGATCGACGTGCAGGCGGCGGGGAGCTGCTGCTCGTTCGTCGCGATGACGATGCCGCTCACCCGGCGCGGTCGCTCCCCCGGGCGCAGGGACTGCCCGGGCACCGTGCGGCCCTGGCCGAGCAGGTTGCGGGCAGGGGCATCCCGTCCCTCGGTGAGCACCTCGGAGTCGACCACGACGAGCAGGTTCGGCGTCGGCAGCTCGTCGAGCGACTCCCGCAGGCCACGGAGCATCGCCGCGCTCTGGTCGCGCTGCGCCGACATCCAGCGGGCGCCGGTGCTGCTCCCCGCCACACGCGCGTGCGGCAGCCAGGAGGCCCACCCCCAGTCGTCCGCGCGGCCCGCGTCGCAGAAGACGCCCACCGTCAGGTCCGCTGGACCGCAGTGCACGGTGGCCTGCGTGAGCAGGCTGCGCGCCAGGGCGAGGGCGCCCTGACGGTCGCCGACGATCCCGACGACGCCGGCGTCGGACAGGTCGGCAACCACCGGCGCGGCCGTCAGACGGCTGTCCGCGATGGCGGCCTTCGCCTCGTCCTCGAGCTTCGCGGACGCTGCACGCTGGTCGACCTCGGGCCGCCAGGGAGCGTCTCCGGTGCCGGCGTGCAGGCTCAGGAAGTCCTCGTCGTCCGATCGACGCTGCCACAGCAGGGTGGTCGGCAGTTCGGCTCGCCGCACCACGGTCGCTGGGTCGGGCACGAGCTCCTGGCGGCGGGCGGCCTCGACGGCCGCGGCCTCGGAGATCTCACCGCGGAAGGACTCCACAGCCTCGGCGAAGCGGGTGTCCTCTTCTTTGAGGTTCTTCGCGCGGCGGTGCTTCTGCTCGAACCACATGCCGATCGCGGTGACCGGGGAGAGCAGGGCGAAGAGCGCGAACCGTGCGTCGCCGAGCAGGAGCACCATCGCCCCGGCGAGCACCAGGGGCGCGGCGACGGTGATCCAGCTGAACTTCGACGCCGGTGGCACGTCCTTGCGTCCGGGTGGCACGACCGTCTCGGCGTCGGAGGTCCGTCCGGCGCGCGGTGGACGGTTGAACGGCGCCGTCGCCGCCGGGGTCAGGTTCGCCATCGAGCCGGCCGCGGGCACGGGGACCTCGTCGAGCGCCGGCCGGACGAGCAGCACAGCCCCGCCCCCGATGACCCTCGTCGTCCCGGTGAGCAGGACGCCCTCGGCGTCGATGCGCTCCCCGGCGATGACGGTGCCGTTCGTCGATCCCGCATCACGCACCCGCACACCGTCGTCCTCGCGCTCGACGGTGCAGTGCTCCCACGACGCGCTCTCGGTGGGGAGCACGACGTCGGCCTGCGGCGCCCGGCCGACCACGAGCTTCCGCCCGCGCGGGACCGGCACCACGAGGCCGGCTTCGAGCCCGCCGGCGAGCGTGACGGTCCAGCCGTCGGTGCCGAGCGGCCGTTCCTCGGGGGTTCGTCCGATGCGCGATCCCTCGAGCAGCACCAGGTCACGGAGCGGGGTGTCGACGCTGGTGCGGTGCCCGTCGACCGCCAGGGTGGTGCCGGGTTCGAGCGTGAGGCCGATGGCCGCGGACACGAGGTCCCCGAGCGAGGATGCGCCGGACCACCCGTCGACCTCGACCGCATCACGTCGGTCGTCGAGCTCGATCAACAGGCGCATGCTCGCGTTCCTCTTCCGGGTCGGTGCGTGGGTGGGTCAGTCCGTGCTGGAGTCGTCGAACCAGACGAGCGACGCCGTCCGGGCAGCGTCGGTTCCGCTCCCGGTGCCGTCGCCGGACGCGGTGCTGGCCGGACGGAGACCGAGCTGCTGTGCCGACGCCGCGAGCACCGTCGCGTGTGCGCCGAGTGCCTGCTGCCGCGTGAAGTCGAGTGCCGGACCGGCGATGCCCGCATCGGCGTCGAGGTCGAGCGTGGCGAGGGCATCGGTGACGTCCGCCGGCTCGACGCTCCGCGCCGAACCGACGGCGCGGACCAGGGCGATGACGGCGTCGTGGCTGCGCGAGTCCGCTGCGCCCGCGACCGCCGAGAACGGCTGGTCACCGGTCAGGTTCTCGGCGTCCTGGTCGCCGGCGAGCACCCGGACACCGCCGAGGAAGGCGGACATCGCGCGGCCCCCGGCGTCGGAGGCGAGCGCGCGGGCGTCGTCGGTGGCGACACCCACGGCCCGGAAGGAACCGCTCAGGCTGCCGCCGGCCTCGACGAGTGCGGCGCCGAACGCCGGGCTCGTCGCATCCGGCGTGAGGACGACCGGCACCGTGACGTTCTCGGCCTGGAGCGCGGCGACGAAGGCACCCTGGCGTTCTGCGGAGCCGCTGACGACGACGGCGTCGGAGTCCGGCGTCGGGGTCTTCGCGTCGGCATCGGCATCGGCATCTGCGTCCGCGTCTTGCTCGTTGCTCGTTGCGCCGGTGCGCTCGGCGACGGTCGTGGCGAGCGCTGCGGTGTCCGCGGTGTCGTCACCGTCCAGGACGTGCGCCACCCGCAGGCCCGCCGGAGCACCGCCGCCCAGGTCGACCAGCAGTGGAGCGTCGGCGTCACCGAGTGCCGTCGTCATCGCCTTGCTGATCGAGTCAGCGGCCGGCGCCGTCGACCAGGAGTCCTTCTCCGCCGGAGCGTAGGGCAGGACGACCGGGATGCCCTTCGCCGCAGCAGCAGTGAGGGCGCCGGACACGTGGCTGCCCGACGAGGCGACGACGATGCCCGCGACCCCGCTCTTCGCGAGGGCCTCGACCGCGGCCGTGCCCCCGGCAGCGGTCCCGCCGTCGTTCTTCGTGACGAGCGCGACGTCGGTGCCACCAAGTGCGAGCCGACGCTCCGCCACCAGCGCGCCTTGCGCCGCTTCGTTCCACTCGGAACCCTCGCCGTCGCCGAGCGTGACGATGATGCCGATCTTCGTCTTCGCCGGGACGTGTGCCACCGTGATCTTCACCGGCACGGTCGCCGACACCGCTTCGGCCGGGGTGCTGCTGCCGAACGCCCGGAACGTCAGGACGGCGGCGACGACCGCGGCCACGAGGAGCACCGCGATACCGACGAAGAGCAGCGGACGGCGGCTGCGCGGACGCGTTCCGTCAGCACCCTCGGTCTCAGTTGCTTCGGTCGTCTGGTCACTCATCGGTCGGCCCCGATCCGGAAGGTGTACAGCGTGGTCGACGTCGCGCTGGCGGGGACCTTCAACTGGAACGCCGGCAGCGTCGTCGCCGCATCGAGCGATGCGCGGAACTGCTCCTGCTGGAGCAGGATGCCGGCGACGTCCTCGGCCCGGACGTTCGCGTAGCCCGCGGCGTTCTGCGACGCCAGGGCGAGCTGGTAGTCGGCGGAGTCGGACTTCGCCGCGCTCGTGGCCATGGCGCCGAGGATGCCGGAGCCGTTGACCTTGCGGTCGCCCAGGTCGAGCATCACGCGGTTGAGGTCGCCGGTCAGCAGCGTCGAGGCACCCTGCACGTCGCGCGTCGAGGCGCTCGTGCTGGCCGCGATGCGCTCGAGGCTGGACGCCGTCTGCCGGTCGACCGCGGAGGAGAGCTCCGAACCCTCTTGCTCGAGCGTGCTCTTCTGCTCGTCGATCGTGCCCTTCGAGTCCTTCGTGACCTCGCCCGAGGTGGACCGGAGGCCGGCGATCGACTTGTCGAAGGCCGAGATGACGGCGTCACGACTGCCCTTCGCCGTCTCGCTGACCTGCCGCACCTGCTGGTCGATGATCTCCTGGACGTCCTTCTCGGACTGCGTGGACGCGTCTGCGAAGGCCTTGCGGACGGCGTCCTGCAGCTCGGTCTGCTGGGCGCTGATCGCGGTCAGCTGGGTGCCGACCACATCGCTCGACTTCGTTGCCTGCTCGACGAGTTCCTCGAGCTGGCGGGCTGCGCCGTCGACCGAACCCCCGTCATTGCGCACCGCTCGACGCACCTCCTCGATGCCGTCGTCGAGTGCATCGACGTCGTCGGACAGCGTCGTGATCGCGGCACCGATGCCGGTCGCGGAACGGAGATCGGTTGCCGCGATCACCGCGTCCCACTGCTTCGCCTGGTCCGTGAGGCGTTCATCCATCGGGGTGCTGAACCGTCCACCGGGCTTCAGCGTCGTGCCCTCTTCGGCGCCGGGGCAGGGGGTCGCGGTCAGGTAGCCCCGCAGCGCATCCGCCTGTTCCGCGTCGAGCTGGTCGGTTGCCGCGAGGGCGCAGAGCTGGTCGGCGACCTCACGGTTCTGCGCCTGCATCGAGGTGCTGAACAGACCATCGCCGGCGTTGCCCACGAGCCCGCTCGCTGCGATTGCCTGCCGGTTCACCGTCGTGACGGCGTCGCGCACGGGGCCGAGGTCGTCGGCGGTCTGGTCACGCAGGTCCTGCAAAGCCTGCAGGGTGCGAGCAACCTCGCCGGTGCCGTCGCTTCCGAGGGCCTGGACCGCGGTGTCGATCTCGCCGAGCTTGGCGCGCAGGGCGTTCGACTGCTCGATCGCCGTGTCCGCGAGCTTGGGGTCGAGCTGGTCGGCGAGCTGCTGCCCGGTGCTGACCAGACCGATCAACGAGGTGCTCACCGCACGCGACGATTCCCAGAGCGCGCAGGTCAACGATCCACGGGCCTCCTGAGGGGCGCACGTCGCTGCGTCCGGTGACGCCGGGCCGACGGATCCCGCCAACTGCGCACTGACCTGCTGCTTGCACGCCTCGCTCGCGTCGGCGTAGCCCTCGAGCTGCGACGAGACGCGGAGCAGGTTGCCGTAGACGCTGCCGCCCGCGGTCGAGGTCTTCGGCGTCGCCGCGCACCCGTTGCCGTCGAGCACCGTGGCCGGTGCCGTCGCCGAGGTGTCGCCGAGCAGGCTGTCGAGACTCGTCGTGGTCTGCTGGAGCTGCTGCAGCACGGTGGACTGTGTCGCCTTCACGGTCGCGCCGAGGTCGCCGTTCAGGGAACCGAGCTCGCCGGACAGGGACCGCATGGTGCCCGCCAAGGACGAGCTGCTCTCCTTGAGCCGCTCGGCCGTGCTGACGCCGAGGGTCTTCGACGTGGTCTCGAGGTTGGACCGGACCTCGGTGATCGTGCCGCCCGCTCGTGCGAGCACCTCGTTCACCTGCGAGATGAGGTCGATGGTGCGGCGCTGGAGCGCGAGTTCGGAGTCACTGTCGGACCCGAACGCCGCGTTCACCACGCCGGTCGAGGACAGGTCCGTGGACAGCCCGGGCTGCGCGGCGACGTCGAACGTCGGTGCCGTGAAGTCCTTGACGTCGGCGACGAGGTGCAGCGTGCTGCTCGCGCCGGATGTCGGCGGTGCCAGCAGGCGACCCCACTGGACGACCGCGTCCCCGTCCTCGTTCGTGCTGACGACGCCGTCCGTGGACGAACCGGAGTCAGCGGCATCGGTGACGATGCGGTCGGCCGCGGTGCCGGTGAGGACGGTCGAGGCCGCGACGCTGAACGGTGCACCCACGAGCGCCGGCGTCGAGCGGGAGGTCCCGGCGACGTCGTAGGTCAGGTTCTTCGACGTGACCGTGAGGTTCTCGATCGTCAGGTCGATCGCGATACGACCCGAGTACCCGTCGAGGTCGGCAAGGTCGGTACCGGTCTTCTTCGACGTCGAGTACTGCGTCGTGATGCGGAGCGGGAGGTCACCAGCCGCCTTCGCGGGGTCGTGGTCGGTCGTCGCTGACGAGGAGTCCTTGCCCGCGACGGAGATCGCGGTGTCGGAGATCGAAGTGATCGAGCCGTCCGCGGCCAGACGCGTGTCGACCGTCTGCAAGATCCGTGACGGGTCAGCCACCGGCTTGTCGTCGGACGTGCACCCGGCGAGCACCAGAGCGGCGATGCCGGTGACGGCGACCGCCCCCACGAGCCGGCGAGTGGTGCTTCGTGCTCCGGTGTTCCCGGCACGCTGGTTGATCACGGTCTTCCCCCCAAGAGAATCGTCGAGCACATCGATGCTAGTTGCTCGATGGCGTCGGGTCCGCGTCGATCGGCCGCCCTGGCCGCCCCCGTTCGGGCCACACGCCCCGACTGGAATACAACGTATCGCATCCGGCGAGTTGCGCGTTCGCCTTCCACAACCGCGCTGATACTCTGCACGCATGATCCAGGGGGACCAGGGCTTCGGGCCCATCGAACGACGACGTCCGCACGCACGACCGGGGGCAGATCGGTGACACTCAACCTCTCGCCGGTCCTCATCGCGCTGCTCGCGATGATCGCGATCCCGGCCGCCGTCAGCGCGCTCGTCCGCCGCAGCGATCGCAAGCGACCACCGTCCACCGTCGTCGGCGACGAGGCCTACGGCGTGCTCTTCACCGTCCGCGCACGCCGGTGGAACTACCTGCTGCTCCGGATCATCGGGATCGTGTTCATCGTCGTCGGCGGGTTCTTCTTCCTGGCCACGCTCAGCATGCTCGACGACCCCGACGCGATCGGGATGCTCATTGCCGGCGTCGGCATGGTGCTGTTCGGGCTGTTGTTCGTCTACCTCGGCGTCGGGCAGAAGCGCCGTCGCGTCGAGGCGTACGACTCGCAGCTGGTGGTCACCCCGATGTTCCGCGCCCCGCGGACCGTCGACCCGGCGGCGATCAAGCACATCCGGCCCACCACCAACCGGTTCGGTGGACTCGACATCAAGGTGAACGGGCAGCGCGGCGTCATCAGCGTCGTCTCCATCGATGCGGCCTACCAGGAACTGTGCGCATGGCTCGAGCAGCGTGCGCCGACGCAGTGGAACGAATTCGTCCGGGTCTTCGGGCACTGACGAGCGCCTCAGCCGCCCTCAGGCCAGCTCGAAGCTGTTGACGTAGACGGCTTGTCGAATCGTGTTGAGGAAGCTCCGCATGGCGAAGGAGGCCGCGCCGACGTCGAACTCATAGCGCTCGCCCGGGACGATGCTCTCGGCGAGGTCGTCCTCGTTGTCGCGGGTGACGCCCCGCTGCAGAACGAGTGTTCCGCAGTCCGAAGTCTCGAACACGATCTGCGCCGTCGACGAACCGATCCCCTTCAGCGAGTGGGACGATCCGGCGCTGCTGTGGGCAGAGGTGACGGTACAGACTGCATGCACCCGGTGTCCTGCGTCGTACACCTTCAACGTGATCGGCCCGACGAAGAAGCCCAGCAGGGGCACGAGGACAACGACAGCGAGGACGATCGATGCCGCGACCCTGTCCCGCCGCACGCGCCGTTCAGCGCCGGTGTCAGTCAACCGTGACTCCGACGCCCGTCGTGCCGACAATCTGGCCAGCCGGCAGGCAGTCCACCGTCCCAGGATGGCCTGCGAGATCAGGTCTGAGGCGGGTCAGTCCGCCCGCGCCGTCGTCGGCTTCAAGGGGACGGCCGTCGGCGCCGAGGGTGATGGAGCCGTCTCCGTTGGACGTCGATCTGACCGGTTTCATCGGGGTCTGCGAGGGCCTTCCTGCTCGCGGGCGGCCCGCCCACCAGCACACGTCAGTAGCATTTCGGCATGTTCGAAAAGCGTGCCTCCAGGGCGGGAGCGATCCAGATGCCGTCACCGTCGACGTGGGATTCCGGCGGTCTTCGGATCACAGCTTCCGCCGAACCCCGCGGCTTGACCCGTCGCCTCCAGCTCATCGTGACAATGGAGATTGCGAGCGTCGTCGCCGTCTTTCGTGGCGAAGAGCTCTCGAGCCTTGTCAACCGTCGGGTGCAACAGATCGAGTCTGATTCGACTCCGACCGCATTCCTGTTCTTCGGCGGAGAACAGGACACGGGAGCACCCATCGATGCGGCGCGACAAAACGTGCCGGGCGACGCAATCGCTCTCGTCATCACGCCGAACGTCGAGGCCGTCGCGCACACGCTCACGGCGGTCGAAGTTGAGCGACTGCATTCTTGGCTACGAGAATGTGCGCGCTGACCCACTGCCCCGTCGACTCCGCAACGGACACCGCTTGTCTGTACCAAGCAGCTCACACAGGATTGGTCAGCGCTGGATCCTCGGTTGCGCAGTTCCCCGGAGCCGTACGCTCACGCGATCGCCGACCGCTGCGCCACTGATCAGACCGGCAAAGGCGGTGAGAAGCCACAACCATTGAAGACCCGCAATCGGCCGAGCAGCGCCGACGAGGCCGATGAAGACCAAGATCACAACCACCATCAGCGCGGCCAGTACCACCGGGCGACGATCGTTCAGCTTCGACCAGCATCCGACGGCGCTCCCGTAGCCGAGAGCAACGGCACCGACAATGATCGCCGCGGGGACGTTGATGTCCTCGGGACCACTCCGCAAGCGCCACCAGGCGATTGCCAGGCAAGCGAGGGCTGCAACGGCATCGACGAACCAAGGTCGCATTCGACGGCTTGATCGACTCGTCATCCGAAAAGACCTCCCACGACCGAACCGCCGACGGCCGATCCCCACAAGGTGCTCGTGTTCTTCTGCAAGAAGTTGAACGCGCCGGAGGGGGTTCGCGGGTGGAAGTAGGGCATCTGCGCAAGGGTATCCACTCCGTGCTGACCCGGGAGGATCCTCCCGCTGACGTACGTGCCCGCCATACCCGTGGCTCCGTTCTGCGCCACAGTGCCGAGATCCACTCCGTCCCCGCTGATCACCTGACTAACTGCCGTCCCGGCCGCCGTTGATGCGCCGCTCAGCACCAGGGACGTCCCCTGAGCGAGCGCTCCGGACGCTGAGTACCCGATTTCCTTAGCGATCGTGCCCCCGGCCGGACCAGCCATTCCTCCGGCAGCACCGGACACACCACCGCCGACGACGTCCCCCGCAAACTCCCACCCGTTGCGGATCTGCCAGCCGTTCTTCTGAAGGTTGGTCACACCACCACTCACAGCACCGACCCCTCCGTTGACACCCATGTTGACCGCGACGGCTCGCGCCGCTTGGCCTGCAGGTGCGCCTGCCATGGCAGCCTTGCCGAACATCATTGCTCCGCCACCGGCTGCACCGAGCACGCCGCCCACAGCAGTGTCGA
This sequence comes from Curtobacterium sp. PhB191, assembly GCF_004346515.1. NCBI lineage: Bacteria > Bacillati > Actinomycetota > Actinomycetes > Micrococcales > Microbacteriaceae > Curtobacterium > Curtobacterium sp. PhB191. The sequence goes on from NZ_SMBV01000001.1 coordinate 138,146, forward strand.
CTCCGACTCTGCCCCAATCTACTTTTCCGGTCTGTGCTTTCTGCGACGCCACCGAGACGCCCCCGCTGAGCAACGCCCCAGACGCAGCCATGAGCGCGATTCCAGCAGGGCCGCCGACCCCGGTGCACATGAGCGCGATGCCGCCAGCGATCGCAACCCCCGCGACCACGTACTCCCAGTTGTCGTCCCACCAGCTCCCGACAGCAGCGATCGCCCCCTGGTTCGCATCCCGGTACGCCTGCAGGTCTTTGTCCGTCGCCGGCCGGAGCCCGAGCGGGTCGACGGCCTGCAACGGATCGTTGCCGGCGTACGAGTAGGGGTTCCCCGACCACGCCGCACCCAGGATCGGCGCGAGCGGGTCGACCGACAGGAAGCCCCGCGCCGCCGGGTCGTACACACGGGCGCCGAGCCACTCCAGCCCGGCGATGGACACCCCGCCGGAACCGGTCAGTGCCACCCCCGCGGGCAGTCCGACGTCGGTGACGGCAGCGAGCGCGGCCCACGGATCCGCAGCATCGGTGGCGCGAGCACTGCGCCACGCGGGCCGCGTGACGACATCGCCGATCGCGGTGACACCCCCCGGCAGGTCGAGCAGCGACGTGTCGGCGATGCTGATGAGTGACGGCACGACCGCGGCGGAGTCCCACCACGCCGCGACCCCGGCCACCTCGGCGAGTTCACCCAGGGCATCGACCCAGACGTCGAGCCGACCGGTCTCGGCGTACGCGGCGTCGCGGTCGACGACGGCAGCGAGGTACCCCAGGTCGGACCACGCGTACTCGGTGGTCGAACCGTCGGCGGTGGTCCGCCGGATGCGTCGGCCGAGACCGTCGTGGACGTACTCGGTCCGGCCGGCCTCGGTGATCGTCGCGATGATCTGTCCGGCGGCGTCGTACTCGTGGCGCGTCTCGACACCGCCGACGGTCTCGGCGACGAGTCGCCCACCGTCGTCGTAGGTCCACGTCGAGTCCCCGGCGCGGACGAGCTGCCCGGCGGCGTCGTACTCGAACGACACCGCTCCGGACGGTCCGTCGATCGCGGTGATGCGCGCGTCGGCATCGCGCTCGATGCGCGTGGTGGTGGCACCGTCGAGCGTCGTCGAGGTGTGCGCGACGAGTGCGCCACCCTCGTACGACCACGACTGCACCAGTTCGCCCGTGGCCGCCTGGACGATCCGACCCGAGGCGTCGTACGAGAACGTGCCGGCAGGGGCGCCCTCCCGTTCCACCCCGACGACGCGGCCGACGGCATCGCGACGGTAGGTGGTGCGGGTGCCGTTCGGGTCGACCCGAGCGGTGCGGTTGCCGTCGGCGTCGTACTCCCACGCGACGGACTGGTCGCCTCGGGCACGGCGGACGAGCAGGCCACGGCGGTCGTGCTGGAGCTCGTGCTCGATCGTCCGACCGGCACCACGGGTGTGGTCCGCCACGACGACAGTGCGGTGGACGGCGTCGCGGGAGATCTCCGACTGCACCGCACCGTCGACGAGCACGGCCCGCTGTCGGCCAGCCGCGTCGTGGGTCCACTCCGTCGTGCGGCCGTCGGGATCGGTCTGGCGGATCTGGCGCCCGGCCGGGTCGTAGGCCGCGGTGGTGGTACGGCCGAGCGCGTCGGTGACGGCGACCACACGGTCGGCGGCGTCGTACTCGCGTCGCGTGGTCCCGCCGGCAGGGTCGGTGATCGTCACCAGCCTTCCCCGGTCGTCGTACTCGAACGAGGTGCCCCCGTCGAGACCGTTGACGACCTGGATCAGCTGCCCCGCGGGGTCGTAGCGGAACCGACGACGGCCGAAGCGTGCGTCGTGGCTGGAGACGGGCCTCCCGGCTTCGTCGTACCGGAACCGCGCGGTGCCGGAACCCGGAGTCGTCTGCGTGACCACACGTCCGACGGCGTCGTACGTGACTTCCTCGACCTCGCCGGTGGGCAGGGTCCGGGCCACGACGCGGGAGTCCGCGTCGTAGGCGAGCGTCGTCCGCGCCCCGGCGGCGTCGGTCGCCGCGGTGGGTCGACCGCAGGCGTCGTACTCGTAGGTCGAGCGCGCTCCCGAGGGGGCGACCAAGGCGACGACACGGCCGGCGAGGTCGCGCTCGAGTCGGGTCAGGCCGCCTTCGCCGTCGACGAGTTCGACGGGTCGGCCGGCAGCGTCGTAGGTGACGAGTTCGGAACCGGTCTCGTCAGACGTGGACTCGACGGGTCGGCCGTACTCGTCGAACCGGACGGTCGCGGTGTCGAAGGCGTCACGCAGGGTCGCGACGCCGGTCGCGACGTCGTCCGAGAACTCCTGGCGGACGCCCGTCGGGTCGACGGTCGCCGTCAGCTCGCCGACGACGTCGTACTCACGACGCCAGGTGGCGCCGGCGGGGTCGGTGATGGCCTGGAGGCGCGACAAGGCGTCGTGCGCGAACGTCCAGACCGCGCCGCCCGGCATTGCGAGCTCCGCCAGGTTCCCCTGGTCGTCGAACGTCCGCGAGACACGCCGACCCAGCGGGTCGGTGGTCGTCGCGAGCTCGCCGTTCGGGGCGTAGTCGAACGTGGTGCGTGCTCCGAGCGGGTCCACGACCGCTGCGATGCGTGAGCCGGCGCCGTACTCGAATCGCCAGACGGCTCCGTCGGCGTCACGTCGTTCGACGAGGAGCCCAGCTGCGTCGTAGCGGTACTCGCTCCGTGCGCCGGAGGGGCTGACCGCGGCGACCGGGCGACCGGCCGGATCGCGCTCGATCCGCGCGGTGTCGCCGACGGCGTTCGTGGTCGCGGCGAGCTCGCCGAACGCGTCGTGGGAAAGCGTCAGGACCACGCCCGCCGGGTCGACGACGCGGGTGAGGGCGCCGTCCTGCCAGGTCAGCTCCGTCCGGCCGCCGACCGGGTCGGTGATCACCGACGGGTCGCGGTCGTCGCCCACGTACTCGTAGCTGACCACGGCGCCGGCCTCGGTGACGACGGTCGCGACGCGGTCCTGCTCGTCGTACCCGTAGGTCAGGTCACCGCCGGACGGCGTGACGGTGCGGGTCTTCCGGCCGCGCTCGTCGTACGCGTGCACGGTGACGGACCCGTTCCGCTCGGTCGCCGACACGAGGTTGCCGTACCGGTCGTAGCTCATCGACTGGCGTCGGTCGTCGGAGTCGATGACCCCGACCAGGCGCCCCTTGGCGTCGGCGATGTACGAGTTGGACCGGGAGCCGTCGTGGTCGGACACCACCGTGACACGACCGGGCAGGTACGCGAACCGCACCGTGCGGCCGTGCGGGCTGACCTGCTCGACGACGCGACGCTGGTCGTCGTAGGTGTTGTCGACCTCGACGACACCGGCCGCGCTCGTGACCGTCGTGATCAGGTCGTCGTCGTTCCAGCCGTAGATCCGGGTGCCGACGGCATCGGTCGCCGAGACGAGTCGGCCGCGATCGTCGTACCCGTACTCGACCCGGCGGCCGTCGGAGGCGCGGAGCACCGCCACCCGGCCGTCGACGTGGTCGACGTCGATCGAGCGACCGCGCTCGTGCACCAGGCGCACGACGACGTCGGCGGCGTCCCGCTCGACGCGGACCGCGGTGCCGGCCCCACCACGCTGTCCGAGCCACAGCCCGGACGGCGAGAAGTCGATGCGCCCACCCTGGTTGTCGCGGACGACGAGCCGGTCGCCCTCGGCCGCGAGCCAGCGGTTCTCGCCGACGCCGCGGGCCCACCCCTCGCCGTCGCGCGGGAAGCGCACCTGGCGACCGTCGGCGCCGACGAACGACGCGCCTTCGTCGTCGATGAGCAGCCGGGTCTCGAGGATCGACGCCCACCCCGGACCGAAGAGCCCGACGTGCTGGTCGAGGGAGTTGTACATGCGGGTGACCTGCAGCGCTGCAGATGAACCGGTGAACCCGAGGTCGAGCTCGGGTTCGAGGAAGTTGCCCGTTGTGGTGTTGACCGGGTCCATCGAGTAGCCGGTCGTCGGCTGGGCCCCGTAGGCCGACGGCGGATCGAACTGCAGGTCGGTGCGGGACTGCGAGACCCCCGCGGCAGCCAGGGCTGCGGCGAGCGCGGCATCCGAGACCGTGGAGACGGCGCCTTCACCGCCGGCAGCAGCGAACGCGTCGGCGATGGTGTTCGCCCAGGTGACGTCCTGGCCGTTGGCGGTGATCCACTGTTCGAAGGCGTTCACCAGGCTCGTCGCGTCGATGTGCCCCCAGGAGCACTTCGACGCGAAGTCGGTGAGCTTGCCGCGCAGACCGGCCGGCTTGCCGTCGAGGGACTGGTTCAGCGTCGACGACCCGGTGGCGAACGAGCGGAGGTCGGCGGGCTTGGCGGACGACGTCCCACCGCCGCCCCCGCCACCGGAGCCGGGGTTCGGCGTCTGGCGCGGAGTGCTCGGTCCGGTCGCCTGGTCGAAGGTCGGTGCGTCCTCGTGGTGGACGGTGGGCGGCACGGGAGCCCCGGCGACCTTGTCGTGCACCCACTCGAAGAAGTTCCGGTCGCCGTACTCCGCTTCCCAGTCGCGGGCTTCCTTGCGACGAGCGTTCTCCCGCTCAGCAGCGGCCTTCATCTTGTCGACCCACCCCGCGACGGTGCGGAGGTTCGCGGCGATCGTCGAACCGTCGGACGCTGCCGTCGACGCGTTCTGCGCGAAGAGCTCGGAGAAGTGCCCGCGGAACTCCTGCGATGCGGTGGTGACGTACGACTGCCGTGAGCCGGCCTGCCCCTCGATCGACTCGGCCGCGCCGTTCAGCGCCGTGCTGAGTGCGTCGGCCGTGCCGTTGTCGAACTTGACCGGATCGTTGCCGTGCAGGTCAGCCATGGTTCATCCCCCGAAGTCGTACTGGTCGTGCTGGTCACGCGGCCCCACCGACCGCGAACGCCCGGACCGCCGCGAGCGCGGCGGTCCGGGCGGAACGAGTGGCTGCTTACGCGCCGCCACCCGCGGTGAAGATGTCCTGCGAGATCTTGTCGAGCTGCGTGCGGAGCTGCTCGAGTTCGGTCTTCGCCTTGTCGAGGGCGGCCTTGGTCTCCGGCCAGGTCGACCCACGGAAGGTCGCCGCAAGCGGGCCGTCCCAGACGTTGGAGTCGGACAGGATCCGGCCCTGGGCGTCGAGCTGTGAGATCTGGTCGGTGAACCCACCGTTGATGATCGACTGGACCTGACGGATGGCGGTCTTGGCCTGCTCGGTCGAAAGGACACGCGACATGATGAACCTCTTTCATTCGTAGCTGCACCCCCGCGCAGTGGAATCCCCCCGGAGGCTCTGACGGGACCCACCATACCCACAATCCGGCGCAGATGTCACCGTTCGTATATCGTGATCGTTCCTCCACAAACAGTCCGTTCACCGCGGGTTTCCACAGCGTCCACCGGAGCCCCTCCGGCCTTGGTGCCCGGGTGGCAGGATGTTGACATGGACACCGAACCGCAGCTCGACGGCGAATCCGTCGCACCCGACCTCGACGACTTCGACGAGGTCGTCGAGATCGAGCACGAGTCGCTGCCGTCGGACCGCTACTTCGACCGCGAGCTGAGCTGGCTCCGCTTCAACCAGCGCGTGCTCGAGCTGGGCGAGGACCGAACGCAGCCCCTGCTCGAGCGGGCGAACTTCCTGGCGATCTTCGCGTCCAACCTCGACGAGTTCTTCATGGTCCGGGTCGCGGGCCTGAAGCGCCGCATCGACACCGGCATCGCCGTCCCGACCAACGTCGGCCGCGCCCCGAGCGACGTCCTGCGCGACATCGCGAAGAAGGCGCACGAGCTGCAGGACCGGCACGCCCAGGCGTTCATCGGGTCGCTCAAGCCCGACCTCGACGCCGCCGGCATTCACGTCGAGCACTGGTCCGACCTGGACGAGGCCGACCGGCTCCGGATGCGCGAGTACTTCAACGAGCAGATCTTCCCGGTGCTCATGCCCCTGGCGGTCGACCCGGCGCACCCGTTCCCCTACATCTCGGGGCTCTCGCTCAACCTGGCCGTCCGGGTCCGCAACCCGAAGTCGCAGCGCCAGGAGTTCGCGCGCCTCAAGGTGCCGCAGAACTTCTCCCGCTTCATCAAGCTGCCGGACGACAACTCCGGCCGGATGCGCTTCATCCCCCTCGAAGACCTCATCGCGAACCACCTCGACGATCTGTTCCCGGGGATGGAGGTGCTCGAGCACCACGTGTTCCGGGTCACCCGCAACGAGGACGTCGAGATCGAGGAGGACGAGGCCGAGAACCTCATCCAGGCCCTCGAGCGCGAGCTGCTGCGTCGCCGGTTCGGTCCGCCCATCCGTCTCGAGATCACCGAGGACATGGACCCGGTGACCCTCGACCTGCTCGTGCGCGAACTCGACATCACCGAGCAGGAGGTCTTCCGACTGCCGTCGCCGCTCGACCTCGGTGGCCTGTTCGAGCTCTCGAAGATCAACCGCCCGGACCTGCACTACCCGAAGCACGTGCCGACGACCCCGGTGCAGTTCCAGCCCGGTGAGCCGAACACGAAGCCCGACCTGTTCCGTGCGATCAAGGCGAACGACGTCCTCGTGCACCACCCGTACGAGTCCTTCGCGACGAGCGTGCAGGCGTTCCTCGAGCAGGCCGCGGCCGACCCGCACGTGCTCGCGATCAAGCAGACGCTGTACCGCACCTCGGGTGACAGCCCCATCGTCGAGGCCCTGATCGACGCGGCCGCCGCGGGCAAGCAGGTCCTGGCGCTCGTCGAGATCAAGGCACGCTTCGACGAGCAGAACAACATCACGTGGGCCCGCAAGCTCGAGAAGGCCGGCGTGCACGTCGTCTACGGCCTGGTCGGGCTGAAGACGCACTCGAAGCTCGTGCTCGTCATCCGGCAAGAGGGCGGCACGCTCAAGCACTACAGCCACATCGGCACGGGCAACTACAACCCGAAGACCTCGCGCATCTACGAGGACATGGGCCTCTTCACCGCGGACGACACCGTGGGCAAGGACCTGACGCGCCTGTTCAACGAGCTGTCCGGCTACGCGATCGAGAAGAAGTTCAAGCGGCTGCTGGTCGCGCCGTTGCACCTGCGCAAGGGGCTGCTCAAGCGGATCCAGACCGAGTCCGACAACGCCCGCGCCGGCAAGCCGTCCGGCATCCGGATCAAGGTCAACTCGATGGTCGACGAGCAGATCATCGACGCCCTGTACCTGGCCAGCCAGGCGGGCGTGCCGGTGGACGTCTGGGTGCGCGGCATCTGCTCGCTCAAGCCGGGGATGGAGGGCGTGAGCGACACCATCCGGGTGCGGAGCATCGTCGGGCGGTACCTCGAGCACTCCCGCGCGTTCGCGTTCCACAACGACGGCGACCCGGCGGTCTTCATCGGCAGCGCCGACATGATGCACCGCAACCTCGACCGCCGCGTCGAGGCCCTCGTCCGGCTGACGGCACCGGACCACATCGACGAGGTGCTCGCGATGTTCGACCTGGCGATGGCCGACACCGCGAGCTCGTGGCACCTCGAGTCCGACGGTGAGTGGACCCGCCACTCGACCGACGATGACGGTCGCCCGCTCGAAGACGTGCAGAATGTGACGATGCGGAAGATCTCGGCTCGGAAGCGCTCCACTCGGTGAGCGGCGGTCCCTCGGGCCCCGTCCTCGCCGCCGGCGCAGTCGTCTGGCGCGATCAGGACGGCACGCCCCTCGTGCTGCTCATCCACCGCGACCACCACAAGGACGTCTCCCTGCCCAAGGGCAAGGTCGACCCGGGCGAGGCCGTCCCGACGACCGCCGTACGCGAGATCGACGAGGAGACCGGGTACCGCGTGCACCTCGGCGCCCCGCTCGGCACCGCGGAGTACGTGCTGCCGAACGGCCGCGACAAGGTCGTGCACTACTGGGCCGCCCGCGTCTCGTCGAAGGAGTACGCCCGCGCGGGTGACTTCACCCCGAACCACGAGGTCGCCGCGCTCGAGTGGGTCACGATCGACGACGCCCGCAACCGTCTGACGTACGAGCGCGACGTGGCGATCCTCGACCGGTTCGCCGAGCGCGCCGCCGCGGGCCACCACCGCACGTTCGCCCTGATCGCGCTGCGACACGCGAAGACCGTGCCCGGCTCCGACTGGAACGGCCCGGACGCCACCCGTCCGCTCCTGCCCGTCGGTCGTTCCCAGGCCAAGGCCGCTGCGTCGCCCGTCGCCGCGTTCGGCCCGAAGAAGATCGTGAGCAGCACGGCGGCCCGGTGCCTCGCCACCGTCGAACCGCTGTCCGCCACCACGAAGCTCGGCGTCTCGAGCACCCCCGACATCAGCCAGGACGCCCACGACCGCGGCGCCGCCGACGTCAAGGGCATCGTCCGCCGCCGGCTCGACAAGGGCAAGACCGCGGTGCTGTGCTCGCACGGGCCGGTGCTGCCGGACATCATCGCCCGGATCGCCACCGCGACCGCCGACGACTCCGGCCGGTTCGACCTCCGCCGCGCCGCGATGCTCTCGGTCGGCGACTTCTCGGTGATGCACATCGCCGGCGAGACCCTCGTCGCCGTCGAGACGCACCGCAACACGATCCCGGCGTAGCGACCGCACGCCCTGCACCCGGCCACGTGCCGGGCGTCCGCCGCGCCCGGAACGCGATCCGCGCCTCCCGGTCGGCACAACCCCTCGTTCACCTTCCGTTCACCAACGCGCGTGATCCCCGTCACCTCGCGTCCCTACAGTCGCTCCCGGGTCGGCACCGGCCCAGGGACCGCAGTGGTCCCACTGCACCCCATCCCCGAAGGGACCCCTGTGAACATCAAGCGAATCGGTTCGATCGCAGCAATCGCGATCGCCGGCGCAGTCGTGCTCTCCTCGTGCGCGGCGAACGAGGACGCGGGCAGCACCGAGTCCTCCTCGAGCAACACCGGCTCCTCGAGCCTCACCGGCACCCTGACCGGCTCCGGCTCGTCCGCCCAGCAGACCGCCCAGGCCACCTGGGCCGCCGGTTTCCAGGACGTCGCCAAGGGCGTCACGGTGAACTACTCGCCCGACGGCTCGGGCGCCGGCCGCAAGAACTTCATCTCGGGCGCCGCGGACTTCGCCGGCTCCGATGCAGCGCTGAACGACGAGGAGCTCTCGGGCTCCTTCGACCTGTGCAAGGCCGACACCAAGGCCATCGACATCCCGGTCTACATCTCCCCGATCGCGATCGCCTACAAGGTCGACGGCGTCAGCGACCTGACCCTCGACGCGAAGACCATCGCGGGCATCTTCTCGGGCAAGATCACCAAGTGGAACGACTCGCAGATCGCCGACCTGAACGACGGCGTCGACCTGCCGGACGCGAACATCACGGTCGTGCACCGCTCCGACGACTCGGGCACCACGCAGAACTTCTCGGAGTACGTCTCCGCGAACGCCGGCGACGTCTGGACCGAAGAGCCGAGCCAGACCTTCCCGTACTCGGTCGGTGACAGCGCGAAGGGCACCTCCGGTGTCGCCTCCGCCATGGGCAGCGCCTCCAACGCGATCACCTACATCGACGACTCCGGCGCGGGTGACCTCGACAAGGCGAAGCTGATGGTCGGCGACAAGGCCACCGAGATCTCGGCCGACGGCGCCGCGCAGGTCGTCGCCGACTCGAAGGTCGCCACCGGCCGCGAGGACAACGACCTCGCGATCGACATCGACCGCAAGGACACCGCTGACGGCGCCTGGCCGCTCGTCCTCGTCTCCTACGCCATCGCGTGCCAGGAGTACAAGGACTCGGACAAGGCCGACCTGGTCAAGGGCTTCCTGAACTACGTCGTCTCCGGCGACGCCCAGGACGCTGCGGCGAAGGAGGCCAAGTCGGCCGCCCTGTCGTCCGACCTGGCCGACAAGGCCGCTGCCGCGGTCGACTCCATCAAGTAAGACCCCCAAGCGCCCGGACGCCGGTCCCACCCACCTGACCGGCGTCCGGGCCCTTGCTCGTCGCGACGCGAGCAGCCCGGCTCCACCGCCAGCGCCCGTCCGACCAGCGCCACGCACCACGCACCATCCCCGAACCCGTCGCCTCCCCCGGCGTTCCTCCGACAGGAGTCCCATGACGACCGCACCGGCCCAGCCAGGGGCCACCGTCACCCCGACCAAGCCGAAGGCCGTCGTCCGCGTCGGTGACCGGGTGTTCTCCGCTGCCTCGGTGATCGCCGGCGGCCTCATCCTCTTCGTGCTCGTGCTCGTCGCGGCGTTCCTCGTCTGGCAGAGCATCCCGGCGTTCGCCGCCAAGGTCGGCGACCTGCCGAACAACGCCACGAACTTCTGGGACTACGTCGGCCCCTTGGTCTTCGGCACCGTCTGGTCCGCGCTCATCGCGCTCGTGATCGCGGTCCCGCTCGCACTCGGCATCGCCCTGTTCATCTCGCACTACGCACCGCGACGCCTCGCGCCGGTGCTCGGCTACGTCATCGACCTGCTCGCCGCGGTCCCGTCGGTCGTCTACGGCCTCTGGGGCATCGTGGTGCTGGCGCCGTTCGTGAAGCCGTTCTACGGCTTCCTGAACGAGTACCTCGGCTGGTTCCCGCTCTTCTCCGGCCAGGTGTCCGGCACCGGCCGTACCATCCTGACCGCGTCGATCGTCCTCGCCGTGATGGCGATCCCGATCATGACGGCCGTCATGCGCGAGATCTTCCTGCAGGCGCCCACGCTCAACGAGGAAGCCGCCCTGGCCCTCGGTGCGACGCGCTGGGAGATGATCCGCCTGTCCGTGCTGCCGTTCGCGAAGTCCGGCATCGTCTCCGCGATCATGCTCGGGCTCGGACGTGCCCTGGGCGAGACGATGGCGATCGCCCTGGTGCTGTCGGTCTCGACGAACGTCACCTTCCAGATGCTGACCTCGCAGAACCCCTCGACGATCGCCGCGAACATCGCGCTGCAGTTCGCCGAGGCATCGGGGACCGCCCTGAACGCCCTGATCGCGACGGGCCTGATCCTGTTCGTCATCACCCTGGTCATCAACATGCTCGCGCGGTACATCGTCCGCACGCGGGTCAGCTGAGAGGTCGCACCCGATGTCCCTCGCGCTCCGTCACACCGGCACCGCCGGCAACGTCTACGCCAACGGCAAGCTGCACCGCTCGGTGCCGTGGCTGCTGCTGGTCGGCAGCTGGGTCGCCCTGGTGGCCGTGTTCGCCCTGCTCAACGCCGGCGGTGCGGTCAAGGACTTCAACGTCGTCGCCGCCCTGTTCCTCGGCACCGTCCTGTTCGACGTCCTGATCGTGGTCGTCTCGCGCATCGTCGAGGGCGGTCGTCAGGCCGTCAACCGACTGGTCACGTCGCTCGTCATCACCGCCTTCGTCATCGCGGTCCTGCCGCTGGTGTCGCTGCTCTGGACCGTGATCGCCGACGGCCTGGCCCGCTTCGACGCGAACTTCTTCTCGTACTCGATGCGCGGCGTGATCTCCGAGGGCGGCGGCGCGATCCACGCGTTGGTCGGCACGCTCGAGATCACCCTGTTCGCGGCGCTCATCTCGGTGCCGATCGGGCTGCTCACCTCGATCTACCTGGTCGAGTACGGCCGCGGTGCACTGGCGAAGGGCATCACGTTCTTCGTCGACGTCATGACGGGCATCCCCTCGATCGTCGCCGGTCTGTTCGCGTACTCGCTGTTCGCGCTGTTCCTCGGCCCTGGTGCCCGCTTCGGCTTGGTCGGCTCCGTCGCCCTGTCGGTGCTGATGATCCCGATCGTCGTGCGCTCCACCGAAGAGGTGCTGAAGATCGTGCCGATGGAGCTCCGCGAAGCGTCCTACGCCCTCGGGGTGCCGAAGTACCTCACGATCCTCAAGGTCGTCCTCCCCACGTCGCTCGCCGGCATCACCACCGGCGTCATGCTCTCCATCGCCCGCGTCATCGGCGAGACGGCTCCGCTGCTCGTCACCGCCGGCTTCACCGCGAGCATGAACTACGACCTGTTCAAGGACCCGATGATGACCCTGCCGGTGTACGCGTACACGCAGTACTCGCAGCAGGGCGCCAACCCGCAGCCGTTCATCGACCGTGCCTGGACCGCCGCGCTGGTGCTCATCCTCATCGTGATGGCGCTCAACCTGCTCGCCCGGTTCGTCACCCGACTCTTCGCCCCCAAGCTCTCGCGCTAGCGAACCCACTTCCCCACCCACCAGAAGGATCAACGTGTCCAAGCGCATCGAGGTCGACGGCCTCAACGTCTACTACTCGAAGTTCAAGGCGGTCGAGGGTGTCGACATCACCATCGAGCCCCGCACCGTCACCGCCTTCATCGGCCCGTCCGGCTGCGGCAAGTCCACCTTCCTCCGCACCCTGAACCGCATGCACGAGGTCATCCCCGGCGCATGGGTCGAGGGCTCGGTCAAGATCGACGGCGACGACCTTTACGGCCCCGGGGTCGACCCGGTGCTCGTCCGTCGCCAGGTCGGCATGGTCTTCCAGCGTCCGAACCCGTTCCCGACGATGTCCATCAAGGACAACGTGCTCGCGGGCGTGAAGCTCAACAACAAGCGCGTCTCGAAGTCCGAGGCCGACGACATCGTCGAGCGCTCCCTGCAGGGCGCGAACCTGTGGAACGAGGTCAAGGACCGCCTCGACAAGCCCGGTATGGGCCTGTCCGGTGGGCAGCAGCAGCGTCTCTGCATCGCCCGCGCCATCGCGGTGCAGCCCGACGTCCTGCTGATGGACGAGCCCTGCTCGGCGCTCGACCCGATCTCCACCCTGGCCATCGAGGACCTGATCGAGGAGCTCAAGAAGGAGTTCACGATCGTCATCGTCACGCACAACATGCAGCAGGCCTCGCGCGTCAGCGACAAGACGGCGTTCTTCAACATCGCCGGCACCGGTGCGCCGGGCAAGCTCATCGAGTTCGACGACACCGCCACGATGTTCTCGAACCCGTCCGTCCAGGCCACCGAGGACTACGTCTCGGGTCGCTTCGGTTGATCGCTGTCCGTCCGTCGTGCTGACGGACGACCGGGAGGCCCGATGCACGTCCGCAACGGACGCGCACCGGGCCTTCGTGGTTGCGCTGGGTGCGGGGGCCGTGCGGGGTGCGTGCGTGCGCATGTTCCGACGATGCACGCGTCGATCGTCTCGTGGTTCGTCGCTCGATGCGCACGCAGACGGTGCGTGCGCATGTTCCGACGTTCCACGCGTCGATCGCCTCGTGGAACGACGAAAGGTGCCCACGCATCGATCGCGTGAGCACCTTCCGGGGAGGGTCAGGCCGAGGTGGTCGGGACCGCCATGATCGGCGTCGTGGTCGGCTGCTCCGAACCACCGGCCGGCTCGACCGTCATGCCGATCGTCGCACCGTCGGACATCGAGCCCTTCAGCACGGCCGAGTGCACGCCGTCGGCGACACCGTCGACCAGGCCAGCCGACTTGATCGTGCCGCCCTCGTTCTCGGAGCCGATGTACCAGAGCTCGTACGTCTTGCCCTTCGGTGCCTGGGCGACACCGTCGAGGATGACCGCGGACTTGCCGAGGTCGCCCGACCACACGACCGTGGCCGTGCCGCCGCCCTCGACCTTGGTGGTGCTGCGCTGGAAGTCCGACGCGGCGTAGATGCGGTCGAGACCACTCGAGGCCTGCGTGGTGCCGGTGCCCGGTCCGTCGGCCGGACCGTTCGCGACGCCGACCCCCAGGCCGACACCGAGGAAGACCACGGCGACCGCAGCAGCACTGGTGAGCATGGCTGCCGGACGCTGGAACCAGCGGCGGCGAGCCTCGGAGGTCGCCCGGCCACCGGTGGTGGAGCCGTCGGCGATCGAGGCGACGTGCCTGGCGGGCTCGGGACGGGCCTCCTGGACGGAGGTCGTGTCGACGGCAGGAGCCGTCTCGGCCAGTGGTGCAGCCTGCGGGGTCGTCGCGATCTGGGCCAGCAGCGACGCGCGGAGCGACGTCGGCGGCTCGATCGGAGCGGCAGCGAAGGCCAGCTGCAGCGCGGTCTCGCGCAGCGAGTCGGCCTCGGCCTGGAGTTCGGGCGACGTCGTGAGGACGTCCTCGAGGAGCATGCGCTCATCGTCGGACAGCGCGTCGAGTGCGTAGGAACCCGTCAGCAGGGCGGGGTCGTCGTGTCGTTCGGTCATGAGGTCACCCCCATTTCGTCTCGGAGTCGGATCATCCCGTCACGGAGACGGGTCTTGACGGTGCCGATGGGGACACCGAGTTGTTCGGCCATCTCGCTGTGCGAGAAGCCTCCGTAGTACGCGAGCTGCACGGCCTGGCGCTGGAACTCGGTCAGCTTGGCAAGGGCCCGGCCGACACGTTCGTGTTCGATGCGGATCTCGACCGACTCGGAGACCTGGTCGAAACCGGACTCGAGGTCGCGGATACCGATCTTCGTGTCCCGGTCGTGCGAGGCCTGCGACGCCCGGACCCGGTCCACCGCTCGGCGGTGCGCCATGGTCAGGACCCAGCTGGAGGCGGTCCCGCGCTTCCGGTCGAACCGGGTGGCCTGTTGCCAGACTTCGAGGAACACCTCTTGCGTGACCTCTTCGGACTGGGCGCGGTCCCGGAGGAGCCGCGTCACGAGTCCGAGGACCCGGCCGGAGAGGACGTCGTAGAGGTCCGCGAAGGCGGCTTGGTCACCGGAGGCAACCCGCGCCAAGAGGTCGTCCGGCGATGCCTGGGCTGGCTCTGACGAGCTCCAGCGTTCGGTGTCGCTATCCACGAGGGCAAGCATTGCAGGTTTCCCTCCTCTCGGGTGCGTCGGCGACCGGTTGTGGCCGTTCTGTCAGGGGTGCTGCGTGATGCGGTGGTGCTGGTGGTGCTGTGCTGCGGTCGCGCCCCGGGTAGGACGAAGCCGCCGCGTCGTGCGGTCGAGACGAGAGGCCAGCGTGACCCACAGGGAATTGACCGGCGGATACCGGTCCGGGTCACGCCGGGCCTCTCGCGTTCGTGACGGTCATCAAGTCCGTCACGCTGATGATTCGGCGCGGTGCCCGTGGTGGATTGGATCGGATGCCGAGAAGTTGTCGGGACGCCGCGTCCGGGCCGTCTGCCGGGCACGCCCGGGTCCGGATCTGTCCACCGAGAGTGAACAGGGCAGCGGACTCAGCCGACGCGTCGTAGAGTTGGTCTCGCCGGGCCGCAGCAAGCCCCGGGCTCCAAAATTCGCCGCTTCGAGCGGCCTCGCGCCGAGAGGCGCTTCTGCGGCCCGGTTTTTCTCTGCCCTCTTGCGTCGTCTCGTCTTGCTTCGTCCGGTCTCGCTTCGTCCGGTCTCGCTTCGTGAGCAGAAATGGTCGCTTGCCTCGTTGCGACCCGACATCTTCTGCTCACCGTGCGCAGCCAGCCGGGAGGCCCGGTGCGGGTCCGGCGCGTTCGCTCGCTAGTCCAGGCTCTCGCGACGCCAGAGCGCCGCCGCCTCGGTCAGGTCGGCCGCCAGCTCCGTGAGACGGAGCGCCCGCCGCGTCAGTTCGCTCGCACGATCGGTCGCCGTCAGGTCGGAGTCGTCCGCCACCGCCGTCGCACCGGCCGCGGTCAGCCGGCAGAACGCCGCACCACGGTCGAGCGCCACGGCGAAGTCGCCCGTGTACAGCCCGTGCAGGATGCGGTCCGCCAGGGTGAGGATCTCGGCAGGACCGGTCGGCTGCTCCGCCCCCGCGACGGCCTGGTCGATCGTGCCGATGCGCTCGGTGCCGCGCTGGAAGAAGTACGCGATCTCATCCGGGTTCTGCCGGATCACGGTGCGGACGAGGTACACCCGCCACAGGGCGCCCGGCAGGGTGTGCGCACCCACCCGCGCCCAGAGTTCGGCGATCGCGTCGATGCCGTGCACGTCCGTGTAGGTGACGAGCCGCTCCACCACGGCGGGGTCCGGGTCCTGACGCACCCGGTGCAGCAGCGCGTTCGCGGTCTCGTGCGCGACACGGTTCACGACGGCGGGGTCCTCGCCGCCCTGGATCGCGGCGAACTCGGCATCGGTGAAGTGGACAGGACGGTGGTGATCGCGAGGCACCGCGTCAGTGTAGGCACGGCCGGTGACACGCCCGCCCTCCGTTCGCCCAGAACGCAACGGCAGCGCCGCGGGTACGGTGTCTCGTCGGGAGGCGCTCCTCCCGAACGTGAAGGAGAGGACTCCCCCATGAACCCGTTGCTCATCATCCTGGCCGTCATCGCGGTCATCCTGCTGTTCGTCGGTGGCTTCACCGCGAGCCTCAAGTTCCTGCTGTGGGTCGGCATCGTGCTGCTCATCGTGGCCGTCGTCCTGTGGCTGCTGCGAACGCTCACCGGGCGTCGCGGCTGACCATCGACACCAGGTTCTTCCCAGAGGCCCTCACCCGCTAGCCTTGCGGGTGAGGGCCTCTAGCTCAGTTGGTAGAGCACCGGACTTTTAATCCGAGGGTCGTGGGTTCGAGCCCCACGGGGCCCACACCAAGTGCGTTGTCTAAGATGTGGCGGATGGCACGACGACTCCTCCCCGGCATCGCGCTCGGAGCTATGGCTCTCGGCGTGAGCGGGCTGCTCGTCATCCTGCCGACCGTCTCGAGTGCCTGCCAGCCCGTCACGACGTCGTCGAGCGTCTCCTCCGCCGAGGTCTCCGACGCGATCGCCCCCGGCTCGCACGTGTTGATCGTCGGCGACTCGTACACCTCCGGCCGCGGCTCGACCAGCGGCATCGACGGGTGGGCGCAGGACCTCGCGGCCGACCGGGACTGGAAGGCCACGATCGACGGCTACCCGGGGACGGGCTACGTCGACACCGGCCGCACCGGGTCCTCGCACTACACGTTCGGCCCCCGCCTCGAACGGCACGCCGCGACCGTCGATCCCGAACTCGTCATCGTGCAGGGCAGCCAGAACGACTGGCTCGTCGACTCGTCGGTCCTTCAGGCCCGCGTCGAGAAGACCCTCCGCGACGCCGAGCAGACCTGGCCGGACGCCGTCATCGTCGCGCTCGGGCCGTCAGCGCCGTTGCCGTGGGCGAAGTCGACGGTCGGGGTCGCCTCCTCGGTCTCCGCGGGGGCGGCAGCAGCGGGCGTGCCGTACATCGACGCGCTCGCCGGGCAGTGGTTCACCGCGGCGAACAGCCCGGGCTACGCGGCGATCGACGGCGGACACCTCAACGACGCCGGCTACCAGTACCTGGCGGACCGGGTCTCGGACTCCCTCGACGCACTCGCTGCCTCCGACGACGAACGCTGCGCCTGACCTCGGGTTCGGATTCGGGGTACAAGTCGTCCCCAGCTGGCTCATGGCAGATCCCCTGCACACATCAGCCCGCGCACAGCCGACTGTTGGGCTGCCGCCGATAGTGTCGTTCCCGGATCCGATCACCGGATCCTGCAGCACCGCACCACCACGAACGAACGGGGTACACCGTGATCGAGCCCATCGAAGCCACGCAGACCAGCAGCACCGGGGACGCGCGCCGCATCGTCGAGCTCGCCGCAGCGACCAACACGACGATGAGCAACGAGCTCCTGCTCGACACGCTCCGTCGCAACGCGCAGGTCACGACCCGGCACATCCGCAAGGACTTCATCGAGGTCGCGACGGCCACCGCGGTGCTCGGCTACGTGTGCCGACAGCGCAAGGACTTCATCGCCCTGCGCGGGGACGACCCGGCCTGGGCGCACGAGGTCGGGCGCTACGCCAGCGAATCACTCGCGGTCGAGGCACTCCGCATGCGCCGCGGCTGACCAGCAGCTCCCCGCCACGAACGCCGTCCCCACACCGGGGCGGCGTTCGTGTGTCCAGTGGAGCAGTGAATCCCCGGCCGAAGCGACAGATCCACGGTCGCACCCGCGACAACCCCGCGAAAGCGACTCTGTGCCGCGAACCTTCGGCGGGACGGAGTCGCTTTGGCGGAGCCGGCAGCGTGGGGGCGATCAGGACCAGACGCGGCGGATGCCCCAGGTGCCCGTCCAGGTCTCGTCGGGCTCGAGCCACCGCAGGCCCTCGCCGGAGTTCAGGGCGTTGGCCGGAGCGGTCATCGGCTCGACCGCCACGGCCAGACCCTTCCCGTCGCCGCGGGGGTACTCCCGAGAGGTGAACACCTGCACGTACGGGAACGACGCGTCCTGCCAGAGCTGCACGCCGTCACCCTCGGGGCCGTGCAGCGTCGTGTGACGGACCCCGTCGGCGTCCGGGGTGATGTCGGAGTACGCGGTGTCGAGATCCGCGTCACCGGCACGCAGTCCCCGTCGCAGGTCGAACGAAGTGCCCTCCACCGACACGGACCCGTTCGGCACCTTCTGCTCGTCGACGGTGAAGGCGGTGGCGGCGTCGAGCGTGACGACGAGGTCATCGGCCGGGGCGTCACCGGCGCGCAGGTACGGGTGCGCCCCCACGGCGAAGGGTGCGCGGGCACCGGAACGGTTCGTGATCTCGTGCGTCACCCGGATGCCGTCGTCGACGAGCTCGTGGTGCACCCGGGTCTCGAGCGTGAACGGCCAGCCGTGCTGCGGGTGGATCGTGGCTTCCTGCACGATGCCCGTCTCGGTCTGCGACACCACGCGGTACGGCGCGAAGCGGAGCAGGCCGTGCGACGCGTTGCCGTACTTCGGCTCCGAGATGTCGAGCTGCTGCCGCTTGCCGTCGAGTTCCCAGACCCCGCCGGCGACGCGGTTCGGCCACGGTACGAGCACGATGCCGTTGGCGCCGGGCGGCTGCTCGGTGACGGGGAACGGCTCGGTCAGGTCGAAGCCGGCGACGCGGAGTTCTCGGATGCCGGCGGCGACCTCGGTCACGACGGCCTCGACGACGCCGTCCGGTCCGGCGTGGTGCAGGCGGTACTGGCCACCGGTGGGTGCTGCGGTCATGGGGTGTGGTTCCTTCCGGCTGTGTCCTCGCCGTCCGCGACGACGACCTCGACGCCGGCCGCCCGGATCGTGGCGACCGCGTCGGCTTCGGCCTCGGCGGTGACGACGACGTCGATGTCCTCGAGCGCGCGGACGACCCCGATGTGGGCCCGGCCGAACTTCGACCCGTCCGCGACGACGACGGTACGCCGAGCCGTGGCCGCGAGCACCCGCTTCGCCTCGGTCTCGGGCAGGTTGACGTTGGTCAGACCGTGCGCGACGTCGACACCGGTGCCACCGAGGAACACGACGTCAGCGGCGATCACCGGCAACAGGGTGTTGTTGAACGGTGCGACGAGCGAGTGTTGGAGCGGTCGGAGGGTGCCGCCCGTGACGATCACCGTGAACCGCGGCACGGCGCGCTCGAGGGCCAGCGCGGTCGTCAGCGAGTTCGTGACGACGGTGAGGTCGGACAGCTCCGTGCGGGCGACGAGCGCCTCGGCGACCGCTGCCGGGGTGGTGCCGACGTCGAGCACGACGCACTCGCCGGACCGCACGAGCGCTGCGGCCGCGCGGCCGATGGCGGCCTTGGCCACCTGGTGCTCGACGGCGGTCTCCTCGAAGGGGCGCTCGGTGGACCCGGCCCCGAGGCGGACCGCTCCGCCGTGCACCCGGCGGATCCGGGCCTCCTGGTCGAGGACCGCGAGGTCCTGCCGGACCGTCACCTCACTCGTGCCGAGCGACGCGGCCAGCGCGGCGGTCCGGACCATGCCGGGCGCGCCCTCGACGATGGAGACGATGCGGTCCTGCCGCAGCGGCGCGGGCAGCGATCCGGCCAGGAAGGAGAGGTCGTCATCGGTCACGGCCCTAGTTTCGCTTGCTTCCGAAGCCTTTCGCAACGCTTCGGATCGGCGATAGGCTGTTCCGGTGATCACCAAGCGCGTGACGAAGCTCGCGGACGGCCGCGACCTGTTCTACTTCGACGATGCGGACAGCACCCTGCCCGCGGAGCGTGCCATCGACGAGCGTGCGCTCGACCCTCGGCCCGAGACCGCGCGGATGCGCCAGGACGTCCTGACCGGCGAGTGGGTCTCCATCGCCGCGAGCCGGCAGAACCGTGCGTTCCTGCCGCCAGCCGACCAGGACCCGCTCGCGCCGCAGTCACCGCAGAACCCGTCCGAGATCCCGAGCACGTACGACGTCGCCGTGTTCGAGAACCGCTCGCCGTCGTTCGGCCCCGCGCTCGCGGCGGACGACGCTCCGTCGTCGCTCGACTCGCTCAGCGACGTCGGCCTGAACCGGCAGCTGCGCAGCGTCGGCCGGTGCGAGGTCGTGTGCTTCTCGCCCGCGACCGAGGGGTCCTTCGCGTCGATCTCCGAGTCGCGTGCCCGCACCGTGGTCGAGGCCTGGGCGGACCGCACCGCCGCGCTCTCCGCCATGCCCGGCATCCAGCAGGTGTTCCCGTTCGAGAACCGCGGCGAAGCGATCGGCGTCACGCTGCACCACCCGCACGGGCAGATCTACTCGTACCCGTACGTCACGCCCCGCACGCAGCGTCTGCTCGACTCCATCGAGCGCTTCGGACCGGACCTGTTCGAACAGCACCTGGCGAACGAGCGGGCCTCGGACCGGGTCGTCCTGCAGGGCGAGCACTTCACGGCCTTCGTGCCGTTCGCCGCACGCTGGCCCATCGAGATCCACATGCTGCCGCACCGCCACGTCCCCGACTTCGCCGGCCTGACCGAGGCCGAGAAGGACGAACTGGCCCACATGCACCTGCGCCTGACGCGGGGCATCGACGAGCTCTACGGCGACCCGACCCCGTACATCGCCGCGTGGCACCAGGCACCGGTGCACGTCGGGCGGGACACCGTGCGGCTCATGCTGCAGATCACGTCGCCGCGTCGGGCGGCGGACAAGTTGAAGTTCCTGGCCGGCAGCGAAGCCGCCATGGGCGCCTGGATCGGGGACCTCGTGCCCGAGAAGGCAGCCGAGTTCATCCGACAGGGAATCGAGCGAGCATGACGTTCCAGCAGGTCTACGGGTACGAGCCGGCGGTGCGGTACTCCGCCCCCGGCCGGGTCAACCTGATCGGTGAGCACACCGACTACAACGACGGGTACGTCCTGCCGTTCGCGATCGACCGGCGCACCACCGCGTCGATCGCCCCGCGGCCGGACCGTCTGCTGCGCGTCTCGTCCGCGTTCGACGCCGACACGGTGCTCGAACTGTCGCTCGACGACCTCGACCCGTCGAACATGACCGGCTGGTCGGCGTACGTCTTCGGCATCGCCTGGGCACTCCGCGAGCAGGCCGGCGCAGACCTGTCGGACAAGACCGGGTTCGACGTCTTCATCGAGTCCGACGTCCCCGTCGGGGCCGGCCTGTCGTCCAGCGCCGCGATCGAGTGCGGCGTCGCGCTCGCCTTCAACGACCTGTGGGAGCTCGGGCTCGACCGCAAGACCCTCGCCCGCGTGGGGCAGTACTCCGAGAACCACGCCGTCGGCGCACCGACGGGCATCATGGACCAGTCCGCGTCACTGCTCGGCGAGCAGGACGCCGTCGTGTTCCTGGACTGCCGCACGCTCGACACCGCCGTGGTCGACCTGGCGCTCGAGGCCAACGGGCTCGAGGTCCTGGTCATCGACACCCGGGTCGAGCACGCCCACGCCACCGGTGGGTACGCAGCTCGTCGGGCCTCGTGCGAGAAGGGTGCGCAGGTGCTCGGTGTCGAGGCCCTGCGTGACCTGAGCGTCGATGACCTGCCCCGTGCGCAGGAGCTGCTCGACGACGAGACCTTCCGCCGCGTGCGCCACGTCGTGACCGAGGACCAACGAGTCCTCGACACCGTCCGGACGCTGCGCGAACAGGGCCCGCGGGCGATCGGCTCGCTGCTCGTCGCGTCGCACGAGTCGATGCGCGACGACTTCGAGATCTCCGTGCCGGAGCTCGACCTGGCCGTCGCGACCGCCGTCGAGCACGGCGCCGTCGGTGCGCGGATGACCGGTGGTGGGTTCGGTGGTGCGGCGATCGCGCTGGTCGACCGGGAGGCCCGTGGCGCGATCACCGAGGCCGTCACCGCCGCCTTCGCAGCCGCCGGGTACCGCGAGCCGAACGTCTTCACGGTGCACGCCGCGCAGGGCGCCCGCCGCGACTGAGCCTGACCGGCGGAGTTTCGCGCTCACCGACACGTCACGCGGCGCACGGCCCGTGAGGTGTCGCTGACCGCGAAACTTCGGCGCAATCCAGCGCGAGGCCGTGCGTCAGCGGGTCATGTGACCCGTGGTGACGGTGACGCCGCCCCACGGGAACCCGTGCGGGTGCAGCACCTCGTGCTGGAGCTGGTCCATCACGACGTGGCCCTGCCACACCGTGTAGACCAGCACGCCGACGACGATGCACACCGGGACCGCCAGGTACGCGGAGTACCGCACGATGTCGCCGAGGGTGCGGTGCCCGTAGCGCGCGAGCGTCGGCGGCAGGACGATCCCGACGACGACCACGAGCAGCAACAGTGCGAGTGCGGCCGGTGCGACGTGCGCTTCGACCTGCACCGTGATGGGCGCGGTCTCCAGGACCTTGCCGCCGTTGTCGATCCAGTTGTCGTCGGCGTCGACCCCGCCGTAGCCCGTCGACGTGCTCCAGAGCACCAGGTTCGGGGACAGCACCAGTGCGACGGTCCCGACGAGTACGAGTCCCCACGCACGCGGACGCAGCTTCCTGCCGGTGGCCGCCATCACGGGCGCGGTCTGGACGTTCTCCCCCATGCGGTGACCGTAGCACTGGGGGCGGCTCCGCACCCGTCCCCCGAACGCGCGGGGCGAGGGCGAGCCGCGCCTCCCGGCCGCCCGTGGACACGACCATCCCGCCAAAGCGACAGATTCCAGCGAACTGTTCGCGGGATTCTGTCGCTTTCGCGGCACAGACAGCGGCACGGACAGCGGCACGGACCGCGGCACGAACGGACGCGCGCCAGCGGCACCGACCGCCGCGCACCTACTTCAGGTGGCGCTCCGCAGCCTCGACCACGTTCTTCATGAGCATCGCGCGCGTCATCGGGCCGACGCCGCCGGGCACGGGCGACATGAAGCCGGCGACCGACGCGACCGCGGGGTCGACGTCGCCGTGCAGCTTCGCCTTGCCGGTCTCCGGAGAGACCACGCGGGTGATGCCCACGTCGATCACGGCCGCACCGGGCTGCACCCAGTCCGGCTTGACGAGCCCGGCGACCCCGGCGGCCGCGATGACGATGTCGGCGCGACGGCACTCCGCGGCGACGTCCGCCGTCAGGGAGTGGGTCAGGGTGGCGGTGGCCTCGAGGCGGGTGAGCAGCAGACCGAGCGGCCGGCCGACCGTCAGGCCCTGCCCGATGATCGTGACGTGCGCGCCCCGGATCGGGATGTCGTACGCCTCGAGCATCGCGACGATGCCCCGCGGGGTGCAGGGCAGGGGCGCGTCGATGGTGCCGGCACCACCGGGCACGGCGAGCACGAGCTCACCGAGGTTCGTCGGGTGCAGGCCGTCGGCGTCCTTCGACGGGTCCATCAGCTCGAGCATCGGCGTCGGGTCGATGCCCTCCGGCAGCGGCAGCTGCACGATGAACGCGGTGACCCGGGGGTCGTCGTTCATCTGCAGGATCGCGGCTCGGATGTCTGCGGCGGATGCCGTTGCCGGCAGGTCGATGCGGTGCGAGTCGAGCCCGATCTGCGCCGAGTCGCGGTGCTTGCCCGCGACGTAGGACAGGGAACCGGGGTTCTCCCCGACCAGGATCGTGCCGAGCCCCGGACGGATGCCGTGCTCGTGCAGCCGGTCGATGCGGACCCGCAGTTCGTCGAGCGTCCGGGCGGCGAGGGCGGTGCCGTCGATGCGGACCGCCGAGCCCTCCCCCGCCCATCGCTCGACGGGCAGGGGGCTCAGGGCGTCGCTCACGCGTAGAGGGGGAACGCGTCGGTCAGGGTCTTCACCCGGGCCGAGAGCGCTGCGATGTCCGGGTTCGGCATGAGGGTCAGCGCGATGATGTCCGCGACCTCGGTGAACTCGGCGTCGCCGAAGCCACGCGTGGCGAGCGCCGACGTGCCGATGCGGACACCCGAGGTGACCATCGGCGGACGCGGGTCGAACGGCACGGAGTTGCGGTTCACGGTGATGCCGACCTCGTGCAGCAGGTCTTCGGCCTGCTTGCCGTCGACCTCGGAGGTGCGCAGGTCGACGAGCACCAGGTGCACGTCGGTGCCACCGGTGAGGACGTCGACGCCGGCCGCGCGGGCGTCCGGCTGCGTGAGCCGATCCGCGAGCAAGCGGGCACCGCGGATGGTGCGCTCCTGGCGGGCCTTGAACTCGGGGGTGCCGGCGAGCAGGAACGCGGTGGCCTTGGCGGCGATCACGTGCATGAGCGGGCCGCCCTGCTGGCCCGGGAAGACCGCGGAGTTCAGCTTCTTGAACAGGGTCTCGTCGTTGGACAGGATGATGCCCGAGCGGGGGCCGCCGAGGGTCTTGTGCACGGTCGACGAGACGACGTGGGCGTGCGGGACCGGGGACGGGTGCAGACCGGCGGCGACGAGGCCGGCGAAGTGCGCCATGTCGACCCAGAGCTTGGCGCCGACCTCGTCCGCGATCTCGCGGAACTTCGCGAAGTCGAGCTGGCGCGGGTAGGCGGACCAGCCGGCGATGAGGACCTTCGGCTGGTGCTCGATGGCCTTGGCGCGGATGTCGTCGTAGTCGACCTCGAACGTCTCGGGGTCGACGCCGTACGCGACGGCGTTGTAGATGCGGCCGGAGAAGTTGAGCTTCATGCCGTGGGTCAGGTGACCGCCGTGCGCGAGCTCGAGGCCGAGGATGGTGTCGCCGGCGCTGGCGATGGCGTGCAGGACCGCGGCGTTGGCCGTGGCGCCCGAGTGCGGCTGGACGTTCGCGTAGGCAGCACCGAAGAGCGCCTTGGCACGGTCGATGGCGAGCTGCTCGGCGACGTCGACGTACTCGCAGCCGCCGTAGTAGCGCTTGCCGGGGTAGCCCTCGGCGTACTTGTTGGTGAGGACGGAGCCCTGGGACTCGAGCACGGCGCGCGGCACGAAGTTCTCGGACGCGATCATCTCGAGGGTGTCGCGCTGACGGCCGAGCTCCTGCTGCAGGACGGCGGCGATCTCGGGGTCGACCTCGGTGAGCGGGGCGTTGAAGGCTGCGCGGTCGGTGTCGACGGAGCCGTCGACGGCGGGCAGATCGGTGATGGACACGGTTCTCCTACGTGGGTTGGCGACGACCGGTGGGTCGCGCACGGACGATCGGTCGGTGCAGCCCAGGCGTACGGCCGCGCACCGTGTCAGGTGTCGCTCCCCGATGGTGACCCATCCAACGCCAGTCGCGACGTGACGATCGTACCGAGCCGCCCGCCCTGTGTCACCCTGGATGCATGACGCTGACCTCGCCCGACGTGGACGAACGGACCACCCCGGACGAACGCACCAGTGCGCGCGCCGACACCCCGTGGGTCACCGTCGTGTGGGACGACCCGGTGAACCTGATGTCGTACGTCACGTACGTCTTCCAGCGGCACTTCGGCTTCGGTCGCGCGCATGCGGAGCGGCTCATGCACCAGGTGGACACCGAGGGTCGGGCCATCGTGGCGACGGGTCCGCGCGAGGCCATGGAGGCCCACGTCCAGTCGATGCACGGCTACGGCCTGCAGGCGACCGTCGACAAGGCTCCCAAAGCGTGATCCCCTTCGTCCGCCGGGCCGACGGCGTCCACCTCGGCATGTCCTCCGGCGAGCGCGGGTTGCTGACGTCCCTGACCGAGCAGCTGCGCCAGGTGCTCGACGGCGACCTGACAGCGGACCCGGTGGCGATACGGATGTTCCCGGACGCCTACCCGGACGACGACGACGCCAGCGCGGAGTTCCGGAAGTACACGCAGTCCGACCTGCTGGCGCAGAAGACCTCGAACGCGACGACCGTGCACGAGTGGCTGACGGGGACCCGCGACGGCGCCCTCGACCCGGAGGACGAGCAGGCCTGGCTCCGCACCCTGACCGACCTGCGGCTGACGATCGCGGACCGCCTCGGGATCGTCGACGCCGACGACGAGGAGCGTTCGGTCGAGGCCGACGCGGGCGTCGGCCTGCGCGACGTCTACGACTGGCTCGGCTACGTGCAGGAGCACCTGATCACGACGATGACCGACCCGCGGTGACGGTCACCTTCCGCGCGACCACCGAGGACGACCGGGAGGCCCTGCTCGCGTTCTCGACGTCGGAACCGGTCGCGTGGATCGGTCCGGACCGGTACCGCGCCGAGTCGGGTACGGACAACTACCGCCCGGGGTGGTCGTGGCTGGCCGAGCGCGACGGCCGTCCGGTGGCACGGGCGCTCTGGTGGGGTGGCGCGGACGCCGAGGTGCCGTCGACCCTCGACGACCTGCTGGTGGCTCCGGACGTGCCCGAGGACGAGCAGGTGGCGATCGCCGCCGGGTTGATCACGGCGGGGACCGCTGCGTTCGGGGCGCGACCGGAGTGGATCGTCGACGTCGCGGTGGACTGGCACGACGACCCCGAGGCCGTCGCCGCGGTGTCGTGGCGCACGGCGGCCGCCCGGTCGGCGGGGCTCGGACGTTCGACGGAGCGGGTGAGTGTGGCGTGGACGCCGGACCACGGAGTGCCGATGCCGTCCTCGCTGCGCTTCCGGTCGGGTGACGACGACGAGTTCGTGGACCTGTTCGCCCGCGTCGCGGTGGGGAGCCTCGACGCCCACACCGTGGCGTCGGTGGACGAACTCGGCCCGCGGGGCGCCGCCGCCGACGACCTCGAGTTCTACCGCTCGCTGCCGGGGTCGCGCGACGGCTGGCGGGTCGCGCTCGACCCGGACGGCCTGGTGGTCGGGTTCGTCCTGGCGACGCGGACGGCGTACGACGCGGCGATCAGCTTCATCGGCGTGCTGCCGCAGCACCGTGGGCGCGGTGTGGTCGACGGGCTGCTCGCCGAGGGGCTGCGCGTGCACGCCGAGGCCGGCGAGCCGAAGGTGGTCGGCACGACGGACGCGGCGAACACCCCGATGCGCCGGGCGTTCGAACGGGCCGGCTTCGTGGTGACGAAGCGCCGCATCGTGTTCGAGCGCTGAGCCGATCCGGAGTGGCGAGCCTGGGACTCGCAAGGTAGCCTTGCAAGTTGTCCTGCCGAAGTAGTACCGTGCCGGTATGGACTCACCCGATCCGACCGCGCTCGCCGGCGACCTGCTGACGCTCTACGGTCGGATCCGTCGCACGCTGCTGACCGGCAAGGCCGACGAGGTCACGGCGTCCCAGACCGCCGCGCTCGGCCGCCTGCTGCGGTACGGCGAGAGCACGGTCGCCGAGCTCGCCCGCGCCGAGGGCGTCCGGCCGCAGTCGATGGGCGCGACCGTCCAGGCGCTCGAGGACCTCGGCCTCGTCGAACGACGTCCAGACCCCGCCGACGGCCGCCGTGCGCTCGTCCGCGCGACCGACCAGGGCGCCCGTGCCCGCGAGGACGCCTGGACCACCCGCACTCGCGTCCTGACCGACCGGCTCGCCGCGCTGCCCGACGTCGACCGCGACACCGTCGCCCGAGCGATCGCGATCCTCGCCCCGCTCACCGAACGCTGACCCCGGAAGAAGCACTCCCACGTCCACCTCGACCACTCCCACCCCCGTCGTCGCCCCGGGCAGCACCGGCAGTGGCTTCGGCCCGAAGCTCCTCATCCCGGTGCTCGTCGGACCGCTGCTCAACCCGATCAACACCACGATGGTGTCCGTCGCGCTCACGCCGATCTCCAGCGACCTGGGGATCGGTGCGGCGCAGGCGATCTGGCTCGTCGCCGCCCTGTACCTGGCGAGTGCGATCGCGCAGCCGACGATGGGCAAGCTCGCCGACCGCTTCGGCCCGAAGAAGGTGTTCCTGACCGGGCTCGTGATCGTCGGTGTCGCCGGGGTCGTGCCCGAGTTCCTGACCGGCTTCGGCGGCGCGGTGTTCGCCCGCGTGCTCATCGGCATCGGCACCTCGTCGGCGTACCCGGCAGCACTCACCACCCTCCGACAGCACTCGGCACGGATCGGGAAGCCGACCCCGCCGCTCGTGCTCGGAGCGCTGTCCATCACCTCGCTCGTGTCGGCGGCGGCCGGGCCTCCGCTGGGCGGCGCACTGATCGCCGCGTTCGGCTGGCACGCGATCTTCCTGGTGAACGTGCCCCTGGCGGCGTTCGGCATCGTCGTGGCGGCGATGTGGCTGCCGTCGGACCGTCTCCGTCCACGTGACGACGAGGCCCTGCCCGTCCTGCAGGCGCTCGACCCGTTCGGCATGCTGCTCATGACGGGCACCGTCTCGGCGCTGCTCGTGTTCCTGCTCGACCTGTCCGCCGGCCTGTGGTGGCTGCTCGCGGTGGCGATCGTGCTGCTCGTCGCCCTCGTCCTGTGGGAGCTGCGCGCGGTCCGGCCGTTCGTGGACGTCCGGATGCTCGCGCGGAACGGCGCGCTGTCCCGCACCTACGTGCGACTGTTCCTGACCTACCTGCTCGCGTACACGATGACCTACGGGTTCTCGCAGTGGGTGCAGGACGTCGCCGGGTACTCGAGCGACGTCGCCGGGTACATCCAGCTGCCGGCCGCGATCGTGGCCGGGATCGCGTCGTTCGTCGTCGCCCGGAAGACCGCCGTGCGCGGACCCCTGATCGTCGCGGCCGTCGTGCCGATCGTCGGCGGGGCGCTCCTGCTCTTCCTGCACACCGGGTCGCCGGTCGTGCTGCTCGCGCTGGCGCCGGCACTGTTCGGCGTCCCGCAGGCCCTGGCGTCGGTGTCGAACCAGGCGGCGCTGTACCGGCTCGTCCCCGCGGCGTACATCGGCACCGCGGCCGGGCTGTCCCGCACGGCGGTGTACATCGGGGCGATCGGGGCCTCGTCGCTCATCGGTGGTGTGTTCGGCCAGGCCCCGACCACACCGGACCTGCACGTGCTGGCGTGGGTGATCCTCGGCGTCGCGGTGCTCCTGACGGTCCTGACCCTGGCCGACCGCCGCCTCCGCACGGCCGCCGCCGCCACGCCCGCTTCGTGAGCAGAAATGGTCGGGTCGCGTGACGGCACTCGACCATTCCTGCGCACGAAGCACCGCGCTCCTCACGCCCGGTACCCTGATCCGGTGACCGACCCGACCCCCACGCACTGGACCCTGACGCTCGTCTGCGACGACCAGCCCGGGATCGTGCACGCCGTCTCCGGAGCGGTCGTCGCCGCCAACGGCAACATCACCGAGTCGCAGCAGTTCTCGAGCGTCGACACGAACACGTTCTTCATGCGCCTGCAGGTCATGGCTCCGGTGGACCGTGCGACCTTCGAGGCGGCCCTCGCCCCCGTCGCCGCCCGGTACGACGCCCGCGTCCAGCTCGACGTCGTCGGTCGCCCGCTGCGCAGCCTCGTCCTCGTGTCGAAGGCCGGCCACTGCCTCAACGACCTGCTCTACCGCCAGCGCGGTGGGCAGCTGCCGATCGAGGTCCCCCTCGTGCTGTCCAACCACCCGGACCTGTCCGAGCTCGCGTCGTTCTACTCGGTGCCGTTCGAGCACCGTCCGGTCACCGACGCGGACAGCAAGGCGGCCATGGAGCGCCGTGTCCTCGAAGCGGTCGAGGAGCACGACATCGAACTCGTCGTGCTCGCCCGCTACATGCAGATCCTGTCGCCGGAGCTCTGCGCGGCGCTCGAGGGCCGTGCGGTCAACATCCACCACTCGTTCCTGCCCGGCTTCAAGGGCGCGAACCCCTACCGCCAGGCGCACGCACGCGGCGTGAAGCTCATCGGTGCGACGGCCCACTTCGTCACGAGCGACCTCGACGAGGGCCCGATCATCGAGCAGAACGTCGTGCGCGTGGACCACACGAAGGACCCCGCCGAGCTGGTCTCCATCGGCCAGGACGAAGAGTCCCGCACCCTCACCCAGGCAGTGCGCTGGATCGCCGAGGACCGCGTCCTGCTCGACGGCGCCCGCACCATCATCTTCAAGTAGGCAGCACCATGACGAACGCCCCGCAGTCCCCCGTCGACTGGGAAGCAGTCCCCGGCCCGGCACCCGCCGGCAAGCAGCGACGGCCGTTCGACGTCTGGCGCGTGCTCCGCGTCCTGGTCTGCACGTTCGGCCTGCTCTCCCTGGCGTTCTGGGGCTACTGGTCGTGGCAGCTCCCCCTGCCCGGTTACCTGTTCATGGTCGGCGCCCCGCTGTTCGCGGCCGTCGTCTGGTACTTCTTCCGCTCGCCGGCGTCGCCGATCGAGACCGACATCGTCGGCAAGACGATCGTCGAGGTCGCGTTGGTCATCGCCGCGGGCGCGACCTGGATCTCCATCGGCCACCCGGTCGTGGGCTTCGTCTTCATCGTGATCGCCGCCCTGAGCGGCGTGATCGCGTTCCGCAGGGAGACCGCATGACCGTCACGGGCCTCCAGGCCGGCCGGGAGGCCCAGCGCACCCTGGTGCGCGCATCCCGCTTCGTCGACGCGGCCGGGTCCACGGCGGACGGCTGGGTCCTGCTCGCCGGCGACGTGGTGCACGCGGTCGGCTCCGGCCCCGAAGCCCCCGCGGCGGACCAGGTCGTCGACCTGGGCGACGCGGTCCTGACGCCCGGGTTCATCGACCTGCACGGGCACGGCGGTGCGACCGAGTCGTACGAGGACGACTCCTTCGCCGAGTCGCTGGCAGTCCACCGGGCCCACGGCACGACCCGGTCGGTCCTGTCCCTCGTCGCGAACCCGGTCCCCGCGCTCGCGGACTCGCTCGCGCGGATCCGTTCCGTGATGGCGACCGACCCACTCGTGCTCGGCGTGCACCTGGAGGGGCCGTTCCTGTCCCCGCACAACAAGGGCGCCCACAACGAGTCGTTCCTCATCGACCCGTCCCCCGCAGCGGTCGACGCACTGCTCGAGGCCGGCGAGGGCGTCATCCGCCAGGTCACCATCGCGCCGGAACTGCCGGGCGCGCTCGACGCCGTCCGCCGGTTCGTCGCCGCCGGGGTCACCGTCGCCGTCGGCCACACCGTCGGCACCTACGACCAGGCCCGTGCCGCGTTCGACGCCGGTGCGACGCTGCTGACCCACGCGTTCAACGCGATGCCGGGGCTGCACCACCGCGCCCCGGGGCCGATCGGTGCCGCGGTGGCCGACGACCGGGTGACACTCGAGCTCATCCTGGACGCCGTGCACGTGCACCCGGTCGTCGCGGACACCCTGTTCCGCGCTGCTCCGGGCCGGGTGGCGCTCATCACCGACGCCATGGGTGCTGCGGGCGCAGCCGACGGCTCGTACCGGCTGGGGTCGCTCGACGTCACCGTGACGGACGGCGTCGCGCACGTCGCCGGGACCGAGACCATCGCGGGGTCGACGTTGACGCAGGACGTGGCGTTGCGGAACGCGGTCTCGCTCGCCGGACGGACGCTGCCCGAGGCCGTCGCGGCCCTGACGAGCGTGCCGGCCGCGGCGCTGGGGCTCGGCGACCGACTGGGGCGGCTCGCGCCGGGGTACGCAGCCGACTTGGTGGCGCTGTCCCCGGCGCTCGAGGTGCAGCGGGTGTGGGGCGGCGGGCGCGAGCTGCGCTGATCAGCGCCGGACGAGTGCCCCTGCGACGAGCCGGAGCAGCAGGGCGACCGCACCGACCACGGCGGCGGCGACCCCGATGACGACGACGATCACGAGTCGGGCGAGAGCGTGCGCCTCGGTCTCGTCCTCGCGCACGCCGAGGGACGACGCACCCACGAACACGAACACCGCCGCGATGAGCAGCAGCCCCCCGATCCAGGTCGTGGCGCGCAGGGCGGCCGGTGCTGGTGGCCGGTTGCGATCGTCCGGGGTCGTCGGTCGGGCCTTGGCGCCCTCGGTCTCCCAGTCGGCGAGTTCGGTCATGGTGGTCCCCTCTGTCGGGTCGATCGTAGGGCCTGCCGGCCCGTCGGTCAGGGCAGGTCCGTGGGCCGGGGGTTCAGTGGTTCGCCGAACTTCGGTGCCTTCCCCGGCACGCAGTGCCCGTCGATGGACACGTCGGCGTAGGAGTCGAACGCCTGGAAGAAGATCGCGAACCCGTCCGGAGCGGTGCCGCGGAGGTATCCCTGTGGGTAGCTGATGACGGTTCGCCGCGGCGTGAGCTCCTCGTCGTGCTCCACCACCGCACCGTCGTACCCGATCCCGGCGAGCGCCGTCACGACCCGCTCGGCGACCTCGTCGGGCGTCCCGGGGAGCGGGAGTCTCCGGGTGCTGGCGTACGTGTACTGGGCTGCGTCTTCGCCGTCGCTGCCACAGATGAGCCATGCGGGATCGTCATCGCCCCAGCCGTCCTCGCCGACGACCGACCGGACGGCAGCGAAGACGTCCAAGACGTCCTGGTGGGATTCTTCGACGTTCATCGACGTGTCCTTCCGCATCGGGGAGTACGGGGCAACGTCGGCGCACCCGGCCAACAGCATCGTGACGGCGATCGATGCCACGACGGCTCCGCCCCACCGTTCAGAGCCTCGGGTCACCGGTGAGTCCTGTCTGCCAGCCGTACATGAGCCAATCGTCCTTCGTCTGCTGCCGCATCCGGTCGAAGGGACCGCCCTGTTCGGGGATCTCGTCGCCACGCCCCATGGCGGCCAGCGCGCTGTTGTGCTGCGCCGTGGTGCCGTCGTCGAAGTACGAGTACCGGCCGTCGCCGTTCCCACCGACGTAGGGGCCGTGCTGCGTGACGCCGTGCAGCGTGCCGTCACTGCCCCGCTGGGTCTCCGAGCTGAACTCGTGCGCGTCCCACGAGGACTCGGTCGGATCCCGCCGACCCGACAGGTTCTGGCCGGTGACGGCCCAGCCGTCCTTGGCGCCCTGGCTGGCGAAGACCTCGCCCGCCGGCACGTGCAGCGCCGAAGCCTTCGGTGCGACGTCCGTGACCCCGGCCGAGCCGAGCAGCACCACGTGGTCGGCGTGGGTCCTCGTCAACGCGATCGTCGCCACGTTCGTGCCGTAGGAGTGCCCCATCACGGTCAGGTCCGCGTCGTGCCCGGCAGCCGCTCGGACTGCGTGGAATCCGTCGAGGTCGGCCACGAGCCGGTCAGCGCCCTCGTGCGCCCGGCCGTTCGCGACCACGGCCGCGAACGACGGGTCGTCGGCCATCGGCGGGTGGTAGCCGATCCAGGACACCACGGCGATGTCACTGCGTCGGACACCACCCACGCGAGCTTGCTCGCGGCGCATGCCCCGTGCGATCGCGCTGTAGTTCTGCACCGTTCCGCGCTGGTCCGTCGCGGTGTTCATGCCCGGCACGATGACGCTGACGTGCGCGGCGCGGTCGAGGTCACCAGCGACGATCTGCGCGAGTGGTGGACGGTCGTCGACGAGTGACACGAGCGACACCGGGGTCGTGTCGAGGGTGTCCTGGATGTTCCGGTAGGCATCGCGCTGCCGCGACCACGTGGACAGCTCCGCTCGGGCGGCGGCAGCTCCGGCCGGGGTCTTCGCGGCGTCGAGCTGCTCCCGCCAGTGCGCGACCTGCCGTTCCGCGTGGGCGAGCCGGTCGACCAGCACCGTCGTGTTCGCCCGAACCCGTGCCCAGTACGCGACGCCGTTCAGGTTCCCGATCACCGTGGGCAACGCCACGACGAACGCCCGCTGGGCTGCCGACGGCGCTCCGTCCGGGCCGGACATCGCCTGCCACCACCCGGCGACGTCGGTGGCGTCGAGCCCTGCGAGACGCCGGGCGATGCGCGGGTCGTCCCGCAGCGCCGCGATGCTCTCGTGGTCGAGGGTGCCGAGCCAGGTCGTGAACTGCCCGTCGCTCATCGCCCGGGCGGCCGCAGTCGAGACCAGGCCGCCGAGCACCGCTCGGTCGTCGAGCGCAGACGCAGCCGCACGGTCCGCGGCAGCGCGTCGGGCGACGAGCTCGTCCCACTGCGCCGACAACCGCGCCTCGAGCCCCGCGAGCCAGACGCCGCTGTTCTGCACCTGCTGCAGGAGGACCTCGTCCGCCTCGACCGCATCGGGCCCGGCCGCCGTCCGGGTCGCGGCGCGGACCGCCCGCGCGTTCACCGCGATGTCGTCGGCCGTGTTCCGGAGCGCCGTCTGCAGGCGAGCGGCATCGTCCTGGATCTGCTGGACCTCGCGCGCGTAGTCGGCGAGCGCCGTCGCCGCGGCGTCCAACCGTGCGGCGACGCGGTGCGCACTCGCCGGCACCGTCGCTGCGACCGTGAGGAACTGCTGCTGCGCTGCACCCTGCCACCCGGCCGCCGCGGACTCCGCCGCGACGAGCACCTGACGGGCTCCGTCGCGGACGGCATCCGCGTGGTCGTCGTGCAGGCGCGCGACGCGTTGGATGCCGTCCGGGTCTCCGGCGGTGGGGTCGGCACTCACCGGACCCGCCGGGCGAGGTCGGCGTCGGCGCGCAGGACCGCTTCGGCAGCGGTGGTCACGTACGCGCGCAGGGTGTCCGCGTCGTCGCCGAGCGAACGGATCATCGCGTCGAGGGCCCGGGCCGACTGGACGAACGCCGACTCGACCGTCGCCGACCCGAACGTGCCGCTGTCCGCCCCGGACAGCGCACGCTCGGACCGGAAGTCACCAGCCGCCTGCAGGCCCCCTCGTGACACCGCCTGCATCGTCGACAGGTCGACCACCAGATCCCCCATGCTGCCCCTTCCGCCCTCCGGACGGGGTCAACATATCAGTACTGGAGTACGACGTGTCAAGCGGTGTTCAGCGGTCGACCGGGCGCCCCCGAGCACCGCTCGCCCACGTCGTGTCCGCCGCGTCTGCGACCCGGAGCGACAGCGCGCCACCCCGGGTGACGAAGGACGCCGGCACCCACGACTTCTCGAGGGTGCGCCCGTCCAACCGAGCACCGTGCACGTACGGCGCGGTGCCGGAGGACCGAACGACGATCCGCTCCCCGCTCGACCGCCGGATGTCGACCGTGCTGAACGTCGGGCTGCCGATGAGCATCTCCGCCCGCCCCGGCGTCTGCGGGAACAACCCGATCGACGCGAAGACGTACCAGGCACTCATCGTGCCCAGGTCGTCGTTGCCCGGCAGCCCGCTCGGCCCGGTCGTGTAGGCGTCGTCGACGACCCGGCGCACGGTCTCCTGCGTCTTCCACGGCTTCCCGAGCGCGTTGTACATCCACGGCGTGTGGATGTCCGGCTCGTTGGTCGGGTCGAACTTCGTGGCGTCGCCGCCGGTCACCGCGAACGCACCAGTGTTGTCGTGGAAGAACGCATCGAGTCGCGCGACCGCCGCGTCGTCGCCACCCAAGGCCGTCGACAGCCCCTGCACGTCCTGCGGCACGAGCCACGTGTACTGCGCGCTCGTCCCCTGTGCGAACCCGGTGCCGGTCGAGGGCGACCAGTCGGGCGTCCACGATCCGTCGGCCTGCCGCGCGGCCTGGTACCCGACGGCGGCGTTGAAGGTGTTCTTCCAGTACTCGCCACGAACGCTGAACATCCGGGCATCGGAGCGCAGCCCGAGGGAACCCGCCCAGTACCCGAGCGCACTGTCGGAGATCGAGTCCTCGAGCGTCTCGGCAGCGCCGCCCCAGCACGAGCAGTCGTCGTTCGCGGCGTACTGGCGCTGCAGGTACTCGTCGAGCGCCGGGCGTTGCGCCAGGCACTGGCCCGGGCACCCGATGTCGCTCTCGGCGTCGGCGTTCTCGACGGTCGCCTGGTGCTTCAGCGAGGCGTAGGCGGCCCGCACGTCGAAGTTCCGGACCCCCATCGCGTACCAGGTGGCGAGGGTCGCGGCCGAGGGGTCACCCGTCATCACGTGCGTCGGCGCCCCGAGGTGGAGCCAGCGGTCCCACACCCCACCGTTCTGCTGCGCGAACCGCAGCATCGACTGCGCCATGTCCCCGGCGACGTCCGGCCGCAGCAGTGCGAGCAGTTGGATCTGCGCCCGGTACTGGTCCCACCCGGAGTACGTGCCGTAGACGGCGCGGTGCCCTCGGTCCATGCGGTGCACCCGCTGGTCCGGCCCCAGGTAGCGGCCGTCGCGGTCGTTCAGCGTGTTCGGCTGCATGAGCGCGTGGTACACGGACGTGTACAGCTGGGTGGTGCGGTCCGCGGTGCCGCCTCCGACGCGCAGACGCGACAGTTCGCGGTTCCAGGAGGCCCGTGTGCCGTCCGCCACGCTGGCGACGGTCGAGCGCTGGGTCACCTCGCCGTCGCGGTTCGCGATCGCTCCTGCGGCGCTCACGTACGAGATGCCGATCTTCGCGTGCACCGTCGCACCGCGACGCGCGTCGAACCCGACCCACGCGCCGGAGCCGCGTCCGGCACGGTCGGCGCCGGTCAGGTAGCCCTCTCCACCGGAGGAGGACGTGCCTCCCGGTCGGACCGTACCGTCCTGCCAGGCGCCGGTGCTCGTGAACGCCTTGTCGAAGGTGGCCGTGAAGAACAGCCGGTAGTAGCTGCGCCGGTCGGGGTTGGTGGCCCCGCCGCCGTTCGCCCGGCGGCTGCAGAAGCCGCCGGTGAGGACGCTGCCGCTCACAGTGCGGGTGCGGGCATCGACGCGGGTGGTCGCGGCCTCGCTGCCGTTGATCGAGTTCGAGGTGCGGAAGAGCAGGTTCGCGGCCTTCCCGGCGGGGAACGCGAACTCGCCGACGCCGGCCCGGGTGGTGACGGCGAGGTCGGTGCGGACGCCGTTGTCGAGTGCGACGCCGTAGCGCCCGGGGCTCGCGGACTCGTCGTCGTGCGAGTAGCCGGCGGCGTAGACCGCGTCGGTGCTGTCGGCCGACGGCGACGTCGTGATCGGGGTCGTGACCGGCATGATCGGCACGTCACCGGCGGCCCCCGGCGCGCAGCCGGCACCGTTCAGGTGCGTCAGGCTGAACCCGCGCAGCCGGTTCACGTCGTACGAGTAGCCGTTCGCGACCGGCGTCGAGGTCTGGTCACCCGCGGTGCCGGTGGGACTCCACTGGAGCATGCCGAACGGTGCGGTCGCGCCGGGCCAGGTGTTGCCGTCGCCGCTCGTGCCGATGAACGGGTCGACGTACCGAGCCGGGTCGGAGACGGTCCTCCCCGCCTGCGCTGCCTGTTCCGAAGGCGATGCGACGGCCGGTGCCGCGACGACCCCCGTCCCGAGCAGCGCGGCGATCGTGGCCACCGCGGCGAGCGGGAGCGGGCGGACGAGCGGGCGACGGTGCACGCGAGAACGGTTCACGTCGGCGACGCTAGCCCCCTCGGACGGGGGACGCGCGATCCGTCACCGAGCCCTCTCCTGCTGTTCACCACGGTCGGCGTGTTCGGGACCCACAGGCGGGTTCGCCGCCGCTGGTAGCGTCCGGGCATGGTGTCGACGACCGACGAACCGGCCCGAGGACGCGTCCGCGACCTGCTCGGGCTGCCGTCCCCTGACGAGCTCCGTCCGGTGGCGGTCCGCCTGGAGCCGCTCGGACGCGACGGGTCGGTGCGGTGGGCACGCGTCGAGCTGGACACGGCCGACGGCGACACCATCCCGTGCTTCCTCCTGACCCCGGACCACGGCACGGGAACGGACGTCATCGCCGTCCACCAGCACGCGGGCGACTTCACCTCCGGGAAGAGCGAGGCCGCCGGGCGGGCGGGGGATCCGACTCTCGCCTACGGCGTGGTGCTCGCTCGCGGTGGGGCCCGCGTGGTCATCCCCGATCTGATCGGTTTCGAGGAACGCCGACGCGACTGGACTGACGACCCGGCGGCCGACGAACGCCTCGACGCGCTCTTCCGTGTGGCGGACGGCAGCAGCCTGCAGGCGAAGCACTCGCGTGACATCGCCACGGTGACGTCCTGGATGATCGAGACGAGTACTGCCGACACCGAACTCGGCATCGTCGGACACTCCCTCGGCGGACAGGTGGCGCTGTTCGCACTCGCCGTGGACGCCCGACTCACGCGGGGCGTGGTCAGCTGCGGACTCGGGACGCTGGCCTCGTTCGAGGACGCTCGGATCCGCCACAACCCGGCCTGGTTCGTCCCGGGACTCACCGCCGCTGGCGACGTCCCCCTGGTCGCGTCGGCCGTTGATCAACCGGTCCTCGTCGCGGCGGGACGGGACGACGGACTGTTCCCCCTCGCCGGCGTCCGGCGCGTCCTCGACGCGTTCCCTCCGGGTGTCGCGACGACCGAGGTGTTCGACGGCGGCCACACGATGCCGGCGCGCATCACGGAAGCGGCACTCCGGCACCTGCTGTCCACGTGAACGGATGATCAGGACCCGTCGCGCACCGCGACCTGGTCCACGAAGGCCCGGACTCGAGCGCGGAACGCCGGGTCCGCCGCCGGGCCCTGCACCGGCACGACGTGCAGCCGCCGGTCACCACGGCGGAGGGCAGGTCCGACGAACACCCCCTCGGTGACGTCCGGGGCGGTGGCTGCCCAGAGGGTCGAACGAGCGCCGTCCGCAGCGGTCCGGGCCAAGCTGCGTGCGACCATGCCGCCGAGGCGCTGTGTCAGGGTCTCCGCCTGGTCGTTCATCCCCGTCGCCGCGATGCCGGGGTGCGCGATCACCGACCGGATGTCCGAACCGGCAGCACGGAGTCGTTCACCGAGGTCGACGCTCAGCGCTGCGGCCGCGGTCTTGGCGTCGGTGTACACACCGAACTGCGAGTAGCCGTCCGGACCGTCGACCCCGCCCGGACCAGGCACGCGGCGGGTGCGCTGCGACAGGTTCGAGCCGACGAGCACGATGCGGGGCGACGGCCCGCCGAGCAGCGGGAGCACCGCCTCGGCGAGCACGGCGGGCCCGACGACGTTCGTCGCCCAGGTGCGCTCGATTCCTTCGTCGGTGCGCCCGAACGTGCCGATCGTCGCACCGGCGTTGTTGACGAGGGCATCCACGACGATGCCGTCCTCGGCGAGCTGCCGGGCGAACGCCGTGACGGACGCGACGGACGCGGTGTCGACGAGCCGCGCCTCCAGGTCGAGACCCACGGGGAGGACGCGAGCCGCCTTGTCGAGGTCGCGCACCCCGGCGACGACGCGGGCGCCGGCCGAGGCGAGGGTCGTGGCGACGACGAGGCCGAGCCCACCGGTCGCGCCGGTGACCACCACGGTCCTGCCGTGCTGGTCGGGCATCGCTGCCGGTTCCCACTCGAAGCTGTCCATCGTCGTCTCCTGCTCGTTCGGCGCACCCAATCGGATGATTCATCCGGAACGCTAGCACAACCGGATAGAGTGTCCACATGACGATCGCGATGGCCCGACCCGAGGCGCTGCGCTCCGATGCCCAGCGCAACCGGACGGCACTGCTCGACGTCGCCCGCACCTTCGTCGACCGGGGCGAACCGGCCCTGCTCAACGCCGTCGCGCACGAGGCCGGAGTGGGGGTCGGGACGGCCTACCGGCACTTCCCGAGCCAGCAGCACCTGCTCGAAGCGCTCGCGATCGACGCGCTCGAGGACATGCTCGACCAGGTCCGCGACGCCGTCGTGCTGCCGGACGCAGCCGATGCGCTCCGCGGGGTCGTCACGGCCGCGTTCCGGAGCATGGTGGACGACGCAGCCCTCGGTGACCTGCTGACCAACGGCGGGTTCTCCTGTGCGGACACCGCTGCCCTCGCCGGCGACCTGGTGGTGTCCGTCGACGCGCTGCTCGCGAGGGGACGCACCGAGGGGATCGTCCGGACCGACGTCGACGCCGACGACCTCCGCCGTCTGCTGTGCGGGCTGCGCGAAGCGGCCGTCGCCGGCGGCACCCCGGTCAGCGATCCGGAGCGCTACGTCGAGATCCTGCTCGCCGGGCTCCGTCCGACGAGCTGACCGACGCCCTGATCGCGGCGAGACCGACGAGCGCCCCGAACCCGCAGACGGCCACCGCCGCCACCGCGACCGCGATGTAGGCCGCTTCGGTCGAGGACCCCCGGTAGGGCATGTCGTCGAGCCATCCCAGTCCGGCGATCACGATCACCAGGCCGATCGCGACGCTGCCGGCCACCACCAGCACCGCATCACGGGCGGCCCGGAGCACGGTGCGCGAGCGGTGTTCCACGGGTTCATCCTGCCGGGCGGCGGCGGGCACTGTCAGGATGGGCGCATGAGCGTCATGGTCTCCGTGTTCGATGCGCACCGCAGCCGTACGAGCGAGAAGTACACCGCGTACCCGCCGGACGTCCTGCCGATGTTCGTCGCCGAGATGGACTCGATGCTCGCGGAGCCGGTGCGCGACGCCCTCGTCGCCGCGGTCACCAACGGTGACACCGGGTACGTCGGCCACGGTCGTGCGCTGCCCGAGGCGTTCGCGGACTTCGCCGAGAGCCGGTGGGCCTGGCGCGTCGACCCCGACCTCGTCCGCACCACCACCGACGTGTCGGTCGCTGCGGTGGAGATGCTCCGCCGGATCATCGAGCCAGGCGACCAGGTCGTCATCATGCCGCCCGTGTACCCGCCGTTCTGGGAGTACGTGTCCGAGGCCGGGGGCACCGTGACCGAGGTCCCGTTGCTCGCGCCCGACGGCCGTGCTGACCCGTTCGACACCACGGCCGGTTGGCGGATGGACCTGGACGGCCTCGCGCAGGCGTTCGCCGACGGCGCCCGCACGGTGCTGCTCTGCAACCCGCACAACCCCCTCGGCCTGGTGCACGAACGCTCGGCGCTCGTCGCACTCGCGAAGCTCGCCGCCGAGTGGGACGCCGTGGTCGTCTCGGACGAGATCCACGCGCCGCTCGTGCACGCCGACGCGGTCTTCACGCCGTTCCTGGAGTCCTGCCCCGAGGCAGCCGCGATCGGGGTCTCGTTGACGAGCGCGAGCAAGGCCTGGAACCTCGCGGGCACGAAGTGCGCGTTGATCGTCGGCGCCTCGGAGCGGGCCCGTGCCTGGTTCGACGCCCTGCCGACCGAGATCGTCGAGCGCACCGGGATCCTCGGGTACACCGCGAGCGTCGCCGCGTTCAGCGAAGGCGGACCGTGGCTCGCGTCCCTGCTCACCGAACTCGCCGCGAACCGCCGCACCCTGGCCGAGCGGATCGGTGACGTCCTGCCCGGGGCGGAGTACCGGCAGCCGCAGGCGTCCTACCTGGCGTGGCTGGACCTGCGCGCCCTGCCGTGGGGCGACGACCCCGCGGCACTGCTGGTCGACGAGGCGAAGGTGGCGCTCGCCTCCGGCCCGGCGTTCGGACGCCAGGGTCAGGGCTTCGCGCGGCTGAACTTCGGGTGCTCGGCCGAGACCCTCGATGACGGCCTCAGCCGCCTGCACACCGCGTTCCGGCAGCGTGCAGACGGCTGATCGTCGGTCCTACTCGAACACCTGCCACGCCGGCTTGTTCGCGTACGTGTAGCGGTAGTAGTCGGCGAGCTGCAGGCCGGCCGCGGCTTCCTCGTCGACGACGACCGTCGCGTGCTCGTGCAGCTGCAGCGCAGAACCGGGGACGAACGAGCTGAGCGGCCCCTCGACCGCGGCGGCGACCGCGTCGGCCTTGGCGGAGCCCTGCGCGACGAGGACGAGCTGCTGGGCGTCGAGGATGGTGCCGAGCCCCTGCGTCATGCAGTGCGTCGGGACCTGCTCGGGCGAGTCGAAGAACCGCGCGTTGGCGTCACGGGTCGACGGCGCCAGGGTCTTGATCCGGGTGCGCGAGGCGAACGAGGACGTCGGCTCGTTGAACCCGATGTGCCCGTTCGCGCCGATCCCCAGGATCTGCACGTCGATCCCGCCGGCGGCACGGATCGCGGCGTCGTACTCCTTCGCCGCGAACTCGAGGTCGTCGGCACGACCGTCGGGCACCCGCACCCGCGAGGGGTCGAACCCGAGCGGCGCCACGACGTCGCGCGCGATGACGCTGGCGTACGACTCCGGGTGCTCGAGCGGGATGCCGACGTACTCGTCGAGGGCGAACCCGCGAGCCTCGGCGAACGAGATCTCGCCCGCACCGACCCGACGCTGCAGGTCGGTGTAGATGCCCTGCGGGCTGGATCCGGTGGCGAGACCGATGACGGCGGACGGCTTCTTGGCGACGACGGACGCGATCTTGGCCGCGGCGACGCGACCGACCTCAGCCGGCGTGGGCAGGATGATGATCTCCACATGCCCATGCTACTGGTCATGACCAGTCTCCGACAGGGCGGGATCGGTAGCGTGGGGACATGCCCACCCCCGACTTCGTCCTGTCCCTCCGCTCGAGGATCGGCACCGATCCGCTGTGGCTGACGGGCGTCACCGCCGTGGTCACGCGGGGTTCCGGTGCCGACCAGGAGCTCCTCGTGGTCCGTCGTGCGGACAACGGCGCCTTCACCCCGGTGACCGGCATCGTCGACCCGGGCGAGGAACCCGCCGTCGCCGCCGAGCGCGAGGTCCTGGAAGAGGCCGACGTCGTCGCCGTCGCCGAACGGCTGGCGTGGGTGCAGGTGCTGCCGGAGATGACGTACCCGAACGGCGACCGGGCGCAGTACCTCGACCTGGTGTTCGCCTGCCGGTACGTCTCGGGTACGCCGAACCCGGCGGACGGCGAGAACACCGAGGCGTTCTGGGCCCGGCTCGACGACCTGCCCGACATGCCCGCGAACATGCGTG
The DNA here is from genome assembly GCF_004346515.1 of Curtobacterium sp. PhB191. Classification (NCBI taxonomy): domain Bacteria; kingdom Bacillati; phylum Actinomycetota; class Actinomycetes; order Micrococcales; family Microbacteriaceae; genus Curtobacterium; species Curtobacterium sp. PhB191. The sequence continues at coordinate 180,243 of NZ_SMBV01000001.1, forward strand.
CCCGTGTCGCGGCGGCGTTGGCCGACGAGCGCGAGGCGCGCTTCCAGCGCTGACCCCACCGGACGGGAGGCCCGGTGCCAGGCCGTCACGCGCCTCCCGTCCGCCCGTGGTCGCGTCCACCCCGCGAAAGCGACAGTGTGCCGCCGACGTTCCGCGGGGAACCGTCGCTTTCGCGGAGCGGACGGGCCCGGCCCGGCCCGGTCCGGCGAGGACTGTCGCTTCGCCGGTCAGGTGAGCGGGGCGACCGCGACGGGGGCGCCGAGCAGGCGGACGGCGACGGACTCGCCGGCGGCGCGACGGTCGCCGACCTCGTGCTGCACGATCACGACGGTGTCGTCGTCGAGCCGGACCGTGGTGCGGCGGATCGAGCCGAGGAAGCTCGACGACACGACGGTGCCGCTGATGCCCTCCGGGGCGAAGGCGACGTCCTCCGGTCGGACGTAGGCGAGCACCGGCCCGTCGGCGACCGAGGCGTCGAGCGCGGGCACGCGGAACCCGTACACGAACACGTCGCCGCCGCGCAGGTCGCCCTGCAGCCGGTTGGACTGGCCGACGAAGTCCGCCGTGAACGCCGACGACGGGGAGCGGTAGAGCTCCTCCGGCGTGCCGATCTGCTCGATGTCGCCGGCGCTCATCACGGCGATGCGGTCGGAGACGGCGAGCGCCTCTTCCTGGTCGTGGGTGACGAACACCGTGGTGATGCCGAGGTCGCTCTGGATGCGGCGGATCTCCTCACGGAGCGAGACGCGCACCTTGGCGTCGAGGGCGGACAGCGGCTCGTCGAGCAGGAGGACGCGGGGCCGCGTGACCAGGGCTCGGGCGAGGGCGACGCGCTGCTGCTGGCCACCCGACAGCTGGTGCGGGTAGCGCTCGGCGAACTCGCCCAGGTGCACCATGTCGAGTGCCTCGACGACGCGGCTCCTGCGCTCGGCGGCGGGGACACGGCGCATCTCGAGGCCGAACGCGACGTTCTGCCGCACCGTCATGTGCGGGAACAACGAGTACTGCTGGAACACCATCCCGATGTCGCGCTTGTTCACCGGGGTGGCGGCGACGTCCTGGCCGTCGATGCGGATGGCTCCGGCGTCGATGGCCTCGAGGCCGGCGAGCGCTCGGAGCGCCGTCGTCTTGCCGCAGCCCGACGGGCCGAGCAGGGACACGAACTCGCCCGGTTCGACGCGGAGCGAGAGTCCGGCCAGGGCCCGGTGCGTGCCGTAGTGCTTCTCGACGGCTTCGAGCTCGACGACGGCGCCGGCGGAGGCGAGGGACGCCGGGGCTGCCGGTGCGGTGACGGTCATGCGGACTCCTTGACGCGGGTGGTGCGGACGGTGCGGGTACGGCCGGCACGACGGCCCGTCCCGATGCGGCCGATGACGACGAGCAGGACGAAGCCGAACACGAGGGCCGCGACCGAGAAGATCGCGGCGACGTACGGGTCGGTCTGCTGCACGAGCACGAGGGCGGTCTGGAAGGTGGTGCGGGACAGGAACGCGGCGAGCGTGTACTCGCCGAGGACCACCGTGATGGTGAGGAAGCACGCGGCGGTGATGCCCCGGCGGAGGTTCGGCAGGAGCACCCGCCAGGTGACCGTCCACCACGAGGCGCCGAGCGACCGGGCGGCCTCGGACAGCACCGTCAGGTCCGTCGCGGTGATGGCGGCGGCGATCGGGCGGAACGCGAACGGCAGCGTGACGATGCCGATCGCGAAGGCCAGCGTCCACGCCCCGGACCCGAAGACCCGCGAGACCACCTGGTACACGGGGATGAAGCCGACGACGAGCACCACGACGGGGACGGTGATCGGCACGATGCAGACGAACTCGAGGACGCGGCGGAGCCTCGGGTAGCGCAACGCCGTGATGATCTGGGTGGGCAGCAGGACGAACAGCACGATGCCGACGGTGATGACCGCGATGAGCAGCGATGCCCCGAGGCCGTCGAACACCGGCTGGTAGGTGAACGCGTTGACCGGGTCGACGATGGCCGCCCAGTGCGCGAAGGTCAGACCGTCGTCGGTGCCCTGGCGGAAGGTGAACTGCACCAGCGCGGCCAGCGGGACGGCGAAGACGATCCCGACGACCGTGAGCACGGCCGTGGCGGTGCCCCGTGACGGGGCCGTGCCGAAGCGGCCGACGCGGGACGGGCCTCCCGGCCTCACCGGACGCACCGGGGCCGCCCCGCTCATCGCTGCCACCTGGCTGCCCGGCGCTGCAGCAGTGCGTACGCACCCATCACGACCGCCATCACGACGACCATCCCGAACGCGAGCACCCCGGCGACGTTCTGCAGACCGATGAGCGTTTCGCTGGTGAGCTGCGTGCGGATCGTGAGCGGCACGATGCCGCCCTGCGAGATGAGTGCCGCGGCGGTGGCGAACGACGAGAAGCCGTTCGCGAAGAGCAGGAGCAACGAGCCCCAGAACGCCGGTGCGAGCACGGGCAGGGCGATCCGGCGCCAGTACGTGGCGCGGGAGGCGCCGAGGGTGGCGGCGGCCTCGCCCCACTGCGTCTTCACGCCCTCGAGCGCGGGCATGAACGTGAGGACCATCAGCGGCACCTGGAAGTAGACGTAGGGGATCACGAGACCGGGCACCGTGTAGAGGAAGGCGCCGGTCGCGTTGCGGTCCACGCCGACGAGGGACACCAGCCACGTCGTGACGAGGCCCTGCACGCCGATCGTGGCGATGAACGCGAACGCGAGCATGACGCCGCCGAACTGGGCGAGGACGCTCGCGGCCGAGTCGATCATCGACCGGACGAGCCCGTCGGGCCGTAGTGCCGACAGCGCCCAGCAGACGAGCGCTCCGATGACGGCGCCGATCACGGCGGACACGGCGGACAGGCCGAACGAGCCGCCGAAGGCCCGCAGGACGGAGGGCTCGGCGAACGCTGCGAGGTTCGCGAGGGTGAACGCGCCGTCGTCGGTGAAGAACCCGCTGCCGACCGCGATCACCGCGGGGACGGCGAGGAAGAGCAGGACGTACGCGGCGAACGGGGTGAGGCCGAGCCAGGCCAGGCCGACGCGGCGCCGGACACGGGGTCCGGCGCCGTGGGTGGCATCGGCGGACGCTCGTGCGGACGTCGGGAGCACGGGGCTCGTCGCGCTCGTCGCCGGTGCGCTCGCCGCTGGCGCGGGCGCGCCCGCCGATGCGGTGGTCATGCTGGTCAGGACCCCATGGTCGAGGACCACTTGGCCGACAGCACCTTCGCGGCGTCTGCCACCTGCGCGTCGGTCAGCTCGACGTAGTCCTTCGGCGCACCACCGGCGGCGTCGAGGGCGTCCTGGTCGACCTTGCCGGAGTCCTCGAGGGCGGCGAGGGTCGACGGGAACGCACCGGCCTGCAGGTACAGGTTCTGCGCCTCGGGGCTCGCGATGTACTCCTGCCACAGGCGCGCTGCGGCAGGGTGCGGGGCGTCCTTGTTGATGGCCTGCGAGTAGTACGAACCGAGCGCCTGACCCTCGGGCACAACGGTCTTCCAGTTCTTGTTGCCGCTCGCACCCGCTGCGGGGCCCCACGCGAGGTTGTTGTACGACCACTGGATGACCACGGGGGTCTCACCCGAGGCGACCGTGGCCTGCGTGGGCAGCACGTTCTGGAAGTTGCCGGCCTGCTTGAGCTTGCCGAAGTAGTCGACGCCCTTGGTGATGTCGTCGGCCGAGCCGCCGTTCTCGAGCGCGGCCAGGTAGACCGCGGACGCAGCCTGGTTCGCCTGCGTCGGGTCGCCCGCGATGGAGACCTTGCCCTTGTACTCGGAGCCGAGCAGGTCCGTCAGGTCCTTCGGGGCGTCCGTGATCTTCGACGAGTCGTAGCCGATCGACATCAGGCCCGTGTAGTCGCGGGTCCAGGCGCCGTCCTGCTCCTTGAGCGTGTCCGGGATGTCGCTCCAGTTCGCGACCTTGTAGTCCGTCAGCAGGTCGAGGTTCTCCTGCAGCACGGCGTTGCCGAGGTCGAGCACGTCGGGAGCGGTGGACTGCCCCTTCTGCGACTTCACCGCGGCGACCTCGTCGGCGCTGGAGCCGTTCGGGTTCGCGGAGTTGACCTTGATGTCGTACTTCTTCGTGAAACCGTCGATGATCTTGCCGTAGTTGGCCCACGACGGCGGCAGCGCGATGACGTTGAGCTGTCCCTCGGCCTTCGCGGCCTTCACGAGGGCGTCCATGCCACCGGAGGCCTCGGCGCTCGTGGCGGTCTTCCAGTTCGTGTCGTCCTTCGTCGTGCTGGCCGAGCTCGTGGCCGAGCATCCGGCGAGGGTGACGATCGCTGCGGCGGCGAGGGCGATGCCGGCGATGGTGCGCTTGTGCTGCACGGGAGGTGCCTTTCGGGTGGGTGCTGCGGGTGCTTCAGGCGGGGCCGCGGTTCTCGGCCCGGGACGATCGTGGAGGCGGCCGGTTTCCGGCCCGTGCTGCGCCGGTGAACGGCTGCGGAACAGCGGGTGCGGCTGTACGATCTCGCCTGGCGGCACGCTCGGTGCGTGCTCCGGTTCACGGCCTGGAGGCACGGATGCAGTTCACGACGACGGTCCTGCTGGCGAGGAAGACGGCGACAGGGCTCCCGGTCCCGTCGTCCGTGATCGATGCGTTGGGTGCGGGGAAGCGCCCGCCAGTGGTGGTCACGATCAACGGCGGCTACACCTACCGGTCCACCGTCGGGGTCATGGACGAGCAGTTCCTGGTGCCGCTGTCCGCGTCGCACCGCGAGGCCGCGGGCATCGCTGCCGGGGACACCGTCGAGGTCACGCTCGTCGTCGACACGCAGCCCCGGGTCATCGACCTGCCCGACGACCTGGCGGCGGCGCTGCAGGAGGCCGGGGTCCGTGCGGCCTTCGACACCCTGTCGAACTCGCGGCAGCGAGCGCTCGCCGACCCGGTGTCGCAGGCGAAGGCGCCGGAGACCCGAGCGCGGCGCATCGCGAAGGCCGTGGAGGCGCTGCGGGGCTGAGCGGCGCGGGGCGGGGCGGCGCGGGGCGGGCGGCGCGGGGCGGCGGCGTACCTGGTCGATTCGGGCATACCTGGTCAGAAGTTCCTGGCAGGTATGCCCGAGAGCATGAGGTATCGCGCGCGCTCTGGGAAAGAACGGGCGAGCTCAGGCGCCGAGTTCGACGAGCACCCGCGGGATCTCGGTCACGAGTTCGCTCGCCAGGTACCCGAGGGGCCCGACCTGCACCGCGAGCCGATCACCGGCAGCCGCGTGCACGTAGGACGCCCACGCCACCGCCTGTGCCGGTTCCGCGCCACGAGCGAGCAGGCCGGCGACCGCACCCGACAGGACGTCGCCACTGCCGCTGGTGCCGAGTCCTCCGGAGCCGGTGCCCTTGATCCAGCTCCGCCCCTGGGGAGTCGCGATGGCGTCCCCCAGGGCCACGACCGCACCGAACCGCTGCGCGATCGCCATCGCGTCGGCCACGTCGTCGTCGCTGCCCTCCCGACCGAGGAGCCGTTCGGCTTCGCCGGAGTTGGGCGTCATCACCAGCCGACCCCGGAGCGGTTCCAGACGGTCCCGCACGTCGGCCGCCACCCCGAGGGCGAACGCATCGAGCACGACGGTGGTCTGTGGTCCGACGACGTCGGCGAGTCCGGCCACCAGGTCACGGGTGCCGTTCGGCTCGTCGAGTCCCGGGCCGACCAGCAGCGCGTCCGCACTCGCGGCGGAGGTGGCGATGCCCTCGATGGCGCCCACGGCGACGTGACCGTCCGCGTCTTCGACGAGCGGTTCGACACCGGACTCGGGCACGGCGACCGCGACCTCGTTCGCGATGCTCCGCCCCACCGCGAGGGTGAGCCGCCCCGCTCCCACCCGGAGTGCAGCGAGCGCCGAGAGCATCGCGGCGCCGGGCGTCCGCGCTGCGCCGCCGACCACGAGCACCTGCCCGCGACCGTACTTGCCGGCGCCGGGCTCGGGGAGCGGCCAGTCCCGCAGGAAGTTCGGGGTGACGGTCTCAGCGGACATGCTCGTCGTCCTTCCGGCCGGTGTGCGCCGTGACCTCGTCGTCGTCGAGGTGCCCGACGGAGGAGAACTCCTCGAGCACCCACGGTGCGCCCGCCCGCTCGCGGCGGAGTCGGGTGAGGGAGGCGTTCGCGACCGCGTGCGTCCGAGCGAACTCCATGAGCGCCGGCTCGTCGAGGTCGAGGCACACCGCCACGACCAGCATCACGACGGCATCGTGCGCCGCGACGACGAGCCGCTCGGTGCCCTCGATCCGTTCGACGTCGACCAGTGCCGATCGGAGCCGGAGCATCACGTCGGCCCAGGACTCGCCGCCCGCTGGCCGGTGGTAGTACTTGCCGAGCCACTGCCGTCGACGTTCCTCGTCGGGGTACCGGTTCCGGACACCCTGCAGGGTGAGCAGGTCGAGCACACCGAGCTCGCGGTCGCGGAGCCGCTCGTCCACCCGCCTGTCGGGCTCGGCCAGCCCGCCGGCCCCGAGCGCGATCTCGATGGTCTGCTTCGCACGCAGGTACGGCGAGACCCACAGCGCCACGGGGACGTCGTCGATGCCACGATCGGCGAGTTCCTGTCCGAGCGACCGCGACTGCGACTCGCCGAGCGGGCTCAGCGGGACGTCGGCGTCCCGGTACTCGACGTCGATGACGTCGTCGCCCGCGGCCTCTGCTCGGGCGGCGGCGACGTTCGCGAGCGATTCACCGTGGCGGACGAGCCAGATCTCCTGCACTGCCATGCCGCCACGCTAACCACGCCGCGCTGAGCCGGCTCACCGACGCCCACCGACTGCGGTGCGGCGGGCGCTCCGGACCGGGCGGATCGCACACGGCAACCCCGCGGCGCGGAACCGGAGCGCCAGCGCATCGAGGTCGAACAGGTCCCGCCACTCGAGCCGGATGATCGTCCGCACACCCGGCACCGTGAGCAGCCTGGCGTGGCGACGTTTCTCGTCCAGGAACACCTCGGTCTGGCTGCGACCGCCGAAGTACCGGTCCTGCGTGTACTTCGCGCGTCCGTCGATCTCGACGACGACGCCTTCTGCGGGGAACCAGAAGTCGACGGCGGACCGGCGACCGTCGACGACGAACTCCTGCTGCAGCACGGGAGCGGGCAACCCGAGCTCGCGGAAGACCACGCGCGCGAGTGACTCCGCCGGCGACCCCGAACGCCCGTCGGCCAGGTCGAGGACCTGCGCGGCCCGGGCCCGCCCGCGAGCACGCGGGTGCACCGCTCGCCACAGCTCGTCGCGCTCGGTCCCGTTGCGCAGCGCAGCGTCTGCCACGACGACCCCCGTACGCAGGTCCCCGCTCATCGCGATGTCGATCACCGTCCGCGGGACCGCGGTCACGGCGAGGTCGCCGATCCGGACCCGTTCGGCGCCGGACACCGGTCTCGTGTGCAGGACCAGCTCGGGGGTCCTGCCCCGGTACATCGAATCCGGCACGGTGGCGTGCACCGGGACGCTCCACCCGCCGAGCGCGGGCAGCCCGTGCACCGCGGCCGCTGAGTCGTGCGATGCCGTCGCCCGCGGGCCGAGCCGGCCGAGCCGCGCGTACACGCGGGTGACGTACCGCTGCCGTGGCCCGGCCGCGTCCCACGCTGCTCCGTCGACGAACGCGTTCGGCCCTGCCCGGACGAGTCGGCCCGGGCCCTGGAGTCGGGTCCGGCGGCGCAGGGTGGTGGCGTCGAGTCCGGCCTCACGCGTGGCCGAGGCTCGGAGGATGGGCAGCGGTTCGTTCATGGAGGAGACGTTGCCCGACCCGCCATGCGCCCAGCGGGCTGACGTCGAGGTCTGTGGACGGGCCTCCAGGCCTGCCCGCCTGTGGAGGGAGGACGTTCCTTCCCAGAACGGCCGCGATGCCAAGCGGAATCGGGCGTACCTGGTCGGAACTTTCGACCAGGTACGCCCGAGTCGACCAGGTACCCACCCACCCCACGCACCACACGCAGAGCGGCGCCGGACGGAACGCACCCGTGTCCCGTCCGGCGCCGCGGTCTCTCCCCCGAGGGGGACCGGCCCCGCTGCCTCAGGCCCGGCGTACCCGCAGGGTCACGATCTCGAAGGGCCGGAGCGTGAGCACGACCGGCTCCCCCGAGTCCCACGAGTCCCCCAGCGGGCGTTCCAGCAGGTCCACCGTCGCCACCGAAGCGACGTCGAACCCGAACGACACCCCGACGTCGGTCGCCCGACCGCCGGAGGCCTCGTACAGTCGCACGACCACGTCACCGGAGCGGTCCTCGGCGAGCTTCACGGCCTCGACCAAGACCTGCGGCGACGACACCGAGACCAGCGGCGAAACCGCGGTCGAACCGGCGACGGTCCGCACCGGCAGGTTCAGCCGGTAGCCGGAGTCGGCGGCGTCGAGCACCGACGCCCCCACCCGCAGCACCGTCCGGAACACGTGGTGCCCCTGGTCGGCGTTCGGGTCCGGGAACGTCGGCCCGCGCAGCAGCGACTCGCGCACGAGCGTCGTGGTCCCGCCGTCGGGCCGCGTCGAGCGTGTGATGTCGTGTCCGTAGGTGGAGTCGTTCGCCACCGCGACGCCGAACCCGGGCTCGGCGACGTGCACCCAGCGGTGCGCCGACGTCTCGAAGCGGGCGTGGTCCCACGAGGTGTTCTGGTGGGTCGGCCGGTCGATGTGGCCGAACTGGATCTCGCTCGAGGCGGACGACGCTCGGACGTCCACCGGGAATGCGAGCTTCAGCAGCTTCTGGTGCTCGTGCCAGTCGACCTCGGTCTCGATCACCAGCTCTGCGAGCCCGGCGACCGCCGAGTACCGGGTCGTGAGCGTCGACGACCCGAAGGACCGTTCCACCACGAGCGAGGAGCCGTCGATCGCGACCGACGAGGCCGACAGCACGGTGCCGTTGCGCTGGTACGCACGGTCGATGTCCCACGCCTCCCACTGGTTCGGGGTGTCGCGGAAGACGGTGTACTCGGCAGCTGCCGCACCCGGTGCGATCGCGTCGCGCCCGCTGGCGCGGTCGACGAGCGACACGACGTGGCCGGCGCCGTCGATGGTCGCCGTGACGACGCCGGTGTCGAACACGAAGTGGTCGCCGGAGCGGACGGGAGGCACGGGTCGCGGTTCCGAGCCGAGCGAACCGCCCAGGGCGGCCGCGTCTCCCGCCGCGACCGGCGAGGCGTTGAAGCGCACGACGTTCCCGGACGAGCCGCTCCCGCCGACGGCGTCGGCGCCGGACGGCGCGTCGAGCAGCGCGCTGCTGCCGCCGGCGGCGGCCGACGACGAGGCCCCGACCCCGGCGAGCGCCGCAGCGCCCCCGTTCGCGAGGGCGGTCGTCGCGTTGCCGATCAGCCCCTCGAGCACCTGGGCGATCTGCGCGTAGTTCTCCTCGGCGTTCTCGTAGACCCAGGCGATCGAGGACCCCGGCAGGATGTCGTGGAACTGCTGCAGCAGGACGGTGTGCCAGGCGCGCTCGAGCTCTTCGTAGGGGTAGTCCAGCCCGAGGCGCACGGCCGCGGTCGACGCCCAGAGCTCGGCTTCGCGGAGCAGGTGCTCGGAGCGACGGTTGCCCTGCTTCGTGCGGATCTGCGACGTGTAGGTGCCGCGGTGGAACTCGAGGTACATCTCGCCGGACCACACGCCGGGGGTCGGCAGCACCCGTTCGAGCTCCTCGAAGACCTGGGCGGGGGTGCCGAGCTGCACGCGCGGCGAGCCGTCCAGGTCGTGCTGGCGTCGGGCGGCCGCGACCATCTCGCGGGTGGGTCCGCCGCCGCCGTCACCGAAGCCGTAGAGCAGCATCGAGGTGTTCGCGACGCCGCGCTCCTTGTTGTTCCGTTCGCCGCGGTGCAGATCGGCGGCGGAGACGTCCGAGTTGTAGGTGTCCGCCGGCGGCAGGTGCGTCAGGACGCGGGAGCCGTCGATGCCCTCCCAGTGGAAGGACGTGTGCGGGATGACGTTCGTCTCGTTCCACGACGGCTTCTGGGTGACGAACCACTTCGAGCCGGCGGCGCGGACGATCTGGGGCAGGGCGCCGGAGTAGCCGAACGAGTCGGGCAGCCAGGCCTCGGGCGTGTCGATGCCGAACTCCTCGAGGAAGAAGCGCTTGCCGGCGACGAACTGTCGTGCGAGCGCTTCACCACCGGGCAGGTTCGTGTCCGACTCGACCCACATGCCACCGACCGGGATCCACCGGCCCTCGGCGACGCGCTGCTTGATCCGGGCCCAGATCGACGGGTAGCCGTCGCGGATCCACGCGTACTGCTGCGCCGACGAGCACGCGAAGGTGAAGTCCGGGTCGCGGTCCATCAGGTCGAGGACGTTCGAGAAGGTGCGGGCGCACTTGCGGATCGTCTCGCGCACCGGCCAGAGCCAGGCGGAGTCGATGTGGGCGTGGCCGACGGCGATCGCCCGGTGTGCGGCGGCGCTGGCGGGGACGGCCAGCACTGGTGCGAGCACCTGACGAGCATCGGCTGCGGTGCCGGCGACGTCGTCGGGGTCGAGGGCGTCCGCTGCCAGCTCGAGCGCGTGCAGGATGTCGGCGCCGCGGGTGCCGTCCGTGGGGAGTTCCGCCATCAGGCCGCGCAGGACCCAGAAGTCCTGCTGCAGCTCCCACACGGTGTCGTCGCGCTCGACGAGTTCGAGGGCACGCACGCGGTAGATCGGCTTGTCACCCGCGGTGGAGCGCGACCCGAGGGGCGTCGCGCCCTGGAACGAGTCGCCGCCGATGTCCGGGTTCGCGCCGGCCTCGACGTACAGCTCGAACGACTCCCCTGCGCCGACCTCGACGGGCACGGTGTCGTTCCGCGGCTCGACGCCCTTGATCGTGGAGCCGTCGGGCCGGTACGCCAGTCCCTCGGCCTGGAACCCCGGGTGCCGCTTCGTGAACCCGAGGTCGACGAGCAGTTCCGCAGTGGTCCCCGGCGCGGTACCGAAGTCGGCGGGGACGGTGCCGGTGATCCGGAACCAGGTGGTCCCCCACGGTCGACCACCCCAGGCGCTGCCCACGGTGAACGGTGTGTACGCCTGCTGGACGGCGGAGTCGAACGGCACCGGCTCGTCCGGCACCTCCCACGCCTCGATCGTCACCGGCGCCGAGCGGCGGTGGACGGCGGGGTCGACACGGTCGCGGACGAGGCGGGCGATCCGTGCCTCGACGAGCGGTTCGTCCTGGTGCATGTGGTTCCTTTCGAGAGAGCCGGCCGGGGCCAGCAGATCAGCCCTTGATGCCGCCGGCGAGGGCGTTGCCGCCGCCGAGGCCTCGGGACACGATCACGTAGAGGGCGATGACGGGCACGGAGTAGACGATGGAGAACGCGGCGAGCTGTCCGTACGCGACCGCCCCGTTCTGCCCGAAGAAGTTGAAGATGCTCACCGCGGCGGGCACCTTGTCGGGCGAGAGCAGCAGGACGAACGGGACGAAGAAGTTCCCCCACGCCTGGATGAACACGAAGATGAACACGACGGCGATGCCCGGACGCATGAGCGGGACGACGATGCGCGTCAGGGTGGTCATCATCGAGGCCCCGTCGGTCCACGCAGCTTCTTCGAGCGAGATCGGCACGGAGTCCATGAAGTTCTTCGCCATCCAGATCGCCATCGGCAGCGACGTGGCGGCGAGGAAGAAGATGCAGCCCCACACGTTGTCGATCAGGTTGAGCGACACGAACAGCGCGTAGACGGGCACCATCATGGCGGTGATCGGCAGGCCGGTCCCGAACAGGATGCTGTACAGGAACGGCTTGTTGACCCGCATCTTGTAGCGGGACAGCGGGTACGCGGCGAGCAGTGCGAAGACCACGGTGACGACCGCCGTGCCACCGGAGAGCAGCAGGCTGTTCGCGAGCGGGATGAACGACAGCTCGGGCGTGAGCACCTTCGTGAAGTTGTCGAGCGTGAACTGCGTCGGCAGCTTCACGGACAGCGACGCCTGGGTGTCGACCGAGGCGAGGACGAGCCAGAGCAGCGGGACCGCGAAGCACACCGCGATGACGAGCAGCACGGTGTTCGCCACCCACCGCATGGTGCGGCCGCGGGGCGACGTCATGTGCAGCGAACCGGGAGCGGTCACCGAGCGGGTGGTGGTCGGGTCGAGGGACGGGGCAGTGATGGCCATCAGTCCACCTCCGGCTTGAGGGCTCGGATGTAGATGATCGAGAAGACCGCCCCCACCACGAGCAGGATGGTCGCGATCGCGGTCCCGAAGCCGAGCTGCGAGAACTTGAACGCCTCTTGGTAGGCGAGGATCGGCAGGGTCGACGAGTTCGTGCCCGGCCCACCCCCGGTCATCACGAAGATGAGGGTGAAGACCGACAGCGTCTGCAGCGTCGTCAGCATCAGGTTGGTGGAGATGCTCCGTCGGATCACCGGCAGGGTGATGTAGACGAGGCGCTGCCACCCGGTGGCACCGTCGACCTCGGCGGACTCGGTGATCTCCTCGGGGACCTCCTGCACGGCGGCGGAGTAGACGAGCATCGAGAAGGCCGTACCGCGCCAGATGTTCGCCAGGATCACGGCGAACATCGGGAACGTGTAGAGCCAGTTCGGTCCGCTGATGCCGATGGACTTCAGGAACTCGTTGAGCGTGCCCTCGTCGTTGAAGAAGGCGTACGCGGCGAACGAGGCGACGATCTCGGGCAGGACCCAGGCGGCGACGACGAAGGTGCCGACGATCGCGCGGACGGCCTTGTTGGCCGAGCGCATCAGGAGTGCGAGGCCGAGCCCCAGCACGTTCTGTCCCACGACCGCCGAGGCGAGCAGGAACACGACCGTCAGGATGACGGACTTCGGGAAGTCCGGGTCCTGGAACAGTTCGACGTAGTTCTGGAAGCCGACGAACTGCTGGTCGGCAGCGCCGGCGCCGGTGAGTGCGGAGTTCGTGAACGACCCGTAGAACGACGAGATGACGGGGCCGAGCAGGAAGATGACGAGCAGGACGAGGGCGGGCAGGAGCGGGACCGCTCGACCGACGTTCCGCAGTGGTCGCCGCTTGCGCGGTACGGGTGGATCGGTGCGCTTCGGCGCACCGGGCGCCGACAACGTCGGCGCGAGGGGGGTGCTGGACACGATGGGTGCCTTCCGGGTGCGGAGGGGTTCCGAAGGTGGGGAAGGACGGACCGGGAGGCGCGGTGCGGGGCCGCCCCGCGCCTCCCGTCCGTCAGTGGGTGACGTCCGTCAACCAGCCGAGACGGTGTTCTCCTTGCCGACCACCTGCGTGACGGCCTTGTCGTACACGGCAGCCGCCTGCTTCGGTGTCTGCTGTCCGGTCATGACCGACTCCATCGCGACCTGGATCGCGTTCGACACCTGCGAGTAGTCACTCGTCGCCGGGCGGAAGTTCGTGTTCTCCACCAGTCCGGAGAAGAACTTGAACGTCGGGTTGGCGTCGGTGTAGGCGGTGTCGTCCGCGACGTCCTTTCGGACGGCGATCTGGCTGTTCTCGGTGTCGTACTTCAGCGAGCCGTCCTTGTCGAGGAAGCTCGTGATGAAGTCGAACGCCGCCTGCGGGTTCTTCGACTTCGCGCCGACCGCCAGGGTCCAGCCACCGGACATCGAGTTGTAGCCCGGGTCCTGACCGTTCTGCGTCGGCATCGGTGCCTGACCCATCACGTCGTTCCACTCGGCCCACGGCGCGGTGCCGGACTTGAGCCACGTGCCGGACTGCCACGAACCGTCGAGGTCGATCGCGAGCTTGCCCTTCGGCAGCCACGTCTGCGCGATGGTCGTGCCGACGTTCGTGTCGAGCGCCTGCTGCGGTGTCGGGCCGAGGCCGCCCTGGTAGACGTCCTTCACGAACTGCAGCGAGTCCTCGAACTGCTTCGAGCCCGTGACCCACTTCTTGTCCTTGTAGAGCGTGTTGCCGGAGCCGTCCGCCCCGTACAGGAGCATCTCGAAGCCCTGCATGGTCGACGCCTCGCCCTGCGCCTTGCCCGAGTAGATGTTGAACGGGATGAGGTCGGGCTTCTTGTCCTTGATCGTCTTCGCCGCGGCGAGCACGTCGTCCCAGGTCTTCGGCTGCCACGGCACGGGCAGGCCGACGGACTTGAAGATGTCCTTGTTGTACCAAAGAGCGCGGGTGTCGGTACCCATCGGGACGCCGTAGATCTTGCCGTCGTCACCCTGGCCGGCCTGCTTGGCGTTGTCGAAGAACTGGTCCCAGTCCTTCCACTTCGCCGTGTACTTGTCGAGCGGCAGGAGGTAGCCGGCCTCGGCGTCGGCCTTGACGAGGAACGTGTCCTCGTACATGACGTCGGGAGCCGTCGCGGGCGCCTTGTTCATGAGCGCGAGCTTCGTGTAGTAGTCGTTGCCCTGGGCCTGGATCGGGACGAGCGTGACCTTCTTGCCCGGGTTGTCCTTCTCGTACTCCTTCTTGACGACCTTCATCTGGGCGTCGAGCTGCTGGAAGGCTCCGAACTTCTGGTACGCGATCTTGATCGTGTCGCTCGAGGCGGACCCCGAGGCTGAGCAGCCTGCCAGGCCGACCGCGGCGACGGCCACGGCTGCGAGTCCGGCGATGATGCGGGTGCGTTTCATCGGTGCTCCTTTGCACGGGTGACATCCGCGGGCTCCATCGCCCGCGCGCAGGATTAGTCCAGCGTATGGACTTATCCGTGTCAAGGAGTTTTTCGTGCCGCGCGCGTCGGGGCGCTGCTGGTCGGGGTGGCTGGTGGGCGTACCGTGCCGAATCGGGCGTACCTGGTCGGAACTTTCGACCAGGTACGCCCGATTCCGCTTCCCATCGCACGCGCTCTGGGAAGGAACGCCCGTCAGTCGATCGGTGTCGCGCTCCCCGTCACGGTGATCCCGCCGGACTCCGGCACGTCGACGAGCAGCAGGCTCGGACGACCGACGTGCCGCCCCTGCCGGATGACGACGCGGTCCCCCGGCTCGACGGCACCGACCTCGCGCAGGTACGCCCCGGTCGACGCCGCAGCCGAACCCGTCGCCGGGTCCTCGGTGATGCGGCCGGCGGGGAACAGGTTCCGCGCCTCGTACTCGCGCTCCCCGGTCCGGAGCAGCACCGTGACCGTCCCCTGCCAGTCGGCCTCGCGCTTGAGGTCCGCGAGCGGGCCGGGTGCGAACCGGAACTGGTGGAAGAGCTCCCGGTCGTGCAGCACGAGCACCGGGTGCCAGTTGCCGGCGAAGGACTCGAGCACCGGGAAGCCCGGCGCGATGTCGTCGGCCGTGAGCCCGAGCAGGTCGAACAACCGCGTGAGGAGCGCCGGGTCGATGTCCCGCGTCGCCGGTTCGACACTCGTCATCGCGACCTGGACCACTCCGTCCGGGCCGGTGGTGGCGTCGAGGGCGACCTCGCCGGCGGCCGTCGTGAACACTCGGCGGCCGAGCCCCTGCCGTTCGGCGAGCGCCACCGCGAGCGCGACCGTCGCGTGCCCGCAGAACGGCACCTCGGCGGCGGGCGAGAAGTAGCGGACGTGCGGGCCCGTCGCCGTGGCGCCGACGACGAACGCGGTCTCGGGGTAGCCGACCTCGCGGGCGACGGCGAGCATCTCGTCGTCGGAAAGCGCTGCTGCGTCGAGGACCAGGCCGGCGGGGTTGCCGCCCCCGGGCTCGGCGGCGAAGGCGGTGTACCGGAGGACGTCGATGCTCATGGTGCGACGCTACTGCGGAGGCAGCGCGGACTGCTGATCACGCTCGGTGAGCAGGAATGGTCGGGTCCGCTGAGCGAACCCGACCATTCCTGCTCACGAAGTGCGCCCGTGGGGCGTGGGGGCTACTCCGCGGCCGCCCGGCGGCGACGGACGATCAGCACACCCGCGCCCGCGGCGAGCAGCAGGAACGCGATGAGTGCGCCGGCACCGAGGCCCTCGGCACCCGTGAACGCGAGCTGCCCGTCAGCGGTGATCGTGATCGGGGTCCAGCCCAGCACCGTGCCGTCCTCCGCGGTCACGACGATGCGGTGCTCGCCAGCCGGAGCATCGGCCGGGATCGTGACGCGCACCGTGCCGTCAGCGCCGACCGTGACGGTGCCGAGCAGCGTCGGGGTCGAGTACAGCCACACGTTCACCCGGTCGCCGGCGTACTGCGTGCCCACCGTGACCGTGATGGTCTCCCCCGCACGAGCGGACGACGGGGCCGAGACGCCCCCACGGTTCGTGTCCGTCAGGCCGGTCTCCGAGGGAGCGACCGGGGCGATCGGCGCGGCCGGAGCGGTCGACGACGGGGTCGGCGTCGGCGTCGGCGTCGGCGTCGGCGTCGATCCACCGGTCCCGGGGTTCGGCGCAGGCGTCGATCCGCCGTCACCCGGAGCGGGGGTGGGCGTGGGGGTCGGAGTCGGCGTGGGAGTCGGCGTCGGGTCGGTGCCTGGTTCCGTGCCGCCGCCCTCGCACGGGTACGTCCCGGTGCGGAGCGAGAACCCGTCCGTGTCGTTGTCGTCGGCGTAGAACGTTGCGCGCTCCCCGTCGGCGCAGACGCCGGAGATCGCGAAGCCCTCGTTGGCGAGCGTCCGGTCCGCGTTCGACGGTGCCTCGAAGACCTTCGCGGCGGTGAAGGCACCGTCGGTCAGCTCGTACAGCGCGGTGCGTCCGGCGCAGGCGTCGTCGCACACCACCCAGAGCGCGTCGAGGGTCGGGTCGAACTGCACGTCGGCGACGACCGCGAACGGCGAACCGATGGTGGCAACGCGCTGGGACGAACCGTCCGCCATCAGGGCGTAGGCGTAGACGCTCGCGGTGCCCTCGACGCCGACGAAGAAGAGCCCCTCGCCGTGCCCGGCGTACGTCGACGGTGCGTAGGCCGCGCCGGTGTGCTCGTCGGCGAAGCCCTGCTCGGTGAGCCACGAGTCCGGGATCCAGGTGACGCCCTCGAGGCCGGCGTTCGCACCGAGCCCCGGGAAGTCGGCTGCGAGGTCCCACTCGTCGGTGGCGCGCAGGGTCGACTCGGACCCGTCGGTGGTGGCGTACCGCAGGACCGACGGACGGCTGGTCTTCGACACGTCGTTGTCCCGCTCGGTCGACACGTACACGGCGCCCGGGTCGTCGCTCGTGACGGTGACGCCCTCGGCGTCCGGGGTCCCCGTGCCGTCGGCGTACCGCAGGTCCGTGCCCGCGGCGTTCGACGGTGCCCAGCCGCCCTGCCCGTCCGAGGTCAGGTGGTAGAGCAGGCCGTCGCCGTTCTGCACGGCCCACAGCTGGCCGTCCTCGGACGTGCTGGACGTGGTCCAGTCGATGCCGCTCAGGTCACCGGTGAAGGTGTCCTCGTCGTCGAGCACGGTCTCGTCCGGGCCGCCGGGCCACGGCTCGGCGGTGACGACTCCGGCGAACCGGTTCGCGGTGCCCTTCGTCGACTCGGCGGTCTCGGCGAAGTCGCCGGTGCCGTCCGGGTTGCGGCCGTACGTGGCGGCAGCGTGGGCCGTCCACGAGTACGAGTCGACCAGCGCACCCCGCGGATCGAAGACCCGGGCGGAGTCGGCCTTGCCGAGTCCGAAGGCGAAGTCCGCCTCGTCGAGGACGGTGAAGCCCCCGGCCGCGATCGTCGTGCCGGCGGGGATCGTGTACGCGTGGTCGTCCTCGCTGTCCTTGAGGACGTACCCGCCCAGGTCGACCGTGGTGCTGCCGACGTTGGTCAGCTCCACCCAGTCGCCGGGGGTGCCGTCCTGCGACTCGACCTCGTTGATGCGCACGGGCGAGGAGCAGTCGTTGGCGGCCCCCTTCGTCGACGCGGTGGTGTCGACCAGCGCACCGGTCCCGTCGGCGCACCGGCCGTACGTGACGACCGCGTGGCTCGTCCACGAGTACCGGAGCACCAGGTCGCCGGCGGGGTCGTACACCCGCGCGGTGTCGGCGCCGCCGAGTCCGAAGTCGAACCCGGGCGCGGTCGCCGAGAGCTGGTCGATGACGAAGTACCCGCCGGGGGCGATCGTCGAGCCGGCGGGCAGGACGTAGGCGTCGTGGGTGCTGTCGTCGTCGAGGAACGCGTACCCGGTCAGGTCGATCGACGCCGACGACGTGTTCGCGAGCTCGACCCAGTCGGTGTCGTCGCCGTTCGACTCGACCTCGTTGACGACGAGGCCGTTCGGGGCGGCGGCGCCGACGCTCGGGTCGTCGTCACCGACGGCGGCGAGTGCCGGGCTGGCCGTGACGACACCGGCGCCGAGGGCCAGCGCGGAGACGATGGCAGCACCGATCCGCACGGAGCGGGGGCGCAGGGCAGGAGTGCGCATGCAGGTCCTTCTCGGGAGGGGAGGGGAGACCTGCACGACTGTTCAGCACCCGGGCATCCGACCGGTGGCCGCCCGGTGAACGACAGGTGTCGCGCGGCGCCCGAGCGCGGGATCCCTCAGCCCTGCGCGACCCCGGAGAAGTCGGGCGACCCGTCGGGCAGCGCCGGCAGTGGCGTGCCGTCGACGTACCGCGGCCACGCCAGGGCACGCCAGGGCACGCGGCTCGTACCGGTACCGGTCCGCGCCGACCGGGCCGGCAGCCGTGACAGCCGTGGCAGCCGTCGGGGCATCGGGCACCGGAGTGGCGGCCCACGTCGCGATCGGTGCCGCGGGCGCCATCGGGGGTGCTGCCGGCGGCGCTTCCGGCGTCGGCCACGCTCCGACCGCCCCCGCCGGGACGGCGCCCCGCGGGCGGAAGAGCGCGTTGCTGAGCGGGACGACGACCGTTCCGAGCAGGTCGAGGATGACCACCACCCAGACGAGTCGCCAGTAGCCGCGGGCGTAGTCCACGTCGGGCGCGAGCAGCGGGATCGACAGCAGCAGTGCGAGCAGGGCGATGACCCCGACGGTGGCCTTCGCGACGACCTGGAGTGCCGGTGTCGGGTAGCGGCGGTGGATGACGAGCAGCAGGTGCACGTGCAGGAGCGCCACGCGGGCGACCCCGACGAGCCAGATCCAGTGCCAGAACCGCTCGCCGACGAGCCAGAGGCCGTCATCGCCGGAGGAGTCCGTCGGGGCGAGCCACACCTTGTACAGCCCCGCGACGAGCAGGTACATCGACGTGGCGATGCTGACGAACGCGAACGTGCCCGATCGGCGTGACGAGACGTCGGCGTCGTACCAGGACAGCAGGGCGAAGACGACCACCACGACGATCGTCAGGAGCAGCTGTACCGCGACCCGTCCGAAGTCGCCGACCAGCACCGCCACGATGCCGACGAGCCCGGCTGCGACGACCGCGCCGATGATCGTCCGGAACACCAGTGGCCGGACCTTCGCCCAGCGTCGGTCGATCGTGCCCGCGGCGCCGTTGTCCGTCATGTGTCCCCCGTCGTTCGCCGCCCACCTGGCGGATCCGTCGGTTCGCAGCGTAGCGGGCGGTGCGAGCCACCCCCGACCGCCGTCAGCGGCGGATGAGCAGCCCGCTCGCCCGCGGGGACAACGCGGCGTCGAGCACCAGGCACGCGGCCCCCACCGCGGCGACGTCGGCACCGCGGTCACTCTCGACCACGTCGACCGCGTGCTTCGGCACGAGCAACGGCGACCCGACGATCGCCGCGCGGGCGGCCGGCAGTGCGGCACTCGCGATGCGGGACCAGAACGGTCCGCCGAACACGACCCGGTCGATGTCGAGCAGGTTCACGATGACGACGGCGGCGTCGCCCATGACGGTGCCGGCCTCGGCGGCGAGCGTGATCGCGGCCTCGTCGCCGGCAGCGATGGCCTCGGCGAGCTCGTCCCAGGCACGGTTCACCGCATCGACCGACCCGTCGGACGGGACCGACCCGTCGGACGCGGCCGCACCACCGGACGAGACCGCACCGGCAGCAGCGTCGCCGCCGCCGCCGGACAACGCCACCCCCCGCTCCCGCGCGATCCGCACGAGCCGGTCCGGCGCCACGGCCGCACCCACCTCGCCCCGGGTGCCGGACCCGTCCGGGGTGCCGGCGAGCGATCGCTGGTCGACCATGATGTGCCCGGCGTCGCCGGCGTTCGACCCGACCCCGCGCACGGGTTCGTGGTCGACGACGAGCCCGACGCCGAACCCGGTGCCGAAGTACACGAACGCGAAGTTCCGCGCCGACGACTCCCCCGCCAGGAACATCTCGCCGACCGCGGCGGCCGTGACGTCCTTCTCGAGCAGGACGGGGTAGCCCGTGGCCTCGGCGAGCGCGTCGCGCAGGGGCACGTCCCGCCACCGGGGCAGGAACGGCGGGTCGACGACGATGCCGGCGTCGACGTCGATGGGGCCGGGGCTGGCGATCCCGACGCCGAGCACTCCGTCGACGTCCACGCCGGCGTCGGCGATCAGGCCGTCGACGGCGGAGCCGATGGTGCGGACGACCTCGGACGGGTCGTCGGCGGTCGGCGTCGAGGTGGTGGACGAGGCGACGACGGTACCGGCCAGGTCGAGCAGCACGTAGGTGACGACGGCCGGGTCGACGTGCACGCCGACGGCGTAGCGGCTGCCGGGTTCGAGCCGCAGGATGGTGCGCGGCTTGCCCCGACCGGCGACGACGGTGCCGGACTCGACGATCATGCCGGCCTCGATCAGGAACCGGGTGACGTTCGACACCGTCTGCGCGCTGAGGCCGGTTCGCGAGGCGAGTTCGACACGGCTCAGGCCGTCCGGCGAGCGTCGGACGGCATCGAGCACGACCGTGCGGTTGAACCCGCCGATCGACGGGAGGTTCGCTCCACGCCGATGTTCTGCCATTCCGCGACCATACCGCGGCAACGGTGCGGTCTCGGTCTGCCGTCCGCGCTGGCCCCCACACGGGTCGCACCGTTACCCTGGCCGCATGGCCGACCTGCGTCTCGAAGAACTCTCCGCGAAGACCGCTGCCGCGGCGAACTCCCTGACGCTCAAGCCGGGTCAGGAACAGTTCGTGCAGCCGACCACCTACGGGGTCGCCGAGTCCGACGTCAAGCCGAGCTCCGCGTGGACCCGGGTGGTCCTGGACGGCGACGAGGTCCTGGGCCTCATCATCGGTTCGTTCGACGCGGACAACGCGCAGGA
Organism: Curtobacterium sp. PhB191; assembly: GCF_004346515.1. NCBI lineage: Bacteria > Bacillati > Actinomycetota > Actinomycetes > Micrococcales > Microbacteriaceae > Curtobacterium > Curtobacterium sp. PhB191. The sequence goes on from NZ_SMBV01000001.1 coordinate 201,065, forward strand.
AGAGCTGCGCAGCGCCATCTGGCGGGTCAACGTCGCCGGCACGGCGCAGGGTCGCGGCGTCGGCCGCTTCGCCGTGCACGGCCTGGCGGACGAGGCCCGCAGCCGCGGGCAGGAACGCCTGACGGTCGTGTACGAGCCCGGTGGCGACGACAGCCCCGAGGCGTTCTTCCGCGCCGTGGGCTTCGAGGTCGTCCGCGAGACCCAGTACGGCGACCACTTCGCGGTCCTGACGCTCTAGTACGTCTCCGACGACGTACTCTCCGACGACGTGACCGAGGACGACGCCCCCGCGCCGGAGCAGGACTTCGGGTCGGCGGTGGCCGAGGTGGTCCGGATGATCCCGCCGGGTCACGTCATGACGTACGGCGACGTCGCCGCGGCGCTCGGCTCACGCGCGTCGCGTGCGGTCGGCAAGGTGATGGCGCACGAGGGCGCCGACCTGCCCTGGTGGCGCGTGGTGCGCGCGGGTGGGCACCCGCCGCTGCACCACGAGGCCCGGGCGCTCCAGCACTACCGCGCGGAGGGGACGCCGCTCGTGCAGGGGACGGCGGCCTGGAGGCTCGACATGCGTCGTGCCCGCTGGTCGCCGTCCACGGATGCGGACGACCCGTTCTGATGCCCGGCCCGCGCACGTCGGCCGTGCGTCCGCCGGCGGTCAGCGGTCGAAGCGCTCGCCCTTCGGGCTCGTCGGGATCAGGCACAGCACGTACACGACGAGCGAGCCGATGCCGGGCACGACGTGCAGGAACTGCCAGAAGCCGGACAGGCCGGCGTCGTGCAGCCGTCGGGCGCCGAGGGCGAGCGACCCGATCAGGGTCGCGAGGCCCCAGAGGACGAACAGGTAGGACCCGACGGGGTTCTCGAACAGCGCGGTGTCCGGCGTGAACGCCTGCGGGACGAGCTGCAGGACGAGTCCGATCGCGAGCGACGTGATCCACCACCACCAGAACTCGGCACGCGAGGCCCGTCCGGTGAACACGGTGTACTTCCGCCAGAACCGCCGGACGGCCTCGGTGAAGGGTGCGCCGTAGAAGGGGTCGCGCAGGGCGACGCCGCCGGGCTGCACGCTGTCGTTGCTCATGGAGCAAGCCAACCACGTGGTGCAGCCCGACTACGTCCTACACGAGCGAGTCGCGCCAGGCCGCGTGCAGCTGGGCGAACCGTCCGGTACCCGAGATGAGGTCGGCGGGGGTGCCGTCCTCGACGATCTTCCCGTGTTCCATCACGAGCACGCGGTGCGCGATCGCGACCGTGGACAGGCGGTGCGCGATGATCACCGCGGTGCGGTCGGCGAGCAGGGTCTCCAGCCCTTCCTGCACCAGCCGCTCCGAGGGGATGTCGAGCGACGCCGTGGCCTCGTCGAGGATGAGCACCTTCGGGTCCGCGATGAACGCCCGCGCGAACGAGAGCAGCTGCCGCTGTCCCGCCGAGACACGACCACCGCGCTTGTTCACGTCGGTGTCGTACCCGTCGGGGAGCGCCATGATGAACTCGTGCGCGCCGACCGCCTTGGCGGACGCCTCGATCTCGGCGCGGGAGGCCCCCGGCTTGCCGAGCGCGATGTTGTCCGCGACCGTGCCGGAGAACAAGTAGGCCTCTTGCGTGACCATGACGATCGCGCGGCGCATGTCCTTCGTGTCGAGGTCGCGCAGGTCCACGCCGTCGAGCCGCACGGAACCGTGCGACGGGTCGTAGAAGCGCGCCATGAGCTTGGCGAGCGTCGACTTGCCCGCGCCGGTGGACCCGACGAGCGCGATGGTCTGCCCGGACGGGATGTGCAGGTCGAACTCCGGCAGGACGACCTTGCCCGCGTTGTAGGCGAACACGACCTCGTCGAAGTCCATCTTGCCCGTGGCGTCGGCCAGCTTGGTCGGCTTCACGGGGTCCGGCACGCTCGGCCGTTCCTCGAGGACGCCGGAGATCTTCTCCATCGCCGCCGAGGCCGACTGGTACCCGTTGTAGAACATCGCGAGCTCCTGCGCCGGGTCGAAGAAGCGCTTGGCGTACAGCGCGACCGCGAGCAGCGCACCGACCTCGAGCGTCCCGCCGACGATCCGGAAGCCGCCGACGACGACCACCGCAGCGAGCGTGGCGTTGCCGATGAGCACGAGCACCGGGTCGAACGTCCCGAACAGGTTGAACACCTTCGTGTTCGCCAGCCGGTAGTCCTCGACGAAGCCGCCGTACTCGTCCTTGTTGCGGGACTCCTTGCGGAACGCCTGTACGGCGCGGATGCCCGTCATGGTCTCGACGAAGTGCACGATCACGCGCGCCGAGGTGACGCGGGTGGCGCGGAACAGCGTCTGCGAGTTCTTCTGGAACCAGCGGATCAGGAACCAGAGCGGCACGAGCGACACCGCGAGCACGAGCCCGGACGTCGGGTCGAGCAGCACCAGGGCCACGGCGGTGAACACCATGTAGAGCACGCCCTGGATGAGCTGGTTCAGGCCGGAGTCGAGCAGCTCACGGATCGAGTCGAGGTCACTCGTCTGGCGGGAGATGATCCGGCCGGACGTGTAGGTCTCGTGGAACTCGAGCGACAGCCGCTGCGTGTGCAGGAACACCCGCTTGCGCAGGTCGAACAGGATCGCCTGGCTGATCCGTGCGGCGAGCACGGTGTACCAGGCGGTGAGCACCGCGCCGAGGACGGCCACGACGATGTACGTCGCGACGACGCCGAACGCCGGCACCCAGTCGTTCTGGTCCATCACGGCGGGCAGCGCGTTGTCGATGCCCCACGCGATGAGCGCCGGGCCCGCGACGGTGCCCGCCGTGGAGACCACGACGACGATCCCGAGCAGCACGAGGCGGAGCTTCAGCGGGGCCGCGAGGGAACCGAGCAGGGCGAGGGAGCGACGCCGCAGGCGCTTGCTCTCCGCCTTGGTGAAGTCCTCGCGCTCCTCGCCGCGCACGCCCAGGGTGGTGATCGAGGCGGTGACGGGCGCGGCAGACTGCGCGTCGGCGATGTCGTCGACGACGGGATCCGCGCCTCCCGGCCCGGCCGCCGTGTCCAGCGGCAGGTTCTTCTCTTGCTGGCTCATGCCATCGCCTCCTGTCGTGCGGTCGCGTCGTCGTCGTCGAGCGACGAGATGACGTAGCGGTAGTGCTCGTTGGTGGCCATCAGGTCGTGGTGGGTCCCGACGGCGGTGACGACGCCGTTCTCCATCAGGGCGACCCGGTCGGCCAGCGTCACCGTCGACGGACGGTGCGCCACGATGAGCGACGTGGTGTCGGCGAGCACGCGCCGCAGGCCCGCCTCGACCCGCGCCTCGGTGTCGACGTCGAGCGCCGACAGTGGGTCGTCGAGGACCAGCACCGACGGCCGCGCGGCGATCGCGCGAGCGAGCGCCAGGCGCTGGCGTTGTCCACCGGACAGCGACAGCCCCTCTTCGCCCACCCGGGTGTCCACGCCGTCGGGCAGGTCGTCCACGAAGGACGCCTGCGCGATGTCGAGTGCCTCGCGCATGAGCGCCTCGGCCTCGGCACCCTGCACGTCCGGTCGACCGAGCAGCACGTTCTCACGCACGGTCGACGAGAACAGGGTGGCGTCCTCGAAGGCGACGCCGACGTGCCGGCGCAGTTCTTCGCGGGTGAGGTCGCGGATGTCGACCCCGTCGATCGTCACCGATCCGCCGGTCACGTCGTACAGGCGCGGCACCAGCGAGAGCAGCGTCGTCTTGCCGCAGCCCGTGAGCCCGACGAGCGCCATGGTCTCGCCCGGCTGCAGCTGCAGCTCGACGCCGTTGATCAGGTCCGGGTACTGCGGCGCGGAGTCCTGGTACCGGAAGTGCACGCCGTTGAACGACAGTGCCCCGTGCGGCTCCGCGATCGTCTTCGGGTCCTTCGGGTCCGTGATGGTGTTCTCGGAGTCCATGACCTCGAAGAAGCGGTCGACCGCCGTGCGGGTGTCGAACGTCATCGAGAGCAGGAAGCCGATCGACTCGATCGGGAACCGCAGCACCGTCGCCGTCGCGAAGAACGCGAACAGCTGACCGACGGTCATCTCGCCCTGCGACGCCAGCCAGATGCCGGCGAGCAGGCACAGCGCGAACGCGACGTCCGGCACGAGCAGCAGCCACAGCCAGATGCTCGCGATGGCCTTCGCCTTCTTGATCTCCGTGCCGCGCAGGGCTTCGGCCTGCTCGCTGAACTCCTCGAGCTTCGACCCGCCGCGGCCGAACGCCTTGAGCACGCGGATGCCGTGCACCGACTGCTCGACACTCGTCGCGAGGTCACCGACCTGGTCCTGGCTGCGGCGCGCGACGACGGAGTACCGACGCTCGAACAGCAGCCCGTTGATCCACAGCGGGATCGACGCGATCAGGAAGATCAGCCCGAGCAGCCACCCGAAGGTGAACAGCACGACGAAGCCGACGACGATCGTCACGACGTTCACGACGAGCAGGACGACACCGAAGGCCAGCCAGCGGCGGATCAACGACAGGTCCGACACGGAACGGGACAGCAGCTGCCCCGACTCCCACCGGTCGTGGAACGCGACGGGCAGGTCCTGCAGCTTCGCGTACAGCGAGTTCCGCATGCTGGCCTCGATCCGCGTCGAGGGGCGCATCACCATCCGGCGGCGCGAGGCGATGAAGAACGCCTCGAGCACACCGAGGGCGAGCACGCCGAGGCCGGCGGGCCAGATCTGTGCGCCGTCCTTCGATGACAGCGGGCCGTCGACGAGCCACTGCAGGACGTAGGGGATTGCGAGCGCCACCAAGGAGGCTCCCATCGCTGCGGCCATGCCGCCGATGAGGCGCCCCTGGTAGGGCTTCACGTAGGGGTAGATCCGCGCGATCGCGCGGAAGGTGGACGGGCGCGCCGTGGTGGGCGACTTGGACATGCGTTGCGTCCTCATGCGTCTGCCGGGTCCCCGGGTCGCGCTGCGCCCTGGCCGCCTGCTGCTTGCTTGCTCTGGCGTGCGGTGCGTGCGCGGCCTCGACCTGGAGGCTCGGTGTGGCGTTGCGTGGTGATCATCGGCCGGGCGCGTGGTCGCGCCTCCGCCGTCACTCGCGTGACGTCGGTCGGGCCGGAGGGCACCGGGAGACACTCGTCCCCCGGGTTCAGGCGGGTGGTTCGCGGACGCTGGTCGTGCGGCGCCGCGAGGCCGTGGGAACGGCCTGGCTAGACGGCGGCCGCGACGCGCGGTCGCGGTGCGATCAGGGATCGCCGTGCGGGAGTGGTCCCCACGACGGACACGAGACCTGCACGGGCGGCCGTCGCCACGGTTCCGGTCATGTTGTCCATCGTCACTCCAGTCGTCGTCTTCGTCACCGTTGTGTCCGCGGTGCCACCGGTCCCGAGGGACCGTCGGCTGCCTGTCGCGGAGCCTTACAGACTATTCACAGTGACTCTCAGCGCGCAATAGGGTGCCGCGATTTGTTCACTTCAGTGGAAGAAGTGGCGCTCGCCCGTGAAGTACATCGTGACGCCCGCGGCCGTCGCCGCGGCGATGACCTCGTCGTCGCGGACGCTGCCACCGGGCTGGGCCACCGCGCGCACACCGGCGTCGAGCAGCACCTGCAGGCCGTCGGCGAACGGGAAGAACGCATCGGACGCCGCGACGCTGCCGGTCGCGCGGTCACCGGCACGGTTCACCGCGAGGTGGCACGAGTCCACCCGGTTGACCTGGCCCATGCCGACCCCGACGCTCGCGCCCTGGTTCGCCAGCAGGATGGCGTTCGACTTGACCGAACGGCTCGCCTTCCACGCGAAGGCCAGGTCGGCGAGGGTCTGGTCGTCGGCGGGCGCGCCGGCGACCAGGGTCCACGTGGACTGGTCGAACGCCGTGAAGCGGTCGGCGTCCTGCACCAGGAAGCCGCCGGAGATCTGCTTGACCTCGCGCGGTGCCAGGGCGAAGTCGGCCGGCAGCGTGAGCAGGCGGATGTTCTTCTTGCGCGACAGGATCTCGAGCGCCTCGGGGTCGAAGCCCGGGGCGACGACGACCTCGGTGAAGATGTCCTTCACGGTCTCGGCCATCGCCACGGTGACCGGACGGTTCGCGGCGATGACCCCACCGAACGCCGACAGCGGGTCGCAGGCGTGCGCGGCGGCGTGGGCCGAGGCGATCGGGTCGGCGGCGTCCGCCGGGGCGATCGCGATGCCGCACGGGTTGGCGTGCTTGATGATCGCGACCGCGGGGGTGTCGAAGTCGAACGCCGCACGGACGGCCGCGTCGGCGTCGACGTAGTTGTTGTACGACATCTCCTTGCCGTGCAGCTGCGTCGCCTGCGCGATGCCGGCGCCGTCGGTGCTCGTGTACAACGCGGCTGCCTGGTGCGCGTTCTCGCCGTAGCGGAGCGTGGCCGACAGGTCGGCGGTGAAGCCGAGGTGCTCGTCGAACGCGCCGGGCGTCTGGATGTCGCCGCTGGTCGTCGGCGCCGCAGCGGCCGCGACGACGTCGCTGGCGAAGTAGGACGCCACCGCGGTGTCGTACGCCGCGGTGTGCGCGAAGGCCTGGGCCGCCAGACGCTTGCGGAGTTCGAGCGAGGTGCCGCCGGCGCGGACGGCCTCGACGACCTCGGCGTAGGACGACGGCGAGACGACGATCGCGACGTTCGGGTGGTTCTTCGCCGACGCACGGACCATCGCGGGGCCGCCGATGTCGACGTTCTCGACCACGGTCGCGGTGTCGGCACCAGAGGCCACCGTCTCGACGAACGGGTACAGGTTCACGACGACGAGCTCGAACGCCGCGATCCCGAGGTCGGCGAGCTGCTGCTCGTGCGACTCGAGGCGCAGGTCGGCGAGCAGGCCCGCGTGCACCGAGGGGTGCAGCGTCTTGACCCGGCCGTCGAGCGACTCCGGGAAGCCGGTGACGCTCGCGACGTCGGTGACGGCGTACCCGGCGTCACGGATCGTCTGGGCGGTGGACCCCGTCGACACGATCTCGACACCCGACTCGGCGAGGGCACCGGCGAGCTCGAGCAGGCCGGACTTGTCGCTCACCGAGATGAGTGCGCGGCGGACCGGCACCACGTCACGGTCGCGGTAGAGGCTGGGGTCGGCTGCGTGCACGCTCATGCGCTCGGGGTGCCCTTCAGGTCGGTGGTGCCGTTGGCGATGTCGAGGATGGTCTGGATGAGCAGGCGGCGCTCGACCGGCTTGATGCGGTCGTGCAGCGTCGACTCGGAGTCACCCGGGAGCACGGGGACGCGCTCCTGGGCCAGGATCGGGCCGGTGTCCACGCCGTCGTCGACCGCGATGACGCTCGCGCCGGTCTCGGTGACGCCGGCTGCCAGGGCGTCCCGCACGCCGTGGGCGCCGGGGAACTCGGGCAGGTACGCCGGGTGGGTGTTGATGATGCCCGGGGCGAACTCGGACACCACGGCCGGGGGCAGCAGGCGCATCAGGCCGGAGAGCACGAGCAGGTCGGGCGACCACGGGCGGATCTGCTCGGCGAGGGACTGTCCCCACTCGGCGCGGGTCTCGTAGCGCGAGAACGGCACCGTGAAGGTCGGGATCGAGAACTCCTCGCCCAGACCGAGACCCTCGGCATCGCGGTCGGCACCGATGGCGACGACACGGGCGGGGTACTCGGCGTCGAAGGTCGCTTCGAGCAGGGCTCGGAGGTTCGACCCGGTACCGGAGATCAGGACGACCAGTTCGAGCACGGCACCAACCCTACCGGGACCCGCGCGGCATGACGTCGGCGCTAGCGATCGTCCTTCGGGCGGCGCCACCAGGGCAGCTCCTCGTCGGGGATCTGGTCGGTGACGTCCCAGTTCGTGGGACGGGCCGCCTGGGTGGGAGCGGCGGCGGGGGCCTCGGGTGCGGCCGGTTCGTCGTCGACGTCGTCCCGACCGGCGACGAACTCCTCGGTGCTCCACGGGAACGCCGGCTGCGCGTCGGTGTGGTCGGGTACGGGCGTCGACGTGGCGGGCCGTTCCGGAGCGGGCGCAGGGCGCTGCTGCTCCGCTACGGCGTCGGCACCGGTCACGCGGTCGCGGAGTCCACCGGCTCGCTCGCGGAGTCCACCGGCACGCTCCCGCACACCGTCGGCGGCACCGTGCAGTCGATCGCGCAGGGCACCCATCGCGGCACGTCCCGACGAGCGGGGCTCGGTCGGGCTCTCGTCCGCCAGACGCTCCGAGGCGACGGCGTCGGTCTTCGCCCAGGCCGGCAGTTCCACGTCGTGGTCCGGGTCGCGCGGGGGCGTCCGAGGCGCTGCGATGGGCGCAGGCGCGACCGGTTCGTCGGCGATCGGTTCCGTCGGGCTGTCCACGGCGGTGCGGGGGCGGGCAGCGGTCGACCCGTCGTGCGTCTCCTCGACCACGAACCGGTGCACGTCGGTGGTCCGTCCCGCGCCGGCCTGGTCGAGCGCGGCGAGCAGCGATCCCGCCCCGGCCTCGGCTCCGGTCCGGTCTGCGTCGTCGTCGTCCGCCTCGGTCCAGCGCTCCCGTGTCCAGCCCCGGTCCGGCAGGCGGACGAGGTCGCTGCCCGCGGCGAGGGCGATGACCGCCGGCAGGCCGATCTCGAGCGCGGCGAACCCACCCACCACCAGGGCGTGCGGGCCGACGTCGGCCAGTCGTCCGGGGCCGAACGATCCGGACGACACCCAGGCGATCAGCCCGGTCAGGACACCGGCGACGATGCCCGTCGCGACACCGGCGAGCGCCCGGTGGAGTGCGGAGTCGGCGCTCCCCAGCGCACGGACGAGTCGCGGGCGCATCGAGCCGCCGATCGCGAAGCCGGCGACCACCGGCACCAGGATCCAGACCAGGCCGAAGGTGTGGCCCGAGGTCGGCAGTGCGCCGAACACCGGCAGTCCGGGGATCGGTCCGAGGGTGGTGGCGATCGGGGAAACGCTCGAACCGGTGCCGATGGCGAACCCGGGGCCGATCAGCCACGACGTCGCCCACCCGACGAAGTCCGGCAGGAACGCGAGCTGCCCGACGGTGAGGGCGATGCCGCCGATCACGCCGGCGTGGGACTGCTCGTACAGGGTGATCACCTCGGCGAACGAGGTGAAGAGCAGGAGCGCGACGACGACCCCGGCGAACGCGACGACGACTCCGGTGGCGGCGGTCCCGGCACGGAGACCGAACCCGGCGATCGCACGCCAGAGCACGGGCGCACGGTCGAGCAGGTCGAGCACACGCTGGGTGGCGGGGTCCGCCGGCAGGTCGCGCCGTCGTCGGCAGACCTCCGAGCTGATGAGCGCCGGGATCCCGAACCACAGTGCGGGCAGGACCACGGCCTGCCAGATCGTCGGCTGCGTGACGGCGGAGGTCGACGACAACGCGACGCCCAGGCCGAGCGCCGCGACGACCGCCGTCCCGACCAGCAGGCCGGTGGTCCGGTGCTCGGTCTCCGCGAAGCGTCGACCGGCGCGGGCGCCGAGCCAGGCGGTCACGACCGCGAAGCCGAGCGCCGCGAGCGTCACGTGGATGGGATCGGCGGCACCGCTGACCCCGGAGCTCTTCGCCAGTGCCGACCCGAGCAGGAACGAGACGTCGACGCCGTGGCCGACGAGCCAGACGCTGCCGGTGGCCTTCCAGAACACGTCCCAGTCGATCTGCAGGCCGTACTCGAAGCCCCACAGCAGGGTGAGCGGCACAAGTGCGATCCCGATGCCGACGCCGACCGTCACGACCGCCTCGATCGCGGCGAGCAGAGCGGTTCCCAGGCGGTTCATCGCAGCGAGGATACGTGAGCCGACCCCCGAACGACGGGAGGCTCGGCGCGGAACCCGCACCGAGCCTCCCGGCTTCGTCCCGACCGTGTGCCGGGCGATGGCTACTAGCGGGCGGCGACGACCTCACGCAGCAGCGCAGCGGTTTCGGACGGCGTCTTGCCGACCTTGACGCCGGCGGCCTCGAGCGCCTGCTTCTTCGCCTCGGCGGTGCCGGCGGAACCGGACACGATCGCTCCGGCGTGGCCCATCGTCTTGCCCTCGGGGGCGGTGAAGCCCGCGACGTACCCGACGACCGGCTTCGTGACGTGCGCCTTGATGAACTCGGCCGCGCGCTCCTCGGCGTCGCCACCGATCTCACCGATCATCACGATGGCCTCGGTCTCGGGGTCGGCCTCGAACGCGGCGAGCGCGTCGATGTGCGTCGTCCCGATGACCGGGTCGCCGCCGATACCGATGGCGGTCGAGAAGCCCAGGTCCCGCAGCTCGTACATCATCTGGTAGGTCAGGGTGCCCGACTTCGAGACGAGGCCGATCGGTCCCTTGCCGGTGATCGTCGCCGGGGTGATGCCGACGAGCGACTCCCCCGGGGTGATGATGCCGGGGCAGTTCGGGCCGATGATGCGGGTCGTCCCGCCGAGCGCCTTGGCGTGTGCCCAGAACTCGGCGGCGTCCTGCACGGGGATGCCCTCGGTGATGACGACGACGAGCGGGATCGCGGCATCGATGGCCTCGAGCACGGCGTCCTTGGCGAACGCCGGCGGCACGAAGACGATGGAGACGTCGGCACCGGTGGTGTCGATGGCCTCGCGCACGGTGCCGAAGACGGGCAGCGACACGTCACCGTGGGTGACGGTGGTGCCGGCCTTGCGGGCGTTGACGCCACCGACGACCTGGGTGCCGGCCTTGAGCATGAGGGCGGTGTGCTTGGTGCCCTCGCCGCCGGTGATGCCCTGGACGATGACCTTGGAGTCCTTGTTGAGGAAGATCGACATGGTCAGTCCCTTCAGGCCGCGGCAGCGGCGAGTTCGGCGGCCTGCTCGGCCGCGTCGTCCATGGTCGCGGCGACGGTGACGAGCGGGTGCGCTGCCTCCGCCAGGATCCGTCGGCCCTCTTCCACGTTGTTGCCGTCCAGGCGCACGACGAGCGGCTTGGTGGCCGCGTCGCCGAGGATCCCGAGGGCGGCGACGATGCCGTTCGCGACGGCGTCGCAGGCGGTGATGCCGCCGAAGACGTTCACGAACACGCTCTTCACCTGCGGGTCGCCGAGGATGACGTCGAGGCCGTTGGCCATGACCTCGGCCGAGGCGCCGCCGCCGATGTCGAGGAAGTTCGCGGGCTTCACGCCGCCGTGGCGCTCACCGGCGTAGGCGACGACGTCGAGCGTCGACATGACGAGGCCCGCACCGTTGCCGATGACGCCGACCTGGCCGTCGAGCTTGACGTAGTTCAGGCCGTGGGCCTTCGCCTTGGCCTCGAGCGGGTCCTCGCTGGCGGAGTCCTCGAGGTCCTTGTGCGCGGGGTGGCGGAAGTCGGCGTTCTCGTCGAGCGAGACCTTGCCGTCGAGCGCCAGGATCTGGCCGTCGCCGGTGCGGACGAGGGGGTTCACCTCGACGAGCGTGGCGTCCTCGCCCTTGTAGACGTCGTAGAGCTTCGAGAAGACGTCGGCCACCTGGTCGACGAGTTCCGCCGGGAACCCGGCCTGCTCGGCGATCGCGCGACCGGCGGCCGCGTCGATCCCGGTGAGCGGGTCGACCTCGACGCGGGCGAGCGCCTCGGGCTTCTCGACGGCGAGCTGCTCGATCTCCATGCCGCCCTCGACGCTGGTGAGCGAGAGGTAGGAGCGGTTGGCCCGGTCGAGCAGCACGGAGAAGTAGAACTCCTCGGCGATGTCGGCGCCCTGGGCGATCATGACGCGCTGCACGGTGTGGCCCTTGATGTCGAGCCCGAGGATGGCCTGGGCGTGCTCGAACGCTTCGTCGGGGGTCTTCGCGACCTTGACGCCGCCGGCCTTGCCGCGCCCGCCGACCTTCACCTGGGCCTTGACGACCACGACGCCACCGATCTTCTCGGCCGCCGCTCTCGCCTCTTCCGGGGTGTCGGCGATGATCCCCTGGAGGACGGGGACGCCGTAGGACTCGAAGAGGTCCCTGGCCTGATACTCGAAAAGATCCACGCTGTTCTTCTTCCCGCACGGTTCGTGCGATCGGCATCGGTTTCCCGGTCGCGCACTCCACATCGAGGGTCGCTCGATGTCGAGACAACGGCCGTCACGCAGCCTAGCGCGGCGACATGGACGTCGAGACAACGGGCGGCGCGGGACGCAGGGGAAGGCGCGGTCGCTCGACCACCCGTCGGCGACCGCGCTCCACTCCCCCGAGCACCGGCAGTGTGCACGGCCGTCGTGACGGGGAGGTGTCCCGAAGGTGAACTCGCGCACCCTGGACGCCGCTCTCACCGACCCGGCGTACACCGGAAGGCCCGAACCACCGGATGGCCCGAACGAAGGAGCGCGCATGACCGCGGAACAGAACCAGCAGGCACAGGAACGACTCGGCGAGATCCTGGAGGCGCGGGCCTTCGACCGCTTCCCCGAGGTGTGGGCCGAGGACGTCGTGGACCACGACCCCGCGCCCGACCAGCAGCCCGGTCTCGCGGGGATCGTCGACTTCTGGACCGAGTTCACCACCGCGTTCCCGGACCTCACGCTCGAGCCCGACCCGCTCGTCGTCACGGACGACTACATCACCGCGGTGTTCACGATCCGCGGCACCCACACCGGTCCGTTCCAGGGCCACGCTCCGACGGGTCGCACCTTCGAGGTCCGCGGCATCCAGGTCTCGAAGTTCCGTGACGGCAAGATCGCCGAACGCTGGGGCGCGACCGACGAGAAGGGCCTGGCGGAGCAGCTCGCGCTCGGCTCCGGCGACGTCCACTTCGTCAGCGCCTGAACACCATCGGACACCCGGCACCACCCACACCCAGGAGGACACCATGAGCGATCCCGGCATCAGCCCCGTCGACGACTTCGAGGCCCAGCAGCGCCGCGACGACGACATCGACCGCGAGCACGTCGGCCCGTACGAGGTGGACGAGTCCGAGGAGTCCCTCGAGACCGTGACGAACGACGCCGTCGCCGGCGAGACCGTCGAGCCGCAGCGCGGTGACGGTACCGACGACGGCCCGACCGGCGGCTCCCCGCGCGAGGGGTCGCCCGACCTGTGGGAGCACGACGCCGACGAGGACCGGCCGGACCTGGGGGGCGACCTCGGCACCAAGCCGCTCTGATCCGCACCGCCTGATCAGCGCCTCCCCCAGGGATCCGCGGAACACGGCCCGTAGCATCGGGCCGTGTTCCGTCGTGTCCGAGCCAGCGTCCGCAGCATGCCGTCGGCCGCCCGCCTGGTGGCCATCGCGGCGATGCTGCTCGTCGCGGCCTCCGCACACCTCGCCGCGCAGTCGGAGCCGGCAGGTCGATGGGTCCCGCTCCTCGCGGTCGCGGTGGTCGGAGCCGTCGTCACCGGAGCACCGAGCCGCCTCTGGCCGCTCCCCGCGATCTGGCTCGTCGCGACCCTGCTCGCCCTGACGGGCGACGTCCGGGTCGACGGCACGTACCTGGTGGCCGCCCTCGTGACCGGCGCGGTCGCGCTCGTCGCGGCGATCGTCGCTGATCTCGTCCCCGTCCTGCGGGCGCGACGCCGACGGGGTGGACCGTGACCACCCCACGGCCTGGAGGCCCGGTGCCGGGCCCGCCACGTCCCTCCAGTCACGGCCGTCACCCCGCTGGCGCGGTGCGCCGGAACCGGCTGGTGGGGCCCACCTCCCGTCCGTCGTCCGGTCGCGTCCACGACCGCAGCCTGCGTCGGTTCCTCGGTGACAGCACGCCCGTGGCCGCGGGTGGCCGCGCCATCCTGCTGCAGATCGCCGACCCGGTCGTCGCGGCGGGGGTCCGTCGGCACTCGGACTTCGCCCGTCGACCGCAGCAGCGGCTGGCCCACACCCTGATGTTCGTGTACGCCGTCGTCTCCGGCACGGAGCGTGACGCCGCGATCGCCGCGGGTTTCGTGAACCGTGCCCACGTGCCCGTGACCGGCGCGGACGACGTCGACCGGCAGCTGTGGGTGGCCGCGACCCTGTTCGACTCGGCTCGTCGGGCGCACGACCTGTTCGGCGCTCCCGTCACGGCGGAACGCGCCGAGGCCGTGCTCGCCGCGTACGCCCCGATCGCGACGACGCTGCGGGTGCCCGCCGAGCGCTGGCCGACCTCGGTGGCGGCCTTCGACGAGTACTGGGCCGACGCCCTCGACCGGCTCGAGGTCACCGACGACGCCCGCGGGGTGGTGCGTGACCTGCTCCACCCGCGGTTCGCGCCGCTCTGGGTGCGTGCCGCGATGCCGCTCGTCCGGATCGTCACGGTCGGGATGCTGCCGGAACGGCTGCGGACCGCGTACGGGTTCGCGTGGGGGCCGCGCGAGCAACGGCGGTTCCAGCGGACGGTCGCCGTGGTCAGCGGGGTGCGGTCGGTCCTGCCCGGGGCCCTGCTGCGGCTGCCGGGTCCGCTGCTGCTGCGGGCGATGCGCCGGACGGCCGGGCGACACGCCACGGTACGGTAGCGGGCATGTCGGTCGACCACTTCGCCATCACGGTCCCGCGCTCCTGGTTCGAGCTGCCCGTCGAGCCGGAGCGCCGCGACGACCGGATCAGCGCCCTCGTGCAGGAACGCATCGAGGACCAGCGCGACCTCTGGGACCACCGCACCGAGATCGTCCGGGCCCTCCGTCGGTTCGCGCGGTCGGCGTGGGACAGCGGTGCGCGGTACTGCGCGGCCTTCGCCGAGCCGAGCGAGGACGGCATCGTCTCCGGCGCACTGACTGTCACCGTCCTGCCCGCTCCCGAGGCCGGCGGCGACCCGCTCGCCGCCCTGACCGACCACGTCGCCGCGCTCGGCGGTGACGACGACGGCATGCACGTCGACGTGCACGAGGTCCCCCGCGTCGGCCGGGTGCCGCGCGTCTGGGGCGTCTCGACCGTGCAGGCGCCGGACGGCCGCGGCTCGTTCGACGTCGTGCTCATGCAGACGTTCGTGCCGGCCGGTGACCAGGTCGCGCTGGTGAGCGTGTCCTCGCCCGCGACCGACCTGGCCGAGCCGCTGTACGAACTGTTCGAGACCGTGACCGACACCTTCGAGCTCATCGACTCGGCCACGGTCGGCGGCGGGGTCGACTGATGCGGATCTGGCCGTTCCGGAAGCGTCGGAAACCCGTCGAGCCCGTCGTCGAGCGGGTCACCGTCGACGACCTCGCGCGGATGGCGCAGCGCGGCGAACTCGCCCGCGCGGTCGTCACGCCGCCGCCGGCTCCCCGCGCCAGCGCCGACCGGGTGCGGGCGACCGTCGCGCAGCTGCCCGGGCGTCCCCTGGGCTCCGCCGGTGGCACGGCTCGCCGTGACGCGGCTCCGGCCCGGCAGACCGCGGCGGCCGTCCTGGTGCTCGACGACCACCAGCGGGTGACCGTGTCCGGTGGCGGGCTGATCGGCCGTGACCCGGCGAGCGCCCACCCGGACGGCGGCTACGCGCACATGATCGCGCTCGAGGACCCGGACAAGCTGCTCAGCCGCACGCACCTGGAGTTCGGCTTCGGTGCCGAGGGCTCGCTCTGGGTGCTCGACACGGCGTCGGCGAACGGGGTCGAGCTGCAGCGGCCGGGGTTCCCGGCGACGATGGTGCCGCCGGCGCAGCGAACCGTGGTGCAGCCGGGCGACGTGGTCGTGTTCGGCGGCCACACGCTGCGCGCCGAGCCGCAGACCGCGCTGGTCGGCGAAGCCCCACTCGGCTGACGCCGAGCGGCGCAGCGGCGCGACGCTGGCGCGCGACGTCGCGCTGTCCCCGTCAGTCGGCGGGCACCTGCACCAGCCGCAGCGCCTGGTCGGCGTCGTTGAGCAGCGCCCGACCCGGCACCCGGTCCTGCGTCACCAGGCTCTTCGACAGCTTCGTCCCGATCAGGTCGCCGTCGACGGTGCTGAGCGGCGCGAGCAGCATTCCGCGACGGGCCTTCTTCGCGTCGACCTGCCAGCCACGGAACCCGCTCGCGACGCCCTCGACGTCGCCGGCGATGACGAGCCCGACCGAACGGCCCCGGTCGGAGTCCATGACCGCCCGGAACACCGGTTCGGCCGGGGTCTCCTTGAGCGCCTCGGCGTCGTCGACGAGCACGAGCGTGAAGCCGTCCGAGCCGGTGTCGATCGCGGCGGAGAGGCCCTCGGCCCCGATCCCGCCGTCGGTGACCACGGTCGCGCGCGGGGCGCCCTCGAGTGCCCGGAGCGGGGAGTCCCGCGGCGTGACCGCGACGACCGACCCACCCGCGGACAGGACGTGCCGGGCCATCGCGACGAGCGCGGTGCTCTTGCCGGAGCGCGGGCTGCCGGCGACGATGAACACCGGGGTGTCCTGCACGAAGTCGTGGGTGAAGAGCCGGAGCTCGTCGCCGCCGACGCCGAGCGCGACCCGACCGACCGAGGCGTCCGCCGAGGGCAGGTACCGCACGGCCTCCTCGAACGTGATGGACCGCGGCAGCACGTCGATCCGGAACGGCTTCGGCACGGTCGCGGGGACGTGGGCGCGGACCTCGTCGCCGATGCCACGGATCGCCGCCGCCTGGTCACGGCCGCCGAGGCCACCGGGCAGCACGGCGACCTGGGTCTCCGTCGCAGTGGCGTTCCGGAAGCCGCGGCCGGGCGGGATCGACTCCGGCAGCTTCTTGCCGTTGATGCCCTCGTAGTTGTAGTCGCCGCGGTCGGCCAGGGCGAGCAGCAGCTTCCGCTCCACCTGGCTCGACATCCGGCCGGAGGTCAGCGTGCGGTCCCCGGAGACGATCAGGTGCACGCCGACGCCGACGCCCTCGCGCAGCAGCGTCTGGACGGCGTCGTGCAGCGCACCGTTCTCGGCGTCGGCCAGGGTCGCCATGAAGCTCTCCCACTGGTCCAGGAACACGACGACGTGCGGCAGCGGGGTGGTGTGCTCGTCGGACCGCTGCTCGGCGATGGACGAGTACCCGCCGCTCGCGAAGGCGGCCTGGCGCTCCTGCACGGTGCGGAGCAGGATGCCGAGCAGCCGCGAGACCCGGTCGGGCTCGTGCCGCTGCACCACGGCACCGCAGTGCGGCAGGGCCCCGAGCGCGAGCAGGGCGCCGTTGCCGCAGTCGATCCCGTACATGTGCACGTCACCGACGCCGAGGCGCAGGGCCATCGCACCGGCCAGGGTGCGGAGCGTCTGGCTGCGGCCGGAGCGCGGCGACCCGATGACGAACAGGTGGCCGTCGGCGTCGAGGTCGAACACGGCGGGGCGCTGCTGCTGGTCGGCGGGGTGGTCCTCGACACCCCAGGCCACGGCGAGCGGCGGCAGCTCGGCGGCACCTGCGGCACCGGCGGCTTCGACGTCGTCGAGTCCGACGACCGCACCGAGGGGCGGCAGCCACGGCTTCCGCTGCTCGGGGGTGCCGAGGGCGCGGGTGGCGTCGCCGATCGACGCGACGAGGACGCTCAGGTCGGTGACCTCCACGTCGCTGGCGGCGGCCTCGACGGCTGCCGGGCGGGGGGCTGGTTCGCTGTACGAGGCGAAGGTGAGTTCGCGGACCAGGGCGGGCCGGGCCTCCTGGTCGCCCGTGCCGGGCCGACGCCCGCCCACCCGACCGGACTGGAAGGGCAGCAACGAGGCCGCGCCGAGCCGCACGTACGCGCGACCGGGAGTGGTCTTCGCGATCCGCGCGGCGTCGTTCGCGCCGATGACGTCCTGGCTCTCCGACTGGTCGGTGACGCGCAACGCGATCCGCAGGTTCGTGTTGGCGCGGATCTCGGGCGACACGACACCGCCGGGGCGCTGGGTGGCGAGCACGAGGTGGATGCCGAGCGAGCGCCCGCGTTGGGCGATGTTCACCAGGCCCTTGACGAAGTCCGGGAGCTCGCGGGCGAGCGAGGCGAACTCGTCGATGACGATGAGCAGCCGCGGCAGGCTCGGGATCGCGTCGCCCGACGCCGCGCGCTTCGCCTGCAGGTCCTGGTAGTCCTCCAGGTCCTTCGCGCCGACCTCGGCCAGGGCGTGCTCGCGGGTGCGCAGTTCTGCTCCGAGCGACTCCAGCGCCCGCTCCACCTGGTGGGTGTCGAGGTCGGTGACCATGCCGACCGTGTGCGGCAGGTCGACGCAGTCCTTGAACGCCGCACCGCCCTTGTAGTCGACGAGCACGAAGTTCATCTCGTCCGGCCGGTTCGCGACGGCGAGCGACGCGACGATCGTCTGCAGCAGCTCGGACTTGCCGGAACCGGTCGTGCCGGCGACGAGTCCGTGCGGACCGTCGTTCCGCAGGTCGATCGCGAACGGCCCGTCGATCGAGGCGCCGATGACGGCAGTCGTGCTGCGTCCACCGAGCAGCCAGCGGGCCTGCACGGCCTCGGACGTCGGCGGTTCGAGCTGGAGGACGTCGAGCAGCCGCGCCGACGACGGGATGGCGCCGTCCTGCACGTCCGGGCTGGCGTCGACGATCGGCGACAGCGACCGGGCGACCCACTCGAGCCAGTCCTGGTCGACCAAGTCGGGTCGGGCATCGTCGATCCGCTCGCTGCGCTGCTGCGTGACCCGGATCCGGTCGTCGCGGACCACGACCACGGCGTCGCACTCCTCGGGCAGGAGCCGCTCGTCCAGGTCGAGGCAGATGCTGAACACCCCGACCGACGGCCCCTCCTTGAGCACCTGCACGAGCGACGGCATCGCACGCAGGCGTCGGGCGCCGTCCATCACGACCACGATCTCGTCGGCCGGCGGCGTCTTCTTGCCGATGCCGGCTTCCTTCCGGGCGTCGATGACCGCCGCGAGCTCGGCGATGGCCCGCGCGGTCGTCGCGGCGTTCGAGGCGATGCTCGTCATCGGCTGGTCGGCGCCGTCGCGGCGGACGTGCGGCAACCAGGACATCCACTCCCACAGCGCGGTCCGGGTGGTGTCGGTGAGCAGCGTGAAGGTGACGTCCTTCGGGCTCTGCAGCGTCGCGAGCTGCGCGACCACCCAGTTCGCCAGCCGTCGGGCGTCGTCGTCCGGGCCGGCGATGCCGATCACGCCACGCTCCGCCAGGCGGATCCGGACCGGCACGTCGGTCGCGTCCCACGCGACGGTCCGCTTGTGCGACAGCTGTTCCGGGTCCTCGATGGTCACCTCGGACCGCTGCGTCGCCGTGCCGACACGGACGAGCAGGTGGTCGGGGTCGGTCCGACGCCGCTCCCACAGGCGCGGCAGCGGCGTGACCGCCGTCTCGTAGACGGCAGCCGGGTCGGGGGCGCTCGCGATCCAGCGTGCCCGTTCGGACTGGAGGCTCTCGGTCGCGTCCGCCTCGATGCGCGCCTTGGTGTCCTCGTACTCCACGATCCGCTGGCGGTACGTCTTCTTGCCCTGACGGCGACCCTGGAGGCCCGTGATGATCATCAGGATCGGCGACAGCAGGGCGATGAGCAGGTAGATCCAGCGACCGGTGGTCGACACGAACATCACGGCCATGCCCATCGGCGCCAGCGCCATCAGGATGGGCAGCGCCCGCGCCGGGGGTTCGGTCGGCGGGGCCGGCAGCTGGAAGCGGGTGTGCTCGTCGGGCGGCAGGATGCGCGGCGGGCGGTTGTACTCGAGCGACATGCCGTCGTCGGCCAGGGACAGGTGCGCCCCACGGTCCGGCGCCCGACCGAAGCCGAGCAGGACCCCGCCGATCGCCAGCTGCGCGGTCTCCGGCCAGTCGGTCTCCTCGGTGACGGCAGCACCGTCGAGCACCGCCCCGGCGAAGCCGTTCGCCGGACGGACCTTCGCGCCGTCGGCCGTGACCGACACGAGCAGGGCGACCTCCGGTACGGTCTCGGCCCCGGTGGCCTCGGCCTCGACCTCGGCGGTGGTGCTCACCGGGATGCGCACCGTGGCGTTCGTCGCCGTGCCGATCGTCACCGTGCCGGTGCCCACCCGCACGATGGTGCCGGCGTGCAGGCCCGAGACGATCCGGATCTCGGCGTCGGTCAGTGGACGGAGCGGCTGCGGCGGCACCTGCTCGAGGCTGCGGGCCACGACCACGCCCTCGCGCACACCGGACTCGGCGACCGTCGCCGCCAGGTCGAGCGGCTGCTCGCCGACGAAGTACGCCGGGGTCCGTCCGGAGGCCACGACGTCCGTCGCGATGAGGCGTTCGGCCTCGGCGACGAGCTCGCCGACCGCACGGGTGTCGTCCCCGTCGACGTAGACGTTGGCGGTCTGACCGCTCTCGCGGTCGACCATCGTGAACGTGAAGGTCATGGCATCCCCCGTAGCATTGACTACATGTCGCAGGACGATGGTAGTGTCCCCTCCAACACGCCCCGTTGGGGGGACATGACGAAACTCCGGGGAAAGGGAGTCACACCGTGGCGAACATCAACGTCTCGTACGCAGACCTCGAGGCAGCAGCCTCCGACCTCAAGGCGGGTCAGGCGGACATCGAAGACCGTCTCTCCGCCCTGCAGCGCAAGATCCAGCAGCTCATCTCCGACGGCTACGTCACCGACAAGTCGTCCGTCGCGTTCGGCGAGTCCTACGACGAGTTCAACCGTGGCGTGACCCAGACCGTCCAGGGACTCGAGGGCCTGTCGACGTTCCTGTCGAAGGCGTCGCAGACCCTGTCCGAGACGGACGAGTCGCTCGCTTCCGGCCTCAAGGGCTGACACCGCTGACGACCCCGTGTCCCGCGATCGCGTGGGGCACGGGGTCGACGCGGTTCCGGTGGCGGTGGCTTCCGGTTCGTGATCGGGGAGGGATTGTTCCGTGGCTTCGAGACTGCTCGTTGACCTGATGGGGCTCGGGGAGCTCCAGACCGACCTGTCGACCGTGCACAGCACGCTCGAACAGGCGCACAAGCGCGTCGACGCGTCCGACGACGAGATCGGCTCGGGCACCGTGCAGGACGCCCTGCACGACTTCGACCACCGTTGGGGCGACAAGCGCGACAAGATCAGCGACTCGACGAAGGCGCTGGCGGACATGCTCAGCGCGTCCGTCGAGACCTACACCGAGACCGACGAGCAGCTCGCACAGGCACTGCAGGTCAACGACGAGAACGGCGGCGGCGGACCCGCTGCCTCGAGGGCGGAGTAGTCATGGGGCGGCCGTCGGGGTGGGATGTCGTCGATCAGGGTGATGATCCGGTCAAGGGGGATCCGTCGACGTTGCGGATGATGTCGCGGGAGTACCAGCGCATCTCCGACGCAGCCGATGACGCCTCGACCCGGCTGCAGTCGGTGAAGGGGTCGGGGTGGCTGACCGACTGGGAGGGTGAAGCCGCCGACGTGTTCGTCGACGCGATCGAGGACACCCCGTCGGACCTGACCAAGCTCGTCGACTCGTACGAACTCGCCGCGACCGCGTTGTCGGGGTGGGCGGACACGGTCGATGACACCCAGTACCGGGCTGATGGTGCGCTCGCGGATGCGAAGGACGCGTCCGGGGACCTCGCCGCGGCGCAGGACCGGCTCTCCGATGCGCAGTCGAACCTGTCGCACTACCAGTCGGCGTCGTCCGACCTGTCGAAGGTCGCGGAGAAGTACCCGGCTGGCTCCGAGGTGCCGGACGGGGTGGACGTGCCGTCGCCGGCGCAGTTGCGGGCGGCGTCCGACAACGCTTCCGTCGCGCAGGGGTCCGTGTCGTCCGCGCAGGGCGACATCGCGGCGGCGCAGTCGCGGATCGACGCGGCGAAGCGGCTCGTGGCGGATGCGAAGGGTGACTGGCAGGACGCGGAGCAGCGGACCGCGACGAAGATCGGTGAAGCGGCCGACGCGGGGCTGGGGAAGCAGTCCACGTGGGACAAGATCTTCGGGTCCGAGGCGTGGGAGACCATCGTCTCCATCGCGAAGGTCGTCGTCGCCGTGGGCGGCATCATCGTCATGATCATCGGCGGGCCACTCGCCTGGATCGTGCTCGGGGCAGCCCTGCTCGTCCTCGCCGACACCCTGTACAAGATGTCGAAGGGCACCGCCGATGGGTGGGACCTCGCCTTCGCGCTGCTCGACTGCATCCCGGGGATGAAGGGGATCACCACCGCGGCGAAGATCGGCGAGGAGTTCGCGAAGGGCGCCTCACTCGCTGCCAAGTTCAGCTCGGCCGGTCGACACGTCGCCTCGGAGAGCCGACAGCTGTTCGCGCCGGGTCTGCACCTCGTCAACAACCTGCGCCACGGTGCAGCCCTCCGCTCGGTCGAGTCGCTCCGCGCCCTCGCCGTGCACGGCGGTTCCGCGGCGGTCGGTGCACTCCGACGTCCGGGCGACGGCTTCATCGCCTCGGTCCGGTCGATGCCGGAGATCGCGAACAAGGCCACGCAGGCGTACTG
This sequence comes from Curtobacterium sp. PhB191, assembly GCF_004346515.1. NCBI lineage: Bacteria > Bacillati > Actinomycetota > Actinomycetes > Micrococcales > Microbacteriaceae > Curtobacterium > Curtobacterium sp. PhB191. Next base: position 223,073 of record NZ_SMBV01000001.1, read on the forward strand.
GGACAACGGCGGGTCCTCCCTCGCCGAGCTCGCGCGGCACTGGCAGGGTGGCAAGGGCGGCTTCCAGAGTGGCTACCTCGGTGTCGACCGCTGGGCGAACGGCGACGCCGACTCGCTCGTCGGGCAGACGCTCCAGATCAGCGGTCCTGGCCACGGCAACTTCTACGTCCCCGACGGCACCATGCACGCCGGCGGCAGCGCCTCGAACTACAGCGAGTCCGTGCAGGTGGGCGTCCAGTCCCACGCCGGTCACGACGGCGTCCCGGCAGGAGCGTCCACGCACCCCGACTACCGCAACACCGGCGACAGCTACCTGGTGAACCAACCGCTGCCACACGCCGAGGGCACCGCGCAGGCGAACACCCAGTTCGGCGGTGGCGGGCAGCACCAGCTCTTCACGGACAAGTCGACGAGCGACCTGGTGAACACCGGCGTGCTCAGCCCGGTCGACCAGGCGGGGAACGTCGTCCCCGACGGGATGAACCAGGTGCTGATGGACCCGGCCACGCGGAGTCCACAGCCGGGGGTCCTCACGACGAACCAGTACGCGAACGCGCTGCACGACCTCGGCTCGCGCGGGCCGGCCGTCGCGGCGGGCATCGTGACGGCGCCGTGGGACATCAGCGAGGCGACGCAGTCCGTCCAGGACCGACTGCGGTGACCCGCAGCGGCGTCACCCGGGCGGGTCACGAGCTCCTGGACCGTTCACCGTCCTGGAACGCCCTGCCCGAGCGCGCCGCGGACGGCCGGTGGACCATCACCGACACCGTCGACCCACTGTGGCCGGAGTACGGCGCGAGCCTGCGACTGCTCAACGCCCTGTCGGACGATGGCCACGAGGTCGAGGACCTCGACGGCACGCTGTTCGAACGCGGGCGACAGGTCGTCGTCCCGCGCGCGGCGCTCGTCCACACGACTTCCGCACCCGCGGTCCTCGAGTCGGTGGCCCTGCCGGACTCGTTCCACGTCGCATCGTTCGCCGTCGACGGCCGGACCGACGCGAACATCGAGGACGGCTGGCGGAACGAGTACGAACCGCGCCGCTTCCGCACGACGTTGAGCCCGGACCGAGCAGCGATCGACCGCCACGAACCCGGGGTGGTGCCGACGACGGTGTCCCGCATCGAGAAGACCGTGGAACCCCTGCCGGCCGATGCCCGCGGAACGTACACCGTGCCGTCGACCGGCCCGTACGAACAGGGTTGGGGCAGACTCGCTCCGATCGTCCGCACGATCGGCGACCTCGGGTACGACGTGCGTCCCGACCTCGGCGCGTACGCGACGCTGTCCGGTGTCGTCCGCCCGACGTGGGGCACCGAGATCCGCGGAGCCGACGACTGGGCCGAACTGCTCGCCCGGTTCGTGTTCCCGCAGGGCGTCCAGTCAGAGGTACTCTCCGACGGGTACGCGATCATCCGCGACATCCCCCACCCCGGCGACCCGCTGCACCCGACGTTCGCGCTCGTGTTCACACCCCCGTCGGCGGCACGACCGAGCCTGTTCGCGAGGATCTTCTCCTGATGAGCACCACCACGAACCTCACCTCCGCACAGCGACGCGCCCTGATGGTGCGCTCGCGGTTCGCGTTCGCAGCTGCCGAGGTCGTCGCGCTCCGACACGACGAGCAGGGAATCCCACTCGGCGTCGTCAGCCCCGAGGGCATCCCCCTCGCGCTGGCCTTCACCGATCCCGCAGCGGCCGTCGCCCGCATCCCGGCCGGGGTCGCTGCGACGCCGCTGTCACTGCCGATGTCACGTCTGGTCGCTGGCCTGCCCGCTGACTGGGGTCTCGTGCTCGACATCGACCAGCCCTACCCGCAGGTCGTGCAGCCCGACGAGAAGCAGACGGTCATCGCCGCCGGCGGTCCGTTCCCCGACGGAGCCGAGGTCACGCTCCGCCCGGCACCGTCCGCGTCCCAGGGGTTCTCCGACGCGCTCGCCGAACGAGCCCCGCTCACGCCTGGCGTGGTCCGCGTGTGGCTGTTCCGCCACGGCGTCGACATCGTGCCCGAGGACCTCATGGTCGTGGTGGCGACGGCGGACCGTGACGCCGCGTTCGCCTTCTCCGAGATCGTGTTCGAGGTCGCACGCGCGTACGACGTGCCGGTGCCGGTCCTCACCGCCTGGATCGACGAGCTCCCCGTCGAGCACGCCACGTGGGTGCGTCAGCAGCCGCCGCTCGCGCACGTCGAACGGCACTGAGCCCGATGCACCGTGGACACCCGGCGGTCGTGGTCCAGCGGGTCGGCGTCCCGGTCGAACTGCACGTGGTCGTCGACTCGCGCGGCCGGCCGGAACGGGAGCAGCTCGACCACGGTGCCGCGGTGCACTGGGCCTACAGCGATCCGACCGACCGTCCGACCGACTTCGGTGCTGGGACGCAGTGCATCTCCAGCGACACACTCCGCCAGCGCGAGGCCACGGGCTCGGTACGGTTCGTCATCGACCCGGCGGGCCCGTCCCGCGCCGGTACGGAGTTCCTCCCACCTCCTCGGCCGCCGGTGCTCGCCACGCTCCGGTCCGTGACGCCGACGCCGCTCGGGACGGCCGCCGGCCTCTGGGCCGCGATCACCGCCGACACCGTCTCGCCCGGGCGGTCGCTCATGCTCCGTTCGGGTCGGTGGTCGCTCCCCGTGGTGCTGGCCCGAGACCCCCGGGCGACGGCTGCGGCGATCAGACACGCCCTCGGCGACCGCCCGCACCCGGCGATCTTCGTGGTGGAACGTCCCTCAGGGCTGCCGCGGCCGTGGCGGGCTGGAGCGCAGGCAGCGATCGAGACTGCGTTCTTGTCCTCCTGACAAATACCGTGGTACGGTCGAGCCATGGCAGTCGAACTCAGCACCTGGGACGCCCAGGGCAACCAGACGACAGCGACGTTCTCCACCATGCGGTTCCCCGCCGGTGAAGCCCACGTCAAGGTCGCGAACGACACCGCCGAGCCGGGGAGACTCATCGAGATCGCGACCCTGCGCGGCACGAGCGGCGACGACCTGATCATGCTCGGCATGTGGGCGGACGCCGTGCGGCAGCGCGGATCGAGGTCCGTCGCGCTCGTCCCCTACCTGCCCGGAGCCCGGCAGGACCGCGGCTTGCCGTTCGGCGCGAAGGTCTACGCGGACGTCCTCAACGGCTTCCACCTCGACCAGGTCATCGCGTTCGACCCGCACTCGCCGGTCATCGTCGGCCTGGTCGACAACCTGACCGTCGTCACGAGCGAGCAGGTCGTCCGTGACGCCGTGGTCGGCGCACCCGAGCACGACGGCGGCGCCCCGTACACCGGCATCATCGCTCCGGACAAGGGCGCGGTCCCCCGTGCAACCGCGGTCGCCGAGGCGTGCGGGCTGCCGCTCTACCGGGCCGAGAAGCACCGCAACCCCGACACTGGCAAGCTCGACGGCTTCACCTGCGAACCCCTGCCCGACACCGGCCGGTTCCTGGTGGTCGACGACATCTGCGACGGCGGCGGCACGTTCATGGGGCTCGCGGGCTCGACGGGCCTACCCAAGGAACGCCTCGGCCTCTGGGTCTCGCACGGCGTCTTCTCCGGCCGGGCAGCACAGCTCGCCGACCACTTCGGCGAGATCGTCACCACCGACTCGTACCCGGCGCAGAACGCCATCGACGGCCTGCGCACGATCGCACTCACCCCCTACCTGACGGAGCAGATCCGATGACGCAGACCACGAGCACCACGACCACCGCGAACGCCGGAACGACCACCGGGATCGAGCCGCGCATCACCACGGCGAGCCCGATCGCGCCGCTACTGGCCGTCGACGGTTACAAGCACTCGCACCGGCAGGTCTACCCGGCCGGCACCACCCGCATCCTGATCAACTGGACGAACCGGTCGAACGCGCACATGCCCGAGTCGACGCACGCCGTGGTCTTCGGGCTGCAGGCGTTCATCCAGCGCTCGCTCGTCGAGGCCTGGGCACCGTTCTTCGCGGCGGACGAAGACGAGGTCGTCCGGCTCTTCGACGAAGCGCTGCAGAGCTACTTCGGCCCGAACCACATCGGCACCGACCACGTCCGGGCCCTGCACCGCCTCGGCTCCCTGCCCCTCGAGATCCGTGCGCTGCCCGAGGGCACCCTCGCACCGATCGGCGTCGCGACCCTGACCGTCGAGAACACGATCGACGAGTTCTACTGGCTGCCCAACTACATCGAGACCGCCCTGTCGGCGTCGATCTGGCACCCGTCGACGGTCGCAACGAAGGCGCTCGAGTACCGCGACCTGATGGAGGACTGGGCCGCCCGCACCGGCGCGGTCCCGGCCGGCATCGACTTCGCCGCGCACGACTTCTCGTTCCGTGGGCAGTCGAGCATCGAGTCGGCCGCAGCGGGCGGCGCGGGCCACCTCCTGTCGTTCCTCGGCACCGACTCGATGCCGTCGCTCGACTTCATCGACCGCTACTACCCGGGCGACAACGGTTGGGTGGCCGCGAGCGTGCCCGCCACCGAGCACAGCGTGATGTGCGTCCGCGGCGCCGACGGCGAGCTGGCGACCTTCGAGCAGATCCTCGACGTGTACCCGACGGGCATCGTGTCGGCGGTCAGCGACGGCTTCGACCTGTTCAAGGTCATCACCGAGACCCTGCCGCAGCTCAAGGACCGCATCACCGGTCGTGACGGCAAGCTCGTCATCCGACCCGACTCGGGCGACCCGGTCGACATCGTCACCGGCACCGTGCACGGTGTCGACGAGGCGGAACTGTTCGCCGCCGACCGCAGCCACGAGCAGAAGGGCGTCGTCGAACTGCTCGACGAGATCTTCGGGCACACCGTGAACGAGCAGGGCTTCAAGGTCCTCGACCAGCACATCGGCGTCATCTACGGCGACAGCATCACGCTCGACCGTGCCCGTCGCATCTACGAGCGCCTGGCCGCCAAGGGGTACTCGAGCGACAACATCGTGCTCGGCATCGGGTCGTACACGTACCAGTACATGACCCGCGACAACCTCGGCAGCGCGGTCAAGGCCACGTGGGCACTCGTCGACGGCGAGCCCGTCGACATCCAGAAGGACCCGAAGACCGGCAGCGGCAAGAAGAGCGCGAAGGGCCGCATTGCCCTGCACCGCGACGAGACCGGCGAGATCCGGCAGACGGACCAGGCCACGGCCGACGACGAAGCGACCAGCCTGCTCCAGCCGGTGTGGGTCGACGGCCGCTTCACGCGCCTCCAGTCCTTCGCCGACGTCCGCCAGACGCTCCGCGACGAGCGTTCGGCTCGTGCCACCCGCCGGGGGGCCACCGCGTGACCGACGCCGCAGCGGCGATCCGCGACCAACCGCTCATCGCGATCGACGTCGTCCCGGTGTCCTTCGTGACGACGGACGGTCTACGGGTCGCCACCGCGCGTCGGGCGTACGCACCGTACGCCGGACAGGAAGCGCTCCCCGGCGTGCTCCTCGACGGCACCGAGATCCTCGCCGACGGTGCGCGGCGCGCCCTGCGGACCAAGACCGGCGTCGGCCCGGCAGCGGTGCGCCACCTCGCGCAGGTCGGCGCGTTCGACGGACCCGACCGCGATCCACGGAGCTCCGCGATCAGCATCGCGTTCCTCGCGGTCATCGACCCGGCAGCGCACGCCGACGCAACGTGGCACGACGTCGGCGCGCTGCCGCTCGGACTGCCGTTCGACCACGACCGGATCGTCGACTCGGCGCTCGAGCGCGCACGGGTCCTCCTCTGGTCTGACCTGCCGTTCACACGAGCGCTGCTCGGCGATCCGTTCACCACGGCGGACGCCGCTCGGCTGCGGATCGCCCTGACGGGGACCACACCGGATCCGGGCAACCTCAACCGGACGCTCCGTACGAACACCGCGCTTGCCCGGGTCGACCTCCCAGCGATTGCGGGACCCCGGGGCGGGCGTCCCCCGGCAGCCTGGACGTGGCAGGACTGAGCACGGTTGGGTGGACCCATGTCCTCCTCCCTGTCCGGTGACGACTCCCTGCACCTGCCCGAGTTCGACGCACCCCCGGCGTCGCCGCTCGACCTCGCGCAGCAGTGGCTGGATGCCGCGGACGAACGCGACGTCTCCGAGCCGAAGTCGATGACCCTCGCCACGGCCGGAGCGGACGGCCGGGTGTCCGCCCGCACGGTCGACGTGAAGCGACTCGACGACCGCGGGCTCGTGTTCGGCACCTCGACCCTGAGCCCGAAGGGTCGTCAGCTCGCCGACAACCCGCACGCGGCACTCCAGGTCTACTGGCGCGAGACCATGCAGCAGCTCCGGTTCGAGGGCCGGGCCGTGCAGCTGACCGACGACGAATCCGACGCGCTGTTCGCGGATCGCTCGCCGAAGTCCCGCGCCGCCACCGCCATCGCCGACCAGTCCGCCGTGCTCGAACCGCGGACGCTGCAGGACCTGATCGACGACGCCAACGTGCTGCTCGACGAGTCCGACGACGCCGTGCCACGGCCGGCTGGGTGGGTCGCGTGGCGGCTCGAGCCCGACGTGGTGGAGTTCTGGCACGGCAGCCGCGACCGGATGCACCGCCGCCTGCAGTACGTGCTCGCCGACGGCGCCTGGTCGGCCACCCGCCTGCAGCCGTAGTCGAGTCCGCTCCCGGTCAGTCCCGCTGCCACCACGACGGCTTCGCGGACTCGACGCTGATCGTCAGCGACCGCGCGTCGTCGGACTTCCTGCCCACCACGAACACCCTCGCCGTGGGGTCCGCGGCCATCAAGCGCCACACCGGCCACGTGTGCGGACCGAGCTTCGGGTCGTACCACGGCCCCGGTCCGTTGTCGCTCTCGACCAGCGCGCGCCGAACGCTGGCCGGGTCGAGTTCGGGAACGCCAGCAGCCCGTGCCTGCGTCAGGACACGAGCGACACCAGCATCGACGGCCGTCGACCGCGCGGCCCGGGCCAGCCGTAGCCGGCGTCGCGTGACCAGGTACCCGAGGGCGATGAGCCCCGCGGCAACCAGCACCGTGCCGACCAGGACCACTGCGGTACCGCGGTCTCTCGGCTGGTCCGCGACGACGACTCCCCCGACAAGGACCGCCCCGCCGAGCAACAGTCCGGCGCCTCGGATGCGCCTGACTAGCCGGAATGCACGGCGCCAGGTCTGATCCGCGTCGACAACGTGCCCGATGTCGACCGTGACCTCACCCGTCGCGCCGCCCCCGCCCGTCTGCACCCGTCCAGCACCCCGCACCCCGCACCGGCGCCGCTCCGGCTGGTGCGAGGTTGACCACTCCGTGCGCGCTTCTTGCGCTGCACGGAGTGGTCAACCTCGCACCGAGTAGGTCCGCCGTCCGCCGTCCGCCGCGCAGCCCCTACCGTCCGATCGGGTTCGCCATCGCCCCCGCCCGGATGAGCGACGACGACTGGTCCGCCAGGTCGACCATCGACAGGGTGTTCCGCAGCTGCAGCCGGTTCAGGCAGGAGTGCTCGAACGTCGGCACCCGCAGGTCCAACGGACGGCGGCGGTCCGGGTGCGCGGCGGCGTGCGCGTCGATGCACTCCCCCACGACCTCCCAGAACCGGCCTTCCGGCAGCACTCCGTCGTCGTCGAGGATCGCCGCGACGAACCGCAGCACCCCGTCGAACACGTCGGTGAACACCGCGAGCGCGGCTTCGTCGTCGGACACCGGGTGCACGATCCGGTCGATGTCGGCGGGCACGGGGCGATCGTCGTGCCGCCCGAGCACCGCGGCTTCCTCCCCGATGTCCTTCATGACGGCACGGACCACGGCACCGTCGCGGACGACGAGCACGAGGTTCTCGCCGTGTGGCATGAACACCAGGTCGTGCACGGTCAGGCAGTGCACGACGGGCAACAGGTAGGCGTCGAGCCAGCGCCGGACCCACTCGTCGGCAGGCAGCCCCGACGCCTCGATCAGCGCTGAGACGACGGCGTTCCCCGAGGCGTCCCGGTGCAGCAGCGCCGCCATCGTCAGCAGCCGCTCGCCGTCCGTCACCCGTGGCAGCGGGCTCTCCCGCCACAGGGCCGCGAGCATCTTGCGCTGCGGCGACGACACGTCGACCCGGTGGTACGCGTCGCCGGTGTAGCCGATGGCGGCATGCTCACGGAGCACCGAGAAGCCGGCGGCAGTCAGCGTCGGGTCGGCGGTGACGATCGACTCGACCCAGTCGTTCACCGCCGGAGTGTTCCGCATGTACGCGGGTGACATCCCCCGCAGGAACCCCATGTTCTGCACGGCGAGCGCCGTCTTGACGTACGAGCGCGTCGGGTCCGAGCGGTCGAACGCGGTGCGGATCGACTGCTGGGGCTGGTACTCGTCCGGCCCCTCGCCGAGGTCGACGAGGTCCTGCCGGCCCAGGTCGGGTGCGAACGTCACGGCGATCCGGTGCTGCCACTGCCAGGGGTGCACCGGGATCCACACGTAGTCGTCGGGGTCGAGGCCGCGGGACACGAGCACGGCCCGGAACCCAGCGATGGTCTGCGGGTCGAGCTCGGCCGACCAGTGGTCGCGCTCGGTCCGGTCCGCGGCGAGCGCCAGGTGCGTGTGCTGGCGTCGGGCGGCGAGCCATCGGTAGCGGAACCGGCCGCCGACCTCCGGCGCGAAGGCCCGGTACTCGTCGAGCCCGAACCCGATCCGCCCGTTCGCGGCGACGAAGGCTGGGTGACCCTCGGTCATCGCCGCCTCGACGTCCTGGAACGAGGCGACGGCAGCCTCGACGGAACCGCCCGCCCGCCCACGCGCGAGCTGCGCGGCGGACGGGCCGCCCCGCCGGTGCTTCGCAGCCGCGCTCGCCAGGGTCGACGCGATCTCCTCCAGGTACGTGCCGAGCAGCTCGTCGGGGATCCCGAGCACCTCGTGCAGTTCGAGCACGAACTCCTGCGCACTGAGCGACGCCGGCGTCCCAGCGCGAGTGCGCGTCAGCGAGGCTTCGTCGATCGACCAGTGTTCGAGCACGTGCTGCCGTGCCCGGAACCGGTAGGTCGAGTCCCCCGCGTCGAGCCGCCACCCCTCCCCGTCCGGCACGGGTTCGATCAGCCGCTCGTGGGTGAACTCGGCGATGGCCTTCGCCACCAGGTGGCGTTCAGCGGGTTCCAGGTGCTCGGGTCGCAGGTGCGCGGCCGGTCCGTCGTCGTCGGGCACGCCGATCCGGTCGGTGTCGAGCACCGACAGCAGTGCCCGCTTGCCGTCGACGTCGACCTGGCGCAGCGCGCGGAAGCCCACCTCGGCGTTCTTCGCCTGCACCGCGGTGTTCCGCACGTCCGGCTCGACGACGACCCGCCGCGCGCCGAGGACGTCGCGGCAGTGCTCGACGACGGCGCGCATCACGGCGCTCGTCAGTCCGTGCACACGACGGTCAGCGGGCGCCGGCGCGACGAGCAGGTGCATCCCGACGTCGCCGGGTTCGGCCGCCCACACGTCGGTGAGCAGGACGGCGGCGGGGTCGTAGGTCTCGACCAGGAAGCACGGCTCACCGTCGCGTCGGCCGAGCCACGCAGCCTGCGCCGGGTCCGCCTGCACGCCGGTCAGGTAGTCCCGGACGCCGTCCACGTCGAGGTCGCCCATCTCCCACCACGACGACGCCGGGTGGGCGAGCCACGACTGGACGACGGCGGCGTCGCGTTCCGGGTCCACGGGTTCGACGGCCAGGAGGCCCGGAGCAGCTCCGGCAGACACCGTCGCCTCGGGCGCACCGGCCAGTGCAGTGCGCGTCACATCTGTGCCCGTCAGATCCGTGCCCGTCAGATCGGCGCCCGTCACGTGCGCGCTCATGCGGGCACCTCCGTGCGCTCGGTCGCCTGCCGGGCCGGCGCGCGGTGCGCACCGGCGGGAGCGGCGGTGGACTGGTCCGTGGCGGGCAGGCCGAACTCCTGGAAGGCGATCCGGGCCTCCAGGCCGTACACGGGGCGACCCGTGACGGACCGGATGATCGATGCGTTCCGCCACGCACCCATGCCGAGGTCGGGCGCGGTCAGGCCGTGCGAGTGCTCCTCGGCGTTCTGCACCCAGATGCGTCCGCCGAGGGTGTCGACGTGGTGATCGCGCGCGACGGCCAGGCGACCACGGGAGTCACGGGCGACGAGGTGCTCGACGGGGTCGAGGAACCGTGGCGTGCGCGGCGTGTAGCCGGTCGCCAGGACGAGCCGCTCGACCTCGTGCTCGTACGTCTGGTCGAGCTGCTCGTGGCGGAGCGTCAGCCGGTACGTCCCCCGGTCGGCGAGCCACTCGGCGTCGACGACACTGGTCTCGGTGCGCAGGGTCGTCGGGATCGGGCCTCGAGCGCTGATCCGGTACAGCTGGTCGTAGAGCTCGTCGACCAGGTCCGCACTGATGCCCTTGTACAGCCCGCGCTGCTCGCGCCCGAGGCGGTCGCGAGCATCCTCGGGCAGGCCGTGGAAGTGGTCCGTGTACTCCGGACTCGTCATCTCGAGCGTGAGCTTCGTGTCCTCCATCGGGAAGAACCGCGGCGACCGGGTGATCCAGTCGAGTCGGTAGCCGTCCTGGCGCAGGTCCTCGAGCAGCTCGCGGTAGACCTCGGCAGCGGACTGCCCGCTGCCGACCACCGCGATCGAGGCGGCACCGCGGAGCGCGTCACGGTTCGGCAGGAACTCGGCGGAGTGGATGACCGGTCCGGCGATCCCGCGCAGCGGGGCGGGGACCGACGGCTCCGTCCCGATGCCGACCACGACGTGGCGTGCGCGGTACGTCTCGGGACCCTGATCGGTCTCGGCGTGCACCGTGAACACGTCCGTCGCCGGGTCGTGCTCGACCGCCGTGACGGACCGGCCCCACCGGAGCGTGTCGAGCCGGTCGGCGGCCCAGCGGCAGTAGGCGTCGTACTCGCTGCGCAGGGGGTGGAAGTCCTCGCGGATGTAGAACGGGTACAGGCGGCCGGTCTCCTTGAGCCACGCGAGGAACGAGAACGGCGAGGTCGGGTCGGCCATCGTCACCAGGTCCGCCATGAAGGGCACCTGGATCGTGGCGTCGTCGAGCATCATGCCGTGGTGCCAGGCGAAGCCGTCGGCGGCGTCGAGGAACACCGCGTCGAGGTCGTCGAGCGGGTCGGTGAGGCAGGCGAGGCCGAGGTTGAACGGGCCGATGCCGATGCCGATCAGGTCGTGGACGGGCTGCTCATCGTGGCTCATCGGATCGCTCCTTCCGTGGTGGTGGTGACGGCTCGGACGCGCTCCGCCGTCGCGGCGACGTGGTCGAGCGAGGCGCGCATCTGCGCCGGGGTGGTCTCGGGGTTGAGCAGCGTCAGCTTGTTGCAGGGTCGGCCGTCGATCACGGTCTTCGCGATGAGGACCCGGCCCTCGGCGAGCAGCGCCGCACGGATCGGGGCGACGAGCGCGTCGGCCTGCTCGTCGGTCACGCCGGCCGGCTGCCAGCGGAAGAGCACGGTACTGAGCTGCGTCGGGGCGACGAGCACCAGGTCGGGGTGCTCCTCGACGATCCGGTGGGTGGCGGCAGCGAGGTCGATGACGGCGTCGAACGCGGTGCCGATCGCGTCGGCCCCGGTCGCGCGCAGCGTCGCCCAGAGCTTCAGGGCGTCGAAGCGGCGGGTGGTCTGCAGCGACTTGTCGACCTGGTTCGGCTCGGCGGCGTCCTCGGGGTTGAGGTAGTCGGCGTACCAGGCCGTCCGGCGCAGGTCGGCCGGGTCACGGACGAGCAGCGCGCTCGAGGACACCGGCTGGAAGAAGGACTTGTGCAGATCGGTCGTCACGCTGCGCGCCCGCTCGATGCCGGCGAGCAGGTGCCGACGCGTCGGGGAGACGAGCAGCCCGCAGCCGTACGCGGCGTCGACGTGCAGCCAGACGTCCTCCAGATCACAGACGTCGGCGATCGGCTCGATCGGGTCGATGACCCCGCGGTCGGTGGTGCCGGCGGTCGCGACGACCGCGATCGGCGTCCCGCCCGCTGCCCGGGTCGCGGCGATCGCCTCCGCGAGGGCTGCCGGTCGCATCCGACCGGCGTGGTCCGTGGCGACGTCGACCACGGCCTCGAGACCGAGGAGTCGTGCCGACTTCGCGATGCTGAAGTGGGTCTCCGCCGTCGTGAACACGGTTCCGGCCACGCCGACGGCTTCGCGCGCCAGCAGCAGCGCCTGCAGGTTGGACTGCGATCCGCCCGAGGTGAACACCCCGTCGCCGGCAGCGAACCCGGCACGACGGGCCAGCCAGTCGACCACGTGGCGTTCGATGTCCGTGCCGATGCGGGACTGGTCCCAGGTGTCGACCGACGGGTTCACCGCGGCGAGGACGGACTCGGCGGCGACCGCGGGCAGTGCGACCGGGCAGTTCAGGTGCGCGAGGTAGCCGGGGTCGTGGAACCACACGGCCTCGCGGACGAACAGGTCGTCAAGTTCGGCGAGCGCCTGTGCCGTCCCGACGGGAGCGGCGTCCAGGTCGACCGCGCGCACGCGGTCGTGCAGCGCGTCCGGGGCGGTCGCGGTCGTCGGGCGGTCGACGGTGGCGAGTCGGTCGGCGAGCTGGTCCACCGTCGACCCGACGGTCGACCGGTAGCGCTCGGCGTTGGCAGTGGTCAGCAGTTCGATGGGTGTCACGTTAGGTAAGGCTAACCTCACCTGCTTTTCGGTGTCACCCGAACAGGGGTGGACTCCCAGGTCTCGGGCGTGGCGAGACGTCCTCGTGCCCACGACGAACGCACCCCGCCGGGGAACCGGCGGGGTGTACGGACGTTCAGCTAGCTCCGGCTAGAGCTTCTCGATCGGCGCGATCTTGATGAGCAGCTTCTTGCGGCCCGCGGAGTCGAACGCGATCTCGGCGATGCGCTTCGCGCCCTGGCCGGTCACCGCCGACACGGTGCCCTCGCCGAAGTCGACGTGCTTGATCCGGTCGCCGGCGACGAGTTCCATGTCGCCGTTGTCGCGGACCTGGCCGGACACCCGGTTCGCCCACTCGGTCTTCGGGCGGGTCTTCGACGCAGCGGCCGCGCGGTCGTACGAGCCACCGCCCCAGCCGCCACCGCCGCGGTAACCACCGCCACCGCCGCCGCCGATGCCGCCCTCGCGCTTCGCGTTGAGCGCGCGGGGCTGCGTGCCACCACGGCTGTTCGCCATGCCCGGCGACTGCTTCCACTCGATGAGCCCCTCGGGGATCTCCTGCAGGAAGCGCGACGGCATGGCGACGTTGACGTCACCGAACTGGGCGCGGGTCATCGCCAGCGACAGGAACAGGACCTTCTTCGCGCGGGTGATGCCGACGTAGAACAGCCGGCGTTCCTCCGACGGACCACCCGGTTCGTTCGCGGACATCCGGTGCGGCAGCAGGTCTTCCTCGACGCCGGTCAGGAACACGGCCTCGTACTCCAGTCCCTTGGCCGTGTGCAGGGTCATGAGCGACACCGTGCCGGACGAGTCGTCGAGCTCGTCCGCCGCGGCCACCAACGAGACCTCGGTCAGGAAGTCCGTCAGCGTGCCCTCGGGGTTGTTCTTCTGGAACTCGCGCGTCACCGCCACGAGCTCGTCGATGTTGTCGGCCCGGGCGGCGTCCTGCGCGTCGGGCGACTTCCGCAGGTTCTCGAGCAGGTGGGAGCCGTCGAGCAGCTGGGTCAGGGTGTCGACGACCGGCTGCGTCGGGGCCTTCTCGGACACGGAGTCCAGCAGCGCCGCGAACTCGGTGATGGCGTTCCGCACCTTCGGCCCGAAGCCGAGCTCACCCGCGTGCCGCAGGGCATCGCGCATCGTGGTCTCGTGCTCGTCGGCGTAGCGCTGCAGGGTCGTCTCGGTGACGGAGCCGATGCCGCGCTTCGGCACGTTGAGCACACGACGGAGCGCCATCGGGTCGGCGGGGTTCGCCACGGTGATCAGGTACGCCATGGCGTCCTTGATCTCGGCGCGCTCGTAGAACTTCGTGCCGCCGAGCACCCGGTACGGGATCGCGGCGCGGATGAAGATCTCCTCGAGCGCACGGGTCTGCGAGTTCGTCCGGTAGAACACCGCCATGTCGCGGTAGTCCATGCCGTCCTCGCGCAGGCGCTGGATCTCGTCGGCGACGAACTGGGCCTCGTCGTGGCCGGTGTACCCGGTGAAGCCGACGATCTTCTCGCCCGCGCCGACGTCGGTGAACAGGTTCTTCGCCTGACGGTCGAAGTTGTTCGCGATGACGGCGTTCGCGGCGTCGAGGATGGTCTGCGTCGAGCGGTAGTTCTGCTCGAGCAGGATCACCTTGGAGTTCGGGAAGTCGCGCTCGAACTCGACGATGTTGCGGATGTCGGCCCCGCGGAACGCGTAGATCGACTGGTCCGAGTCGCCCACGACGGTCAGGGACGCACCGGCGATCGACCCGTCGCGCTCGCGCATGCGGGCGACGTGCTGGCCGGAGTCCTCGAGCTTGTCGACCTGCTCGACCGGCACCGGACGCGTGAGCTCGCGGATCAGGGAGTACTGCGCGTGGTTGGTGTCCTGGTACTCGTCGACCAGGATGAAGCGGAAGCGCCGCTGGTAGAGCGCAGCGACCTCGGGGAACGCCCGGAACAGGAAGACGGTCTGGCCGATGAGGTCGTCGAAGTCGAAGGCGTTCGCCCGGCGCAGGTCGTTCGTGTACCGACGGAAGACCTCGGTGAACATGACTTCCTGCGGGTCGTTCACGTTGATGTTGCGCGCGTACGAGTCGATGTCCTGCAGCTCGTTCTTGAGCTTCGAGATCTTCGACGCCGCGGCGCCCACCGTGAGCCCGAGCGTGTCCGCCTCGAGGTCCTTGATGATCCGCTTCAGCAGGGCCTTGGAGTCGGCGGAGTCGTAGATCGTGAACGACTGCGCGAACCCGAACCGCTCCGCCTCGCGCCGGAGGATGCGCACGCACGCCGAGTGGAACGTCGAGATCCACATGCCGTCGGACTCGCCACCCACCAGGGCCCGGACGCGCTCACGCATCTCGGCCGCGGCCTTGTTCGTGAAGGTGATCGCGAGGATCTGCGACGGCCAGGCTTCACGGTTGGCGAGCAGCAGCGCGATGCGGCGCGTGAGGACGCTCGTCTTGCCGGATCCGGCACCGGCCACGATCAGCAGGGACTCGCCGCGGTACTCGACGGCTTCCTTCTGCTGGGGGTTCAGACCCGCGGTGAACGGGTCTTCGTACGCACGGGCACCGGCGCCCGGCTCGGGCGTCGATTCGAAGGGGTCGAGCACGATCGTCATGTTCTGGACAGTCTAAGCGGGACCCCCGACAGCCGACCGGGCGAGGACCGCCAGGTCGGTGTGGTCCGCGAACACCCCGTCGAGGCCGGTCCGGATCACCGAGGTGTACCAGCGCTCCCAGTCGCCGAAGGCCGCGACGTCCCCACCGCGGCGCAGCGGCCCGGGCAGGAACCGGTTCTCCGGTCGGAGCGTCCACGTGTACACCGCGAGGCCCACGGCGTGCGCACGGTCGACGATCGCGCTCCGGACCGGCGTCGGGTCCTCGAGCGCGACGCTGTCCACCCCGGCCATCAGCGTGCCGAGGTCGACGCTGATGCCGTGGAACTCGGTCGCGAACGACGCGAGCGCGTCCTCGGAACGCTCCGCGGCGTAGGTGGGGGCGAGCGATCCGTGGGACGCGACCTCGTCGGCGGCGCTGCCACGGGCCTCCTGGAGGTACACCAGCCGACCACCCGTGTGCCGCTCGCGCAGGTCGCGGAGCACGCCCTTCTCGAAGCTCTCGACCGTGAGCCGCTCGTCACGGCGCCACCCGGCGTCACCGAGCGCGCGGTCGACGAGTTCGCCCATCGGGAAGCCCGCGCGGTCGAAGAACGCCGCGTGCTTGACCTCGGCGACCAGCCCGACCGGACGAGGCGCGGCGTCGAGGATCGCGAGCAGGTCCTCGAGGCGCAGGATCGGCTCCTCGCCGTCGTGCTCGGCCGACCCGGGCCGCAGCGCGGGAAGACGTTCCCGGGTGCGGAGCGTCTGCAGCTCGGCCCAGGTGAAGTCCTCGGTGAACCAGCCGGTCAGGCTCTGGCCGTCGACGGTCTTCGTCGTGCGCAGGTGCCGGAACTCCGGGTGGTCCGCGACGTCGGTGGTGCCGGACACCTCGTTCTCGTGGCGGAGCACGAGCACGCCGTCCTTCGTGGGCACCAGGTCCGGCTCGATCGCGTCGGCACCGAGCTCGATGGCGAGTTCGTACGCGCTCCGCGAGTGCTCGGGGCGGTAGCCGGACGCACCGCGGTGGGCGATCACGAGGGTCATGGCGCGACCCTACTGGGCCAGGGTGACGGCGGACCGTCCTGTGTCGCGGGACACACGCGCCCGGCCGGAGCCCGTGCATCTCAGCATCGGCGCTGACCATCGCTGCATGACCGTCCGATCGCTCTCCACCGCCGTCGAGGCCAGGATCGACCGTGCCGCCCGCCGACTGCTCGACGCCGGGCACCAGCCGCACCGGCCCGTCCGGCTGTTCGTCACCGAGTTCCTGGTGTTCGGCGCGAAGCAGGCGTGGGCGTGCGCGTTCGGGGCGCTGCTGCTCGGTTCGATGGCCGTGGCCTCGCTGACCGTGCCGGCGGCGTTCCGGAACGACGCGCTGACCGTCGTGGCGGTGCTGCTGCAGCTCGGCATGCTCGTGTTCGGGCTCGAGACTGTGCGGGAACTCCGGGTCGTCCTGCTCTTCCACGTCGTCGGCACCGCCATGGAGGTCTTCAAGACGCACATGGGCTCGTGGTCGTACGAACCCGGCGGGCTGTTCGTGATCGCCGGGGTTCCGCTGTTCTCCGGGTTCATGTACGGCGCGGTCGGGTCGTACATGGTCCGCGTGTACCGCCTGTTCGACCTGCGGTTCGACCGGTACCCGCGGCAGTGGCTGCTCGCCGTCGTCGCTGCCGGCGTGTACCTGAACTTCTTCGGGCACCACTTCCTGCCCGACGCCCGCTGGGTCCTGCTCGCACTCGTCGTCCTGCTCTTCGCCCGCACGACCATGCACGTCCGGATCCACCGAGCGACGATGCGCATGCCGGTGCTCGTCGCCATGGGACTCGTCGCCGTGTTCATCTGGCTCGCCGAGAACGTCGCGACCTGGGCCGGAGCGTGGAGCTACCCCGCGCAGCTCGCCGTCTGGCACCCGGTGGCCCCGACGAAGATCGTGGCCTGGTTCCTGCTCATGACGATCTCGGTCGCGCTCGTCACCTGGCTCTACCCGGCGGTGCCGTCGGGCTCGGCGCTGCCGTCCGGCTCGGCGCGTTGGACGGCGGACTCTCGACGACTTCGAGGCGCGCGCGCAGCGGGTGCCCATAGGCTGCCGTCGTCAGGGCCTCCGGGCCCGCGTCCGCTCGCCGCGAATCCTCAGCCTTCCGCGACCGAGCGCACCTAGGCTGAGAGGACTCATATCTCCTAGGAAGAGGACACCATGGCCTTCAAGCCCGGTTTCGACCAGTCCCCCGCCTTCAACGCCCAGGGACCCAACACCTGGGGCGGGCGTGGCGCTGGTCAGCAGCAGGCCGGCTGGGGACAGACCCCGCAGCAGGCACAGGGCGGGATGACCCCCGAGCAGCTGCAGTACATGTACGACCGCCCGGCGGCATCGACGGTCGACACCGACCGCATGTCGTACGAGGACACCATCGTCAAGACGCTGCTCGCCTTCGGCGTGCTGCTCGTCGGTGCGGTGGCCGGTTGGAACCTGCCCCCGATCGTGTGGATCGTCGGCGCGATCGTCGGGTTCGTCCTGGCGCTCGTGAACACCTTCAAGAAGAAGCCGTCGCCGGGTCTGATCCTGACGTACGCGTTCTTCGAGGGGCTCTTCGTCGGCGGGATCTCGAACTTCTTCGAGTACAACTTCACCCAGACTGGCGGCATCGTCGCCCAGGCCGTGTTCGGCACCCTCGGGGTGTTCGCGGTCACGCTGCTCCTGTTCCTGTCGGGCAAGGTCCGTGCGACCCCGAAGGCCACCCGCTTCTTCCTCATCGCGATCGTCGGGTACATGGCGTTCTCGCTCGTGAACCTCGTCCTGATGTGGACCGGTGTGACCCAGAGCGCCTTCGGCCTCATGGGTGTGACGTTGTTCGGTATCCCGCTCGGCGTCCTCATCGGCATCTTCGTCGTGGTCATGGCGGCGTACTCGCTGATCCTCGACTTCGACCAGATCAAGACCGGTGTCCAGCGTGGCGCCCCGAAGATCTACGCGTGGACCGCGGCGTTCGGCCTCATCGTGACGCTCGTCTGGCTGTACCTCGAGATCCTGCGCATCCTCGCCATCGTCGCGAGCAGCGCGCGCAACTAGTACCACCGCGTACACGAAGGGCCCCGGCGCTGCCGGGGCCCTTCGTCGTTCCCGGGACAGGGCGGTGGGGCTGTGAGGTGCGGCGACTCGCCGTGCCCGCGGCGCCGAGGTTCCACGACATGCCGCGGGCGTGACGCCGAGGTTCCACGGGTGCCCCGGCGGAGGCGCGAGATGCCGAGATTTCGGAACCTCGAGGACGCCCGACGCACGCGCGCACGCGCACACGCCCGCCCCCGGACGCGCGGAGGCCCGGCACGCAGGGCGTGCCGGGCCTCCGGTCGTTCAGGGGAGCGTCACTCCCACTCGATCGTCCCCGGCGGCTTCGACGTGACGTCGAGCACGACCCGGTTGACGTCGGGCACCTCGTTCGTGATGCGGTTCGAGATCTTCGCGAGCACGTCGTACGGCAGGCGCGTCCAGTCGGCGGTCATGGCGTCCTCGGACGAGACCGGACGGAGCACGATCGGGTGCCCGTAGGTCCGGCCGTCACCCTGGACACCCACGGAGCGGACGTCGGCGAGCAGGACGACCGGGCACTGCCAGATCTCCCCGTCGAGGCCCGCTGCGGAGAGTTCCTCGCGCGCGATCTTGTCGGCGGCGCGGAGCAGCTCGAGCCGCTGCTTGTCGACCGAACCCACGATGCGGATGCCGAGCCCCGGTCCGGGGAACGGCTGGCGGCCGACGATGACCTCGGGAAGGCCGAGCTCGCGACCGACGGCACGGACCTCGTCCTTGAAGAGCGCACGGAGCGGCTCGACGAGCTCGAAGGTCATGTCCTCGGGCAGGCCGCCCACGTTGTGGTGCGACTTGATGTTCGCGGTACCCGCTCCGCCGCCGGACTCGACGACGTCGGGGTAGAGGGTGCCCTGCACGAGGAACTTGACCTCGCCGTCGTCACCGTCCCCACGCGCCTCGAGCACGAGTGCCTCGGCTGCGGCCTCGAACGTGCGGATGAACTCGCGCCCGATGATCTTGCGCTTCTGCTCGGGGTCGCTCACACCGGCGAGGGCGTCGAGGAACTGCTGCTCGGCGTCGATCGTGATGAGCCGGACACCGGTGGAGGCGACGTAGTCCTCTTCGACCTGCTTGCGCTCGTCGGCACGGAGGAGCCCGTGGTCGACGAAGACGCAGGTGAGCTGGTCACCGACGGCCTTGTGCACGATGGCTGCGGCGACGGCGGAGTCGACACCGCCGGACAGGCCGGCGATCACACGGTTCGACCCGACCTGGGCCTGGATCCGGGCGACCTGCTCGTCGATGACGTTGCTCGAGTTCCAGTCGCCGGGCAGACCGGCGGCGCGGTGCAGGAAGTTCTCGAGGACGGCCTGGCCGTGCTCGGAGTGCTTCACCTCGGGGTGCCACTGCACGCCGTAGAGCTTGCGCTCGTCGGACGCGAAGGCCGCGACGGGGGTCGACGCGCTCGACGCGAGGACCTCGAAGCCCTCGGGGGCCTTCGCCACGGAGTCGCCGTGCGACATCCACGTGACCTGGGACCCGGGCTGCCCGCCGAGCAGGACGCTGTCGGTGCCGCTGACGTCGACGGACGTCGCGCCGTACTCACGCAGGCCGGTGTTCGCGACCTCGCCACCGAGGGCGGTCGCCATGGCCTGGAAGCCGTAGCAGATGCCGAGCACGGGGACGCCGAGGTCGAGGATGTCGCCGTCGAGGGACGGTGCACCTTCTTCGTACACGGACGACGGACCACCGGACAGCACGATGGCTGCGGGGTCCTTCGCGCGGATCTCCTCCGCCGTGATGGAGTGCGGGACGATCTCGCTGTAGACGTTCGCTTCACGGACCCGACGCGCGATGAGCTGCGCGTACTGGGCCCCGAAGTCGACGACGAGGACGGGACGCTGTTCGGTCTCGCTCACCGAGCGGCCTCCTTCTCACGCTGCTGGGCAGCGATCAGCTCGTGGTAGGTGTCCATGGCCTTCTGCTGCATGCGGTGTTCGACCACGAAGGACATGAACGGGATGATGCCACCGAGGGCGATGAGCAGGAAGCGGGAGGGCTTCCAGCGCATGATGCTCCACAGACGGAAGTCCGTGAAGAGGTAGAGGACGTACAGCCAGCCGTGCGCGATGAGGATCGCGATCGACAGGTTGAACGTGCCGGGTGCTTCGCCGGCCGTGCCGTTCGGCATGAAGAACGGGCCGTTGCCGAGCTGCATCTCGAGCTGGAGCGGCGTGTACTTGATGATGACCTCGATCACGAGGGCCAGCAGCAGCACACCGGTGATGTACGCGGAGACGCGGTACCACTTCACCGCACCCGGGATCTTCGGGATGTCGCGGGTTCGGACGGTCAAGGCCATGACGACCAGCCTACCGTCGGTCCGCGAGGGCCCCGTCGACGCTGAGGGCAGCCTCACGCCGCTCCTCTTCCTCGCGCTCCCAGGCGTCCTTCACGAACCGGTACCAGAGGAACACCGCGAAGCCGGCGAAGACGACCCACTCGATCGCGTAGAACAGGTTCAGCCAGTCGAACTGGACCTCGCGCGACGGCGCCCGGTCGGCGATGGTGCCGAGGTCGGCGGCCTGCGCGGTGGCACCGTCGGCGACGACGTACCCGAGGTACATCCGGTCGTCGAACGCCTTCCAGGTGTTCACGAAGCGCGCGGGTGCCACGGCGGAGTACTCCGCCTGCTTGTAGGTGTCCTGGTCGGGCGACTCGGCGGGGTAGTACCGGCCCTGCACCGTGAGCGTCTGCCCGTCCGTCAGGCGGTCACCACCGGCGACCGCAGCCGACCGTTGGTCGGACCACCCGATGACGACCGGGAGGCTCGCCCCACCATCCGAGTCCACCAAGTGCCCGACGGTCTGGTACGTCCCACCCCCGGTGCGGCCGGTCAGGATCGTGGTGTCGCCGGCGACGAACGTGCCGGTGACGGTGACCTTCTGGCCGGCGATGGTCTCGCTCGCGGGTTCTTCCGGGGCGGTGACCGCCTCGAGCGTCTTGCGGGTCTCGGTGGTCGCCGGCAGCGGCTTGCCGTTGGCGATGCTCCGCTCGAGCTGCCACTTGCCCAGCCCGGCGAACACCGCCGCGAGCACGAGCGCCAGCAACAGCAGCGCGATCCACCTCGGTCGTCGGGCAACGGCCCACATCTGTATCAGTACTCCGGATCGCGCTGTCGGACCGGACGCTCAGGGCGCTCGGTGGGGATCTCGACGGGCGACGTGACGGGTTCGTCGCTCGCCTCCGGTGACCCATTCTCCTGCTCGTCCCTGCCAGCGGCCTCCACGAGCGCGAACTCCTCCGCGAACTGGCGGTCCCGCTCGGCACGGCGGACCGCGGCGGCGGACGCTGCCTCGGCCTCCTCGGCCTCTGCTGCCTCGGCGGCGGCAGCCGCAGCGACCGCACGGCGACCACCGAGTCGTCCGCGCAGGCGGGCGAGGCGGGCGGGGCGCACCACGAGGCGGCCGATCCGCTCCGAGTTCACCGCGAGCAGCGGCCCGAGGATCGCCATGACGAGGACGTAGAGGCCCGCGAACGCGGTGATCCGGGCCTCCAGTCCGGCGGCAGCCGAGAGCGTCGCGAGGATCAGCGCGAACTCGCCACGGTTCACCAGGATGACGGCAGTGTTGATCCCCTGTTGGACGTTGAAGCCGTTCATGCGCGCGACGATCTGCCCGGCGACCGCGTTGAGCACGACCGTCATGCCGATCGCACCGAGGACCGGCCAGAGCACCTCGCCGAAGGTCGACAGGTCGAGGCCGAGGCCGAAGTTCACGAAGAAGAACGCGGCGAAGACGTCACGCATCGGCAGGGCGAGCTGTTCGATGCGGTCGCGGTACCGGGTGGCGCCGCAGAGCAGCCCGATGACGAACGCGCCGATGGCGTCGGTCACGCCGAGCAGGTCGCCGATGCCACCGAACATCACGGCGAGCCCGAAGAACAGCACCGTGAAGAGTTCGTCGTCACGCGTCGCGAAGATCTTCGACACCCACTTGCCGGCGAACCGGGCGAGCGTGAACATCACGATGAGGAAGCCGAACGCGAGCGCGAGCTTGCCGACGACGGCCCAGGCGTTGGTGTCGCCGGACAGCACGACGGAGACGATCGCCAGGTAGACGGCGATGAAGACGTCCTCGATGACCGTGACGCCCAGGATCATCGGGGTCTCGTCGTTCGCGAGTCGTCGCAGCTCGATGAGGAGCTTCGTCACGATCGCGCTCGACGAGGTGGCCGTCATGCCAGCGATGATCAGGGCTTCACGGGTGCCCCAGCCGAGCGAGAACCCGAACGCGAACCCGACGCCCATGTTGATGACGACGTAGGTGCCGCCGGACACCAGGAGCTTGCCGGCGTTGCCGTAGAACTCCTCTTGGTCGAACTCCAACCCGAGGTTGAACAGCAGCAGGATGAGCCCGAACGTCGCGATGAGCTCGATCGTGTGCGACTCGACGTTCAGGCCGATCCACGGCGTGTGCGGGCTCGCGATGAGCCCGACGATCATGTAGATCGGGATCGCCGGCAGACCGATGGTCTTGCCGAGCCGCCCGAGCACGTAGGCGATGACGAACAGCACACCGATGGTGAGCAGTTCACCGCCCAGGTGCATGCGCTAGCTCTTCCGCGGGGCCTCGGCCGATGCGGCCGCAAGCTCTCCGCTGCGGTAGAAGGAGAAGGCCTTGGCGACCTTCTCGGGGGAACCGGCGACGACGATGGTGTCACCGGGGAAGACGACGAAGTCCGGCGAGGGTGCCGGGTTGGCGCTGTCGCCACGGACGACGGCCACGACGGTCAGGCCGATGAAGCCGGAGTCGTGCAGGTCGCCGAGCGGCTTGCCGGCGATCGCGTCGTCGTAGTCGACCGAGAACCAGTCGATGGACAGCCCGGGGATCTCGTCGAGCTTGTCGAGGCCCTCGGTGATCCGGGTGCCGCCCAGGAGTTCGGCGAGGGTGTGCGCCTCGTCCTCGCTGAGGCGCAGCGAGACCTTCTCGGACTTGTCCGCGCCGTCGGAGACGTCGGCGAACGAGATGAGGTCGGAGTGACCCGACCGGTGCGTGATGACACCGCACTTGCCACCGTCGTCGGTGTAGAAGCTGTGCAGCACGCCGACTCCGGGGAGTTTGACGCGATGGACGTCGACCATGATGGCTCCCTTTTCGAGTACGCCCATGCTAACCACCGCACGGCCCCGCGCATTCCGGTCGCTACTGTTCTGTGGATGGGGAGAACTCGGATCGTCGTCGGGGTCGTCGGGACGCTGGTCGTCACGCTGTACGCGGGGTTGCTGGCGCTCAACGCGCTCGTGCTCGATCCGCTCGGCGCGGTGCCGGGGCAGTCGCTCGGTGCGATCTACGGTCACCTCGACGCGCAGGGGTACCAGGTGCGGACCGACGTCGTGACAGTACTCGTCATCGCGGCGGTCGGCATCGCGTTGGCGGTCACGGTCCTGATCGTGACGCTGGTCCGGCGGACGACGGCACACGTCGCCGCCGCCTGGCTGCTGGCGATCGTGGCCGCCGGCGCCGTCCAGGTGTTCGGTTCCGGTTTCCAGCTCGGGATGGACGTGGCCGACGGCTACGGCATCGGCGGCGAGGACCACACCATCTGGGCCGGTGTCCTCTACGTCACCAGCCTCGTCGCGCTGCTCGCGATCCCCGTCGTGCTCGTCGCCGGCGAGCGACGCCGTGGCCGCACCGTGTCGGGGACGCTGGCCGTCTGACGGACGCGCCACGGGCCTCCCGTCCGGAGTTCCCGGTCTGGGCCCACGCCGCCGGTTCCGGGGCGACGCGCCAGCGGCGTCACGGCCGTGCCGGTGGGGAGAGGCCCGTGGCCGCGTCCGCAACGCGCGGTCGCTACTCCGGCTCGCTCGTCTTCTCCCCCACCACCTGCTCGTCGGACGCCTTCGCGCCCTCCGCGCCGCTGCTGCGGCCGCCGCCCACGACGACGTCGTCCTCGTCGAAGCCGAACGCGATGTCCGGTGCCTCGAGCCGCACCCGGTCCGCGCTCTCGTCGTCGGGCTGCAGCTGCGACT
The DNA here is from genome assembly GCF_004346515.1 of Curtobacterium sp. PhB191. Taxonomy (NCBI): domain Bacteria; kingdom Bacillati; phylum Actinomycetota; class Actinomycetes; order Micrococcales; family Microbacteriaceae; genus Curtobacterium; species Curtobacterium sp. PhB191. The sequence goes on from NZ_SMBV01000001.1 coordinate 247,203, forward strand.
CGCGTTCCGCGGCCACACGCTTCAGGTAGTTCGACACCTCGTGTTCGGTGGTCTCCTGGTCCCAGCCGAGCACGTCGGCCATGAGCTTCGCGGCGACCGGGGCCGCCGACTCACCACGGTCCCAGGCCTCGATCGAGATGCGGGTGCGGCGGGCGAGGACGTCCTCCAGGTGCAGGGCCCCCTCGTGCGAGGCGGCGTACACGACCTCGGCACCGATGTAGTCGTCGGCTCCCGGCAGCGGCTCGGCCAGGGTCGGGTCCTGCTCGACGAGCTGCAGCACCTCGGTGGCCAGGGTGCCGTAGCGGTTCAGCAGGTGCTCGATGCGGACCTTGTGCACGTTGAAGCTGCGGGCGGTCCGTGCGCGGCGGTTCCACGCGGCCGGGTAGCCCTCGGCGCCGAGCAGTGGGATGTCCTCGGTCGTCGACGCCGGGACCTTGCCGTCCATCGCGGCGACGGCCTCGTCGATGGCGTCCTTGCCCATCACCCGGTAGGTGGTCCACTTGCCGCCGGCGACCACCACGAGCCCGGGCACCGTGTGCGCCACCACGTGTTCGCGGCTGAGCTTCGAGGTCTGGTCGGACTCCCCCGCCAGCAGGGGACGGAGGCCGGCGTAGACGCCCTCGACGTCCTCACGGGTGAGCGGGACGCGGAGCACCTTGTTGACGTGCTCGAGGATGTAGTCGATGTCGGCCGCGGTCGCCGCCGGGTGCGCCTTGTCGAGGTACCAGTCGGTGTCGGTCGTGCCGACCAGCCAGTGCCGGCCCCACGGGATCACGAACAGCACGCTCTTCTCGGTGCGCAGGATCATGCCCATGTTCGACTGGAACCGGTCGCGCGGGATGACCAGGTGCACGCCCTTCGACGCCCGCACCTTGAACTGCCCGCGGGTGCCGATCATCGCCTGGGTGTCGTCCGTCCAGACGCCCGTGGCGTTCACGACCTGCTTCGCGCGGATCTCGAACCGCTCGCCGGTCTGGATGTCGTGGGCCTGCGCGCCGACCACGCGCTCCCCGACCTTGATGAAGCCCTCGATCCGGATCCGGCTCGCGGCGTGCGCGCCGTAGGACGCCGCCGTGCGGACGAGTGAAGCGACGTAGCGGGCGTCGTCGACCTGGGCGTCGTAGTAGGTCATGCCGCCGACGAAGGCGTCCTTCTTGAGCGACGGCATGGAACGGAGCACCTGCGTGCGGCTGAGGTGCCGGTGGTGCGGGACCCCGGGCGGACGACCGCCGGACCAACTGAAGGCGTCGTACATCGCCATGCCGATGCCGATGTAGAACCGTTCCCACACGCGGTGGTTGAGCGGGTAGAGGAAGCGCACCGGCTTGACCAGGTGCGGGGCGATCCGCTGCAGCAGCAGGCCGCGTTCGATGAGGGCCTCGCGCACGAGCCCGAAGTTCAACTGCTCCAGGTAGCGGATGCCGCCGTGCACGAGCTTCGACGAACGGCTCGACGTGCCGGAGCCCCAGTCACGGGCCTCGACGATGCCGACGGTCAGGCCGCGGGTGACGGCGTCGAGCGCACTACCCGCACCGACGATGCCGCCGCCCACGACCAGGACGTCGAGTTCCTTCGTCTTGAGGGTCTCGATCGCCGCCGCGCGTTCGTCGGGGCCGAGCTTGGCCGCGGGGTCGAACCCCGCCCCCGGCACGACGTCGCCAGGACGTCCGGCCGAACTGGTCTGCTTCGTGGTGCTGGACTTCGCCATCGTCGCCTCCGGGTCACGGTCGGCGCCGAAGCGTCACCCGCGTCGGTGCGCGGGTGCCACCAGGATCACTGGTGGTACGGCGCCACGACCACTTCTACTCGCTGGAACTCCTTGACGTCGGAGTATCCGGTCGTCGCCATCGAGCGGCGCAGCGCACCGACGAGGTTGGCGCGGCCGTCGAAGGTCGGGGTCGGGCCGTTCAGCACGTTCTCGAGCGGGGCGATCGTGCCCACCTCGACCCGGCGGCCGCGGGGCAGCTCCGGGTGGTGCGCCTCGGCACCCCAGTGGAAGCCGCCACCCGGCGCCTCGGTGGCACGGGCGAGCGCGGTACCGAGCATGACGGCGTCCGCACCGACCGCGATCGCCTTGACGACGTCGCCGGCGGTGTCGAGACCGCCGTCGGCGATGACGTGCACGTAGCGGCCACCCGACTCGTCGAGGTAGTCACGACGCGCACCCGCGACGTCGGCGACCGCGGTGGCCATCGGCGCGTGGATGCCCAGCGCGGCACGCGTGGTGGACGCAGCACCGCCGCCGAAGCCGACGAGGACGCCGGCAGCACCGGTGCGCATGAGGTGCAGCGCCGACGTGTACGTCGAGGCACCGCCCACGATCACGGGGACGTCGAGCTCGTAGATGAACTTCTTGAGGTTGAGGGGCTCTTCGTTCTGCGACACGTGCTCGGCCGAGACCGTCGTGCCGCGGATGACGAACAGGTCGACACCGGCGTCGACGACCGTCTTCGAGAACTCCTGCGTGCGCTGCGGGCTGAGCGAGCCGGCGACCGGCACCCCGGCGGCACGGATCTCGGCCAGGCGCGCGGTGATCAGCTCCGGCTTGATCGGCTCGGAGTAGATCTCCTGCATGCGCTTCGTGACGTTGCCGTCGGTGAGCGACTTGATCTCGTCGTAGTAGGGCGTCGGGTCCTCGTAGCGGGTCCACAGCCCCTCGAGGTCGAGGACGCCCAGGATGCCGAGCTTGCCCATCTGGATGACCGTGGCCGGCGAGGACACGGAGTCCATCGGCGCGGAGAGGATCGGCGACGCGAAGGTGAACGCGTCGATCGACCACTGCACGCTGACGTCGCGCGGGTCACGCGTGCGCCTGGAGGGGACCACCGCGATGTCGTCGAACGCGTACGCCCGACGTCCGCGCTTGCCTGCACCGATCTCGACTTCGCTCACCCGGCAAGCCTACCGGGCAGGTCCGGGGGCGTGCACGGACCGGACGGTGCGGACCGGACGGCGGGGCGCGGTCAGCGGGGGCGGCGCGGGGTCCGGCGTCGCTTGCGGAGCACCCGCAGCACGAAGCCGAGCAGGAGCGCGAGCACCACGAGCACGACCAGGAGCGCAGCCGCCACCTTCACGAGCAGCGCCGCACCGACGAACAGCGCGATGAAGACCACCCACACCAGGGCGTCCATCGCGCCCGCCGACAGTCTCTGCACCTGCGGAACGATACCGACCCGGCGGACGCGGGGCGGGCCTCCCGTCAGAACCGGAGCCGGCCACGCACCGGGGTGGGCCAACAGACGACCGCATGCAGGAGCGGGGCCGTGCGGCGCGAAGCGACCACGCACGGCCCCACCCGTCGCGGATACCACCCCCACAGCGGTACCCGCAGTCGACACAGCGCGCTAGCGCCCTGCGTCGACGTCCTTGGCGAGCGTCCCGAGGTACAGCTCGATGACCTTCGGGTCGTCCGCGAGTTCCTTCCCCGTGCCCGAGTACGCGTTCCTCCCCTGGTCGAGCACGTACCCACGATCGCAGATCTGCAGACAGCGTCGCGCGTTCTGCTCCACCATGACGATCGACACACCGGCCTTGTTGATCCGGCGGGTCCGCAGGAACGTCTCGTCCTGGCGCACCGGGGACAGCCCGGCACTCGGCTCGTCGAGCAGCAGCACCTTCGGGTCCATCATGAGCGCACGTGCCATGGCGACCGACTGCCGCTCGCCGCCGGACAGGGACCCCGCCCGCTGACCGCGGCGCTGCGCGAGCACGGGGAACAGGTCGTAGATGACCTCGAGGCGCTCGGCGAACTTGCGGGGCCGCAGGTACAGCCCCATCTGCAGGTTCTCCTCGATGGACAGCGACGGGAACACGTTGTTCGTCTGCGGGACGAAGCCGACGCCGGCCTGCACGAGCTTGTTCGCCTTGAGGTTCGTGATGTCCTCGCCCTGCAGCGTGACCGACCCCTCGCGGATCGACACGAGACCGAACAGGGCCTTGAGCAGCGTGGACTTGCCCGCGCCGTTCGGCCCGATGATCCCGATCAGCTCACCGGGGTAGCAGTCCAGGTCGCAGCCGTTCAGGATGTTCACCCCCGGCAGGTAGCCGGCGACGAGGTTCTTCGCGCTCAGCACCGGCTCGCGTTCCAGCGTGGCGGTGCTCGCCTTCGGCGCTTCCGGACTGGAGGCGCTGCTCGCGTTCGTGGGGTCGACTGCGTCCGTCATCGGGTCTTCTCCTCTGCTGCTGCGTCCGCCGCGTCTTCTTCCGCGACTTCCTCCGCCAGTTCCTCGAAGGTCTCCTCGGTGAGGAGCGAGTCGTCACCCAGGTCGGTGTCGTGGTGCGCGCCCAGGTACGCGTCGATGACCGCCTGGTCGTCCATCACGGTGTCCGCCGGGCCCTCGGCGACGACCTTGCCCTCGGCCATCACGACCACCCAGTCCGAGATGTGCCGGACCATGTGCATGTCGTGCTCGACGAACAGCACGGTCATGCCGTCGTCGCGAAGGGACTGGATGTGCCCGAGCAGCGACTGGGTCAGCGCGGGGTTCACGCCCGCCATCGGCTCGTCGAGCATGATCATCGTCGGGTCGGACATCAGTGCCCTGGCCATCTCGAGGAGCTTCCGCTGGCCGCCCGACAGCGACCCGGCGTAGTCGTCCGCCTTGTCGTCGAGCTTGAAGCGGGCGAGGAGGTCCTCGGCCTTCGCGGTGATCTCCCGCTCGCGCTTCGCCCACACCGGCTTGATCAGCGCGGCGAAGAAGTTCTCGCCGGGCTGGTCGCGGGCGCCGAGCAGCATGTTCTGCATCACGGTGAGCCGCGACAACGCCTTCGTCAGCTGGAAGGTGCGGACCATGCCGCGGTTGGCGATGTGGGTCGCGCTGGTCTTCTGCAGCGTGGCGCCGTTGAACTGCGTCCTGGCACCGGGGCTGGGCTTGTCGAAGCCGGTCAGCAGGTTGAAGAAGGTCGTCTTGCCGGCGCCGTTCGGGCCGATCAGGGCGGTGATGGAGCCGCGCTGGACCTCGAGGTGGTCGACGTCCACGGCGGTCATGCCGCCGAAGTGCCGGGTGACGCCGTCGACCGTGAGGATCGGGTCGGCCTTCGTGTAGCCGTAGGTCTCAGACACTGAACGTCAGCTCCTTCTTGTTGCCGAGCAGGCCCTGTGGTCGGAACACGATCAGGAGCATGAGCGCGACGCCGACGAGCACGTACGAGAACTGCTCGGCCTGCTGGGCGTTCATGATCGAGTCGGGGATGAAGTCGCCGGCCAGGGTGCGGATGAAGAGCCGGACGACGAAGAACAGCACCGCGCCGAGCACCGGTCCGAACACCGTCGCGGCACCACCGAGGATGAGTGCCGTCCAGATGAAGAACGTCATCGAGCGGCCCATGGCGTCCGGTTGCACCGAACTCGGCAGGACGTAGATGATCCCCGCCAGCGCTCCGAGCGCACCACCGAAGACGAGCGCCTGCATCTTGTACGAGTACACGTTCTTGCCGAGGGAGCGGACGGCGTCCTCGTCCTCGCGGATCGCCTTCAGGACACGGCCCCAGGGGCTGCGCATGAGCAGGAAGAGCACGAAGGTGAACAGCGCGACGAGGGCCCAGGCGGCGATGCGGATCCACCAGCCGTTGACGCCGTTGTTCGCGTAGGTGAACCAGAGGATGGTCGTGGTGCCGTCCGGCAGCGGGCTCAGGGCGGTGAACGGGTCGCGGTAGCTCGACCCGGTGATGCCGTTGGAGCCACCCGTCGTCGTGGTCAGCAGGCTGGAGCGGCCGACCATGCGGATGATCTCGGCGCCGGAGATCGTCACGATCGCCAGGTAGTCGCCGCGGAGCCGCAACGTCGGGACGCCGAGGATGATCGCGAACACGATGGCGACGAGCAGGGCGATGAGCACGGCCATCACGAACGGCAGCCCGTTCGTGATCGAGATCGCGAATCCGTAGGCGCCGAGCAGCAGGAACGCCGCCTGGCCCATGTTCACGAGCCCGGTCAGGCCGAAGTGCACGTTCAGTCCGATGGCCGCCAGGGCGAACGCCGCGGTGGTCGGGGCGAGGGCCTCCTGGGTGAGCGAGGACAGCAGGTTGAGGATGTAGTCCATGCGCGTGCTCCCTTAGCCGACCCGCTCGGCGCGGCCGAAGATGCCCTGCGGCCGGAACAGCAGGATGAGGATGAGGATGACGAGGGCGGTGGCGTACTTGAAGTCACCGGGGAGCACGAGGTTCGTGAGCTCGACGACGACGCCGATGATCATCGATCCGACCAGCGCGCCGTAGGCCGTGCCGAGACCACCGAGGGTCACCGAGGCGAACATGAGCAGGAGCAGCTGCAGGCCGGTCTGCCAGTTCACGCCGTTCAGCACCAGGCCGAGCATCACGCCGGACAAGCCGGCGAGACCCGCGGCGAGGGTCCACACGAACCGGATGACCCGGTCGACGTCGATGCCGGACGCCGCGGCGAGCGCCGGGTTGTCCGACACCGCGCGGGTGGCCCGGCCGAAGCGGGTCTTCGCCAGGAACAGGCCGGTCGCGATCAGGACGACCAGCGCGATGCCCATCGCCACGTAGGACTGCACCGTGAGCGTGACCCCGGCGAACCGGACGGTCTCGGGGTTGCCCTGCTGGATCCGGACGGTCGCGGCGCCGAAGAAGTACTGGAACGCGTACTGGGCGGCGATCGACAGACCGATCGTCACGATCATGAGCTGCGTGAGGCTGATCCGCTTGCGCCGCAGTGGCCGCCAGATCCCGGCGTCCTGCAGGTACCCGGTCGCCGCGCACAGCAGCGTGACGACGATGCCGGTCACCCAGATGTTCCAGCCGAGCTGGTTCGCGAACACGTAGGCCAGCAGCCCGCCGAGGGTGACCTGCTCGCCGTGCGAGAAGCTCGACAGCCCCGTCGTGCCGTAGATGAGCGAGAGGCCGATCGACGCCAGCGCGATGAGCAGGCCGAGGCGGATCCCCGAGGCGAACTGCTGCCAGGCCCGCTGCGGGCTGACGCTCGACGAGTCCGTCGTGGTGGTGGCGCCCTTCTGGTCGGACAGCTGGAAGATCTGCCCGACGTTGGCGTTCAGGGTCGCCTGGACCTTGCGCTCCGCGTCCGCCGCGTTCGTCAGGTACTGGCCCTTCGGCAGGGTGTCCTGGTCGACGCTCACGGTGTACTCACCGGCCTCGTCGACGCTGACCGACCAGCGGCCGACGGCGTTCGTGGTGGCGGTCTCGGCGAAGCCGCCGGGCCCGGCGACGTCGACGTCGACGTCGTCGGCCGGTTCCCGCTCGGAGTCGGTGATCGTGCCCTGGATGCACCCGTTCGTCGGGCTGACGGTGCAGGCCTGGCTGGTCGCCGGTGCCGACGTGGCACTGAAGGCCGGCAGGGTGACCGCCCAGTCGATCAGGAAGGTCGCCAGGAACGCGGCGACGAGCACGGCCGCCAGGACCGGTCGTCGCCGGGCCTGGCGGAGGCGGAACAGGCGCGGCTGCGCCCGTCCCGGAGGAGTGATGGATCCCACGGAAGAGCCTCTCGTTCGGATGTCGAGTGACGCTATGGGGATTGTGTGACACCCGTGTTTCCAACTCGTTCCCGCTGTGAGTCGTCGCGCAACCGTGACCTGTGTGGAGGAGAGCCGCGATCCGTTCTCCCAGGCGGAACGCGGAATAGCGGGACGGCCCACGCGCGTTACCATGTCCTATCCGGAACCCGCCGTTGCGTTCTCGGTGTCTCGACCACTTCACTCGCCCACGAAGGGGACCCATGGACCAGCCGGATCCGTTCGGATTCATCGGACTCACGTACGACGACGTCATGCTCCTGCCGGGGCACACCGACGTCATCCCGAGCGAGGCGTCCACCGCGTCCCGGCTCACCAGGCGGATCTCCGTCAACGTCCCGCTGCTCTCCGCAGCGATGGACACCGTCACCGAAGCCCGCATGGCCATCGCCATGGCGCGGCAGGGTGGCATCGGGATCCTCCACCGCAACCTCTCCATCGAGGACCAGGCGGCCTACGTCGACAAGGTCAAGCGCTCCGAGTCGGGCATGATCACCAACCCGGTGACCACCACCCCGGACGCCACCGTGGCCGAGGTCGACGCGATCTGCGGTCAGTTCCGCGTCTCCGGCCTGCCCGTGGTCGAAGCGGACGGCACCCTCGTCGGCATCATCACCAACCGCGACATGCGGTTCGTGGCGACGTTCGAGCAGTCGACCACCTTCGTGCGCGACGTCATGACCAAGGCGCCGCTGATCACCGCGATGGAGGGCATCGACCCCGAAGAAGCCATCGCGATCTTCGCGCAGCACAAGATCGAGAAGCTCCCGCTGGTGGACGCCGAGGGCAAGCTCCGCGGCCTCATCACCGTCAAGGACTTCGACAAGAGTGAGCAGTACCCGGACGCCACCAAGGACGACGAGGGCCGACTGCGCGTCGGTGCCGCGATCGGCTTCTTCGGCGACGCCTGGCAGCGTGCCGAGGCCCTGCGTGACGCGGGCGTCGACGTGCTCGTGGTCGACACCGCCAACGGCGAGAGCGAAGGCGTGCTCGACATGGTGCGCCGCCTCAAGGCCGACCCGTCCTTCGCGGACATCGACGTCATCGGCGGCAACGTCGCGACGCGTGCCGGTGCGCAGGCGCTCATCGACGCCGGTGTCGACGCCGTCAAGGTGGGCGTCGGACCCGGCTCGATCTGCACCACCCGCGTCGTCGCCGGCGTCGGCGTCCCGCAGGTCACCGCCGTGTACGAGGCGTCCCTCGCCGCGCGCGAGGCCGGCGTGCCGATCATCGCCGACGGTGGCCTGCAGTACTCGGGCGACATCGCCAAGGCTCTGGTGGCCGGTGCCGACACCGTCATGCTCGGTTCGCTGCTGGCCGGCACGGACGAGTCCCCCGGCGACCTGGTCTTCGTGGGCGGCAAGCAGTTCAAGGCGTACCGCGGGATGGGCTCCCTGGGCGCACTGCAGACCCGCGGCAAGAAGACCTCGTACTCGAAGGACCGCTACTTCCAGGCGGACGTCCCCAACGACGACAAGCTGATCCCCGAGGGCATCGAGGGCCAGGTGCCCTACCGCGGCTCGGTCGGCAACGTCGTGTACCAGCTCACCGGTGGACTCCGGCAGTCGATGTTCTACGTCGGCGGCCGCACGATCCCGGAGCTCAAGGCCCGCGGCAAGTTCGTCCGCATCACGGCTGCCGGGCTCAAGGAGTCGCACCCGCACGACGTCCAGATGGTCGTCGAGGCACCGAACTACCGCAGCTGAGCCGACTGCACCCCGAACGCCCCGCTCCCCACCGGAGCGGGGCGTTCGTCGTCTGCCGGCAGTAGTGTCACGGCATGGTCAGCGCCGTCTCCCACACCACGATCGACTGCCGTGACGCCTTCGCTCTGTCGGAGTGGTGGAAGCAGGTCCTCGGCTACGTCGACATCGCCGACGACCCGAACGGCCCCGGGCACGAGGAGTGCATGATCACCGCTCCCGACGGCTCGCACCAGGTGCTGTTCATCCAGGTGCCCGAGGCGAAGTCCGTGAAGAACCGGATCCACTTCGACCTGCGTCCCACCGACCGCACGCGCGATGCCGAGGTGGAGCGGCTGCGGGGGCTCGGTGCGACCGAACTCGCGGACCTCCGACACGACGACGGTGGGTGGGTGGTGTTCGCCGATCCGGAGGGCAACGAGTTCTGCGTGCTGCGTTCCGTGGCTGAACTCGACGGCTGACGCGCGGGCTGCGCGGCTCGCCGATCCCTGATCCTCCGCACAGAAACGATCACGGCTCGGTAACGAAACACTTTCCGTACCGCCCCGTCACACGGGCGAAACACCGGGACCCTACGTTTCTCGACATCCAGTGGAGGCGCCGCGTTCGACCCGAAGCGGCACGGCCTCCGCGCAGAGAAAGGGCTCCACGGATGATCAGAACCACCCGTGCCACCACGGCACTGGCGTTGGCAGGCGCAGCAGCCGTCCTGCTCGCCGCGTGTTCCACCACCAGCAGCGGCGACTCCCCTTCCAGCTCGGCGTCGAGCGATGCGAAGAAGGACCCCGCCGCCAGTTGCAAGGCCCCCGACACCCCCAGCACCGACGCACTGAAGATCGGCACGATCCTGCCGCTCACCGGTTCGCTGGCGTACCTGAACCCGCCCGCCGAGTCCGGTGTCGGCCTCGCGGTCAAGGACATCAACGCCGCGGGCGGCGTCCTCGACAAGGACGTCACCATCGACCCGGCGACGGACTCGGGCGACAGCAACGACATGACCGTGTCGAGCTCGGCTGCGACGAAGCTCGTGAACGCGAAGGTCCCGGTCGCGATCGGCGCCGAGTCGTCGTCGGTCACGCTCAACGTCATCGACCAGCTCACCAGCAACTGCATCGTCGAGATCTCGCCCGCGAACACCGCGAGCGACCTGTCCGGCTACTCGTCGTACTACTACCGGACCGCTCCGCCGGACTCGGTGCAGGGTTCGGCGCTCGGTCAGCTCGTGACCGGTGACGGCAACGCCAAGGTCGCGTTCCTCGTCTTCAACGACACCTACGGCACGGGCCTCCGCAACTCGGTGCAGTCCGCGGTCGAGGCCTCGGGTGGCCAGGTCGTCTACGGCGGCAAGGGCGAGGGCCAGGAGTTCCCGCCCGGTCAGACCACGTTCTCGTCCGAGGTGACGGCCGCACTCGCAGCCAAGCCGGACGCGATCGTCGTCCTGGCCTTCGACGAGACGAAGTCGATCATCCCGGAGCTCGTCTCGCAGGGGAACACGGCGAAGATCTACATGTCCGACGGCAACACGGCCGACTACTCGAAGGACTTCGACAAGGGCACCCTGACCGGCGCCCAGGGCACCATCCCCGGTGCCTCGCCGAAGGACGACTTCAAGAAGCAGCTGTCCGCCTTCTACAAGGACTCGTCGAACAAGACGCTCGCCGACTACTCGTACGCGGCGGAGTCCTACGACGCCACCGTCCTCGCCGCGCTCGCTGCGGTGAAGGGCAAGGGCACCGACTCGGGCACGATCCAGGCCAACATGGCCGCGGTCTCCGGAGCGGACGGCGGCACCGAGTGCGCCACGTTCAAGGAATGCGTCGCGCTCCTCGACGACGGCAAGGACATCCACTACACCGGCCCGTCCGGCATCGGTCCGTTCGACGACAACAACGACCCGTCGAGCGCCTACATCGGCATCTACAAGTTCGACGGCGACAACAAGCCCGTCTACCAGAGCGCCATCCAGGGCGCGGTCAAGAAGTAGGGCACCGGCTCCACCTCACGAAAGCGACAGTTCCCTGCGGATCATCCGCAGGGAACTGTCGCTTTCGCGTGTGAGACGGACGGACGGGAGGCCCGGGGTGCGTCCGTCAGGCGGGCTCGGCCGGAGCAGGTGCGAGCGCTCGGCGACGGGACGCCCGCGCGGCGACGAACGAGTCCGCCGTCAGCACCACGAGCGCCAACCACACGATGCCGAAGCCGAACCAGCGCGCGGGCGGCATCGCCTCGTGCTGCACCACGACACCGACGAGCAACTGCATCACGGGCGCGAGGTACTGCGTCAGCCCGAGGGTCGACAGGCTCACCCGCCGCGCCGACGAGGCGAACAGCAGGAGCGGGACCGCCGTCGCCGGACCCGTGAGCACCGTCACGAGGACGTGCACCCAGCCCTCGCTCGTGAACGTCACGCCGCCGCCGAGCCCCGTCGCGCCGAGCACGACCAGCGCCACGACCGCGATCGGCAGCAGCCACACGGTCTCGATCGTCAGACCACTCAGCGCGTCGACCGTGCCGCCGACCCGCTTCTTCACCAGGCCGTACAGGCCGAACGAGCACGCCAGCACGAGCGAGATCCACGGCACCTGCCCGTAGCCGACTGCGATCACGACGACCGCCACGACGCTGATGCCGACCGCGGCCCACTGCGCCGGCCGCAGGCGTTCGCGGAGCACGACGACGCCGAGCGCGATCGTCACGAGCGGGTTGATGAAGTACCCGAGGGCGGCCTCGACCGTGTGGCCGGTCGTGGTCGCCAGGACGTACACGGTCCAGTTCACCAGGATGAGGACCGCGGCGAGCCCCATCACGGCCATCACCCGGCGCTGCGCCATCAGGGTGCGGGTCCGGAGCCACGAGCGGGTGATGGCGATCGCGACCGCGCAGAACACCAGCCCGAAGACGATCCGCCAGGCGACGATCTCGAACGCGCCGGCCGGGGCCATCGCCGCGAAGAGCAGGGGCATGAGGCCCCAGAGCCCGTACGCGATGATCGCCTGCACCACGCCGACGGATGCCTCGCTGCGGACGGGTCGCGCGGGACTCGGTTCACTCACGGAACCATCCTAGGAACGGCCACCGACGGGCCGGGCGTGCCACGGGCCTCCCGGTCGGAGCACGTGCACGCGACGGACCCGCCGGAAGCCCGCAGACGCACGAACGCCCCGCCGGCCGACAGGCCGAACGGGGCGTTCGCGTGGAGTACTGGACTCAGTTGACGACGACCGCGAGGACGTCGCGGGCCGACAGGACCAGCAGGTCCTCGCCCGAGTACTTGACCTCGGTTCCGCCGTACTTGGAGTAGATGACCTTGTCACCCACGGCGACGTCCAGCGGGACGCGGTTGCCGTTGTCGTCGATGCGACCGGGGCCCACGGCGACGACCTCGCCCTCCTGGGGCTTCTCCTTCGCGGTGTCGGGGATGACCAGACCGGATGCAGTGGTCTGCTCCGCCTCGACCTGGCGGATGACGATGCGATCCTCGAGCGGCTTGATGCTGACGGCCACGGTGACCTCTTCTTTCTCGGTACGGACTCGGTACAGATGAAAACCGGGTTGGCACTACGCACAGGAGAGTGCCAACGCCAACTCTAGGGGGACACTGGCACTCGGTCAATCCGAGTGCCAGCACATCAGGGGAACATCCAGCACCTGGGAGGATCGGGACATGGAAGCCGCCGAACTCGCCGCACTGCTGACCCCCGACGGGATGGCCCTGCTCGACCGTACCCCCGGCGTCTCGGACGGCGGCGAGATCGTCCGGGTGGTGTCGCGGCTCCGTGCCGAGGGGCACGACCCGCAGCTCGTCGCGGCGGTCCTGACCCAGGCAAAGCTCCGGCAGAAGGCCCGTGGCAAGTTCGGCGACTTCGCCGGACGCATGCTCTTCACCGAGGCCGGACTCGAGCAGGCCACCCGCCTGCAGGTCGCCGCCCAGCACGCCGGGCGCTTCGCCGCAGCCGGGCTGACCCGGGTCGCCGACCTCGGGTGCGGGATCGGCGGCGACGCGATGGCGATGGCGGCCCTCGAACTCGACGTCACGGCGGTCGACCGTGACGAGGTCACCGCGGCGGTCGCCACGCACAACCTCGCGGTGTGGCCGAACGCCCGGGTCGAACTCGGCGACGCGGCCTCGTTCGACGTCTCCCGCGTCGACGGCATCTGGATGGACCCCGCACGTCGGACCTCCGGCCACTCGGACACCCGTCGCCTGGCCGACCCGGACGACTGGTCACCCTCGTTGGACACCGTGTTCGCCACCGCGACGACGACGCCGACCGGCGTGAAGCTCGGGCCGGGCATCGACCGCGACCTGATCCCGGACACCGCCGAGGCGCAGTGGACGTCCGTCGACCGCGAGGTCGTCGAGCTCGCGCTGTGGTTCGGGCCCCTCGCCCGGCCGGGGATCCGCCGAGCGGCGACCGTCATCGGTGCACACGGCATCGCCGAGATGACCGGCCCGGCAGACTCCGAGGACGCCGAGGTGGGGCCGCTCGGTTCCTACCTGTACGAGCCGGACGGCGCCGTCATCCGCGCACGGCTCATCGGCGACCTCGCCCGCACCCTGGACGGCCACATGCTCTCCGACGGGATCGCGTACGTCACCTCGGACCGTGCCGTGTCGACGCCCTTCGCCCAGGGCTTCCGGGTGCTCGACACCATGCCGCTCGACGTCAAGCGGCTGGCAGCGCGGCTCGCCGCCGACGGCATCGGCACCGTCGAGATCAAGAAGCGCGGCGTCGACGTCGACCCGGCGCAGTTCCGCAAGCGCCTGCGGCTACGCGGGACCGGTCGTGTGACCCTCGTGCTCACCCGGCTGGAGGGCCGGCACACCGCGATCCTGTGCGAGCGGCTCAGCTGAGGAACGCGCCGGTTCCCGAGTCGTAGCCGTAGTCGGAGTACGAGCTCTGGCCGATCACGCCGAGGAAGATGATGAAGGCGATCCAGATCAGCCAGATGCCGGTCATCACCCAGCCGGCGATGATGCCGGTCAGGGCGAGCGCTCGGCCGGCCTCACCGTTCTGCTTGATCTTGCCGAGCGCGACGTGGCCGAGGATCGCGCCGGCGGGGCCGAGCAGGATCGCGATGAACCACATCGGGACGGCGGCGAGACCGAACACGATCGACAGGATCGCCAGGGTGTTCGTCTTCGGGCGCTGCGCGTAGGGCTGGTAGCCCGTCGCACCGTAGGCACCCGCGGGCGCGTACGGCTGCTGATGCGGCTGCTGCTGCTGCGGCTGCGCGTAGGGGTTCTGACCGCCCTGCTGCTGCGCGTACGGGTTCTGCTGGCCGTACGGGTTCTGGGCGGCGCCGTACGGGTCCTGCGGCGCCTGCGGTGCCGAGTACGGGTTCTGCTGCTGCGGCTGCTGCGGAGCCGCGTACGGGTTCGCCGGCTGCGGCTGGCCGTACGGGTTGGACTGCTGCGGCTGACCGTACGGGTTCGGCTGCTGCGGTGCCGCGTACGGGTTCGACGGCTGCTGCTGCCCGTACGGGTTGGACTGCTGCGGCTGCTCGGGAGCCGACGGGGCCTGGGGTGCGTCGGGGGCCTGCGGTGCATCCGGAGCGGGCGTCCCCTCGGGCTGCCCGCCGGTCGTGCCGCCCGGCGTCGTCTCGCCCGGCTTCGGCCACTCGTTCTGATCGGACACCGTCCACCCCTCTCGGCGCCCGGTCTCTCCGACGCCACGTGAATCCTCCCACAGGCACCCGAGGGCCGACCGGTCGGGGCCCGGACGGTTCAGACCTGGACGGTCGTCACCGGCAACGTCGAGTCGGCCGCGATCCCGAGGTCGCTCGGCGCGTGCCCCTCGGCGACCAGGCGTGCGCCGACGGCAGCGATCATGGCGCCGTTGTCCGTGCACAGGTCGAACGGCGGGATCCGCAGCTGCACCCCCGCAGCGGCGCACCGCTCCTCGGCGACCTGCCGTAGCCGAGCGTTCGCGACCACACCGCCACCGAGCAGGAGCCGGTCCACGCCGGTGTCGCGGCACGCGTTCAAGGCCTTGGTCAGCAGGACGTCGACGACGGCTTCTCGGAAGCTCGCCGCGACGTCGGCCACGGGCACCTCGCGCCCTTCGTCGCGGCAGCGCTCGACCCAGCGGGCGACGGCGGTCTTCAGCCCGGAGAACGAGAAGTCGTACCGGTGCGCGGCCAGGTCCTTCGGCAGCGTCAGGCCGCGGGGGAACCGGATGGCCTTCGGGTCGCCGTCCGCTGCAGCGCGGTCGATCTGCGGCCCGCCGGGGTACGGCAGGCCGAGCAGCCGTGCAACCTTGTCGAACGCTTCACCCGCGGCGTCGTCGATGGTCTCGCCGAGCAGTTCGACGTCGCCGACCAGGTCCTTCACGAGCAGCAGCGAGGTGTGCCCGCCGGACACCAGCAGGGCGATCGTCGGCAGCTCGATGTCACTGCCGTCCGTGCGCAGGACGTCGGCACCGACATGCCCGACCAGGTGGTTCACGCCGTACAGGGGCTTGCCGGTGGCGACGGCGAGCGCCTTCGCGGCACCGACCCCGACCATGAGCGCGCCCGCCAGCCCCGGCCCGGCGGTGACCGCGAAGGCGTCGAGTTCGTCGAGGGTGACCCCGGCCCGCTCGAGGGCCTCGTGCAGCGTCGGGGTCATCGCCTCGAGGTGGGCCCGCGCGGCGACCTCGGGCACGACGCCGCCGTACCGGGCGTGCTCGTCCATGCTCGACGCGATGACGTTCGCGAGCAGGGTGCTCCCCCGCACGATGCCCACGCCCGTCTCGTCGCAGCTCGTCTCGATGCCGAGCACCAGTGGTTCAGCCACGCTCATCGAGCGCCTCCTGTCCGATCGGGCCGACGGTCGACGTCGTCGTCGGCGTCGTCGCCGCGTCTGCTGCGACCGGCAGCTCCGCCCGCATCACCCACGCGTCGACGCCGTCCGGCTGGTAGTACCGCGGCCGGGTCGCGATGTGCTCGAACCCGAACGCCGTGTACATCGACTGCGCGACGGGGTTGTCGGCGCGGACCTCGAGGAACACCTCGCGCACACCGCGGCGACGGGCCTCGTCGAGGAGGTCCGTGAAGAGCACCCGCCCGAGTCCCTTGCCGCGCTGCTCGGCTGCGACCGCGATGGTCTGCACGTCGGCGACCGGGTTGCCCGCCAACGAGGACAGTCCGGCGTACCCGACGACCGACGGCGCGGCCGAGTCGTCGACGGTCTCGATCACGACGTAGTACCCGTGCGGCGAGTACAGCTCGCCCGACATCTGCGACGCCGACCAGGCGTCCGTCGGGAACGAGACGTGCTCGAGCCACATGATGTCGTCGAGGTCCTGCGGGTGCGCCCGCCGCAGGCGGAGCCCGTCCGGCACCGTCACTGCTTCACCCGCTTCGGCGCACCCGGCACCGTGACGTCGGGTTCCCGCAGGTAGAGGGGGGTGTCCTGGTCGAACCCCGCGCCGGACCGCAGGCGGTCCGCGGCGAGTGATCCGAGCCTCCAGGCAGGGATGGACAGGGCAGTCACGCGGTCCCAGCCCACCGCTTCGGGCCGGGAGGCACGGATCGCCTCGTCGAGATCGGCGGGCCTGGCGAGACCCGGACCCGCAACGCGCGTGCCGGTCTGGTCGTACGCGCTCCAGTAGACCTCGCGCCGGCGGGCGTCCGTCAGGACGACGAACGGTCCGTCTCGTCGCCCGTCGCGCTCGTCGGCCGCGACCGCGTCGTGGCTGACGAGTGGCAGGACGGGGACGCCGACCGCGGCGGCGAAGGTGCGTGCGGCGACGATGCCGACGCGCAGACCGGTGAAGGGTCCGGGGCCCATGCCGGCGACCACGCCCGTGACGTCCGCGCCGGTGATGCCGGCCTCGGCGAGCACCTCGGCCAGGAACGGGCCGATCACCTCGGCGTGCCGGCGGCTGTCCTCGGTGTCGCGGGTGGCGAGGGGCGTGCCGGTGGCCGGGTCGACGACGGCCACGGACGTTCCGGCGGAGGTGTCGATGGCGAGGAGCACCCGTCCATCGTAGGCGCGCGTCACAGGCGCGGGTCGACGGCCTCGGACTCCATCGCCAGGACCCCGAACACCGACTGGTGCACCCGCCACAGCGGCTCGCCGGCCACGAAGCGTTCCAGGGACTCCAGCCCCAGGGCGTACTCGCGCAGCGCCATCGACCGCTTGTGCCGCAGGTCGCGGTCGCGCAGCCGAGCGAGGTTCTCGGCTTCGCTGTACTCCGGCCCGTAGATGATCCGCAGGTACTCGCGGCCGCGGACCTTCACCCCGGGTTGGACGAGTCCCTTCGGCCCGCGGACCAGGTTCGCCTCGGGCTTGACGACCGCGCCCTCGCCGCCGGCCTCCGTGATCGCCTGCCACCAGTCAGTCGCGGCGGCGCGGCTGGCATCGTCGGTGACGTCGACGAGGGCCGAGCGGGTGGCCCGGACCACGTCGGGAGCCGCCGCCGCCAACCGCTCGGACACGTCGAGGTGCCAGCCGTGCGGTCGGTCGGCGAACGTCCGCCCCTCGGCGGCGAGGACTTGGAACGGCGCGAACCGGACTTCGTCGATGCCGGTCGACGGCGTCGCGTACCGCCGGTAGGACGCCGTGTAGGCGTCCGCAGCGGCCGCACGTCGGCGGGTCCGGTCGAGCAGGTCGGCGACGTCGACACCGGCGTCCCGTGCGGACTCGAGCGCGGCGACGGCGGTCGGGAACGCGCCAGCGGCTGCGGCACCGACCTCGGCGTACCAATCGCGGATCATCCCCTCGGCCTTCACCGCCCACGGCAGCACCTCGCCGTCGAGCAGCACCCAGTCCGAGTCGAGTTCCGCCCACAGTCCGGCCCGCTCGAACGCCTCGGACAACCGTCCGGCGAACGTCGTGGTCGTCGCCGCGTCGAAGAACGACCGGCCGGTGCGGGTGTACGCGACACCGTTCCAGCCGACGGGAGCGTCGAAGCGCGACGGGTCTCTGGCGAGCAGCACGGTGGCCCGTGAGCCCATGTGCTTCTCCTCCATCCGCACCGACTGCACGCCCTGGTCGCGGAAGTACGTGAACGCCTCGGCGGGGTGCTCCAGGTGGTCAGGGAGCGCGGACGTCGCAACGGGACTCATCGTCGGCGGCAGGTACGGCAGCCAGCGTGGGTCGATGGCGAACCGGCTCATCACCTCGAGGGCGCCGGCGGCGTGCTCCGCACGGATGCCGACCCGCCCGTGGTGCCGGGTCTCGACGATCTGCCGGCCGGTCACGTCCTCGATCGGGAGCACGCCGGGGACGCGACGTGGTGACGGGGCCGCACCGGGCCTCCCGTCCGTCGCGCTCGTCGTCGGACCGGACTCGGTCGGGCCACGCAACGGCTCGAGCGGCTTGGCCGCCTCGTAGTGGACGCGTTCCGCGTCCACCTGCACGAGCTCGCGCTCCGGGTACCGGAGCGCCGAGAGCTTCCCGCCGAACACGCAGCCGGTGTCGAGGCACATCGTGCCGTTGATCCACTCGGCGTCCACCGTCGGGGTGTGCCCGTAGAGCACCATCGCCGAACCCCGGTACGAATCCGCCCACGGCAGCCGCACGGGCAACCCGTACTCGTCGCTCTCACCGGTCGTGTCGCCGTACAGCGCGAACGAGCGCACCCGACCGGACGCCCGGCCCTGGTACTGCTCCAGCATGCCGGCGTGCGCGACCACGAGCGCGCCGTCGTCGAGCACGAGGTGCCCGACGAGTCCGCGGCAGAACTCCCGGACCTCGGCGCGGAAGTCCTCGGACTCGGCCGCGAGCTGCGCGAGCGTCTCGGCGAGACCGTGCGAGGTCTGGACCTTGCGGCCGTCGAGCGCGCGGACGAGCTTGTCCTCGTGGTTGCCCGGCACCGCGAGCGCGTGCCCGTTCCGCACCATGCCCATCACCAGCCGGAGGGCGCCGGGGCTGTCCGGTCCACGGTCGACGAGGTCGCCGAGGAACAGCGCCCGTCGGCCATCCGGGTGCACGGCGTCGACGGGGCGGCCCGCCTCGTCACGGAGCAGCGTCCAGCCGAGCCGACCGAGCAACGCCTCGAGCTCCGACCGGCAGCCGTGCACGTCG
The DNA here is from genome assembly GCF_004346515.1 of Curtobacterium sp. PhB191. Classification (NCBI taxonomy): domain Bacteria; kingdom Bacillati; phylum Actinomycetota; class Actinomycetes; order Micrococcales; family Microbacteriaceae; genus Curtobacterium; species Curtobacterium sp. PhB191. The sequence goes on from NZ_SMBV01000001.1 coordinate 266,408, forward strand.
CCGATGACGTCGAAGGGGCCGTGCTCGTCGCGCCGGTCGTTGAGCAGCGGCTGCCGGACGATCGTCGCCGCCGCGATCGCGTCCTCGCCACGGAGCACGTGCACCCGGCGGAACCCCTCCTTGTTCAGGCCCTTCAGCCCGCGTCGGAGCTGCCCCTGCTGGCGGCGCACCACATCGGCGCCGAAGTCACGATCGGTCCTGGCGGCGTTCCGCGCGACGCACACCGACTCCGGGACGTCGAGGACGATCGCGACCGGCAGGACGTCGTGGTCGCGGGCGAGCCGGACGAAGTCGCGGCGGGCCTCCGGTTGGACGTTCGTCGCGTCGACCACGGTGAGCAGGCCGTCGCGGAGACGCTGCGCGGCGACGTGCTTGAGGGCCGCGAACGCCGCCGGGGTCGCCGCCTGGTCGTTCTCGTCGTTCGAGACGAGGCCGCGGAACACGTCGCTCGACAGGGTCTCGTACCGGCCGAAGTGCTGCGCGGCGAACGTGGACTTGCCGGAACCGCTCGTGCCGACGAGGAGCACCAGGGACATCTCCGGGATCGTCAGGGCGCGTTCGCGGTCGTCGTGGGCGTTCATGCGCGGGTCTCCGAGCCGTCGAGGCGGCGGAACAGGGCGAGCTGGGTGGGTGGGCCGACCTCGAGGTCGTCGTCGCCGATCGGGCGGAACTCGACCGTGTAGCCGTGCCGGTCGCCGACCGCCGTGGCCCACGACCGGAACTCCGCACGCGTCCACTCGAACCGGTGGTCGGGGTGCCGGAAGCGTCCGGCGGCGAGGCGTTCGAACCGGACGTTGTGTTCAGCGTTCGGCGTCGTGATGACTGCGGCGCGGGGTCGGGCGGCTGCGAAGACCGAGGTCTCGAGCGCCGGCAGCCGTTCGGGATCGACGTGCTCGACGACCTCCATCAGGACGATCGCGTCCAACCCCGCCAGGCGGTCGTCCGAGTAGGTCACCGACGACTGCAGCAGGCGGACCCTGGCACGCTGCGCGTCACCGGCCTCGTCGAGGTGCAGCCGTCGCTCGGCGCGTTCGAGCTCGCGCGGGGCGACGTCGGTGCCGATGATCGTGGTGAACGTGCGGTCGGCAACGAGGTGCCGGAGCAACGCACCTTCGCCGCAGCCGACGTCCGCGACCGTCCGGGCACCGGTGTCGGCGAGGGCCGTGAGCACGGCTTCGGCGCGGCGGCGGTACAGCGGGGTCTCGGTCTCGGTCTCGGTCTTCGTCGCGGTCGTCGTCTCGGTCTCGGCGACCGGCCCGGTCGTCGCGTCCTCCTCGGACCCGGTCAACCGGGTGGTCGCATCGGCCACCAGGGAACGCTGGTGCGCGAGGCACCGGGTGGTGATGAGGTCCCGCAGCGGGTGCTCGGCGAGCCAGCCCTCGCCGCGGCGCAGGAGCTTGCCAACCTCGTCGTCACCCACCCAGTAGTGCTTCGCGTCATCGAGGACCGGCAGCAGGACGGTGAGCTGCCGGAGGGCGTCGGACAGGCGGACGCTCCCCCGCAACCGCAGCCCCACGGTCGCCGCGTCACCCCACTCCGGACGGGTCTCGTCGAGCGGACGCCGGACCTCGTCGACGTCCCATCCCAGGGGCGCGAAGAGCCGGGTCGCGAGCCCGACACCATGCTCGTCGACCTCGCTCGGCACGCTCGTCAGCGTGATGTCGAGCTCCATCGATGCAGCGGCCCGCTCCGGGCGGGACTCGCTCGAGCCGGCCATCGCGCTGCGGAACACCTGCCCGATCGCCAGGGCCAGCATGGACGTCGACACGTACGGTCGGTCGTTGACGTAGCGGGACAGCGCCTGGGTGTCGGCACCGTAGCGCTTGCTCCGGGCAAGGGCGATCGAGTCGACCTCGAGCAGCAGCGCCACGGTGCACACCGCAGGCTTGTCCGCGGGGTAGAACACGTGCGCCGTCCCGACGCTCAAGTCGAAGGCCTGCGCTCGGCCGGGGTGCTTGTGCAGCAGGTGGGAGAAGTCCGGGGCAGCCTCGCCCCGGGTCGAGAGCGTCACGAGCACGCGGTCCTCCGTCGGTCGTCCTCCGGCGATCTCGCCAGCCGGTGGTGGACCGGAGGACGAGCTTACGAGGCTTCCGGCGGTCGGTGGAACCAGCGGGCCGTCCCATCACTCGCGTTTCTATATAGAGCGATGTATATTCGGACGCAGCCGCGAAGGAGGTCCGCCATGACCGTCACCACCATCGATCTCGATCCCGACGTGCTCAGCCTCGCCAAGGAACTCACCGGCGCGCGCAGCAACCGCGACGTCGTCACCCGAGCACTGCAGACCCTCATCGCGATCCGACGTCAGCCCGCCGCGGTGGAACGGGTCATCGAGCGGCAGTTCACCGACGAGCAGATCGCTGCCAGCACGGTGCACTACACAGCTCCGCACACCCCCGCCGGGCTGTGAGCGCGTACATCGTCGACAACTCGGTGTGGTGGAAGGCCGGGCGGTCCCCCGGGATCGCGGGCCGTCTCCGAGCAATCTCGACGCGCGACCTCATCCTGACCTGCCCACCGCAGGTCCTCGAGTACTGCTTCTCAGCTCGGACTGCGGCCGAGCACGTCGAGTTCCAGGCCGACATGGCGTTGTACCTGTCTGCCGAGGAGCACCCGACCACCGATGACGTGCTCGCGGTGCAAGCGGCGCTCTGGGCGGGCGGGTACGTCCGCGGCGCTGGAGTCACGGACACCCAGATCGCCGCGTACGCGATCGCCAACGACGCCACCGTGCTCGCTGCTGACAAGGACTTCGAGCACATCGCTGCGGTCGTCCCCCGCTTCCGCCACGAGTACGTCCCCGAGGGCTGAACACGCCGCCGCCGTTGCGGTTCGACGTCGTGAGGCCGATGGGCCGCAGGGTCAGAGCGAAACGCCCGCCCAGCGTGGGCCGGTCGCGCTGACGACGACGCGGCGGGGTTCGTCGGGGACGTCGTCGGGGTCGTCGGCCTCGTTGGCGCCCGAGGCGTCGGCACCGGTGGCACGGGTGATCTCGACGTCGAGCACGCTGTCGCTGATGCCGTCGACCATGCCGCGGCCCCACTCGACCACGACGATCGACGCCTCCCAGTCGAGGTCGAGGTCGTCGAACTCGACGGGGTCGGACAGCCGGTACGCGTCGACGTGCACCAGGTCCGGGCCGGCGGTGGTGGGGTGCGTCCGGGCGAGGACGAAGGTCGGGCTCGACACCTGGCCACGCGCGCCGAGAGCAGCGCCGAGGCCACGGGTCAGCGTCGTCTTGCCGGCGCCGAGCGGCCCGGTCAGCACGACCAGGTCCCCGACACGCAGGACCGCGGCCAGCCGCGCCCCGAGCTGGCCCATCGCATCGGTGCCGTCGACGGCCGTGTCCAGCAGGACCCGAGCGGCGCCGGTCACGACTGGTCGCCCCGCAGGTACTCCCCGACGTGTCCCTCGATGTCGTGACCCTCGTAGAACCGTGGCACGCGGGGCCCGATGCGGCAGACGATCTCCTCGCCGATGGTGCCGAGCGCACGGCCCCAGTCGAGGACGGTCATCTCGTCGTGCTCGCCGGTGCCGAACAGGGTCACGGTGTCGCCGGTGCGGACGTCGTCGTCGCCGACGTCGACCAGGAACTGGTCCATGGCCACACGGCCGGCGACCGGGTAGCGCTTGCCGCCGATCGCGACCTCGATGCGGCCCTGCGCCAGACGGGGGACGCCGTCCGCGTACCCGACGGGCACGAGCGCGAGGGTGGTCTCCGAGGCGGTGCGGTACGTGTAGTCGTACGAGACGCCGGTGTCGACGGGCACCCGCTTGGTCTTCGCGACCGACGCCGTCAGGGTCATCACGGGTTCGAGCCCGAGGTCGGCCGCCGAGACACCGTCCGCGCCGGGGATGCCGAACAGGTTGGCGCCCATCCGGACCATGTCCTTGCGGAACTCCTTGCGCTCCAACCCGGCGAGCGAGGCGGCGACGTGCTCCATCGGGAGGTCGAGCCCGAGGTCGTCGGCCTGCTCCACGGCGGCGTCGAAGAGCGCCACGGCGTCGGCGTCGTCCTGGTCCGAGGACTCCGCCAGGTGCGTGTACGCCGCGACGACCTCGATGCGGCCGGCGCGCTGGGCGTCCAGCGCGAGCGACACGAGCGCTGGCCAGGCCGCCGGGGTCGCTCCGTCGCGGTGCAGCCCGGAGTCGAAGCCGAGGTGCACGCGCGCGGGTCGCTGGTCGACGGCGTCGATGACGCGCCGCAGCTCCGGCACGTTCGAGACACCGAGGTCGACGGCGGAGTCGATGGCGTCGCGGAAGTCCAGGGCGGGGTCGTGCTGCCAGGTGAAGAGGTGGACGTCCTCACCGACGCCGATCGACCGCAGACGCAGGGCCGCGGGGACCGTGAGCACCCCGATCCACCGGATGCCGGCGTCCACCGCGGCGAGCGCGATCGGCTCCAGACCGTGGCCGTAGGCGTCGGCCTTCATGATCGCCATGACCGCGACGGGGTCCATCCACTCGCGGACCAGGTCGAGGTTCGCGCGGTAGGCGTCCAGGTCGATCCGTGCCTGGCGCAGGGGTGCGGAGCTCACGTCGTCCTCCGGTGCACGCTGTGGCCGACCCGGGCGACCACCTCGTAGTTGATGGTGCCGATCGCGGCGGCCCAGTCCTCGACCGCGGGGTCGCCGTTCGCCGGGTCACCCCAGAGCACGGCTTCGTCGCCGATGCTGACGTCGGCGTCGCCGATGTCCACGTGCATGGCGTTCATCGCGACCCGGCCGACCACCGGGAACGTGCGGTCGCCGATGCGGACCGAGACCCGGTTGCCGAAGTCGCGGTCGAAGCCGTCGGCGTACCCGAGGCCGATGACAGCGAGGCGGGTGTCGGTCGACGCCCGCCAGGTGTATCCGTAGGACACACCCTCGCCGGCGCGGACGTCGACGGTGCGGAGCACGGCAGCGGTCACACGCATAGCGGGGCGGAGGCCGAGGTCGGCCGACGTGCGGTCGGTGAACGGGCTCAGGCCGTACAGGGCGAGCCCGACGCGGGACAGGTCGCGGCGCGTCTCCGGCACGGCGATGCTCGCGGCGCTCGCGGCGAGGTGCACCAGGTCGGGCACGATGCCGTTGGCGGCGAGGCCGTCGAGTGCGCGCTGCAGTGCGGCGTCCTGGTCGAGGTCGTCCGTGCGCGACGCGTTCGACAGGTGGGACATCAGCCCCTCGACACGGGTGCGGTTGCCACCACGGGCGAGGGCCCCGGCGGTCGCGAAGAGTTCGGTCCACTCGGACTCGACCGCACCGTTGCGGCTCAGGCCGGTGTCGACGCAGATGTGCACGGCGCCGACCTCGGAGTCGGCAGCGGCGGACAACTGCTCGACGCTCGACACCGCCGGGGTGATGCCGTACTGCGCTGCCCGGCGGAAGTCCTCGTCGGGGGCGTGCAACCACGCGAGGATCCGGACGTCCTCGTCGATGCCGCCCTGACGGAGCGCGACGGCCTCGTCGATGTCCGCGACGCCGATCCACTCGGCACCGGCGTCGACGAAGGCCCGTGCGGCGTCGAGCGCGCCGTGGCCGTAGGCGTTGGCCTTGACGACCGCGATGACGCCGGCCGGTGCGACCTGCTCGGCGATCGTCGCGTAGTTCTCGATCAGCGCTTCACGATCGACCGTGATGCCGGTGAACGCACTCACTTCGTTGTTCCCTCCAGGACCACGAACGCGGTCGCGATGCCTCCATCATGCGAGAGCGACAGGTGCACGCTCGTCACGCCACGCGCATCCGCCACCTGTCGCGCCTGTTGGTGCAGCGTCAGCGACGGGTTGCGCTGGTCGTCCGACACGACCTCGAGGTCCTGCCAGCTGAGCCCGGCACTGGAGCCGAACGCCTTGATCAGGGCTTCCTTGGCCGCGAACCGCGCAGCGAGCGACGCGATCGGCCGTTGTTCGCCGTCGCGGACCTGCTCGGCCGGGGTGAACAACCGCGCACGCATCGCCGGCGTGCGCGACAGCACCCGTTCGAACCGCTCCAGGTCCACCACGTCGACCCCGATGCCGATGATCATCGTGCGACTACTCGACGGTGACCGACTTCGCGAGGTTGCGCGGCTGGTCGACGTCGAGGCCCTTGGCCGCGGCGAGCTCCATGCCGAACATGTGCAACGGCGCCACGGCGAGCAGCGGCTCGAACAGCGGGGTCGCGAGCGGGATGCGCAGGACCTCGTCGGCGAAGGGCAGCACGGCGGCGTCGCCCTCTTCCGCGATGGCGATCACGCGAGCGCCACGGGCGCGGATCTCCTGGATGTTCGACACGACCTTCGGGTGCAGCGACCGCGGGTCACGCGGCGACGGCACGATGACGAAGACGATCTGCCCGGGCTCGATGAGCGCGATCGGGCCGTGCTTGAGCTCACCTGCGGCGAAGCCCTCGGCGTGGATGTACGCGAGCTCCTTGAGTTTGAGCGCACCCTCGAGCGCGATCGGGTAGCCGACGTGGCGACCGAGGAACAGCACGCTGCGGGTGTCCGCCATCCAGCGCGCCAGGTCCTTGATGCCGGCGGCGTCCTCGATGGTCTGCTGCAGCTTCGGGGCGAGGCCCTCGAGCTCGGCGACCTGCTCGGCGATCTGCTCCGCCGTCATGGTGCCGCGGAGGGTGGCCAGGTGCAGGCCCAGCAGGTACAGCGCGACGCCCTGGGCGATGAAGGCCTTCGTCGACGCGACGGCGACCTCGGGCCCGGCGTGCGTGTAGATCACGGCGTCGGACTCGCGCGGGATCGTCGCGCCCTGGGTGTTGCAGATCGACAGCACCTGCGCGCCCTGCTCGCGGGCGTACTTGACGGCCATGAGCGTGTCCATGGTCTCGCCGGACTGGCTGATCGAGACGACGAGCGTGCGGTCGTTCAGCACCGGGTCGCGGTAGCGGAACTCGTGGGCGAGCTCGACCTCGACCGGGATCCGGGCCCACTGCTCGATGGCGTACTTGCCGAGGATGCCGGCGTACGCAGCGGTGCCGCAGGCGATCACGATGACGCGGTCGACCGTGGCCAGACGCTCGGCGATCGGGTCGAGGTCGGTCAGGGTGACGGCACCGTCGTGCACGCGGCCGAGGATCGTCTTGGCGACGGCCTCGGGCTCCTCGCTGATCTCCTTCGCCATGAACGAGGACCAGCCGCCCTTGTCGGCGGCGGAGGCGTCCCAGTTCACCTCGAACTCGCTCGGGGTGGCCGGGGTGCCGTCGAAGTGGATGACGTCGACGCGGTCGGGGCGGATCGTGGCGATCTCGTCCTGCCCGATCGCGAGCGCGCGCTGTGTGTAGGCGACGAACGCGGCGACGTCCGAGCCCATGAAGTTCTCGCCGTCGCCCAGGCCCACCACGAGCGGGGAGTTGCGACGGGCGCCGACGACGACGCCGGGCTGGTCGGCGTGCACGACGAGGAGCGTGAACGCCCCGTCCAGTCGCTGCACGGCCTGCTGCATGGCGGCGGTCAGGTCACCGGTCTCGCGGAACGCCCGACCGACCAGGTGCGCGGCGACCTCGGAGTCGGTCTCGCTGCGGAACTCGATGCCCTCGGCCTGCAGCTCGGCGCGCAGCTCGGAGAAGTTCTCGATGATGCCGTTGTGGATGAGGGCGAGCTTGTCGCCGTCGGCCAGGTGCGGGTGGGCGTTGCCGTCCGTCGGGCCGCCGTGGGTCGCCCAGCGGGTGTGCCCGATGCCCGTGGTGCCGTCCGGGATCGGCGACGACTCGAGCTCGTCGACGAGGGCCTGGAGCTTGCCCGCCTTCTTGGCGGAGACGAGGTCCCCCGCAGGATCGACCACGGCGATGCCCGCCGAGTCGTAGCCGCGGTACTCGAGGCGACGGAGGCCACCGAGGAGGACGTCCTGGCTGCTGTTGCTGCCGACGTAGCCGACGATTCCACACATGGAAGCGATCCTACGGTCTGCCTGAGCGCGGACCCTGCGAAGCAGCAGGGCTGGGGATAACGTTTCGGCCATGGGACGCTTCGACGACATCGCCATCACCACGCTGCACGGCGAGGACACCACGTTCGGTTCGTTCGCGGACAAGGCGGTGCTGGTCGTGAACGTGGCGTCGCGGTGCGGTCTCGCTCCGCAGTACGAGCAGCTCGAGGCCCTCCAGAAGCAGTACGGGCCGCGCGGCTTCACGGTCCTCGGGTTCCCGAGCAACCAGTTCCTGCAGGAGCTCGGCTCGTCCGAGGCCATCGACGAGTACTGCTCCACCACGTGGGGCGTCACCTTCCCGATGTCCGAGAAGGTCAAGGTGAACGGCAAGAGCGCGCACCCGCTCTACCAGGCGCTCAAGGAGACCCCGGACGCCGACGGCAAGGCCGGTCGGGTCAGCTGGAACTTCGAGAAGTTCCTCGTCGCCCCCGACGGCACCGTCTCGCGCTTCCGTCCGACCACGAAGCCGGACGCTCCCGAGGTGATCGCGGCCATCGAGGCCGCCCTGCCCGCCTGACGGTCACCCGTCTGTACGCTCGTCCCCATGCCGATCCCGGAGACCGCCGTCGCGCACCCGACCCCGTTCGTGGAGATCCCGCGGCACGAGTGGTCGCAGCTCGCACCCAAGGAGCACCTGTCGCTCACCGAGACCGAGATCGTGCAGCTGCGCGGGCTCGGCGACCGGCTGGACATGCAGGAGGTGCAGGAGGTCTACCTCCCGCTGTCACGGCTGCTGACGCTCTACGCGGCCGGCGCCCGCAACCTGCACGCGTCGACATCGGCGTTCCTGGGTGACCGCGCCGGACGCACGCCGTTCGTCATCGGCGTCGCGGGCTCCGTCGCCGTCGGCAAGTCGACCGTCGCCCGACTGCTCCGCGAGCTGACGAAGCGCTGGCCGGACACCCCACGCGTCGAGCTGGTGACCACCGACGGCTTCCTGTACCCGAACGCCGAGCTCGAGCGTCGCGGGATCATGGACCGGAAGGGCTTCCCGGAGTCCTACGACCGTCGCTCCCTGCTGCGGTTCGTCAGCCAGGTGAAGAGCGGCGCGACCGAGGTCCGGGCACCGTACTACTCGCACCTGGTCTACGACATCGTGCCGGACGCCGAGATCGTCGTCCGCCAGCCGGACATCCTCATCGTCGAGGGCCTGAACGTGCTCGCCCCGCCGGTGCACGGGCGGCTCGCGCTGTCCGACCTGTTCGACTTCACGATCTACGTCGACGCCAAGACCAAGGACATCGAGGCCTGGTACGTCGACCGGTTCCTGGCCCTGCAGGAAGAGGCGTTCTCGAGCCCGGACTCCTTCTTCCACCGGTTCGCCTCGCTGTCGCGCGACGACGCGGTCCGGACGGCGACCGAGGTCTGGCGGGCGATCAACGAGCCGAACCTGCTCGAGAACGTCCTGCCGACCCGGTCCCGGGCGACCCTGGTGCTGAAGAAGGCCGCCGACCACAAGGTGAACTCGGTCCTGCTCCGCAAGATCTAGCGCGGGCGCGCGCGGGTGCGCGCGGGCTTGCACCCCGGTATGGGCGTCGCGCCCCCAAGAGTCGGGGCGCAACGACCGCAGCGGGGCGCGCGACGCAAGCGGGGCGCGACGCGGTCGCGTGCTCGCCCGATTGCGCCCCGGTACGGGCATCGCGCCCCGAAGAGTCGGGGCGCAACGACCGCAGCGGGGCGCGAACGCGGCGCGCGCGCAGCGCGAAGTCGCGCCCGCCCTACGCGGCGTCGAGCGCCAGGCGCTCCTGCACGACGGCGGCGAGCTCCTCGGCGATGCGCTGGGCATCGTCCTGCGAGGCGGCCTCGACCATCACGCGCACGACCGGCTCGGTGCCCGACGGACGGAGCAGGACGCGACCGGTGTCACCGAGCGCTGCTGAAGCCGCGGCGACCGCGTCCTGCACGCCCTGGTCGGCGAGACCGTGCCGGTCGACCCCGCGCACGTTGAGCAGCACCTGCGGGAACACCGTCATGCACGAGGCGAGCTCCTGCAGCGACTTCCCGGTGCGCGCCATCTCGGCGACCAGGTGCAGCCCGGTCAGGATGCCGTCACCCGTGGTGGCGTACTCGTTGAAGATGATGTGGCCGGACTGCTCGCCACCGATGGAGTAGTCGCCCTCGTTCATCTTCTCGAGCACGTAGCGGTCGCCGACGCCGGCCTCGATCACGGTGATGCCCGCGTCGGCCATGGCGCGCTTGAGCCCGAGGTTGGACATGACCGTCGCGACGAGGGTGTCGTCCTTCAGCCGGCCGCGCTCCTGCAACGACAGCGCCAGGATCGCCATGATCTGGTCACCGTCGATGGCGTTGCCCGCGGCGTCCACCGCCAGGCAGCGGTCGGCGTCGCCGTCGTGCGCGATGCCGATGTCCGCGCCGGCAGCCAGGACGGCGCGGGACAGGTTGTCGATGTGGGTCGAGCCGACGCCGTCGTTGATGTTCCAGCCGTCGGGCTCGGCGCCGATGAGCGTCACGCGGGCCCCGGCGTTCACGAACACCTCGGGCGAGACGCCGGCGGCAGCACCGTTGGCGCAGTCGAGCACGACGTGGATGCCGTCGAGCCGGTGCGGCAGCGTGCCGAGCAGGTGGACGACGTAGCGGTCCTCGGCGTCGGCGAACCGGGTGATCCGGCCGACGTCGATGCCGGTGGGGGTCGGCGCGGAGTGGTCGTGCATGGCCGCTTCGATGCGGTCCTCGACCTCGTCCGGCAGCTTGCGACCACCCGTGGCGAAGAACTTGATCCCGTTGTCCGGGGCAGGGTTGTGCGACGCGGAGATCATCACGCCGAAGTCGGCGTCGATGTCCGCGACGAGGAACGCCGCAGCGGGAGTGGGGATGACTCCGGCGTCGAGCACGTCGACGCCGGCGGAAGCGAGCCCGGCCGCGACGGCGGCACCGAGGAACTCGCCGGAGACGCGCGGGTCACGCGCGAGGACCGCGCGCGGGCGCGGGCGACCGGACGCCCGGCGGGCGTCGGCATGGTGTCCGTGTGTGAGAACGGCCGCGCTCGCCTGGGCAAGACCCAGTGCGAGCGCGGCCGTCAGCTCGCCGTTGGCGAGACCACGAACCCCGTCGGTACCGAACAGACGCGGCATTGCGATCTTCAGCCGGTGACGACTAGCGCTTCGAGAACTGCGAAGCCTTGCGGGCCTTCTTGAGACCGGCCTTCTTGCGCTCGATGACGCGGGCGTCACGGGTGAGGAAGCCGGCCTTCTTGAGGGTCGCGCGGTTGTTCTCGCGGTCGATCTCGTTCAGCGTGCGGGCGATGGCGAGGCGGAGTGCGCCGGCCTGACCCGAGGGGCCGCCACCGGTGATGCGGGCGACGACGTCGTACGAGCCGAGGAGCTCGAGGACCTTGAACGGGTCGTTGATGAGCTGCTGGTGCAGCTTGTTCGGGAAGTAGTCCTCGAGCGAGCGACCGTTCACGACGAACGTGCCGGAGCCCGGAACGAGGCGAACGCGCGCGATGGCCTCCTTGCGGCGCCCGACGGCACCGCCGGAGACGTTGAGGATCTGACGGGGAGCAGCCTCGGCAGCGGCGGGTGCGCTCTCCGTGGTGAAGCTCTCCGGGGTCTGGTCGAGGGAATCAGCGATCTGAGCCATGAGTTTCTCTATGTCCTTGAAGTCGTCGTGGCCGGAACTACTGTGCGACCTGGTCGAAGATGTACGCCTTGGGCTGCTGCGCGGAGTGCGGGTGCTCCGCGCCGGCGTAGACCTTCAGCTTCTTGAGCTGCTCGCGACCGAGGGTGTTCTTCGGCAGCATGCCGCGGATCGCCTTCTCGACGGCGCGGGTGGGGTGCTTCTCGAGCATCTCCGGGTAGGAGGTCGCCGTCAGGCCGCCCGGGTACCCGGAGTGGCGGTAGTAGACCTTCTTCGCGAGCTTCGAACCGGTCAGGGCGACCTTGTCGGCGTTCACGATGATGACGTAGTCACCCATGTCCATGTGCTGGGCGAAGGTGGCCTTGTGCTTGCCGCGCAGGAGCGCCGCGGCGTGGGTGGCGAGACGGCCGAGGACGACGTCGGTCGCGTCGATGACGATCCAGTCGTGCTGGACGTCTGCCGGCTTCGGTGAGAACGTGCGAGTCACAGGAGTGCTGCTTTCGTGTCGAGGTGAGGAGTCCGTGAATCCCACTCCGGTCGGGGTTCCCCACGGCAGAAGCCGGCGGAACGCCCGGATGGAGGGCTCATCTGACTGTCCGGCGCGCGTGGCGCACAGACCAAGGTGAGAGCTTAGCCGACGCGGGTCGCGTCGGTCAAACGCAGCCACTGCCGGACGGGAGGCCCGTGGCGGCCTGGCCACGGGCCTCCCGTCCGTCCGTGGGTCGCGCCCACCCCCGCATGGTGAGCAGCAATGGTCGGGTCGCGCACGGCGAACCCGTCCATTCCTGCTCACGAAGTGCTCAGGTGGGGCGTGGGGACTACTCCGCGGCGGCCGCGGTCCTCCGGCGGCGGACGATCAGGACGCCCGCACCCGCGGCGAGCAGCAGGAACGCGATGAGCGCACCGACACCGAGGCCCTCGGCACCCGTGAACGCGAGCTGCCCGTCAGCGGTGATCGTGATCGGGGTCCAGCCGATCAGGCTCCCGTCCGCGGCCGTCACCGCGAGGCGGTGTGCACCAGCGGGGGTGTCCGACGGGATCGTGACGCGCACCGTGCCGTCAGCGCCGACCGTCACGGTGCCGAGCAGCGTCGGGGTCGAGTACAGCCACACGTTCACGACGTCACCCGCGTACTGCGTACCGACGGTCACCGTGATGGTCTCCCCCGCACGAGCCGACGACGGCGCCGAGACGCTCCCGCGGTTCGCGTCGGTCAGACCGGTCTCCGACGGGGCCACCGGCGGCACCGCTCCCGGAGCCGACGGGGTCGGAGCAGGGGTCGGCTTCGACGTGGGCGTCGGGGTCGGGGTCGGGGTCGAGCCGCCGTCACCCGGCGTCGGGGTCGGGGTCGGCACCGGGGTCGGGTCGGTCCCGGGGTCCGTGCCCGGGTCGGTGCCTGCAGCATCGAGGTCGAAGCCGACCAGGATCGGGTCGTGGTCGCTCGCGCGGAACACGTCGTCGGTGTACAGGTCCGACGCGTTGTAGTTGTAGCGGCTGTACTCCAGACCCACCGACTCGACCGAGTTGATGTTCCAGATGTCCACGCCCGTGACCGTCTCGGTGGCGGCCGGGGACGCGAACACGTGGTCGAGCGACCCGCTCAGGCCGGAGAACACGTACGAGTACTCGGTGGCGTCGAGCGCCGGGCCGAGGTCGGTGTAGCCGGCGTCGTCGAGGACGACCACCGGGTCCTCCTTGCTGTAGGCGTTGAAGTCGCCGAGCATGAACACCTTGTCGGTGCCGTACTGCGCCTGCATGTCGGTGGAGAAGGTCACGAGGGCCTTGGCCTGCCGCACCCGGTCGGCGTTCGAGGCGCCCTGGCCGTCACCCTGGTCGGCGTTCTCGCCGGTGCCGGAGCCCTTCGACTTGAAGTGGTTCGCGATCACCAGGAAGTCGTCGTCCGCGGTGCCGCCGACGGGGCGGAACGCGTCCGCGACGGGCTGCCGGGCGTTCGTGAAGGCGTCGTCGAGCAGGATCGTCGACGCACCGACGGGTTCGACGCGGTCCTGCTTGTAGATGAGCGCGAGGCGGATGACGTCCTCGCTCGCCGGGACGGTCGCGGGCGACTTCGCGTAGGCCCAGGTGTCCTCGCCGGTGGCGGCGTTCAGGGCGTCGACGAGCGTGGCGACCGCGGCGTCGCGGTCCTGGCCGAAGCGCGCCGAGTTCTCGATCTCCTCGAGCGAGACGACGTCGGCACCGAGGCCGTTGATCGCCTTGACGATCTTGACCTGCTGGCGCAGGAAGTCCTCTTCCTCAGCAGCACCGCGGGCGTCACAGCCGGAGTTCACCGTGACGGGGTCGCCCGCGCGGTCGGTGTAGTACGAGCACCCGGTGAGCTGGTCGCCCGTGGTCGGGAAGTAGTTCAGCACGTTGAACCCGGCGAGCTTGAGGTCGCCGCCGACGTCCTGCGGCTTCGCCTGCCGCACGTTCGAGAACGACGCGGGCAGGTCCGCCGCCGGGGTCGCACCGGTGATCGGCGCGGTCGGCTGGAACTTCCACCCGCTGTTGCGGTAGTCGAGGACGACCGGACCCTCGAACGTGGCGGTCGCACCGACGGTGACCGGGCCCTGGGTGAGCCAGGACACCGGGATGCCCTGGTTGGCCTTCGTCAGGAAGTTGGTGCTGGCACCGTCGTCGAGCGTGACCTTGCGCGCGGCGTTGGACGCCGCGGCAGCCGTCGCCTCGGCGCTGCCGGGGCGACCGACCTCGGTCGGCTGGACGAGCCGGCCGGCGCCGCTGGCGAGCACGACCTCGCCGTACTGGTTCGTCGTGTAGTTGTCGGCGACGGTGTAGGAGCCCTGCGGGGCGATGAGCATGCTCTCGAGCGACTCGCGCTGCGCGTCCGACGACGGGAACGCGACCGCGGCGGGCTGCGGGGCGGCGACGGCGTCGCTGAGCTTTTCGAGCGAGGATGCCCCCGACACCGTCAGCTCGGTCAGGCCGAAGTACTCGGAGACCGCACCGGTGACCCGCACGTGGTCGCCCTCGGCCACCAACCCGGCGGTCGCGGACGAGAAGACGAAGACGGCGTCGGACGCGGTGTGGGTGCCGAAGTCGATCGCGCCGCCGGTCCCCGGGGTCTGGATCGTGTAGCCGTTGAAGCCGCCGGACGCGTAGACCGCGGTCACGACGCCGTCGGTGGTGACGGTCTTGCCGGCGTAGGGCGAGGTGTCCGTGGTGCCCTGCAGCTGCGCGATGGTCACGGCCTCGGCAGGGGCGCCGGGGTCCGTCGGCTCCGTCGGGTCCGTCGGGTCGGTGGGCTCCGTCGGGTCGGTCGGCGCAGCCGTCTCACCCGCGGCGTTCCGCGGGGTCAGGGTCGTCGTCACCGAGAAGTCCGCGCCGTTGTCGTCGGTGTCCGCGGTGCCCTGGCGGACCAGGCCGTTCGGCACGGCGTTCGCACCCTCGACGGTGCGCACGGTGCCCTCGTACGTGTTCGAGGCGCCGTAGCCGAGCAGGTCGACGACGCCCGCGGTGCCGGTCGCCACGGGACCCGCGGCGAGGGCCACCGGTGTGGCGGCGTTCGACAGCACGATCGTGCCCGTGGTGCCGGAGGGGTTCAGCGACGCGGTGTCGTCCGCCGTCGGCAGGTCCGCA
This sequence comes from Curtobacterium sp. PhB191, assembly GCF_004346515.1. NCBI lineage: Bacteria > Bacillati > Actinomycetota > Actinomycetes > Micrococcales > Microbacteriaceae > Curtobacterium > Curtobacterium sp. PhB191. Next base: position 281,502 of record NZ_SMBV01000001.1, read on the forward strand.
CCGACCGCGGTGGCCCCACCGTTGCCGGCCATCGACACCAGGAACGTGCCCTCGGCCGGCACGGTGCCCTCGAGCGCGCTCGTCGAGAAGGTGCCGGTGCTCGTCGCCGAGCGGTACTGCAGCGACCAGCCGTCGAGCGACACCGGGGCGTCGGTCGGGTTGCCGATCTCGATGAACTTCTGGTTGTAGAAGGCGCCGTTGCTGCCGGCCTTCAGGTAGGCCTCCTCGATGACGAGGCCACTCCCCTCGGGGTTCGCGGTCGCTGCGGTGACGGTGACGAGCGGGGCCGCGAGGAGTGTCGCGGCAGCCGTGGCGCACAGCAGAGTGCGCCCGAGGGAGTTGGGCATGCCCGCACGCTACCGACCTGCGGAGTCCCTCAGGTTGCGTCGAGGTAAATGATTGCGTTCGGCAACATCAGGACGGGGCGTTCACTCCCGCCGCGCCCGCGTCTGCTCCGCCCGCCCCGCGAGCTCCGCGTCGGCCGGGTACCCCACCTCGGTCAGGGTCAGCCCCTTCGCCGGAGCGGTCTTGAACGCGCTCGTCCGCGTCTCGGCGACGCGGAGCTCCTCGAGTCGTTCCGGCCCGAACCGTCCCTCGCCGACGGCGATGGTCGCCCCCACCATCGCGCGCACCATGGAGTGGCAGAACGCATCGGCCTGGAGGCGCGCCACCAGCACGCCGTCCGGCTCGCGGTCCCAGCGGAACTCCTGCAACGTCCGGATGGTCGTCGCGCCCTCGCGCGGCTTGCAGAACGTCGCGAAGTCGTGCAGCCCCAACAGCGTCAGCGCACCGCGCTCCATCGCTGCCGGGTCGAGGCTCGCCCCGTGCCAGACCGTGTGCCCGCGCCGACGTGGATCGCGCGGGGCGTCGGCGTCCGCGATCCGGTACTCGTACCGTCGCCAGAGCGGCGAGAACCGTGCGTCGAACCCGTCGGGTGCGACCGACGCCCGGGTGACGACGACGTCGCCCTCGGGTGCCGCGATGCCGTTCACGCGTTTGACGAGCCCGTCCAGCGGCGAGCGCCCCGTGCCGCGTTTGGCGCTGAGCGCGTCCCACTGCTCGGCGGACAGGTCGAGGTGGGCGACCTGGCCGGTGGCGTGCACGCCGGCGTCGGTGCGTCCGGCGACGGTGAGCAGTGGCGGCTCGCCCCACCGGGTGAAGACGGTGGCGAGGGCGGCCTCGAGCGCGCCCTGCACGGTCCGCAGCCCGGGCTGCCGGGCCCACCCGGAGAACGCGGCCCCGTCGTACGCGATGTCCAGCCGCAGCCGGATCCCGGCAGCCTCGCCGCCGCCCTGCGGGCCCGCCGTCTCGTCCACGCGACCACCGTACCGGGGCTGCACCGCGCCTCCCGGCAGTCGGCGGACACCCGTCTGCACAACCGAAGGCCGCTGCGCCGCTGACGCGCGCTGTCCACCGGTGTCAGCGCCACGTCAGTGCCGCGTGAGCGCCCCGCGGCACCATCGTCCTCGACATCGACGAAAGGACATTTCGATGACCACGACACCGCTCGCGGTGGAGGCCTCCGGCCTCGTGAAGACCTTCGGGACGAACCGCGCAGTGGACGGTGTCGACCTCCGTGTGGAGGCCGGCACGGTCTACGGCGTGCTCGGTCCCAACGGCGCCGGCAAGACCACCACCATCTCCATGCTCGCGACCCTGCTCAAGGCGGACGGCGGCGAGGCCCGGATCTTCGGGCACGACGTCCGGCGCGAGGCGCAGACGGTCCGCACCCTGATCGGGGTGACGGGCCAGTACGCCAGCGTCGACGAGACGCTCAGCGCGACCGAGAACCTGGTGATCTTCGCGCGCCTGCTCGGGTTGTCCCGCGCGGACGCGAAGCGGAAGGCCGTGGAACTGCTCGAACGCTTCGGGCTGACCGAGGCCGCGTCACGCCCGCTCAAGGGCTTCTCCGGTGGCATGCGTCGCCGGCTCGACCTGGCTGCGAGCCTCATCGCGCAGCCGCCGCTGATCTTCCTCGACGAGCCGACGACGGGGCTCGACCCCCGCACCCGTGCGCAGATGTGGGACACCATCCGCGAGCTCGTGGCGACGGGTTCGACGGTGCTGCTGACGACGCAGTACCTGGACGAGGCGGACCAGCTCGCCGACCGCATCGCGGTCATCGACCACGGCAAGGTCGTCGCCGAGGGCACGAGCGACGAGCTGAAGGCCTCGATCGGCAGTTCGTCGCTGCAGCTCCGCCTGACCGATGCGCTCCGGCTCGACGCCGCGCGCACGATCGTCCGGAACACCCTCGGTGTCGACGCGGTGGCCAGCCCCGAGGGCTCGCGTCTCACTGCACCGATGTCGGACCCCGACCGCGTGACGGACCTGCTGGTGTCGTTCCGCGAGGCCGGCATCACCCTCGCCGAGATGAGCGTGCAGAAGCCCACCCTCGACGAGGTCTTCCTGACGATCACCGGCGCACCGGCGACCACCGACGACGACGGCACCGACGACGACAACGACAGCACCGACCGCGAACTCGCAGGGAGCATCGCATGACCACCATCACCACCACCACGGGCACCGCTGCGCCCCGGATCACCCCGCGCCCCGGCGTCGGTGCGACCGGCCTCGGCGCCACCGTCCGGCAGTCGCTCACGATGGCGTACCGCGGGCTGATCAAGGTCCGGCGCACCCCCGAGCAGCTGTTCGACGTCACCCTGATGCCGATCATCTTCACCGTGATGTTCACGTACATCTTCGGTGGTGCGATCGCGGGTGACGTCGCGAGCTACCTGCCGATCATCATCCCCGGCATCCTGGTCCAGACGAACATCACGTCGTCGATCGTCACGGGCGTGCAGCTGCGCGAGGACATGGACAAGGGCGTCTTCGACCGCTTCAAGTCCCTGCCCATCGCCCGGATCGCCCCGCTCGCGGGTGCGCTGCTCGCCGACACCGTCCGGTACGCGATCGCCACGACGATCACCTTCACGGTCGGCATCATCATGGGTCTGCGTCCGGCCGGCGGCTTCGGTGCGGTCGTCCTGGCCGGGTTGCTGGTCATCGTCGTCGCGTGGGCGATCAGCTGGATCTTCGCCTACTTCGGCGTCGTCGCGCGGACGGCGTCGAGCGTCTCCGGCATCTCCAACATGGTGCTGTTCCCACTGACGTTCCTGTCGAACGCGTTCGTGCCGGCGGACACCCTGCCGGACTGGCTGCGCTGGTTCTCCGAGGTGAACCCGATCTCGCACCTCATCACGGCGGTCCGCGAGCTCGTGAACCACGGCACGGTGGGCGTCGACCTCTGGATCAGCCTGCTCGGCGCAGCGGTCGTGGTCGCGGTGTTCGCGCCACTGACGGTCCGCGCGTACATGCGGAAGGCCTGACGGGCGCGGATCAGCGCGCGCGGAACCGCAGCTCCTCGAGCAGGAGCCGCGCCTCCGAGACGGCCTCGGTCCGGTTCGATCCGGCCGAGGCCGTCTCGGCGTCCGCCAGCACCGCGTCGCCGAGGGCGTCGGCCAGCACCGACCGCATCCGTGGGTGCGCGAGCACGCCGAAGTCCTGCCGCGAACCGAGTCGGGTCGCCAGCCCCCAGCAGCGAGCGGCGTGCTCCGGCTGTCCGTCACGGGCGGCGGCGAGCGCCAGGCCGAGCAGGGCGGTCCCGATCACGGGCAGGTCCAGCCACCACGGGTGGACGCGCAGCATCACGAGCGCACCGACGCGCAGGCGTCTCGCGACCGCCACGTCGTCGACCGGGAGGCCCGGCGCGGCTCCGTCGGACCGGTGCACCGCCGCCTCGTCCCGCGCCGCGATCCGCGCCGAGCCCGCCATGAGCGTCCAGTGCGGCGTCTGCTTCCGCAGGGGCAGCACGGAGTCCCAGGCGCGGGCGTACTCCGCCGCAGCGTCGTCGAGGGCTCCTTCCCAGCGCGAGCACTCCGCACCGATGGCCATCGCGAGCACGCCGATCTGCACCCGGTCCTCGTCGAACCCGCCGCGGGCCTCGACCGGACGGTGCTGCAGGTCGTCGGCGACCTGCCGGGCACGGACGACGTCGCCGGTGCTCGCGGCGCAGAGGCCGACGGTCCAGCCGATCTCGTACAGGTCGTCGTCGGCCCCGAACCGTTCGAGTTGCTCGCGGGCGACCTCGGCGGACCGCAGTGCGTCGGCGTGCCGGCCGGTCTGCGCCAGGAGCTGGGTCATGGTGACGGCGATCGACCCGGTGGTCCAGGCGTCGTCGCTCGACCGCGAGAGCGTCTCGGCGCGGGTCGCGTACCGCAGGGCGACAGCGGACTCCCCGTCGTTCTCGGCGAGCGGCGCGCTGAGCATGTTCGCCAGGCAGGCGACCCCGGGCTCCGGGTCGTCGCGGTAGCGGGCGAGCAGGGCGTACCCGTCGGCCGGTCGCCCCAGGGTGAGGAGCAGCGCTGCCTGGGCGTCGAGCACCGCGAACCCGGTCGTGCCGTCGCGCATCACGCGGCGCAGGGTCGACACGGCGAGGGCTGCGGTGCGCTTGTCGCTGAACGCGGACGACCCGCCGGTGACGACGAGTCCGAGCACGGTCGCGGCACGGTCCTCGGTCGCGGGTCCGGTACGGCGCAGGACCGGGACGACCTCGGGGCCGAGTGCGACGACCTCGCCGTGGGCCCCGCGCAGCGACCAGTAGCCGCCGAGGGCCGCGAACAGGTGCGCGACCGCCGCGGTGTCGTCGGCCGCCAGGCTCCAGCGGAGCAGCGTGACGAGGTTGTCGGATTCGCGGGCGACCTCGCGGAACCGCTCGAGCTGGGCGGAACCCGTGATGGTGAGGAGGTTGCGCTCGGCTGCGAACCCACGGCCCCAGCTGATCATGGCCGCACGGACGGCCTCGGTGGCGCCACGGTCCCCCAGCCGGGCCGCACCGAACTCCCGCACCGTCTCGAGCAGCCGGTACCGCACGGGCTCGCCCTCCTGCTCGACGAGCTGCACGAGCGACTGCTCCACGAGCTCGGCGAGGTCGTCGAGCGCGTCCACCCGGCGGTCCGGGGCCGCGACGGCCTCGACGGCGTCGACCGCGAGTCCGTCCGGGAAGAGCGCCAGCCGGGTCAACAGGTCCTGGGCCCCGTCGTCGAGCAGGCGCCAGCTCCACTCGATCACGGCGAGCAGGGTGCGGTGCCGCTCCGGGGCGCTCCGGTCGCCGCCGCGCAGCAGCGCGAACCGGTCGTCCAGCCGGCGCTCGATCTCGTCGGCGCTCATCCCCCGGATGCGTGCAGCCGCGAGCTCGATGGCCAGCGGTGACCCGTCGAGCCGCGTGCAGATCCGGCGCACCGCGTCCACCGGCAGCACGGCTCCGGGTCGTGCGGCCCGCGCCCGCTCGGTGAACAGCCGGACGGCCGCCCCGTCGGCCTCGACGGGCAGGGGCGCGAGGGGAGCCACGACCTCGCCGGCGATGGCGAGCGGCGCGCGTGACGTCGTCAGGATCCGCAGCTCGGGCACGGTCGCGAGCAGGTCCGCGGCGAAGGCGGCGACCTCGGCCACCAGGTGTTCGCAGTTGTCCAGGACGAGCACGGTCGGCCCGTCGGCGAGCGCCCGCACGACCCGGGTGCGCAGGTCGGCCGCGACGGCGTCCCGGAGCGACCTGGTGGAGCGGAACTCGGCGATCCCGAGCAGCGCGCCGAGGGCTGGCACGACGTCGTCAGCCGTGGCGAGCGGCGCGAGCTCGAACACGACGACGCCCTGTGTCGGCGGCAGGCCGGCGGCGACCGCCTGCGCCAGGCGGGTCTTCCCCAGCCCACCCGCACCGAGGATCGTGACGAGCCGTCCGGCGGACAGCAGGTCCGAGACGGCGGCGAGGTCGGCCTCCCTCCCGACCAAGGTGTTCGGCGCAGCACGCAGGCCGACGCGGCGGACGCTGCCCGTGGCGGGGCCGGACCGACGCAGCAACTCGGCGTTGAGGCGGACCAGGTCGGCCGAGGGGTCGGCGCCGAGTTCGTCGGCGAGCCGGTCACGGTGCGCTGCGAAGGCCGCGATGGCCTCGCTCGTGCGGCCGGCCGCGGCGAGGGCACGCATCGAACCGGCGACCGCGACCTCGTCGTAGGGGTTGGCGACGGCCTCTGCTGCCCAGAGTGCGGCGGCCTCGTCGGCGTCGCCCTCGTCGAGCAGTGCACCGCCGAGCGCGCGTCGGAGTGTCCGCCGGAGCGCTGCCGCACGGTCCGCGAGTGCTGCGCCCAGGTCGCCGTCGACGTCGGCGCCCGGTTCACCACGCCAGAGGTCGAGGGCGGCACGGACCGCTGCCGGCTCTGCCTCGCCCACCGCACGCTCGGCGCGGGCGAGGTCGACGTCCTCGGGGTCGCCGCCCAACGCGTACCCGGTGCTCGTCGACACCACGAGGCCGTCCGCCACGCTCCGGCGCAGTCGGGACACGAGCGTCTGCAGCGCCGCACGGGCACCCCGCGGCTGCACGTCCGGCCAGAGGTCGTCGATCAGGGACTCGGTGGTCAGGGCGTGGCCGCGCGCGAGCACCAGCGCCGTCACGAACGACCGAGCGAGCGCACCGGGCACCGGCGACTGCCGGCCGTCCGCACCCGTCACCGTGACCGGTCCGAGGACGTTGATTCGGGGCGGGACGGTCACGGTGCGAGTCTACGGAGCGCCGGTGTCACGGGGTCCTCGCGTCAGCCGCGCGGACGGTGGAACGCCGACGGCCCCGTGCGGGTGTCGAGGTTGTCCGTCGCACGGCGCTCGGACTCCACGATGCCGCGGAGCGCCACGAGCGCGGACGCCGTCACCGCGACGTGCGAGGGGTTCTCGCGCGAAGCGTCGAGCGCCTGCTCGAGTCGCTCGATCGCCTTGTCGCCTTCGTCCTCGGGGCACTCCCCGCGGATCATGCACGCGAGCTGACGGAGCGCCTCCGTGAGGGGCTCGGTGAACGCCGGATCCGGACGCCCGATGTTCGCGGACACCGGACCCGACCGGGCGACGAGCTCGGTGAGGTCCGTCGTGTACCAGGCGACCCGTTCGAGCGCCCGGAAGCGTGCCCCGTCCTGCTGGAGCCGAGCCCGTGACCCGCGGAGCGCCCCGCGGGGGTTGATCTTCCGGCTCTCGTGCGCGACGGACACCCGCGCGCGCACGTCGGCGATCGCACGGTCGAGCTTGTCCTGCTGCCGGTTCCAGGCGTCCTCGTCGCGTTTGCCGGTCTCCAGCACGCGCGCGAGCCCCTCGAGGTGCTCGGCCAACACGGCGTTCACCTCGTCGATCCGACGTTCGGCGTCCCAGAAGTGCAGCGGTGGGAACACCAGGAAGTTCACGAGCAGGCCGACGACGACGCCGACGCCCATCTGCACCAGGTACCCGAACGAGTAGCCTTCGGCGTTCGCCCCGCCGACGAGCAGCACGAACAACGCCGCCGTCGAGACCCAGGTGCTGCCCTCGCCGAGCACCCGGAACCCGCCGACGAGCACGCCGATGCCGACCGCCAGGGCCACGGCGAGGATCCCCGGGTCGCCCACGATCATCGTGAAGCCCGCGACGGCGATGCCGAGCAGGATGCCGACGAGCGTCTGGATGCCGTTGCGCAGCCCCGCGTAGACCGTCGTCTGCATCGCGACGATCGCCCCGAGCGGTGCGTAGTACGGGTAGTCGGACGCGACCCCGGGCACGTGCCTGGCGATGAACCAGGCCAGTGCCGCGGCGCCGGCGGCCTTGGCTGCGTGCAGCAGTCGCGGCTGTGTGCCGGACGTACGGCTCCACCGCCACGCGCGGCGACCGACGCCCGCGATGTGTTGGAACTCCATGTGGTGACTCTCCCTGTCGGGCGGACACGCTACGGGGCGCCCACTGGGAAGGCGACGGTCCTGCGTTCTCCGGACGTCGGGGAGCAGGGGTAGCGCTCCAGAACGCGACAAAGCCCCCGCGACCTGGGTCGCGGGGGCTTCGTGGTGACGCGGGGTCCTACTTGGTGTCGTCGCTCTTCTCGGCGGCGTCGGCCTCGACCTCGGCGGCAGCCTCGGTCTCGGTCTCCGACTCGACCGGCGCGGACTCCTCGGTGGTCTCGGTCTCCTCGACCGGGGCCTCCTCGGTGGTCTCGTCGGCAGCCGGCTCCTCGACCGGAGCGGCGGCGGCCGGAGCCGCGGTGCGCTTCACCGGGGCGGGCGTGCCCGACACCGGCTCGAGGACGAGCTCGATCGACGCCAGCGGGGCGTTGTCGCCCTTGCGGAAGCCGAGCTTCGTGATGCGGGTGTAGCCGCCCTGACGGTCCTCGACCTGCGGGGCGATCTCCGTGAACAGCGTGTGCACGACGGACTTGTCGCGCAGGGTCGCGATGACCCGACGACGAGCGTGCAGGTCGCCGCGCTTCGCGAACGTGATGAGCCGCTCGGCGACCGGACGGAGGCGCTTGGCCTTCGTCTCGGTGGTCGTGATGCGACCGTGCGTGAAGAGGGCGTTGGCGAGGTTGCTCAGGAGCAGGCGCTCGTGAGCGGGACCGCCACCGAGGCGGGGGCCCTTGGTGGGCTTCGGCATGTCAGTTCTCCAGTGGTGAAAGTGGTGCGCGCGGTGTCAGCGCGCTTGCGCGTGAGCGCGAGATCAGTTGTTGGACTCGTCCTCGTCGTACCCGCTGTAGAAGTGGGCGCCGTCGAATCCGGGGACGGTGTCCTTGAGGGACAGGCCGAGCTCGGTGAGCTTGTCCTTGACCTCGTCCACCGACTTCTGACCGAAGTTGCGGATGTTCATGAGCTGCGTCTCCGACAGGGCGACGAGCTCGGACACCGTGTTGATGCCCTCGCGCTTCAGGCAGTTGTAGCTGCGGACCGACAGGTCGAGGTCCTCGATCGGCGTCTGCAGCTCGTTCGACAGGACAGCGTCGACCGGCGCGGGGCCGATCTCGATGCCCTCTGCGGCCGTGTTGAGCTCGCGAGCGAGCCCGAACAGCTCGACCAGCGTGCGACCGGCCGACGCGATGGCGTCGCGCGGCGTGATCGCCGGCTTCGACTCGACGTCGACGACCAGGCGGTCGAAGTCCGTGCGCTCACCGGCACGCGTCGCCTCGACGCGGTAGGTGACCTTGAGGACCGGCGAGTAGATCGAGTCGATCGGGATCTGACCGGCCTCGGAGAACTCGGAACGGTTCTGCGTGGCCGAGACGTAGCCGCGGCCGCGCTCGATCGTGAGCTCGAGCTCGAACCGCGCGGTGTCGTTCAGGGTCGCGATGACGAGTTCCGGGTTGTGGATCTCGACGCCGGCCGGAGCGGAGATGTCCGCTGCGGTGACCTGACCGGCACCCTGCTTGCGCAGGTACGCGGTGATCGGCTCGTCGTGCTCGCTGGAGACGACGAGGCTCTTGATGTTGAGGATGATCTCGGTGACGTCTTCCTTCACACCGGGAACGGTGCTGAATTCGTGGAGGACACCGTCGATGCGGATGCTGGTGACAGCCGCGCCGGGGATCGAGGAGAGGAGCGTGCGGCGCAGCGAGTTGCCGAGGGTGTAACCGAAGCCCGGCTCGAGCGGCTCGATGACGAAGCGCGAGCGGTGCTCGGAGATCGACTCCTCGGTCAGGGTGGGGCGCTGTGCAATGAGCACTGTGGGATTCCTTTCGGCGAAGTGTCCGCTATATGACACTTGGCGGTACGACGGGGCCGCGTGGGCCCCGACGGGTCTGTTGAGTTGTGATCACGCGCACCGATGTGCGCGATCGAACGACCAGGAATGGCCGCGGGCCCTGCCCGACCCCGTCAGGGGACGAGCAGGGCGCGGCCGGTTGCTCCTCGCGTCAGACGCGACGACGCTTCGGCGGGCGGCAACCGTTGTGCGCCTGCGGAGTGACGTCGTTGATCGAACCGACCTCGAGGCCAGCGGCCTGGAGCGAACGGATCGCGGTCTCGCGGCCCGAACCCGGACCCTTCACGAAGACGTCGACCTTCTTGACGCCGTGCTCCTGCGCCTGACGCGCAGCGGACTCGGCGGCGAGCTGCGCCGCGAACGGCGTCGACTTGCGCGAACCCTTGAAGCCCACGGCACCCGAGGACGCCCAGCTGAGGACGGCACCCGACGGGTCGGTGATGCTGACGATCGTGTTGTTGAACGTGCTCTTGATGTGGGCCTGGCCCACTGCGACGTTCTTCTTCTCCTTGCGGCGCGGCTTGCGCGCGGCAGTCTTGGGGGTAGCCATCGGGGTCTCCTATCGAGCCTTCTTCTTGCCTGCCACGGTGCGCTTCGGTCCCTTGCGGGTACGCGCGTTGGTCTTGGTGCGCTGACCGCGCACCGGGAGACCACGACGGTGGCGAAGACCCTCGTAGCTACCGATCTCGACCTTGCGACGGATGTCGGCTGCCACCTCGCGGCGGAGGTCACCCTCCACCTTGAAGTTGCCCTCGATGAAGTCACGGAGGGCGACGAGCTGGTCGTCGGTCAGGTCCTTGACGCGGATGTCACCGGAGATACCGGTCTCGGCGAGTGCCTGGACCGCGCGGGTACGGCCGACGCCGTAGATGTACGTGAGTGCGATCTCCACGCGCTTCTCGCGCGGGATGTCGACGCCTGCTAGACGTGCCATGTGATGGCTGCTCCTGTTGTCGATGGAGGTGTGGAGCAGTACCGGTGCCCGGGCCTCCGACCCGAGGTGTCCCCCGGCCGTCGTGCGACCGGGTTCTGGTACTGCGTTGTCGATCTTCAGTTGTGGGTCGTGCTCGAGCAGCCTGCTGTCCGAGGGACAGCGTCGGCGCCGGTCACGCGCCCGGGACTAGCCCTGGCGCTGCTTGTGACGCGGGTTGCTCTTGCAGATCACCATGACGCGGCCCTTGCGGCGGATCACTCGGCAGTGCTCGCACATGGGCTTGACGCTGGGGTTGACCTTCATTGTTCTTTCCTCGTGCTCGCTGGCTTCGTGCGCGGCAGGATTGCCGAGCCGTTCCTTTCCAGCTCGCGGATCACTTGTAGCGGTAGACGATCCGGCCGCGGGTCAGGTCGTACGGGCTCAGCTCCACGATCACGCGGTCCTCGGGGAGGATGCGGATGTAGTGCTGGCGCATCTTCCCGGAGATGTGCGCGAGGACCTTGTGTCCGTTCGTCAGCTCAACGCGGAACATCGCGTTGGGCAGAGCTTCGAGCACCGAGCCTTCGATCTCGATGACGCCGTCTTTCTTGGCCATAGCCTCACTGTCGCTTGGTTGTGGAACAGGTGTGATCCCCGAACCGGTCTGCGGGTCGGTCGCCACACCCGAGAGGGCATGACACGCCAAAGATCGATCTTATGTGGTAAACCCGCAATTGCCAAGTGCAGGCGCGGCACGCCCCCTCACCTGGGGCTTCCGCGAGCACGCCTGAGTGTTCCACAGTGGTTTGACGGCGTGCTCCGGGCCGGAGCTTGTGCCCGGACCGTAGCGTTGCTCCGCAGCCACGTCCGCCGCCCACGTACCCTGCGCGGACCACCGAACGGAGACCACGTGCCCGACGCCACACGACGCCCCTTCGCCGCACACGGCAAGCAGGCCCGCCGTCGCGGCTGGACCACGCTCGTGACCGTCGTGGCCTCGGCGCTGGCCGTCGTGCTCGTGAGCGGGACGAGCGTCGCCGCCATCGCCGGCGCCCAGCTGGCCACCGCACCGCAGACCGTGCAGCTCAGCACCGACGACCAGAGCACCGCGAAGACCGCCGACATCACGGCGATCAAGGGCGGGGCGAACATCCTGCTCATCGGCAGCGACACCCGCGTCGGACAGTTCGACTCCGACGAGGACGTCGAGGGCGCCCGCAACGACGTCACGATGCTCATCCACATCTCCGAGGACCACCAGCAGCTCACCGCGGTCAGCTTCCCCCGCGACCTGATGGTCCCGATCCCGGCCTGCACCAACCCCGCGAGCGGGACGACGTACCCGGCCTCGACCTCCGCCATGTTCAACACGGCGCTCGGCAACGGTGGCGTCTCGTGCGTCGTCGACACCGTCGAGAACCTCACCGGCCTGAGCATCCCCTACGCCGGGCTCATCACCTTCGACGGCGTGATCGAGATGTCGAACGCCCTGGGCGGCGTCGACGTCTGCGTCGCGGAGCCCATCGACGACACCTTCACCGGGCTGCACCTCACGGCCGGCTCGCACAACCTCGAGGGCTCCGACGCCCTCGCTTTCCTGCGCACCCGCCACGGCGTCGGCGACGGCAGCGACCTGGCCCGGATCAGCTCGCAGCAGGTGTTCCTGTCGGCGCTGCTCCGCAAGGTCACCTCCGACGGGACCCTGTCGAACCCCATCACGCTCTACAAGCTCGCCGGCGCGGCCCTGTCGAACATGACGCTGTCCGACGGCCTGGCCCAGACCCGCACCCTCGTCGGCCTCGCTTCGGCACTGCGCGGCATGAGCACCGCCAACATGCTCTTCGTGCAGTACCCCGTCGCCGACGACCCCGACGACAGCGCGCGGGTGATCGTCGACCAGGAGACCGCCCACACGCTCAACGTGGCGCTGCAGAACGACGTGAAGTCCTCGCTGAGCGACTCGAGCACCGGGCGCGCGTCCGAGGAGTCACCGACCGCCGGGGGCACCGCGACGACCGCACCGTCGACCGGCACCACACCGTCCGACACAGCGTCGGCGCCCGCGTCGAGCGGCGCATCGTCGGGGACGTCGTCCGCACCGAGCTCGTCCGCCACGAGCACGGCGACGTCGACCCCGCTGCCGTCGTCGATCACCGGGCAGAGCGCCTCCGAGCAGACCTGCTCCGTCGGCAACTGACCGCCGGACAGGGCTGACGGCGCGGCGCCCTCCGGGCACTGGGCAGACGCGTCTGCGCGCGGCGGGCGACGAGGCGGGGACGACCCGCGCCTCCTGGCCGTCGCGACCGAGGCAGCCTGGAGGCCCGTCCTACGGGATCGGGACGGGCGTCACGCCCAGCGGGGCCAGGCCCGCAGCGCCGCCGTCGGCGGCCGTCAGGACCCACACGCCGTCGGCGTGCACAGCGACACTGTGTTCCCAGTGCGCGGCGTCCTTGCCGTCCATCGTGCGGACGGTCCAGTCGTCGTCGTCCGTCGAGCTGTCGATCGTGCCCGCGGTGACCATCGGCTCGATGGCCACCACCAGGCCGGGCTTCACCGCCGGACCGGCACCGCGGACGCGGTAGTTGAAGACCGGCGGGTCCTCGTGCATGGAGCGACCGATGCCGTGCCCCGTGTAGTCCTCGACGATGCCCCAGGCGCCGGTCTCGTCGATCGCGTCCTCGACCGCGGAACCGACCTCGTGCAGGTTCTTCGCGTGGGCGAGCGCCGCGATGCCGTGCCAGAGCGAGCGCTCCGTGGTGTCGCAGAGCGTCTGGCGTGCTGCGGACACCTCCGCGTCACCACCGGGGACGACCGTGGTGAACGCGCTGTCGCCGTTCCAGCCGTCGACCTCGGCACCGGCGTCCACCGACACGATGTCACCGGGAGCGAGCACGCGGTCACCGGGGATGCCGTGCACGATCTCGTCGTTCACGGACACGCACAGCGTGTGCCGGTAGCCCGGCACGAGCTGGAAGTTCGGGATCCCTCCGCCGTCGCGGATCGTCCGCTCGGCGATCGCGTCGAGCTCACCCGTCGTGATGCCGGGACGGATCGCCGCACGCACGGCGTCGAGCGCCTCGGCGGTCAGCAGCCCGGGGCGCACCATGGCGCGGAGCTCGTCCGGCGTCTTGTAGATCGAGGGCTTGCGGAAGCGGACCACGCCGGGTCAGACGCCCGCGGTCAGCCCGCGAGCCGACAGCGCGGCCTGGATGCGGTCGCCGACCTCGTCGATCGCGCCGAGGCCGTCGACGTCGAGGACGAGACCACGGTCGCCGTAGGCACCGACGATCGGGGCGGTCTGCTCGGTGTAGACCTGCTGGCGACGACGGATCGTCTCCTCGTTGTCGTCACTGCGGCCCTGCTGCTCGGCACGCTTGAGCAACCGGCCGACGAGCTCGTCCTGGTCGGCGACGAGCTGCACGACCGCGTCGATCCCGGTGCCCTGCTCGGCGAGCAGCGCGTCGAGGTACTCGACCTGCCCGACCGTGCGGGGGTACCCGTCGAGCAGGAACCCCTCGGCTGCGTCGGCCTCGTTCAGGCGCGACTTCACGAGCTCGTTCGTCAAGGAGTCCGGCACGTAGTCGCCGGCGTCCATGATCGCCTTGGCCTGCACACCGAGCGGCGTGCCCTCTGCGACGTTCTTGCGGAAGATGTCGCCCGTCGAGACCGCCGGGATCCCGAAGGACTCGGCGATCCGCCCGGCCTGGGTGCCCTTCCCCGCTCCGGGGGGTCCGACGATGATGAGACGTGCGCTCAACGGAGAAGCCCTTCGTAGTGACGCTGCTGCAGCTGCGAGTCGATCTGCTTCACGGTCTCGAGACCGACACCCACGATGATCAGGATGCTCGCGCCACCGAACGGGAAGTTCTGGTTCGCGCCGAACAGCGCCAGTGCTGCCAGCGGGATGAGCGCGATGAAACCGAGGTAGAGCGAGCCGGGCAGCGTCACCCGGGTGAGGACGTAGTCGAGGTACTCGGCGGTCGGACGACCGGCACGGATGCCGGGGATGAACCCGCCGTACTTCTTCATGTTGTCGGCGACCTCTTCGGGGTTGAAGGTGATCGCCACGTAGAAGTACGTGAACCCGACGATGAGCAGGAAGTACAGCACCATGTAGAACAGGTTGTCGCCGGAGACGAGGTTGTTCTCGATCCAGGTGACCCACGCCGCGGGCTCGGAGCCGTCCGAGGGCTTGTTGAACTGCGCGACCAGGGCCGGCAGGTACAGCAGCGACGACGCGAAGATGACGGGCACGACGCCGGCCATGTTCACCTTGATCGGGATGTACGTGTTGTTGCCGCCGTACGTGCGTCGGCCGACCATGCGCTTGGCGTACTGGACCGGGATCCGCCGCTGCGACTGCTCGACGAACACGACGGCCATCATGATGACCAGTCCGACCAGGATGACGAACAGGAAGAGCTCGAACGACTGCGACTGCTCGATGGCCCACAGCGCCGACGGGAACTGCGCCGCGATCGACGTGAAGATGAGGAGCGACATGCCGTTGCCGATGCCGCGCTCGGTGACGAGCTCGCCCATCCACATGATGAGGCCGGTACCGGCGGTCAGCGTGACGACCATGAGCATGATCGCGTACCAGCTGTCGTTCGAGATGATCGACGAGCAGGAGGACGACGCGTTCGTGCCGAAGAGGGCACCCGAGCGGGCGACCGTGATCAGGGTGGTGGACTGCAGCACGCCCAGCGCGATCGTGAGGTAGCGCGTGTACTGCGTCAGCTTCGCCTGACCGGACTGGCCCTCCTTGTAGAGGGAGTCGAAGTGCGGGATGACCACGCGCAGGAGCTGCACGATGATCGACGACGTGATGTACGGCATGATGCCGAGCGCGAAGACCGAGAGCTTCAGCAGCGCGCCGCCGGAGAACAGGTTGATCAGGTCGTAGAGACCGCCGGACGACGAGGCGCTGGCGAGACAGCTCTGCACGGCCGCGTAGTCGACGAACGGTGCCGGGATGTACGACCCGAGGCGGAACAGCGCGATGATCGCGAGGGTGAAGCCGATCTTCTTGCGAAGATCAGGGGTGCGCATGATGCGCGCGACCGCTCTGAACACGAGGACTCCGAACTTCTGGGACCGGGGCCGTCGATCGCGGCCGTTCCGGTGTCGGTCGGCAGGGCCGACCAGGCTGGCGGATGCCGGCCACTGTCAAGGAAACCGTAACGGCGGCCCGTGCGCAAACGCACGGGCCGCCGACGGGGGTTACTGGGAGACGGTGCCGCCAGCAGCCACGATCTTCTCGGCGGCGGACGCCGAGACCTTGTCGACCGTGACCGTGATCTTCACGGTGATGTCACCCTGACCGAGAACCTTGACCTTCTCGTTCTTGCGGACGGCGCCCTTGGCGACCAGGCCCGCAACGGTGACGTCGCCACCATCGGGGTAGAGCTCCGAGATCTTGTCCAGGTTCACGACCTGGTACTCGACCCGGAACGGGTTCTTGAACCCGCGGAGCTTCGGGGTGCGCATGTGCAGCGGCATCTGCCCACCCTCGAAGCCGACCCGGACCTGGTAGCGGGCCTTCGTGCCCTTGGTACCACGCCCAGCGGTCTTGCCCTTCGAGCCCTCACCGCGACCCACACGGGTGCGGTCCTTCTTGGCGCCCTCTGCGGGGCGGAGGTGGTGCAGCTTCAGCACCTGCACGCGCTCGTTCTTCTCGTCGCTCATGCGTCGACCTCCTCGACCTTCACGAGGTGCGCCACCGTTGCGATGTACCCGCGGTTCTGGGCGTTGTCCTCACGCTCGACCGTACGGCCGATGCGCTTGAGACCCAGGCTGCGGAGCGTGTCGCGCTGGTACTGCTTCTCGCTGATAACGGACTTGATCTGCGTGATCTTCAGCGTCGCCATCACGCACCTGCCTTCTCGGTCGCGGCACGCAGTGCTGCGGCCTCGGCCTGGAGCAGACGAGCCGGGACGACCCGCTCGACGTCGAGGCCACGACGGCTCGCGACGGCGCGGGGCTCCTCGAGCTGCTTCAGAGCCTCGACGGTCGCGTGCACGATGTTGATGGTGTTCGACGAACCGAGCGACTTGCTCAGGACGTCGTGGATGCCGGCGCACTCGAGCACGGCGCGGACGGGACCACCGGCGATGACACCGGTACCCGGGCCAGCCGGACGCAGGAGGACGACGCCAGCAGCGGCTTCACCCTGCACGGGGTGCGGGATGGTGTTGCCGACGCGGGGGACGCGGAAGAAGTTCTTCTTCGCCTCTTCGACACCCTTGGAGATCGCCGTGGGGACCTCCTTGGCCTTGCCGTAGCCGACGCCCACGAGGCCGTTGCCGTCACCCACGACGACGAGCGCCGTGAAGCTGAAGCGACGACCACCCTTGACGACCTTCGACACGCGGTTGATGGTCACCACGCGCTCGAGGAACTGGCTGTCGCCACCGCGGTTGTTGCGGTCGCGGCCCTGCTGACGGTCACGACCGCCACCACGACGGCCGCGGTTGTCAGCCGAGTCGCGGTTGTTCGATGCGGAACCGGCAGCGGTCTCGACGGGACGCTCGGCGACGGCAGGTGCCTCCGCCTCCTTGCCCTTCGCGGCGGTGTCGGTGCCCTCAGCGGCTGCCTCGGTGCCCTCAGCAGTTGCCTCGGTGCCCTCAGCGGTCGCCTCGGTGGTCTCGACGGCGTCCGTGGCCTCGACGGCCTCGGTCTTGGCGTCTTCGTTGGTGTTCGCGTTGTCGCTCACAGGTTCAGCCCTCCTTCACGGGCACCATCGGCGATCGCGGCGACGCGACCGGCGTACTTGCTGCCACCGCGGTCGAAGACCACGGCCTCGACGCCAGCCGACTTCGCGCGCTCGGCGAGGAGCTCACCGACGCGACGGGCCTTGGCGGTCTTGTCGCCGTCGAACGAGCGGAGGTCTGCCTCCATCGTCGAGGCGCTTGCGAGGGTGTGACCCTTCGCGTCGTCGATGACCTGCACGAACACGTGACGCGACGAGCGGGTGACGGCGAGACGGGGACGAGCCTCGGTGCCGGTGATCTTCTTGCGGAGACGGTTGTGACGACGCGCCTTGGCGGCCGCCTTGCTCTTGCCTCGTGTCTTGAGGAGTCCCATGATCACTTACCTGACTTTCCGGCCTTGCGGCGCACGTTCTCGCCGGCGTAACGGACACCCTTGCCCTTGTACGGCTCGGGCTTCCGGAGCTTCCGGATGTTCGCCGCCACTTCGCCGACTGCCTGCTTGTCGATGCCGGCGACCGTGACCTTGTTGTTGCCCTCGACCGCGAAGCTGATGCCCGCGGGCGGCTCGACCGTGATCGAGTGGGAGTACCCGAGCGCGAACTCGAGGTTCGAGCCCTTCGCCTGCACGCGGTAACCGGTGCCGACGACCTCGAGGCCCTTGGTGTAGCCCTGGGTCACGCCGATGATGTTGTTGGCGATGAGGGTACGGGTCAGGCCGTGGAGCGAACGCGACTCGCGCTCGTCGTCCGGACGGGTGACGAGAACCTGGTTCTCCTCGACCTTGGCCTGGATGGGCTCCGCGATGACGAGCGCGAGCTCGCCCTTCGGGCCCTTGACCGCCACGCTCTGACCGTCAACGGAGACGGTCACGCCGGCGGGGATGTCGATGGGAAGACGTCCGATTCGTGACATTGTCGATCACCACACGTAGGCGAGGACTTCCCCACCCACGCCCTTCTGCTCGGCTTCGCGGTCGGTCAGCAGGCCGGACGAGGTCGAGAGGATCGCCACGCCGAGGCCACCGAGGACCTGGGGGATCTCCGTCGACTTCGCGTAGACCCGGAGGCCCGGCTTCGACACGCGCTTGATGCCGGCGATCGAACGCTCGCGCTCGGGGCCGTACTTCAGGTCGATGGTGAGGGTCTGCCCGACTCGGGCGTCCTCCACCTTCCACTCGCTGATGTAGCCCTCACGCTTGAGGATGTCGGCGATGTTCTTCTTGAGCTTGGAGCTCGGGAGCGCGACGGCGTCGTGGTGCGCGGAGTTCGCGTTCCGCAATCTGGTCAGCATGTCTGCGACCGGATCGGTCATCGTCATGATGTTCGTCCATTTCTCGCCTGGTTTCGACACCCGTTCCACGAATGCCGACCTGAGCGATCGAGTGATCCCGGGGCGGTTCCCCAGGATCGGTGTGTTCGTGCGTGCGGGCCGGAGGACGTGAATCCTCCGGCCCGCACCGCCCGAAGTAGTTTAGACCGTCTGCTCGTTGGAGCGGAACGGGAAGCCGAGCTGACGGAGCAGCGCGCGTCCCTCGTCGTCCGTCTTCGCGGTGGTGACGACAGTGATGTCGAAGCCGCGGACACGGTCGATGCGGTCCTGGTCGATCTCGTGGAACACGGACTGCTCCGAGAGACCGAACGTGTAGTTGCCGTTCCCGTCGAACTGCTTGTCGCTGAGACCGCGGAAGTCGCGGATGCGGGGCAGTGCGAGGGAGATCAGGCGGTCGAGGAACTCCCAGGCGCGGTCACCACGGAGGGTGACGTGCGCACCGATCGCCTGACCCTCGCGCAGCTTGAACTGCGCGATGGACTTGCGAGCGATGTTGACCTGGGGCTTCTGACCCGTGATCGCCGTGAGGTCCTTGATGGCCCCCTCGATGATCTTCGAGTCGCGAGCGGCCTCGCCGACACCGGTGTTCACGACGACCTTGACCAGGCCGGGGACCTGGTTGACGTTCGCGTAGCCGAACTGCTCGGTGAGCGTGGCCTTGATCTCGTCCTTGTACTTCTGCTTGAGGCGCGGCTGGGCCTTGGGGGCCTCAGTCGTTGCAGTCGTGTCAGTCATCAGAGCGTTTCACCTGACTTCTTGGCGTAGCGGACACGGACGGTCTTCTTGACCCCGCCCTTCTCCACCTCTTCGGTACGGAAGCCGACGCGGGTCGGCTTCTTCGTCTTCGGGTCGACGAGAGCGACGTTGGACACGTGGATCGAGGCTTCGTGCTTCTCGATGCCACCCGTCTTCGAGCCGCGCTGCGTCTGGCCGACGCGGACGTGCTTCGTGACGAAGTTCACGCCCTCGACGACGACGCGCTGCTTGTCCTTGAGGACCTCGATGACCTTGCCCTGCTTGCCACGGTCGCCGCCACGCTCCTGCGTCGCGCCCGTGATGACCTGGACGAGGTCACCCTTCTTGATGTTCGCCATGGCTTACAGCACCTCCGGCGCGAGCGAGATGATCTTCATGAACTTCTTGTCACGGAGCTCGCGACCGACCGGACCGAAGATGCGCGTGCCGCGCGGGTCGCCGTCGGCCTTGAGGATCACTGCCGCGTTCTCGTCGAACTTGATGTAGGAGCCGTCCTGACGACGAGTCTCCTTCTTGGTGCGAACGATGACCGCCTTGACGACGTCACCCTTCTTCACGTTGCCGCCGGGGATGGCGTCCTTCACCGTGGCGACGATGACGTCACCGAGACCGGCGTAGCGACGACCCGAACCACCGAGCACGCGGATGGTCAAGATCTCCTTGGCACCCGTGTTGTCGGCGATCTTCAGGCGGGATTCCTGCTGAATCACTGCTGTCTCCTATTCCGAAGCAGGCCGAGGCCTACTTGGCCTTCTCGAGGATCTCGACCAGGCGCCAGCGCTTGGAAGCGCTGAGGGGACGGGTCTCGCTGATCACGACGAGGTCGCCGACACCAGCGGTGCCGAGCTCGTCGTGGGCCTTCACCTTGGACGTGCGACGGATGATCTTGCCGTAGAGCGCGTGCTTCACGCGGTCCTCGACCTCGACCACGATGGTCTTGTCCATCTTGTCGCTGGTCACGTAGCCGCGACGCGTCTTGCGGTAGCCGCGAGTGAGGGCGGCGGAGGTCTTCTCTTCGTTCGCCATTACTTCTCCTCGGCGGTCTCGGCCTCGGTCGACTCAGCCGGCTTGTCAGCCTTCTTCGTCGTCTTCTTGGCCTTGGTGGCGGTCTCGACGGGCGCGGGAGTGGCACGGATGCCGAGCTCGCGCTCGCGGAGGACGGTGTAGATGCGAGCGATGTCGCGCTTGACGGCACGGAGACGACCGTGGCTCTCCAGCTGGCCGGTGGCCGACTGGAAGCGGAGGTTGAAGAGTTCCTCCTTGGCCTTCTTCAGCTCGTCAGCGAGACGCTCGTTCTCGAACGTGTCGAGCTCCGTCGGACGGAGCTCCTTGGAACCGATCGCCATTATGCGTCGCCCTCCTCGCGCTTGATGATGCGTGCCTTGAGGGGCAGCTTGTGGATTGCACGGGTCAGCGCCTCACGGGCGATGTCCTCGGTGACGCCGGAGAGCTCGAAGAGCACACGACCCGGCTTGACGTTGGCGACCCACCACTCGGGCGAGCCCTTACCGGAACCCATGCGGGTCTCAGCCGGCTTCTTCGTGAGCGGACGGTCCGGGTAGATGTTGATCCAGACCTTGCCGCCACGCTTGATGTGACGCGTCATGGCGATACGAGCGGACTCGATCTGACGGTTGGTCACGTACGCCGGGGTGAGGGCCTGGATGCCGTAGTCGCCGAAGCTAACCTTGGTACCACCGGTTGCCTGACCCGAACGCTTCGGGTGGTGCTGCTTACGGTGCTTGACTCGACGGGGAATAAGCATGGTTACGCCTCAACTCCTGCGCCGGCCGGCGCGTCCTGCGGGGCCTGCTGCGGGCGGCGGTCACCGCGGTCGCCGCCACGACGGTCGCCGCCACGGTCGCCACGCTCACCGCGCGGGCCGCCACGACGCTCGGGGCGCGACGAACGCTGGTTCGCCTGCTCGCGAGCGAGCTCCTTGTTCGTGATGTCGCCCTTGTAGATCCAGACCTTCACGCCGATGCGGCCGAACGTGGTCCGGGCCTCGTAGAAGCCGTAGTCGATGTTCGCGCGGAGGGTGTGCAGCGGCACACGGCCTTCGCGGTAGAACTCCGAACGGGACATCTCGGCGCCGCCGAGACGGCCCGACACCTGGATGCGGACACCCTTGGCGCCGGCGCGCTGTGCACCCTGCAGGCCCTTGCGCATGGCGCGACGGAACGCGACACGAGCGGAGAGCTGCTCGGCGATGCCCTGCGCGACGAGCTGGGCCTCGGTCTCGGGGTTCTTGACCTCGAGGATGTTCAGCTGGATCTGCTTCTTGGTGAGCTTCTCGAGCTCACCGCGAACGCGCTCCGCCTCGGCGCCGCGGCGGCCGATGACGATGCCCGGACGCGCCGTGTGGATGTCCACGCGGACACGGTCACGGGTGCGCTCGAGCTCGATGCGAGCGACACCGGCGCG
The DNA here is from genome assembly GCF_004346515.1 of Curtobacterium sp. PhB191. Lineage (NCBI taxonomy): Bacteria > Bacillati > Actinomycetota > Actinomycetes > Micrococcales > Microbacteriaceae > Curtobacterium > Curtobacterium sp. PhB191. The sequence goes on from NZ_SMBV01000001.1 coordinate 303,174, forward strand.
GTCGAGGGTCTTCTTCAGGTACTCGCGCACCTTGATGTCCTCGGCCACGTAGTCGGCGTAGCGCTGACCGGCCTTCTTGCTGTCGGTGAACCAGTGCGAGACGTGGTCCGTCGTGATCCCGAGACGGAAGCCGTACGGGTTGACCTTCTGGCCCATTAGTTGCTCGCCTTCTTGCTCGTCGCGGCAGCCTCGGCCTCTTCCGGCGTCGCGAGGACGACCGTGATGTGGCTGGTGCGCTTGTTGATGCGGAAGGCCCGGCCCTGGGCGCGCGGCTGGAACCGCTTCAGGGTCGTTCCCTCGTCGACGAAGACGCGGCTCACGTAGAGGTCGCGCTCGTCGAGGAAGCTGTTCGTCGAGTCAGCCTTCACCCGGGCGTTCGCGATCGCCGAGGCGACCAGCTTGTACACGGGCTCCGAAGCGCCCTGGGGGGCGAACTTCAGGATGGCGAGCGCCTCGTGGGCCTGCTTGCCGCGGATCAGCTCGATGACGCGACGGGCCTTCTGAGGCGTGACGCGGATGTGTCGCACGCGTGCGATCGACTCCACCATTTCGTTCCTCCTCTGCGTCCCCGCGTTAGCGGCGACGGCCCTTCTTGTCGTCCTTCACGTGACCACGGAAGGTGCGGGTCGGCGCGAACTCGCCGAGCTTGTGACCGACCATCGACTCGGTGACGAACACCGGGATGTGCTTGCGGCCGTCGTGCACCGCGATGGTGTGACCGAGCATGTTCGGGACGATCATCGACCGTCGCGACCAGGTACGGATCACGTTCTTGGTGTTGGCCTCGTTCTGCGTGACGACCTTGCGGAGCAGGTGCTCGTCGACGAAGGGGCCCTTCTTCAGACTGCGTGGCATCTTCTGAACTCCTACTTGCGCTTCTTGCCGGCGTTACGGCGACGGACGATGAGCTTGTCGCTCGGCTTGTTCGGCTTGCGCGTGCGACCCTCGGCCTGGCCCCAGGGGCTGACCGGGTGACGACCACCGGAGGTCTTGCCCTCGCCACCACCGTGGGGGTGGTCGACCGGGTTCATCGCGACACCACGCACGGTCGGGCGGACGCCCTTCCAGCGCATGCGGCCGGCCTTGCCCCAGTTGATGTTCGACTGCTCGGCGTTGCCGACCTCGCCGATCGTGGCGCGGCAGCGTGCGTCGACGTTGCGGACCTCGCCCGACGGCAGACGGAGCTGCGCGTAGGGGCCGTCCTTGGCGACGAGACGCACCGAGGCGCCGGCCGAGCGGGCCATCTTCGCGCCGCCACCGGGGCGGAGCTCGATGGCGTGCACGACGGTACCCACGGGGATGTTGCGCAGCGGCAGGTTGTTGCCGGGCTTGATGTCGGCGCCGGGGCCCTGCTCGATGACGTCGCCCTGCTTGAGCTTGTTCGGCGCGATGATGTACCGCTTCGTGCCGTCCACGTAGTGCAGGAGCGCGATGCGCGCAGTGCGGTTGGGGTCGTACTCGATGTGAGCGACCTTGGCGTCCACGCCGTCCTTGTCGGAGCGACGGAAGTCGATCACGCGGTACTGGCGCTTGTGGCCACCACCGATGTGACGCGTGGTGATGCGGCCGGAGCTGTTGCGACCACCGGTCTTCGGCAGCGGACGAAGCAGGGACTTCTCCGGAGTCGAACGGGTGATCTCAGCGAAGTCGGCGACCGACGAGCCGCGACGACCGGGGGTCGTCGGCTTGTAGTTACGAATAGCCATGATTTATCCCTCTGGTCCTCAGCCGACAGCCGTGAAGATGTCGATCGAACCGGACTTGAGCGTCACGATGGCGCGCTTGGTGTCCTTGCGCTTGCCGAGACCGAACTTGGTGCGACGGGTCTTGCCCGGGCGGTTCAGCGTGTTGATGCTCGCGACCTTGACCTCGAAGATCTTCTCGATGGCGAGCTTGATCTCGGTCTTGTTCGAACGGGGGTCCACGATGAACGTGTACTTGCCCTGGTCGATGAGCGCGTAGCTCTTCTCCGAGACGACCGGCGAGATGATGACGTCGCGCGGGTCCTTGTTGAAGCCGCTCATGCGGTGATCTCCTTCGCGGTCTTCGACGCGATGAAGGCGTCGAGGGCGCTCTTGCTGAAGACGACGGCGTCCGACTTGAGGACGTCGTAGGCGTTCAGCTGGCCGTACGAGAGCGCGTGGACGTTCGGCAGGTTGCGGATCGACTTGAGCGTCAGCTCGTCGTTCGACTCGAGCACGATCAGCACGTGCTTGACGGGCGCGACCTTCTCGAGGAGCGTGCGAGCGACCTTGGTCGACGGCACGTCGGCCTCGACGAAGCCGTCGACAGCCGAGATGCGGCCACCGCGGGCGCGGTCCGAGAGCGAGCCGAGCAGCGCTGCGGCGATCATCTTCTTGGGGGTGCGCTGCGAGTAGTCGCGGGGGGTCGGCCCGTGGACGACGCCACCACCGGTGTGCTCGGGAGCACGGACGGAACCCTGACGGGCGCGGCCGGTGCCCTTCTGCTTGAACGGCTTGCGACCGGCACCGCGGACTTCGCCGCGGTTCTTGGTCTTGTGGGTGCCCTGACGCGCGGCTGCGAGCTGCGCGGTGACGACCTGGTGGATCAGCGGGACGTTGGTCTCGACGTCGAAGAGAGCTGCGGGCAGCTCGACGGTGCCGGACTTGACACCCGATGCGTCGAGGACGTCGATCGTGGTTGCGGTCGTGGTGGCCATGATCACTTACCCTTCACGGCGGTGCGGACGAAGACGGAGCGGCCACGAGCACCGGGGACGGCGCCCTTGACGAGCAGCAGACCCTTCTCGGCGTCGACGGCGTGCACCGTGAGGTTGAGGACGGTCACGCGGTCGCCACCCATACGACCGGCCATGCGCATGCCCTTGAAGACACGCGACGGGGTCGAGGAAGCACCGATCGAGCCGGGCTTGCGGTGGTTGCGGTGTGCACCGTGCGAGGCGCCGACGCCGTGGAAGCCGTGGCGCTTCATGACACCGGCGAAGCCCTTGCCCTTGGAGGTACCGACGACGTCGACCTTCTGGCCCGCCGTGAACGTGCCGTCCACGGTGAGCTCCTGGCCGAGCGTGTACTCAGCGGAGTCGTTGGTCCGGATCTCGGTGAGGGTGCGACGCGGGGTCACGCCAGCGGCCTCGAAGTGGCCAGCGGCCGGCTTGTTGACCTTGCGCGGGTCGATGGCACCGGCGGCGATCTGGATCGCCTCGTAGCCGTCGCGCTCAGCGTTGCGGATCTGGGTGACCACGTTCGGGCCGACCTCGATCACGGTGACGGGGATGAACTTGTTGTTCTCGTCCCACACCTGGGTCATCCCGAGCTTCTTGCCGAGGAGGCCCTTGACGGTCTTGGTTGAGTTCGCCATTGGTCAGCCCCCTTACAGCTTGATCTCGATGTTGACGTCTGCCGGCAGGTCGAGTCGCATGAGCGAGTCAACGGCCTTCGGCGTCGGGTCGACGATGTCGATGACCCGCTTGTGCGTGCGCTTCTCGAAGTGCTCGCGCGAGTCCTTGTACTTGTGAGGGGAACGGATCACTGCGATCACGTTCTTCTCGGTGGGGAGTGGCACCGGGCCGACCACGGTTGCACCGGCACGGGTCACCGTGTCGACGATCTTCCGGGCCGACGTGTCGATGACCTCGTGGTCATACGACTTGAGCCGGATGCGGATCTTCTGTCCCGCCATGTGTCTCTTGTCCTCTCTCTGCGCCGCGCACCCGCAGGCCGCCTGACGCCGCTCGGCTCCGCATTGCTGCAGACCGTGCTGTTTTCCTGAACCAACCGGCCGCATCCGCTGGGGATGACCGCTGTTCACCTGTCAACCGCGCGGGCGACCTTGGCCGTCCAGCGTGGGCAATCGACTTCCTCGCACTCCGGGCGCAACAGTGTCGCGTCCGTCATGACCTCGGGGAGTCGTGTTCTGCTGCCTGCGGCCCAACCCAGCCCTGCTGAACAGGGGGGTTGTGCACTGCCAGAGCAGTGATCCTGCGGACTCGCACCCGCGGGGAATTCGGAACCGGACAAGTCTCGCATGTCCCGAGCCCACGTGCAACCCGGGCGTGTCGCGATGTGCCGGGCGTGTCGACACCGGCTCGCTTCCCCGGATCCACGCGGATCGGACGGCCTGGAGGCACGGGTCGCCGCCGCAACGCGGAGCGCCCTCCGGACATGGTCCGGAGGGCGCTCGTGGAGACGGTTACTCGGCCGTCACCGGAGGGACGAACCACGGCGGGAAGACCGCCACGCGCGGCGCGTGGCCGCCGTGGTCGGCGAGCACCGCACGGACCGTCTGACGGGCCTTGTCGTTCGGGACACCGATCACCGCGACGGACGAGAACGGCACGCTCGGCCCCGCGAGGAGCTCGAGTCCGAGCATCTCGGGGTCGGAGAAGTCGGTGCGGCGGATCAGGTTCGTCCCGGCGTCGGGGCCGACGGCGAACCGGACGTCGTCGGCGTCGGCGTCCTGGTCGGCGACGACCACCGAGTCACCGAACGCCGAGACCGGGACGACGAGCACGACGTAGTCCACCGCGCGCGTGCGTCGGGCGGCGTCGGACCACCGCTCCCCGACGGCGCCGGTGCGGAGTTCGTCCCACCGGACGGCATCCGGCGACAGGGTGAACGGCACGTGGCTCGCGATGGTGCTGCCGTCGGGCGCTTCGGCCTCGGCGCGTGCGGCCCGGGTCTCGGGGCTGCTGACGTCGACGGCGGGCTCCGCCTGGTCGGCCGCCAGGATGGCGCCGGACCCGACGATGCCGTCGAGGTTGTCGATGTGGGTCACGTGGTGCGCACGCAGCGACGCGAACACCCGAGCCTCGGGCAGGTCGGCCGACGACGACCGGAGCGACGTCGGTGAGCGCAGCGACGTCCCGGGGCCGGAGGCCGGCGGGTCGACGCGCAGGTTGGTGGTGATGCGGGTCCGCCGTGGCGCCGGAGCGGCTGGGATCGCCGACTCCTCACGCTGCCGGGGCGCGCAGATGTCGCAGAGCTCGGTGGGGAAACCGTGGATGCACTCGTCAGTCACGACTGTTGTGGGTCCTTCCGTGCCGTGTGGGGTGGTCCGGCACGTCGACCAACGCTACGTCATCCGGACGCTCCCGGGGTCATTGTCGGTAGAGCAGTGCCCGGACCTCGGACTCGGCGGCGTGGATCCGGGCCGGATCGATGGTCTCGCCGTGCTCGTAGGCGTCGAGCAGCCGCGGGTCGATGTAGCTCTGCCGGCACACCGTCGGGGTGTTGCCGAGCTCGTCGCTCGCGGCCTTCACGGCATGGGACACCGCACGCTTCCGCTTCGCCTGCGACGACAGCGGACCGGTCTGGGCAAGGTCGACGGCCGCGGCCACCGTGCCGTGCAGGGTGCGGAAGTCCTTCGCCGTGAAGTCGTCACCAGCACGCTCCTTGACGTAGGCGTTGATGTCCTCGGCGGACAACGGCTCCCACTCGTCACCGCGGCGTTCGCGGAACGACAGCAGTCGGGCGTTCGGCCCACGGCGCTTCATGCCGGCGATCACCGTCGCGAGGTCGGCGTCGTGGATCGACGACGACCACTCCTGCCCGCTCTTGCCGGGGAAGTCGAGCTCGATGTCGTCACCGGAGACGTGGGCGTGCGCGCACAGCAGGGTCGACAGTCCGCGGCTGCCGTGCTCGCTGGCGTACCGCTCCGATCCGACCCGCAGCGAGCCCTGGTCGAGCATCCGGAACGCTGCGGCCAGCGCTCGGCGGCGATCGGGTTCCGGTCGTCGGAGGTCCTGCGTGACCCCGCGCCGTGCGACCGGCAGCGACTCCGCGAGGGCGAGCGCCCGGTCGTACTTGATCCGGTCCATCCGTTCGCGCCACGACGGGTGGTACATGTACTGGCGGCGTCCGGCTCCGTCGATGCCGGTCGCGAGGACGTGCCCGTTCTCGTACGGCGAGATCCAGACGTCGTCCCAGGCCGGCGGGATGACGAGGTCCTCGAGCCGCTGACGCACCGCGGCATCGGTGACGGTCGCACCGTCGGGGTCACGGTACGAGAAGCCGCGGCCGCTCCGGACACGGTGGTAGCCACGACCGGAGGTCGTGGAACGGCGCAGACGAGTCACCCGGCCGAGCCAACTCCCCGCTGCCTGGGACGCCGTACGGGGCGGACGGACGCCGTCGTGGCGGGCGTACCCCGGGCCTCCCGTCCGCCGCCCGCCAGGGCCGTGAGCGGCCGACAGTGGCTCCGAGCGCTGCCACGTCGACCGGGGCAACGACACAGCGGGGCCGAGCCCGAAGGCTCGACCCCGCTGCGGCAGGTAACCGGAGTTACTTGAGGATCTTCTCGACCGTACCGGCGCCGACCGTACGACCACCCTCACGGATGGCGAAACGGAGGCCCTCTTCCATGGCGATCGGCTGGATCAGCTCGACGGTCATGGCGACGGTGTCACCGGGCATGACCATCTCGGTGCCCTCGGGCAGCGTGATGACGCCGGTGACGTCCGTGGTGCGGAAGTAGAACTGCGGACGGTAGTTCGCGTAGAACGGGTTGTGACGCCCGCCCTCTTCCTTGGTCAGGATGTAGGAGTTCGCCTGGAACTCGGTGTGCGGCGTGACCGAACCCGGCTTCACGACGACCTGGCCGCGCTCCACGTCCTCGCGCTTGAGGCCACGGATGAGCAGACCGGTGTTGTCACCGGCGACCGCCTGGTCGAGCAGCTTGCGGAACATCTCGATGCCCGTGACCGTGGTCTTCTGCGTCGCGCGGATGCCGACGATCTCGACCTCGGCGTTCAGGTTGAGCGTTCCACGCTCGACACGACCGGTGACGACCGTTCCACGACCGGTGATCGTGAAGACGTCCTCGATCGGCATCAGGAAGGGCTGGTCGGTGGCGCGCACCGGGTCCGGCACGTGCTCGTCGACCTGGGCCATGAGCTCCTGGACCGACTTGACCCACTTCTCGTCGCCCTCGAGCGCCTTGAGCGCCGAGACCTGCACGACGGGGGCGTCCTCGTCGAACTGCTGCGAGCCGAGGAGCTCGCGGACCTCGAGCTCGACGAGCTCCAGGATCTCCTCGTCGTCCACCATGTCGGACTTGTTCAGCGCGACGACGATGTAGGGGACGCCGACCTGGCGGGCGAGCAGCACGTGCTCACGCGTCTGGGGCATCGGGCCGTCGGTGGCGGCGACCACGAGGATCGCGCCGTCCATCTGCGCCGCACCCGTGATCATGTTCTTCACGTAGTCGGCGTGACCGGGGGCGTCGACGTGCGCGTAGTGACGCTTCTCGGTCTGGTACTCGACGTGCGAGATGTTGATCGTGATGCCGCGCTGGCGCTCCTCGGGAGCGTTGTCGATCTGCGCGAAGTCACGGGCCTCGTTGAGGTCCGGGTACTGGTCGTGCAGAACCTTGGTGATCGCCGCCGTGAGCGTGGTCTTGCCGTGGTCGACGTGACCGATGGTTCCGATGTTGACGTGCGGCTTGGTGCGCTCGAACTTGGCCTTGGCCACTGTGGGTCCTCCTCAGGACTCGGAAGCGTCATCCCCGGCCGGCCCTGGATGGGCTCGCGACCGTTGATGCGCGGTGTGTGTCTGTACTTTACTTGGTGGCGAGGGGCCCGTCGCCGGGCACCCCCGCCTGTGGAGAAGCGCTGAGCGCTACTCCCCCGCGTTCTTCGCGATGATCTCCTCGGCGACCTTGGCCGGGACCTGGCTGTAGGTCTCGAAGGTCATCGAGTAGACCGCACGACCAGAGGTCTTCGACCGCAGGTCGCCGACGTAGCCGAACATCTCGGACAGCGGCACGCTCGCGCGGACCACCTTGACGCCCGAGGCGTCCTCCATCGAGGCGATCTGGCCACGACGGGAGTTCAGGTCACCGATGACGTCGCCCATGTACTCCTCAGGAGTACGGACCTCGACGGCCATGATCGGCTCGAGGATCGCGGGACCGGCCTTGCGGGCCGCTTCCTTGTAGGCGATGGAACCGGCGATCTTGAACGCCATCTCGGACGAGTCGACGTCGTGCGCCGCGCCGTCCTTGAGGATGGCCTTCACGCCGACGGTCGGGTAGCCCGCGAGGATGCCGACCTGCATGGCGTCCTGGATACCGGCGTCGACCGAGGGGATGTACTCGCGCGGGACACGGCCACCGGAGGTCGCGTTGACGAACTCGTAGACCTTCTCGCTCGTGACCTCCATCGGCTCGAGCGCGATCTGCACCTTCGCGAACTGACCGGAACCACCGGTCTGCTTCTTGTGGGTGTAGTCGTAGCGCTCGACGATCTTGGTGAGCGTCTCGCGGTAGGCCACCTGGGGCTTGCCGACGCTCGCCTCGACGTGGAACTCGCGCTTCATGCGGTCGACGAGGATGTCGAGGTGGAGCTCGCCCATGCCCTTGATCGTCGTCTGACCGGTCTCGGCGTTGAGCTCGACGCGGAACGTCGGGTCCTCTTCGGCGAGCTTCTGGATGGCCGTGGAGAGCTTCTCCTGGTCAGCCTTCGTGTTCGGCTCGATCGCGACCTCGATGACCGGCTCCGGGAACGTCATCGACTCGAGGACGACCTGGTTGGTCGGGTCGCACAGGGTGTCACCGGTGGTGGTGTCCTTGAGGCCGATGACCGCGTAGATGTGGCCAGCGGTCACGTTGGCGACCGGGTTCTCCTTGTTGGAGTGCATCTGGAAGATCTTCCCGATGCGCTCCTTCTTGCCCTTGGTCGAGTTGATGACCTGTGCGCCGGACTCGATCGAGCCGGAGTACACGCGGACGTAGGTGAGGCGACCGAAGAAGGGGTGCACCGCGACCTTGAACGCGAGAGCCGAGAACGGCTCCGACGCGTCGGGCTTGCGGATGATCTCCTTCTCCTCGTCCTTGACGTCGTGGCCGATCATCGGCGGCACGTCGAGCGGGGACGGGAGGTAGTCGATGACGGCGTCGAGCATCGGCTGGACACCGCGGTTCTTGAACGCGGAACCGCACAGCACCGGGTAGAGCGTGCTGCTCACGGTGAGGGCGCGGATCGCGGCCTTGATCTCGTCGACCGAGAAGTCGGTGTCGCCCTCGAGGTAACGCTCCATGAGGACGTCGTCCGCCTCGGCCACGCGCTCGATGAGCTTCTCGCGGTACTCGGCGGCGCGGTCCTGCAGGTCGGCCGGGATCTCTTCGATCTCGTACTTCGCACCCATCGCGACGTCACCCTTGGCGTCGCCGCGCCAGGTGAGTGCACGCATCTGGACGAGGTCGACGACGCCTTCGAACGAGCTCTCCGAACCGATCGGCAGCTGGAGCACGAGGGGCTCCGCACCGAGGCGGTTGATGATCGTGTCGACGGTGTAGTAGAAGTCCGCGCCGAGCTTGTCCATCTTGTTGACGAAGCAGATGCGCGGGACGTTGTACTTGTCAGCCTGACGCCACACGGTCTCGGACTGGGGCTCGACGCCCTCCTTGCCGTCGAAGACGGCGACCGCACCGTCGAGGACGCGGAGCGAACGCTCCACCTCGACCGTGAAGTCCACGTGACCGGGGGTGTCGATGATGTTGATCTGGTTGTTGTCCCAGAAGCAGGTCGTCGCGGCCGACGTGATCGTGATGCCGCGCTCCTGCTCCTGCGCCATCCAGTCCATCGTGGCAGCGCCGTCGTGGACCTCACCGATCTTGTGCGTGATGCCCGTGTAGAACAGGATGCGCTCGGTCGTCGTGGTCTTGCCGGCATCGATGTGCGCCATGATGCCGATGTTGCGGACCTTGTTCAGGTCGGTGAGCACGTCCTGTGCCACAGGGTTCCTCCGGAAGAGTTGTAGGAGAGGTTGGCGGCCGTCCGGGCGCCGGGGTTCTTGACCACCGGTGCCCGGACGGTGCCGGGACTACCAGCGGTAGTGGGCGAAGGCCTTGTTCGACTCGGCCATCTTGTGCGTGTCCTCGCGGCGCTTGACCGCGGCACCGAGACCGTTCGACGCGTCGAGGATCTCGTTCATGAGACGCTCGGTCATCGTCTTCTCGCGACGGGCCTTGGCGTACGAGGTCAGCCAGCGGAGCGCGAGGGTGTTCGCGCGGTGCGGCTTGACCTCGACCGGGACCTGGTAGGTCGAGCCACCGACGCGGCGGCTGCGGACCTCGAGGGTCGGACGGACGTTGTCGAGCGCCTTCTTGAGCGTGACGACAGCATCCTGCTGGTTCTTGGCAGTGACGCCCTCGAGTGCACCGTAGACGATGCGCTCGGCGAGGCCCTTCTTGCCGTCGAGCAGGATCTTGTTGACGAGCTGGCTGACGATCGGCGCACCGTAGACCGGGTCGGCGACGACGGGACGCTTGGGGGCGGGACCCTTACGAGGCATCTAACTCAACCCTTCTTCGCGCCGTAGCGGCTACGAGCCTGCTTACGGTTCTTCACGGCCTGGGTGTCCAGGGCGCCACGGATGATCTTGTACCGCACACCGGGGAGGTCCTTCACACGACCGCCACGGACGAGCACCATCGAGTGCTCCTGGAGGTTGTGGCCCTCACCGGGGATGTACGCCGTGACCTCGGTGCCGTTCGAGAGCTTCACACGAGCGACCTTGCGCAGTGCAGAGTTCGGCTTCTTCGGGGTGGTGGTGTAGACGCGGGTGCACACACCACGCTGCTGGGGGTTCGCCTTCAGGGCGGGCGCCTTGGTCTTGGTGACCTTCGGCGTACGACCCTTGCGAACCAGCTGCTGAATAGTAGGCAACTGTTCTCCTGGTTCTTCGCTCGTGCTCTCTGGCCGGCGCGATCCGCCGGCTTCCTCGTCCCACGCTGATGACCGCCTGACGGCGGAGGAACCTGCGGGGGGACGGAGTGGTCCGACTGGGCGATCTCGCTCGCCGGACTTTTCGGGCGCGCCCGAGGGCGCACACCCAGAAGAGACTACCCGCGTAACGGGACGAAATCAATCCGGGCCGGCACCACGCCGGACACCGTCATGAGCCGGTGTCCGAGGACCCGTTGCCGACCGCCGACCGGAACGTCGCGCCCGAGCTCGAGAACCCCGTGATGTACCCGCTCGCGTTGACGTTGAGCGGTCCGGCCGTGGCCGTCCCGGTACCGCCCGCGCCGGCGATGTCCGCCGTGAAGGTGGCCCGGCCGAAGGTGGTGGTGGAGACGAGCCAGCCGTTCGTGGTCCAGCTGCCGACGGCGACGGTCGGCCGCGACTCGAGCGTCCACTTCTCGTTCGTGTAGGTGTACGCGGGGTTCTCGCCGTACGCGTAGAAGCTGCACCCGGCCGGTGCGGCGTCGTTCGAGGCGATGCAGCCGTCCACCCAGGCGTCCACGGCCCGCTTCGCCGCCTGGTCGCCCGCGTTCGTGAGCGTCGCGGTCATCTGCACGGGCGTCGAGGTGCTGCCACCGAACCCGCCCACGACGGCGCTGCCACCCGTGGCCTTCGTCCACTTGCCGCCGTCGTACGTGACCGCGTAGGTGCCGGGGAGGGCGCGGAGACCGACGGTGCCGTCCTTCGGGGTCTTCGTCGACGTGCCCGCGACCTGCACCGAGGCGCCGGCCGGACCCCGGACGCTGACGTCGACGCTGCCGAGCTCCGGCGCCTGCAGCTCCCACACCGGGAACACGCCCCAGTCGGTGCCGGTCTTGTCGAGCGTGAAGGTCGCCGCGACGTCACGGCCGGCCTGGCGCAGGTAGGCGCGGACGGTGGCGGTGTCGCCGTCCGTGCGCGTCGCGGCCACCCGGTAACCGGTGACCTTCGCGGTCGCCTTCGCGTACGCGGCGTCGGTGAGGAGCACGTCCGACTTCGTCCGGTCGATGCCCGCTGCGTCGAGGGCGTCGGTGACCTTCCCCGCGGTCAGGTCGTCGAGGAACGCCCGCACGGGGCGGTCGGCCGAGTGGGTGGCCGATCCGATCAGCGACCCGGCGATGCCGCCGACCAGGAGCAGCGACAACGCCGCGATGCCCGCGATGATCCCGACGACCTGGCCGCGGCGGAGCTTCCGGCGCGGAGCGCGCGACGCGGTCGGAGCGTACTGCGCGCCGTGCGCGGTCGTCCCGACCTGCGCCGTCGACCCGGCCGGCGCGTTCTGCGCGGCCGCGGGCGTCTCTTGCGTCCCGCGGATCGACGCCACCGACGGCACGGCTCCCCAACCGTCCTGCTGGTCCGGATCCGGCGTGTGCTGGTCGCTCATCGTTCCCCCGTTGCGTGTGCGTCGTGCCCGGGCAGACTACCGCCCGACGGTGTCGTCACCCGCGACGGTCGGCTCCTGCCGCTGCCCTGCCGTGGATGTCGAGCCCGTCGTCCGGGCCTGGTGCCGGGCCATGGAGATCCCGCCGATCACCGACAGGAGCGCCACCACGACGGAGCCGACGACGAACGGCCCGAGTGCGTAGCCGGCCGGGAAGACGAGGAGCTCGGTCAGGTCGCGGCGGATCGCCGCGTACCCGACGGCACCGACGCCGAGCATGACCAGGTAGGCGGTCGCGGCGGCGACCAGGCCGGTGACACCGGGGTTGCCCTCTCGCGCGCCGACCGCGGTCGCGAGGAACACCACCACTGCGGCGCCGATCACCATGGCCGGGCCGAGGTACGGGGTCGCGTCCGGCTGCGCGATCGCCTCGACGTCAGCGAGGAGCGCTTCGAACCCCGCGACGGCGACGACGAGCGCGATGAAGAGGACGGACGTCATCGTCGCGATCAACCACCGGGACATGAGGTGATCGTATCGCCGACGGGACGGTCAGCGGGTGGCTTCGGTCCGCTCCGCGTGGTCGGCGCCTTCAGGGGAGACTGCGCTGTCCGCGGTGTCCGCACGCTCCACGTGCCCCTGCGCTGCGGCGACCAGGGCCAGTGCGATCGTCGCGGTGATGATCGGGACGGTCTCGGTCATCGGAGCGACCTGCGTCGTGCTCGTGGTCGGCGCTGCCTGGAGGCCCGGGGCTGCGTCCGCCTCGAAGGGCTCGTCAGGCTCGTGGTCACGCAGGGCCGGGCCGATGATCGGCAGGACGCCGGTGGTGGCCGCCGGCTCGGCGTGCAGGACGGTCGCCTCGGAGGCCGCCGGCTCGCCGCGCTTCGCCGCACGACGGGCGCGTCCCATCTTCACCAGGACGACCACGGCCACGATCGCCCAGATGCCGTTGACGATGGTCGACGGCACCGCGTGGTGCGCGGCCACGTTGACGGCGACGGCCAGCCCGCCGACGAGGTTGAAGAGCTGGTAGACCGGCCCGTTCGGGAGCTTCCCCGTGGAGAAGAGAATGTAACCAGCCAGCACGGTTACAGCACCGAACCAACCAAGGAATTCCACGATTCCGACCAACACGCGCGACTCCGGGCACGACGGGAACGGCCGGTTCGAGCCGACCGTTCGAGAGGGAGATGAGCAGCCGCGATCACGGCGCCGTGAGCATCGTACGCACAGCGACGGGTGTCGCGGAAGAGGGGTCGGCGTGGCGCGTCACACCCCAGTGGGAGGGGGTCGGATCAGCTCTTCGCGGAGGCCGTGCCTGCGGTGTCAGCACCCGCGTCAGGGGACCGGTCGAGCACGTAGACCGATCCACCGAAGGTCCATGAGCTGCTGCTGCTTGCAGTGCCGTCGTCCCCGCTCTTCTCTGCAGACGAGACGGTCGTGATCAGGAACAGTCGATCGCCACCCTGGACTCCCTTGACGAACTGCAGCGCCTGGTCGAACGAGCCGTCGACCGCGACGGTGACGGGGATCACCGAGAAGTTCTGGCCGGTGACCGCCGCGTCCGTGACGAGGCTCGGCGCCTGCGGGGCGGACGGCACCGCTCCGGCCGTCGCGGACGGCGATGCCGACGGCGTTGCAGCGCCCTGCCCCGCAGCCGCGGGCTCCGCCGCGACCGCTGGCGAGTACGCCGTCGCGTCGCTCGCCGTGAACGACGACACCTGCATCCCGGAAGCCGCGGCGATGGTGTTGAGCTCGTCGATGAACGCCGACAGCCGAGCGGTGTCCGGCACCGAGGCCGCACGGGTCGACAGCTCGCGCTTCATGGCTGGCAGGTCCGCCGCCTGCTCGCGCAGGCGTGCGAGCTCGCTCCGGCTGGTGTCGTTCGTCTGCTCGACGGACGCCGTCTGGGTGTGCGCTGATGCCGTCTGAGCGAGCTGCGGCTGCACAGCGAGGAAGAACCCGCCGACGGCGACGACCGCCATCGCGAGGACGGCGAGCAAGAGACTCAGGCGGTTGCGCGACATGGTCAGTCCTTCTCCGCGTTCTTGACGGCGTACCGACCGTCGAACGCCTTCTCGTCGAGGTGGATGGTCATGTTGACCGCGTACCCGCCGCCGTCCTGCGACCGGGCGACCGAGTTGGCGTTCGCATCGACGAACCCGTTGACCCCGCCGACGGCGGTCAGCCAGTCCGGGATCGAGGGCAGGGCGTCGCTCGTGGCGTCGAAGGTGAGCGTCGCGATGCGTTGCCCCTGCAGGGGGTCGTCCGACTGCGCGTACGCTTCCTCGGCGCCGGCGGAGTCGATCGTGAGTCCGGTGATCTGCACCCCGGCCGGCAGTCTCGACCGCACCGACGCCAGCGTCGTCGCCCAGTCGATCTCCGTTGATCCGCCGACCGTCTGCGCGCTCTGCAACAACGCGCTCTCGGATTCAGCCACACGGACGTCCCGGTACTGCCCCTGCTGCTTGGCGAGCGTCGCCGTCTCACTCTGGGCTGCGGCCAGGTCCTGCTCGGCGGACATGCGGTCCGCCATCGCCCAGGCAGTCGCCAGTCCGACTACGACGGCGACGACCAGCACGCCCGCCCACGCACGCCGGATCGTGGCGCGCTGCCGCCGGCTGACGTGGACCTCGGTGGGGAGCAGGTCCACTCGCGGCGGTCCTCCGACCACCAGGACACGCGACTTCGCGCCGGCTCTCGCCGTGCGAGAGGTCGCCTCTGTGCTGCTGCCGGGAACCGCCTTGGCTGGCCGGCGTCGGGCGGTCGAACCGGTCTCGATCATCTTGGTCATGCTGCTCGGCCTCCGACCGCGAGGCTCCAGGCGACCGAGATGGAAGCCGACCGCTCACGGAGGAGTTCCGGGGTGATGCCCCGTGCCGTCCGAGCGGACACGAACGGGTCCCCGACGGCGACCGGCAGGCCGGAGTAGTCACCGAGACTCTCCCGGAAGCCGGGGAGTGCCGCACCGCCACCGACGAGCACGATGCCCCGCACGACATCGGCTGGTCGGGTGTTGGCGTAGTAGGTCACCGTGTTCCGGACGCTGGTGAGCAGTTCACCGACCGTCTCACGCGTCACGGCCACGGCACGGGCGTCGTCCGGCGTCTGCGCTCGTCCGACCAGACCGAAGTGCCGCTTGATCGCCTCGGCTTCGGTGAGGGAGACCTCGAGCCGGGTGGCGATCGTCTTGGTCACGTGATCGCCACCCGTCGGGATGATGCGCACGAACGTGGGGACCCCGTCGTTGGCGATCACGACCGACGTCGTGTTGCCACCGCAGTCGACGATCGCGACCGTCCCGGCACCGGCGACCCGGGGCGCCAGGACCCGTGACAAGGCGAACGGGATCAGGTCGACACCCACCGGGCGCAGTCCGGCCAGCTCCGCAGCGCGCACGTTCGCGAGGACCGCGTCCTTGATCGCGGCGACGAGCAAACCGTTCACGACCGGTCCGGACTCCCCGACGCCCTCGGACACCGGGTAGAAGTCGAGGATCGCGTCCACGACCGGAACGGGGAGCATGTCCTGGACCTGGAAGGGGAGCGACTCGCGGATCTGCGCGAGCGGCGCCTTCGGCACGGTGAGGTCACGCGAGAGGACGCGCTGGTTCCCCATGCCCAGGACGACGTCCTTGGTCCGGAAGCGGCCGATCGACCAGAGTTCGCGGAATGCCGCCGCGACCGTGTTCGCTTCGAGGACCTCGCCCTGCTTCGTCGCATCCTTCGGTACCGGGACCTCAGCGACGCGCACGATCGTCGGGTTCGCCTTCTCGGCGTCGGCGACCTCGACTGCGCGGATCGACTCGGCGCCGATGTCGATGCCGACGATGTTCTTCGTCATGTCGTGTTCCTTCCGGTCGAGCCGGGCTCTGGGGGGGGGGTGTCAGCCCGGTTCGTCAGGCGAGACCGAGGAGTCGGAGGTAGGCGTTCCAGATCGGGACCCCGGAGAACGCGCCCACCCACGCGCCGAGGAGCATCCACGGGCCGAACGGGATCCCCGTCGAGCGACCCGCACGCCTGGTCAGGAGGAGGACGATCCCGAAGGTACCGCCGAGGAGGAACGCTCCGAAAGCACCCACAGCGAGGGGTCCCCATCCGAGGTACGCGAGCAGGAGTCCCAGTGCACCGGCGAGCTTCACGTCCCCGAACCCCATCCCCCGTGGTGCCGCGATCGCGAGGACCAGGTAGACGCCACCGAGGATCACGAGACCGAGCAGACCCCGGAGCATCGCACCCCAATCGCCGGTCAGGACACTCGAAGCGGCCAGCAGCCCGACGAGCACCGGGTACATCGGCAGGACGATCCGGTTGGGCAACGTGTGCGTGTCGATGTCGATGAGCGCCAACGCGACGCTCACCGCCATGACGAAGAGCAGGGCGACGAGCAGGACCGTCTGACCCGCGACAACCGCACCGGGTGAGCCGTCCTGTGGCAGGAACCGGAGCACCACCGCGATGAACAACACCCCGGTCGAGGCCTCGACGATCGGGTACCGGACGGAGATCGGTTCGGCGCAGTCACGGCATCGGCCCCGGAGGACCAACCAGGACACCAACGGAACGTTGTCGAAGCCCCGGATCGCGCGCCCACACTTCGGACACGCGGATGCGGGGGCGACGACGGACATCCCAGCCGGGACCCGATGGACGACCACGTTGAGGAACGAACCGACGGCGAGCCCGAACACCGCTCCGAACGCAGCCACGAACGCCGCGAGGGTCGAGACGGCGCTGGTCACGAGATCGGGGCTCCGTTCCGGTCGTACGCCGTCTTCGATTCGACCTGGGTGGCCACTCGGTACGTCGTCACGGTCGGCTGCGGGAACTTCGGCGGCGTGTAGGTCGCCAAGCTCGAGTCGAACGTGTACGCCTTCGTGTAGCCCTGCCCGCTCGCCAGACCGACCGCACCGCGGAAGTTCTGCGCGATCGATCCGCTGACCGTGAGGGTCCCCCGGCCGTTCGACGAACCCCGTGTCCAGTTCTGCACGACGAACGTGCCGGTGTTCGAGAGGATCGCTGCGTCGATCTCGCGATCGTTCGACAGGATCGCAGCGTTGTTCGTGTTGATCGGGTTCCACACCCAGACCGCACGCTGACCGATCAGCCCGAGGACCGTGGACGCGGACCGCGTCGCCGGGTACCGGATGTCGCCGGTGACGTAGAGGTAGTTCTCGGCAGCGATGGTGACCGCCTTGTCGACCGTGCCCTGCACGAACGCGTCACCGCGATCGCAGCCGTACGGCGCCGTCACCGAGGTGCCACCGCCAGCGGTGGGGTCCGTCTCGGAGTTGTTCGCCGAGGAACCGACGAAGGGGAAACCGACACCGTTCGGCTTCAGGGTGGTCGCGGTGCTCGCGGCCGAGGTCGCATCACACGCTGTCGCGACGTTCTTGAGGGTGGCGTTGCCCTTCCAGTAGTTCGGGTCCGGCGTCGTCCCGGCCGCACGTGCGCTCGGCTCGTTCTGCACGAAGATCAGGTTGTTCTTCGGGATCGTGACCCGAGCCCCGCTGGCGCTCCGGAGGTCGGTGGGAGCACCGCACTTGGCCGCGGCTGCCGACGTGTCGCTGTTCACGCCGGTGATCTGCGCCCCCGGTGTCGCGGTCGCTCCGGTGACCTGCGTCGCGATCGTCATCGGCGAGCGCACCGTCATCGTGCCGTCACCGTTGAACGTGATCTTCGTCGGCCCGGTGTAGATGCAGCCGGCTCCCTCGACGGTGCTGGTGGTCGAGGGCAGATCGGAGCGCGTGTAGTCGCGCAGGTCACCGATCGTGGCCGGCGGGGTCAACGTCGAGGACGTCGTCGGGTTCGAGGCGTACCGCCCGAGCGTGCACCCGCTGCTGCTCACGCCGTAGACGCTCTGGACCGTGCTCTTGAACTGCGCGCCGCACACCTTGAGTTGATCGTTCGACCGCACCGGGCCCTCGAGCACGTCACCGCCGCCGAACTGGATCTGGTCGCAGGTCGCCGACGTCGCGACCGGTCGGTACACCGAGGTGCACGGCAGCGTCCCGACGCCCTTCTCGTTCGTGACGGTCGGGTCACCGGACTCGAAGTTGGTGAAGTAGAGGTAGTTCGAGAACCCGTCCGGCCGCACGTTTGCGACGACGGTCCTGGTCGTCGTGCCGGAACGCCCGGTCGACTGCACCCGGATCACGCCCTGCGACGAGAGCTTGCTGTTGTCGACGGCGTACCGGAACGACGAGTCGCTGGCGGAGCCGTCGCCGGTGGGGACGGACACCCACTGCTGACCGGTCTGGTAGTTGAACGCCGCGTTGTCGCCGGTGCCCTTGCTGAAGGTGCTGTTCGACGCGGCGCTGAACGGTGCGCTCGACTGCCCGTAGTTGCCGTAGGTGTTGTCGGCGTTGAGCCGCGACTGGTAATCGGCGACGCCGGCGTAGGCCGCCGCGATGGCTCGGTTCCAGGATCGGTCCGTCGACGTGACCTTCGCGCCCGACGTCGCGATCGCGACCATCGTCGCGACCAGGATCATCACGACCATGCCGATGCCCACGACGGCAACGAGGGCGACACCACGTTCGTCGTCCCGGGAACGGATGACGCGGAGGAGTCGGATCACGAGGAGGCTCCCATCACGATGTTCGGCATGCTGGCCCTGTTGGTCAGGGTCACGGCGTTCGGGTCCGTCGTGCTCGACCCGACGGTCAGCGTCACGCTGACCGATCGGATGTTCGGCAGGTCCGTCACCGCGACCGGTGATGTCAGCGTTCCGAGCACGTTGTTCGACGCATCGGTGAACGAGAACGCGACGCCGTTCACCGCGGAGGACACCAGCGTGCGCTTCGACGTGGGAGTCGACGTCAGCGTGGCACCGAGGGCCAGCGGGAAGGAGAAGTACGAGGAGTTGCCGGAGACGGCGGTACCCTTCCAGGTCGTCTCCGTGATCCGGTTCGTGACCGGATCGAGCGTCAGCTGGACCTGGACCGGCTGGGAGAGTGTCGAGTCGAGGTTCACGTACGCGAAGAAGCGGATCGACGTCGCGCTGGCGTACTGGAAGGCGAACTGCGAGTCGTCGCCGGTCGGCACCGGGTTGTCGGTCGCCGCCCGGAGCATGCGGCCCATCTCGTTCATGGCTGTCGACGCAGCTCGGGTGTTCTGACTGATCGAGCTCGCCGTCACGGAGGCCTTCTGGGACGCGACGAGGAACGAGCCCGCGATCGTCAGCACGAGGAGCGAGAGACTCATGCCCACGATGAGCTCGACGAGCGTGATGCCCCGTTGGTCGGTGCGGGCGCGGTCGAGGACTCGGCGGATCCGGCCGATCACGAGGTCGGTACCGTTCGCGGGTCGAGCGTCACGACGTTGCCGCTCGAGGAGACCTTGAGGTTCGACACGTTCGGGTTCGAGGCGATGGTCTGCGTGTTGCTGCTCAACACGCCACCGAGCACGGTCGTCCCGCGCAGCGTCCAGGTTCCGAACGGCAGCGCGATCGTCGTCGCGACGGACGGGCTCATACCGGTGAACGTGTACGTCGTCGACGGTGCGCATCCAGGATCGCCGTTGGTCACCGCTGCCGTGTTCTTGACCGTCGCGACGAGGACGGTGTCCACGCCGCCCATCTTCACGTCGAACACCCCCATGGGAGCCCGCGCGGTGGCGGTGAGCGCGGTCGTCGGGTTGTAGCCCGGGGTGGCGCCGTCTGCCGCGTTGAAGATGTTCGGTGACGTCGTCAGGTTGCTCGCCGTGGGCCACGCCGTCGGGTCGACGTCCTTGCACGTCGAGGTGTACGCGCCGGCGATCGCGGTCCACTGGTAGGGGAAGAGCACGGTGGACGTGGTGGTGACGGTCCTTACCGTGTCGTCGTAGCGGTAGGTCATCGGGAGCGACGTCGGCAGCTTCGCCGTGACGCCGTCCTTGAGGTTCAGCGGCGCACCGGCCGTCACGGTGATCGCCTGGTCGTAGAGGAACGTCGCGTTGCCGACGCCGCCGGCGGTGGTGGCCACCGACGAGGACGGAGCGGTCGCTCCGTCCTTGTCGATGTTCCCGGCCTTGGCGATCGTCACCTTGTAGGTTCCCGGGGTGACCCCGACCGCGTAACTGCACCCGTTCGTGTCGGTCACCGCTGGCGGGTTCGACAAGCCGGTCGCGCCGCCGGACACGGGCGTGATCGTGACGGCGACGCCAGGGTTCGGTCCGCCCGTCGCGGTCTGGACCCCGACCACGATCGTGGACGCGCTCGCGCTCGACACCGCAGCGGAAGGCGAGATCAGGGTGTCGAGCACGACGTTCTTCTGTCGCGGCGACGTCCCACTCGTCCAGGAGACGGTGATCGACACGCGCTTGTAAGCGAGGACACCCGACCCCGCGCCGCACGAGTTGTCGGAGCCGTCCGAGTTGATCCAGTTCGTGGTCTGCTTGATCGTGTACGCCTGGTTGCCGACCGACTGCAGCGACGTGTCGTCGTCGAGCGTGAAGACGTCCTTCGTGCTGCGTGCCGCGTCGAGCGCCTGGTTCGCAAGGTTGAGCGCTGCTTCGCGCGAGCGGTTGTCCTGCGTGAGGTAGAGCGTGGAGACGATGCCCGCTGCGACACCCGCGGCGATCATCGCGAAGACGGTCATCGCGACCATCACCTCGATGATCGAGAAGCCCTCGTCGGACTCACGGGCCGCCCGGAGGCGGTCGACGATGCGCAGCAACACGTTCTGCCTCTCTGTCGGAGCGGTGGTCGCGACGAGCCGTGACGGACGTCACGGCTCGTCGCTGGACGGCAGGTCAGCAGGTCGAACCGCTGACGACGCCGGAGGTGTCCGACGTGCAGAAGGTGCTGTTGGTCGAGCTGGTGCCGACGATCTTGAACGTCGGCGCAGCGGTGGTGCCGCCGATCGTGTAGACGATCGACGACGTGTCGCTGCCGAGGCTCGCCCCGGCACCCTTCAACGCCGTGGTGAGCGCGGTGGTTCCGTTGTACGTCCCTGCGGCGGGGAACGAACCGCTGGTCGACTGGATGCTGATCACCGCGGTCTTGAAGTTGGTGATGTCCGACTTCGTGCTCGATTCCTTAGCGTTGTTTGTGATGCCCAGGTACACCGGGATGGCGATCGCGGCGAGGATACCGATGATGATCACGACGACGAGGAGCTCGATGAGCGTGAAGCCCTTCTCGTTCTCTTCGAGAAGACCCTTGCGGCGAGCGTTCAGCTTGCCCATGAGAGCGAAGTACATGGTGTTTCCATTCTTTCGGGAATGTGATGGGGAAAGTGTCCGGCACTTGCTCGGCCGCCGGTGACGAGCGTATTCACACGAGGTTCGGTGCAGAATCCCGAGAACGGGGGTGATCGGGGGTGCGAAATACCCCCAGTACCGGGGGTGGAACAGCACGGGCCACCCCCGTCAGAGGGTGACCCGTGCTGTTGGATCCGTTACTTGACGAGCGACGAGATCTGGAAGATCGGCAGGTACAGGGCGACGATCATGCCGCCGACCACCACCCCGAGGAACCCGATGAGCAGCGGTTCGATCAACGAGGTCAGCGCTTCTGTCGATGCCTCGACCTCGTTGTCGTAGAAGACCGCGATCCGCTCGAGCATCAATTCCATCGAGCCGGCGTCCTCGCCGACGGCGATCATCTGCGTCACCATCGTCGGGAACACTGATTCCCGCTCGAGCGGGGCGGCGATTGATTCCCCTTTCCGAACCGCTTCAGAAACGCGCCCCAACGCCTGCTCGACGACGAAGTTGTTCGACACCTGTCCGGCGATCTGCAATGCCTCGAGAATGGGGACGCCAGCTCCGATCATGTTCGACAGGTTGCGCGCGAACCGGGCCATCACGATCTTGCGGTTGAGTTGCCCGAACACTGGAAGGCGCATCCGGAGCGGATCGATCACCCGACGCACACGGTCGGTGTTCTTGTTCGCGCGCCACCAGAACCAGCCGACGACCACGGCGACCGCGAGGACCGGCCCGACGTACACCATCGCGTGCGACAGGTAGACGAGCATCAGCGTCGGCAACGGCAGCTGCCCGCCGAGCGACTCGAACATGCCTTGGAAGATCGGCACGATGAACACGAGCATGATGACGACCGCGGCCAGCGACATGCACAGCACGACCACCGGGTAGGTCATCGCCGACTTGATCGTCGAGCGGAGCTTGTGCTCCTTCTCGAAGTTGGTCGCGATGGAGTCCATGGCCTGGTCGAGGAACCCGCCGGTCTCGCCCGCACGGATCATGTTGATCATGATCGGCGGGAAGTCGACCGGGAACTTCGCCACCGCGTCGGAGAACGAAACACCGCGTTCGACGTCGTCGCGGACCTTGCCGAGGATGTCCTTGAGCTTCTTGTTCTCGGTCTGGTCGGCGAGGATCGACAGCGCGCGCAGCAGCGAGAGTCCCGAGGTGAGCATCGTCGAGGCCTGCCGCGACATGATCGCGAGGTCCTTGAGCCCGACGCCCTTCTCGAACCCGGGGATCTTGATCTCGGTCTGCAGGCCGGTGCCGGCCTTGGACTCCGTGATCGCGATCGGTGAGACGCCCATGCCCCGGAGCCGCTGGACGACCGCTCCTTCGGACGAGGCGTCGAGACGGCCCTTGACGAGCTTGCCGGCACCGTCGCGCCCGCGGTAGTCGAATGCGAGGGACATCAGTAGCCTCCGGAGAACTTGTCGCCGAAGTCGATCCCGCTGGCGGCGATCGCGGCTGCCGAGGAGTCGGACGGGGACTCGACGCGCTGCACCAGCCGGTCGAAGCCCTCTTCGTCGTGCACCTTGTCCATCGCGGCCTTGCGCGAGATCGTGCCGACGTTGACCAGTTCGGCGAGGTCCTGGTCCATGGTGTGCATGCCGAGATCACGCCCGGCCTGCATGGCCGAGGTGATCTGGTAGGTCTTGCCTTCGCGGATCAGGTTGCCGATGGCGGGGGTGATCGTCATGATCTCGGTGGCGACGACCCGGCCGACGCCGTTGGCCTTCGGCACCAGGGTCTGGCAGACGACGCCCTGCAGGGTCGCCGCGAGCTGCGTGCGGATCTGGCCCTGCTGGTGTGGCGGGAAGACGTCGATGACACGGTCGATCGTGCCGGGGGCGCTCTGCGTGTGCAGGGTGGCGAACACCAGGTGACCGGTCTCGGCCGCGGTGAGCGCGACCGAGATGGTCTCGAGGTCGCGGAGTTCGCCGATCAGGATGACGTCGGGGTCCTGACGCAGCACGTGCTTCAGCGCGGCGGCGAAGGAGTGCGTGTCGGCACCGACCTCGCGCTGGTTGATGATCGCCTTCTTGTGCTCGTGCATGAACTCGATCGGGTCCTCGACCGTCACGATGTGGTCGGCACGGCTCTCGTTCACCAGGTCGATCAGGGCGGCGAGGGTCGTGGACTTGCCGGAACCGGTCGGGCCGGTGACCAGGACGAGTCCGCGGGGCAGGCCGGCGAAGTCGCCGACGTGCTCGGGGATGCCGAGCTGCTTGAGCGTCTTGATCTTGGTGGGGATGATGCGGAAGGCTGCGCCCCAGTTGCCGCGCTGCTGGTAGAAGTTCACGCGGAATCGGTACTCCGGCGACAGCGAGTAGGCGAAGTCGAGTTCCTGCTCTTGGTCGAACTGACCGGCCTGTTCGGCCGACAGCATGGTCTTGAGTGCAGCGATCACCTTGCCGCGCGACCACGCGCCGCCGGGCACCGCGGGACGGAGCGAGCCGTCGACGCGGACGGTGGGCGGGGCGTCGGCGGTGACGTGCAGGTCGGACGCGCCCTGGTACACGACCTGGGCGAGCGCGGTGATCAGGTCGGGGTCGGCGACCTCGCGCGCGTGGCGGGAGAACTCGATGTCGCCGCCGATCGTGGCGGTCGGTGCCGGGGCCGCAGGCGCCGTGGGCAGCTGCTGCGTCGGGGCCTCGGCGTAGCCGTAGGTCGCGATCGACGACGGCACGCCGGCGGGCGGCGTCGCCGGAGCGGCGAGCGGCTGCGCGACGGGCACGGCGACGGGCGACCCGGACGGTGCCGGCCAGCCGGCGGTGTCGTCCCCGAGGTCGTACACCTGCTCCGGAGGGGCCGACGCTGCGGCGGCAGCCAGGCGTGCTGCACGGCGGGAGCCCACCTCGGTGCCGGGGTTGCCCGGGTGCCAGCCGGCGACGGGTTCGTCGCCGGGGTGCGTGATGTCGTACACGGAGTCGGTCATCTGCTGCGCTCTCTCGTGACTACGCGACCACGCGCAGGATCTCGTCGACGCTCGTGAGACCGAGCTTGACCTTCTCGAAGCCGTCCTGGCGGAGCGTCAGCATCCCCTGCGCCTGGGCGACACGGCTGATCTCGGCGCTCGAGGCGCGCGAGACGGCGAGGCGTTCGATCTCCTCGGTGACGGTCATGACCTCGTGCAGGGCGATGCGGCCGCGGTACCCGGTGTTCGAGCAGACCGCGCAGCCGATGGGGGCGAAGAACGCCGGGACCTCGTCGCCGGGGCGCAGGAACCCGAGGGTGCGGAGCTGTTCGGCCTCGTACACGGCGGGGGCCTTGCACCGGTCGCACAGCCGTCGCGCCAGACGCTGGGCCACGACGGAGTCCAACGCGGAGCCGACCAGGAAAGGCTCGATGTCCATCTCGGTGAGTCGGGTCACGGCGGAGGGGGCGTCGTTCGTGTGCAGGGTGGACAGCACCAGGTGGCCGGTGAGAGATGCCTCGATGGCGATCTGGGCGGTCTCGTGGTCGCGGATCTCACCGAGCAGGACGACGTCGGGGTCGGAGCGCAGGATCGAGCGCAGCGCCGAGGCGAAGGTCAGCCCGGCCTTCGGGTTGACCTGCACCTGGTTGATGCCGGCCATCCGGTACTCGACCGGGTCCTCGACCGTGATGACGTTGATCTCGGGCTTCGCGACCGCGTTCAGGGTCGTGTACAGCGTCGTGGACTTGCCGGAGCCGGTGGGCCCGGTGACCAGGATCATGCCGTACGGCTTCGAGTACGACCGCTGGTACGCCTGGAAGTTCTGCTCGAGGAGGTTGAGGTCCTTGAGGGTCAGCGACGTGTTCGTGTTGTCGAGGATCCGCATGACGACCTTCTCGCCCCACACGGTGGGCAGCGTCGCCACACGGAGGTCGATCTGGCGGCCACCGTGGCGGACCGACATGCGGCCGTCCTGCGGCTTGCGACGCTCGGCGATGTCGATGTCGCTCATGATCTTCAGGCGGCTGATGACGCCGTTCTGGATGTTCTTCGGCGCCGGGGCCATCTCGTGCAGCACACCGTCGATGCGGTAGCGGATCCGGACCTCGTGCTCACCGGGCTCGATGTGGATGTCCGAGGCGTGGTCCTGGATCGCCTGCGAGACGAGCAGGTTCACGAAGCGGACGATCGGGACGTCGTCGAGGGCACCGTCGGCCAGGTCCACCTGGGCCGAGGAGCTGACCGAGGCTTCTTCTTCGAGCGACGAGGTCAGGTCGTTGAGTTCGTCGTCGGCACGCAGGTAGCGGTCGAGAGCGGTGAGCAGGTCGCGCTCGTCGACCTGGAGCGGCTTGATCGGTCGGCCGGACGCAGCGCGGGCGTCGTCGATCGCGAGCACGTTGGTCGGGTTGACCATCGCGAGGATGAGCAGCTCGCCCTCGAACCCGACGCCGAGGACGCCGTGGCGCCGGCAGAGCGCAGCGGGGAGGATCGAGACCGCGGTGCCGTCGACCGGGTAGTCGGTCAACGGGACGGTGCGGGAGTTGTTCGACGCTGCGCGGGCGGTGATGAACTGCGCCTCGCTCACGACGCCCTGGTCGACCAGGCCGCGGATGGCGCGCTCGTCCAGGTCTTCGTCGCCCGTCATCGAGTCGAGGTGCTCGATCGGCAGGGCGCCGTTGAGGATGAGGATCTCGGACAGGGTCGCCATGAGTCCTGTGCCTCCTTGGACTCGCGCGCGGCGAGACGTGGTCGGGTTGCGCACCACCAGGGATGTGGCGCTCGACCACGCTACTTCTGCGACAGTCGTCGGCCGCAGTCCCAGAAGGAGGGGGCGGAGGGGGTCCGGATGCACCCAGAACTGGGGTCCAGGCCCCCCGACGCGACGGTCAGAGCGACGTCGACGCGGTGACGTGGACCTCGCGGGCGACGAACCCGAGTCGCTCGTAGATGCGCCCGGCTCCGCTCGGGTTCTCGGCGTCGACGTGCAGCACCGCTGCGGACAACCCGTCGGCGCGGATGGCCTGCAGCGTGGCGTCGAGGACGATCGGGGCGAGCCCCGTCCCCCGTGCTGCACGCACGACGCCGACCCAGTGCACGTACCCGTACGAACGGCCCCGGGCAGCGAACCCGTCGGGCTCCACCTCGACGATCGTGAACGCCACGACCGAGTCGTCGGCACCGACGACGACCCGCGACAGGTCCAGCCGGCTCTTGTCCGAGGTGAGGAACCCCCGCCAGTCCGACGCGACCATCGGCTGGGAACCCCAGTGGTCGCGGAAGGCGTCGTTCTTGGCCGTCCGGAGCGGTTCGATGTCGTCCGCCGTGGCGGGCCGCAGGACGAGCCCGTCCCCCAGGACGGGCACTGCGTCGGTGTCCGACGCGCGGTCGTCGAACACGACCTGCATGTCGAGCCAGGTGCGCACCGGCGCGAAGTCGTGGTGCGCCGCCAGCCGCAGCGCCGAGGACCCCTGCCGCCCACCGACGTCGAGCGTCGCCGGCAGGTCGACGTCGAGCGTCGCCAGGCGCTGCCGGGCCCGGCCGACCTGCCAGGCCAGTACCCGCCGTCCGATCCCCTGCCCGCGCAGGTCGGGGTGGACCGCCCCGTCGAGCACGGCGCGCGCAGCGGTGACGCGGGAGGGGACGTCGATGACGATGCCGTAGGCCTGCACATGCCCTCCAGCATCGACGCCCACCACGGTGTCCCTGGTGACGTCCAGCCCCTCGGTGGACAACGACCGTTCGAGGTCGGCTGTGGAGGGACGAGCGTGCGGGTCGTCGACCGCGGCCGACGCGACCGCGACGGCGTGCATCGCCCCGACGTCGTCGAGCCCGCCCGCGCGGAACGTCAGCCCGCCGATCGGCGTGGGGAACGAGAGGTGTGCCGGGGCCGTGATCCGTTCGCGCAGGGTCGCCATCCGTCCAGCCTGCCAGTTCCGCCGCGCGGCGAGACGCCGCCGAAAGCCCTCGACGAGCAGGCCCGACCGGGACCATGATGAGTCATGGACATCACGAGCGTGACCGTGGGGCTGCCCGTCACCGACATCGAGGCGTCCTGCCTCTGGTACGGCGCGGTCTTCGAGCGCACCGAACCGGACCTCGAACCCGAGGACGGTGTCGCCGAGTACGAGGTCGGCGGGATCTGGCTCCAGCTCTACGAGGACGACTCCGCCGAGGAGAACCCCGTGAGCGTCCGGTTCGGCGTCGACGACGTCGGCGCGCAGCACGCCCGCATCGGCTCGCTCGGCATCGACATCGGACCGGTCGAGTGCGTCGACGGCGCCGTGAACTGGTTCGACGTCCGCGACCCCGACGGCAACGTCCTCAGCCTGTTCTCGCTCGTGGACGAGACCGGTCGCGGATCGGGACGCGACAACGGCGCGGACCGCGCGCTCTAGACGCACCCGCTTGACGGACGGGAGGCCCGTGGCGGCCTGGCACCGGGCCTCCTGTCCGTCACGTGGTGACGACACGACGAAGGCCCCGCCTCCTTGCGGAGACGGGGCCTTCGTGGGATCACATCAGACTCAGTTGTACGTGCCCGGCGTGAAGTCGTCCGACGAGAAGCTGTCGAAGTCGACGAAGCTCAGGTCGGCGTCCGAGAACGACGAGTCGTCGGCGAAGATGCGGTTGGGGTACCGCTCTGCCTTCGCTTCTTCCGTCGCGTTCACGTCCACGTCGCGGTACCGGCTGAGGCCCGTCCCGGCGGGGATGAGCTTACCGATGATGACGTTCTCCTTGAGGCCGACGAGGTGGTCCTGCTTGCCCTCCATGGCCGCCTGCGTGAGCACGCGGGTGGTCTCCTGGAAGGAAGCGGCGGACAGCCACGACTCGGTCGCGAGGGACGCCTTCGTGATGCCCATGACCTCCTGACGAGCCGAGGCGGTCTTGCGACCCTCCTGCAGCGCCGCACGGTTCAGCATGTTGTAGCGCGACCGGTCGACGAGCTCACCCGGCAGCAGGTCGGTGTCGCCGTGGTCGACGACGGTGACCTTGCGGAGCATCTGACGGACGATGACCTCGATGTGCTTGTCGTGGATCGGCACACCCTGCGAGCCGTAGACGTCCTGCACACCGTTGACCAGGTGCTTCTGGACCTCTCGGACACCCTTGACCCGGAGGACTTCCTTCGGGTCGACGGTGCCGGCGATGAACTGCTCGCCGAGCTCGACGTGCTGGTTGTCCTCGATGAGGAGCGTCGCACGCTTGAGCACCGGGTAGATGAACGGCTCGTCACCGTTGTCCGGCGTGAGGATGATCCGACGACCCTTGTCCGTGTCCTCGACGACGACGCGGCCGGGGGCCTCGGCGATCGGGGACGCGCCCTTGGGCGTACGGGCCTCGAAGAGCTCCGTGACACGCGGCAGACCCTGGGTGATGTCGTCGGCCGAGGCCGAACCACCCGTGTGGAAGGTACGCATCGTCAGCTGGGTACCGGGCTCACCGATGGACTGCGCGGCGATGATGCCGACTGCCTCACCGATGTCGACCAGGTTGCCGGTGGCGAGCGAACGGCCGTAGCACTTCGCGCAGACACCGACGGCCGACTCGCAGGTCAGGACCGAGCGCACCTTGATGCTCTCGACACCGGCTGCCAGCAGCTTCTCGAGGAGCACGTCACCGACGTCCTCGCGAGCCTCGGCGACGACCGTGCCCTTGGCGTCCACGGCCTCGGTGGCCAGGGTGCGCGAGTACACGGTGTTCTCGACGCGCGGGTCGCGGACCAGCTTGCCGTCCGCGTCCACGGTCGCGATCGGCAGCTCGAGGCCACGCGTCGTACCGCAGTCGTCTTCGCGGATGATGACGTCCTGCGAGACGTCCACGAGACGACGGGTGAGGTACCCGGAGTCCGCGGTACGGAGCGCGGTGTCGGCAAGACCCTTGCGAGCACCGTGGGTGGCGATGAAGTACTCCGCCACGGTCAGGCCCTCGCGGTACGAGTTGATGATCGGGCGGGCGATGATCTCGCCCTTCGGGTTGTTCACCAGACCACGCATACCCGCGATGTTGCGGACCTGCAGCCAGTTACCACGAGCACCCGACGACACCATGCGGTTGATCGTGTTGTCGACGGGGAAGTTGTCCCGCATCTCCTGCGCGATCTCGTTGGTGGCCTCGGTCCAGATCTTGATCAGGTCGGCGCGACGCTCGGAGTCGGTGATCAGACCCTTGTCGAATTCGCCCTGCACCTTGGCGGCCTGGATCTCGTAGCCCGCGATGATCTCCTTCTTGCGAGGAGGCGTCACGACGTCCGACAGGGCGACGGTCACACCGGAGCGCGTGCCCCAGTAGAAGCCGGCGTCCTTGATCCGGTCCAGCGCAGCGGCCGTCTCGGTCTTGGAGTACCGCTCGGCGAGGTCGTTGACGATCGCGGACAGCACACCCTTGTCGGTGACCTTCTGGACGAACGGGTAGTTCGCCGGGAGGGTCTCGTTGAAGAGCGCACGGCCCAGGGTCGTCTCGAGGAGGACGGTGTCGCCCTGCTCGTAGCCCTCGGGAGCTTCACCCTCGGCGAAGTGGACACCCGTCATGCGGATCTTCGCCATGGCGTTGAGGTGCAGCGTGTGCTGGTCGTTGGCCAGGATCGCCTCGGCGACCGAGGAGAACGCACGGCCCTCACCGACGGCGCCCTCGCGGACGGTCGTCAGGTGGTGCAGACCGATGATCATGTCCTGTGCGGGCAGGGTCACCGGACGGCCGTCGGACGGCTTCAGGATGTTGTTCGAGGCGAGCATCAGGATGCGGGCCTCGGCCTGGGCCTCCACCGACAGCGGCAGGTGCACGGCCATCTGGTCACCGTCGAAGTCCGCGTTGAACGCAGCACACACGAGCGGGTGGAGCTGGATGGCCTTGCCCTCGACGAGCTGCGGTTCGAACGCCTGGATGCCCAGACGGTGCAGCGTCGGCGCACGGTTCAGCAGCACGGGGCGCTCGCGGATGATCTCCTCGAGCACGTCCCACACCTGCGGACGCGAACGCTCGACCATGCGCTTGGCCGACTTGATGTTCTGCGCGTGCGACAGGTCGATCAGGCGCTTGATCACGAACGGCTTGAAGAGCTCGAGCGCCATCTGCTTGGGCAGACCACACTGGTGCAGCTTCAGCTGCGGGCCGACGATGATGACCGAACGGCCCGAGTAGTCGACGCGCTTGCCGAGCAGGTTCTGGCGGAAACGACCCTGCTTGCCCTTGAGCATGTCGCTCAGGGACTTCAGGGCGCGGTTGCCGGTACCCGTGACCGGACGTCCACGACGACCGTTGTCGAACAGCGCGTCGACGGCCTCCTGCAGCATGCGCTTCTCGTTGTTCACGATGATCTCGGGGGCACCGAGGTCGAGCAGGCGGCGGAGACGGTTGTTGCGGTTGATCACACGACGGTAGAGGTCGTTGAGGTCCGACGTGGCGAAACGGCCACCGTCGAGCTGGACCATCGGGCGCAGTTCCGGCGGGATGACCGGCACGACGCCGAGCACCATCGCTGCCGGCGAGTTGCCGGTGGCGAGGAAGGAGCTGACGACGCGCAGACGCTTGATCGCGCGGATCTTCTTCTGGCCCTTGCCCTCGGCGATCTGCAGACGCAGCGCCTCGGCCTCGGCAGCCAGGTCGAACGCCTCGAGCCGGAGCTTGATCGCCTCGGCGCCCATGTAGGCGTCGAAGTAGATCCCGAACCGGTCCTGGAGCTCGTGGAAGACGGCGTCCTCGGGCTTGAGGTCGCCCACCTTGAGGTTGCGGAAGTCCTCCCACACACGCTCGAGACGGGTGATGTCCTCGTCGAACGACTTGCGGACCTGGGACATCTCCTTCTCGGCGGTGTCCTTGGTGCGCCGCTTGACGTCGGCCTTCGCACCCTCTTCCTCAAGGGCTGCGAGGTCGTCCTCGAGCTTCTTGAGGCGGTCGGCGATGATCGAGTCGCGCTGGCCCTCGAGGGTCTTGATCTCGAGACGCATCTCGTTCTCGAGACCGGGCATGTCCGCGTGACGGCCCTCTTCATCGATGTCGATGATCATGTACGCCGCGAAGTAGATGACCTTCTCGAGGTCCTTCGGCGCCATGTCGAGGAGGTACCCGAGGCGCGACGGGACGCCCTTGAAGTACCAGATGTGCGTGACGGGGGCAGCGAGCTCGATGTGGCCCATGCGCTCACGACGGACCGAGGACTTGGTGACCTCGACGCCGCAGCGCTCGCAGACGATGCCCTTGAACCGGACACGCTTGTACTTGCCGCAGGCGCACTCCCAGTCGCGGGAAGGACCGAAGATCTGCTCGCCGAACAGACCGTCCTTCTCGGGCTTCAGGGTGCGGTAGTTGATGGTCTCCGGCTTCTTGACCTCGCCGTACGACCACTGACGGATGTCCTCGGCGGTCGCGAGGCCGATCCGAATGGCGTCAAAGGAAGTTGCTTCGAGCAATGTTCTTCTCTCTTGCTTGATTCAGGCTTCGATGTACGGGCGGGATCAGATGTCGTCGACGGACGACGACTCGAACCGCGAGGAGATGTTGATGCCCAGCTCCTCCGCAGCGCGGAAGACCTCGTCATCGTTGTCGCGCAGGCTGACCGCCTGGCCGTCGGCCGAGAGGACCTCGACGTTCAGGCAGAGCGACTGCATCTCCTTCATGAGGACCTTGAAGGACTCGGGGATGCCGGGTTCCTGGATGTTCTCGCCCTTGACGATCGCCTCGTAGACCTTCACGCGGCCGAGGATGTCGTCGGACTTGATCGTCAGGAGCTCCTGGAGGGCGTAGGCGGCGCCGTACGCCTCGAGCGCCCACACCTCCATCTCACCGAATCGCTGGCCACCGAACTGCGCCTTACCACCCAGCGGCTGCTGCGTGATCATCGAGTACGGACCCGTCGAACGAGCGTGGATCTTGTCGTCGACCAGGTGGTGCAGCTTGAGGATGTACATGTAGCCGACCGAGACGGGCTCGGGGAACGGCTCGCCGGAGCGACCGTCGAAGAGCTGCGCCTTGCCGGACGAGCCGATCAGGCGCTCGCCGTCGCGGTTCGGGAGGGTCGAGTCGAGGAGGCCCTCGATCTCGCGCTCGTACGCACCGTCGAACACCGGGGTGGCGACCTTCGTGCCCGGAGCGGCGCTGTGCGCTGCCTCGGGGAGGGCCGATGCCCACTCCTGGATGCCCTCGACGTTCCAGCCCTGCTTGGCGAGCCAACCGAGGTGGATCTCGAGGACCTGGCCGAAGTTCATGCGGCCGGGGACGCCGAGCGGGTTCAGGACGATGTCGACCGGGGTGCCGTCGGCGAGGAAGGGCATGTCCTCGACCGGGAGGATGGTCGAGATGACGCCCTTGTTGCCGTGACGACCGGCGAGCTTGTCACCCGCGGTGATCTTGCGCTTCTGGGCGATGTAGACGACCACGCGCTGGTTGACACCAGAGCCGAGTTCGTCGTCGCCGTCCTGCGAGTCGAACACCTTGACGCCGATGATCGTGCCCTCTTCACCGTGGGGCACCTTCAGCGAGGTGTCGCGGACTTCGCGCGACTTCTCGTTGAAGATGGCGCGGAGGAGGCGCTCTTCAGCGGAGAGCTCGGTCTCGCCCTTCGGCGTGACCTTGCCGACCAGGATGTCGCCGGGGCGGACCTCGGCACCGATGCGGATGATGCCACGCTCGTCGAGGTCGGCCAGCAGGTCCGGGCTGACGTTGGGGAGGTCACGGGTGATCTCCTCCTTGCCGAGCTTCGTGTCGCGGGCGTCGACCTCGTACTCCTCGATGTGGATCGAGGAGAGCGTGTCGTCCTTGATGAGGTTCTGCGACAGGATCATCGCGTCCTCGTAGTTGTAGCCCTCCCACGGCATGAACGCGACGAGGAGGTTCTTGCCGAGCGCGAGCTCGCCGTTCTCCGTCGCGGGACCGTCGGCGATGACCTCGCCCTGCTCCACACGCTCGCCGGCCGAGACGACCACGCGGTGGTTGTAGCTCGTGCCCTGGTTGGAGCGGTCGAACTTGCGCAGGTAGAAGGTCTGCGTGCCACCCTCGTCGAGCTGCAGGGTCACGGCGTCGGCCGAGACCTCGGAGACGACACCGGCCTTGTCGGCGGTGACGACGTCACCGGCGTCGATCGCGGTGTAGCCCTCCATGCCGGTGCCGACGAGCGGCGACTCGGAACGGAGCAGCGGGACGGCCTGACGCTGCATGTTCGCACCCATGAGGGCGCGGTTCGCGTCGTCGTGCTCGAGGAACGGGATGAGCGAGGTCGCGACCGACACCATCTGGCGCGGCGAGACGTCCATGTAGTCGACTTCACCCTTGGCGACGAGTTCGACCTCGCCACCCTTCTTGCGGACGAGGACCTTGTCGTCGGCGAAGTGGAACGAGTCGGTCAGCGGCGCGTTGGCCTGCGCGACGACGAACTCGTCCTCTTCCGAGGCGGTCAGGTAGTCGATGGTCTTCGTGACCTCGCCGTTGACGACGCGACGGTACGGGGTCTCGATGAAGCCGAACGAGTTGATCCGACCGAACGACGCGAGCGAGCCGATCAGGCCGATGTTCGGGCCTTCCGGGGTCTCGATCGGGCACATGCGGCCGTAGTGCGACGGGTGGACGTCACGGACCTCGACGCCGGCACGCTCACGGGACAGACCACCCGGGCCGAGGGCCGACAGACGACGCTTGTGCGTCAGGCCCGCGAGCGGGTTGTTCTGGTCCATGAACTGCGACAGCTGGGAGGTTCCGAAGAACTCCTTGATCGCGGCGACGACCGGACGCACGTTGATGAGCGTCTGGGGCGTGATCGCCTCGATGTCCTGCGTGGTCATGCGCTCGCGGACGACGCGCTCCATGCGGGACAGACCCGTGCGGACCTGGTTCTGGATGAGCTCGCCCACGGCGCGGATGCGACGGTTGCCGAAGTGGTCGATGTCGTCCACGTCGAGGCGCAGCTGCACCGGCTCGCCGTCACGCACGCCGTTCAGCGTGGTCTTCTCGGCGTGCAGGGACACGAGGTACTTGATCGTCGCGACGATGTCCTTAACGGTCAGCACCGAGTCGGACAGCGGGGCGTCGATCCCGAGCTTGCGGTTGACCTTGTAGCGGCCCACCTTCGCCAGGTCGTAGCGCTTCGAGTTGAAGTAGAAGTTGTCGAGCAGCGCACGCGCGGCCTCGGCAGCGACCTGCTCGCCCGGGCGCAGCTTGCGGTAGATGTCCTTGAGCGCCTCTTCCTTCGTGAGGATGGCGTCCTTCTCGAGGGTCGACTCGATCGAGGCGAAGCCCTGGAACTCCTCCATGATCTCCTCGCTGGTCAGACCCAGCGCCTTGAGGAAGACCGTGACGGACTGCTTGCGCTTGCGGTCGATGCGCACGCCCACCTGGTCGCGCTTGTCGATCTCGAACTCGAGCCACGCACCACGCGAGGGGATGACGCGAGCGGAGTAGATGTCCTTGTCGGACGTCTTCTCCTGCTGGCGCTCGAAGTACACGCCGGGCGAACGGACGAGCTGCGACACGACGACGCGCTCGGTGCCGTTGATGATGAACGTGCCGCGTTCGGTCATGAGCGGGAAGTCGCCCATGAAGACCGTCTGCGTCTTGATCTCACCCGTCATGTGGTTCATGAACTCGGCGTTGACGTACAGCGGAGCGGCGTAGGTCTTGCCGCGCTCCTTGCAGTCGTCGATCGAGTACTTGGGGTCCTCGAGCTCGGGCGCCGTGAACGAGAGCTGCATGGTCTCGCCGAGGTCCTCGATCGGGGAGATCTCCTCGAAGATCTCCTCCAACCCGGAGTGCAGGGCGAGGTCGGTGCGACCCTGCTCCTGTCCCTCTGCGAGACGGGCCTTCCAGACGTCGTTGCCGACGAGCCAGTCGAAGCTCTCCGTCTGGAGTGCGAGCAGATCAGGAACCGTGAGGGTGTCCGTGATCTTGGCGAACGAGAGTCGCGAGTGGTTGCGACCGTTCTTGGGGTTGGTGGATGCGTTGGGCGCAGCAGCCAAGGGTGTGACCTCCGTAGGCCCCGTCGGGCCGATACTGACGAGCAGCATGTAGGTGAGTAGATGATCGCTCGGCGATCCCCGCGAGTTCTTGCCCTGCGACCACGCCGACGCGTGCCTGACGCGGAACGTCGGTGCACGTGTGGGATGATCTCCGTGAGCGGGACCCGCCGCCATATACGGGTCC
This sequence comes from Curtobacterium sp. PhB191, assembly GCF_004346515.1. NCBI lineage: Bacteria > Bacillati > Actinomycetota > Actinomycetes > Micrococcales > Microbacteriaceae > Curtobacterium > Curtobacterium sp. PhB191. The sequence goes on from NZ_SMBV01000001.1 coordinate 338,489, forward strand.
GGCTGCACCAGGGCGAGTTGAGCTTGTCCAACTCAGAACTCTGCGTCGACCGCAATATGACGACACGGATGCCAGGGAGCGCGAACTGCCATCATAGTTCGCGCCGAGTCGTGCTGTCCAGTCCTGGCTTGACCAGATTCGGCAGTGGCGTGTATAAGCCGCTGCGTGCCCGCGGAATTCCCGGCCCGCGCCCGGCCCGCGACGGCCCGCGTCCGGCCCGCGACGGCCCGCAACAGGCCTGCGCACGCCGCCCGCGCGGTGGACCCGGCCGTACGCTCAGCCGAGGCGCTCGCGCTCGACGTGCCCCGCGCCTCCCGGCTGGCCCTGCAGTCCGGCCAGCGCACGGAAGGCGTCCTCGGGTCGGCGGGTGCGCACGAAGGTGACGCGACCACGGTCGTCGGTGAGCTCGATCCCGAGTCCGGGGGTGAGGATCAGGGCGCGCACACCGCGACCGATCCGCAGGCCGACGCCGCCGTAGGTGCGGGCGTCTGCCTCCACGAGTCGGACGTCGGCGATGCGCCGACGTGCGATGCGCCGTGGCGGCAGCGGCCGGAAGTGCAGCGTGACGTGCGTGTCGGTGACAGCGAACCCGGCTCGTGCGAGCAGCAGCAGCACGCCCGCCACGACGGCGACCAACGCCGGAACGATGAGCGCGGTCTCCGGTGCGTCGCCGGGCCAGGCGGTCACCGCCGCGGTCAGGCCGAGGCCACCGAGGAGCAGGACCGCGCCGACGACACGCATCCAGGTGGGCGCCGCCTCGTGGTCGGCGTGGGCCGGACGGGAGGCGCGGGGCACCCGCGTCGTCCGGCTCGCGGTCGTGCGCGTGGTGTCGCGGGTCGTCGGTGCGGCCAGGCGTGCGGTGGGCACGCTCATCGTGTCAGCGGTCATGTCGGGTCTCCTGCGGCTCGGCGGAGTGTTGCATCCCGTATTTTACATGACGGGTGCGGTGTGATCACGGCCAGCGCGCGCGGGTGACCGGAAGGGGCACGCGGACGCGTGCCGACGGCGCGCACGCTCGAGCGGTGGGGGCGCTCGACGGCACGTCGTGGTCACGTCGGGAGGGCGGACGCGCGAGGTGTGGGGCACTGCACGCATCGACGCGGTCCCGCGTGACGACCGGATGAACAGTACGGAACGAGTCTTGGCGTCCGCTGGCCGTCCATGTGTACGCATTCACGTACCGGCCAGGACCGGTCAGCGCAGGACGCGCGCGACCGCCTCGGCGCGGGTGGCGACCCCGAGCTTCGCGAACACCTGGTTCACGTACGACTTCACCGTCGGCACCGTCAGGAACAACTCCGCCGCGATCTGCGGGTTCGTCCGGCCGGCCGCGATGCGCTCGAGCACGTCGGCCTCGCGCGGGGTGAGGTCCGGGAACCGGTCACGCAGCGCCGGCACAGCGGGTGCGGATGCCGTCGCCCCGCCGCCGGCGAGCTGCGCCACCAGCCGCGCCCCCACCGTGGCGTCGAACGTCGACTGCCCCGACGCGACCGCCCGGATCGCCGTCGCGATCTCGGTCCGTCCGGCGTCCTTCGTCAGGTACCCGCGCGCACCGGCCCGGAGCGCGGTCACGATCGACTCGTCGTCCGCGTAGGTCGTCAGCACGAGCACCGCCACCTGCGGGTGGTCGGCCACGATGCGCGCGGTCGCCGTCGGCCCGTCGGTACCGGGCATGCGGAGGTCCATCAGCACGACGTCGGGAGCGTCACGGTCCACCGCTGCGATCGCCTCGGCGCCGTCGGCGGCCTCACCCGTCACCTGCAGGTCCGGCACGAGCGACAGCACCGTCACCAGGCCGTCGCGGACGATCGCCTGGTCGTCGACGACGAGGACACGGATGGTCACGAGGCCTCTCCCTCGGTGGTGGCCACGGCGTCCACAGGCAGGTGCAGCGCGACGACGAACTCGTCGTCGGACCGCTCCGCCTCGACCGTCGCGCCGCTACCGAGCTCCTCGACGCGCTCGCGCATCCCGAGCAGGCCCTGGCCGCCGCCGGTGAGCGGGTTGGCCACGACGACGTCCACGGCGTCGCCGTCACGGTTGACGGACAGCGACACGGGGCGGCCGGGGGCGTGCCGGCGGGCGTTGCTGAGGGCCTCACGGACGACCTGGACGACGGCAGCGCGGTGCGCCTCGTCGAGTGCGGCCAGGGTCGCGTCGCCCTGCACCACGATGGTGCCGCCGAACGAGCGGTGGGCGGCGACCAGGGCGGTCAGGTCGGTGCGGTCCGGCACGTGGTCGGTGCGGTCGGCGTGGTCGGTACGGGCCGGCACGTGGTCGGTGGACGGCCGGGAGGCGCGACTCGCGTCCGGCACGTCGGCTCCGGTGGTCCGCGTGGCCTGGTCCAGGGCTGTGGTCCGGTCCGGTGTGGTGGCGCGGTCCGCGGTCGTGGTCGGGTCGGGGGCGGCCCGGTCCGGGGTCGCGGCCCGGTCCGGGGTGGCATCGGGCTCGGCGTCCGTGTCGTCGCGGAGGGCGTGCACGGCTCGGCGCGCCTCGGCGAGGCCGTCCGCCGCCAGGGTCCTGGCCTCGCCGGCACGCTTCGTCGCGTCGTCGACCCGGCCGGCCTCGAGCAGGGCCTCGACCGCATCGAGCTGCAGCACGAGTCCGCCCAGCGAGTGCGCGAGGACGTCGTGGATGTCCCGCGAGGCCCGGGACCGGTCGGCGAGGAGCTGCGCTCGCTGCTGGTCCCGCTCGGCCTGCCGCGCACGTTGCGCCGCGACCCGGAACTGCCGGCGGCTGAACCCGATGAGCACGCCGAGCAGCAGCCCGCCGCTCGTGCCGAGGACGAACTGGACCGAGGCGTGCTCGATCGTCGCGCAGACGGCGATGACCACCACCGCCCCCACCGCGGCCACCGCCGCGAGCCAGACCGGCACCCGGAGGTTCGCGCCGAGCAGGACGATCCCGACGATCACGGGGACGATCATGAGCGAGTCCGTCGCCACCACGGTCAGGGAGCCGGCGACGATCATCACCACGCCCGCGACGACGAGCAGCTGCGGCGTCCGGCCGAACTCGCGGAGCGCCCACGCGGCGAGCGCCACCGCGCCGAGCACCCACACCCACGCGGGCGGCTGCAGCTCGAGTCCGTTCTTCACGAACCAGAACCCGACGATCACGATGCCGAGGGCGTTGAGTCCCCAGGCGGTTGCCGAACGGGACCGACCCCCGGGGAGGTCGGTCGGGTCCTGTCCGCTCAGCAGGGTCACCGGACCATCATGCCGCGGGTGGTGCGGCGGCTGGCGGTCCGGTCTCCGCGGTCTCCGCGGTCTCCGCGCGGGATGCGCTGGTCGATGACGACGGCGCGGGCGGCGCGGTTCAGGGCGAGCACGAGCAGGATCGCGCCGGTCGAGGTGAGCAGGTGCGCACCGAGGTGGCCGCCGAGCACATCGAGGCCGACGCGCACGGCGATGAGCACGACCCAGAGCGACGCACCGAGCCACCCCGTGCGGGACTGGATCGTCCGACCCTTGCTGTCCGGGGTGGCGACCGTGCGGAACCGGGTGATGGTGCCCATCGTCAGGCCCACACCGATCGTGATCAGGGCCTCGATGCCGAGGAACACGACGTCGGTCGTGGTGATCGTCGCCCCCGACTGCGCCAGGACCACCACACCGACGATCGCCATGATCATCGGCGTACGCCAGATGCGCGCCGGGTCGAGGTACTGCCAGGTGGCCTGGCGGTACCCGAGGAAGCCGACGAGGGCGACGCCGATCAGGACGTTGACGAGGAGCTGGACCGACATGGTGTGCCTTTCGAGGTGACCCGGCGGGACGTCCCCGACCGATGGATCCAGCCTCGTTCCGGTGCGTCCGCGGGCACACCAACCAGGGGTGGGGGCCCGGGTGGTGATCGCGGTGCCGGTCGGGTGGTGTTCGATTGACCGCATGGCTGATGCGTTCGACGGGTTCCGGATCGGTGCGGGCTACTCGGTGGTCGAGCCGGACCGGCACCGCCCCGGGTCCTTCACGCTCGTGGTGGACGGCACGCCGCAGTCGCACGTCGACCTCGAGGACCCGACCCACCTGGCGTTCGAGTACATCCGGCGGATCGGGCACGCCATCGACCTGCTGCCGTCCGGCCCGGTCACGGCGCTGCACCTCGGCGCCGGTGCCCTGACGCTCCCCCGGTACGTCGCGGTGACCCGGCCGGGCTCGCGCCAGCAGGTCATCGAGCTCGAGCGCGACCTGGTGGACCACGTCCGCGAGGTCCTGCCGTTCCCCCGCGGTGCGTCGATCCGGGTGCGGTACGGCGACGCGCGCGAGGTGCTCGGCAAGCTCCCCTCCGGGCTGCGCGGCACGGTGGACCTGGCGGTGGTGGACGTCTTCGGCGGCTCGCAGATCCCGGCGCACGTGACGAGCATCGAGTTCTACCGCGAGGTCGCCGCGTTCCTGTCGCCGACCGGCATCGTCGCGGTGAACGTGGCCGACGGCGCTGGTCTCGCGTTCGCACGGGGGCAGGCGTCGACGCTGCAGGCCGTACTGCCGTCGGTCGCAGCGGTGGCGGACACCGGCATGCTCAAGGGGCGTCGGTTCGGGAACATCGTGCTGCTCGGCTCGCCGACCGACCTGCCGATCGCCGAGATGCCGCGGCGGTACTCGTCGGACCCGATGCCGGCGAAGGTCGTGCACGGGGCCGAGCTGCGGGCGTTCATCGCCGGGGCGCCGATCGTCACCGACGCGACGGCCGTGGCGTCACCGGAGCCGAACCGGAGCGTGTTCGGCGCCTGACCCCGCGGTGGCGACGGGGAGGCGCGCCAGGCCGTTCCCGGGCACTCGGCGGGTGCGGCTGTCAGGATGGTCTGAACGACCGCGCAGGTGCGCGACCGAGCGATGGGATCCCCTGATGACGAACGACGACCGGAGCAACCAGGACCGGACGGGCGACGGCCAGGCGCCGAGCTGGGGCGAAGCCCCGCAGCAGCAGCCCGCCGCCGACGCACCGCGGTACGGCGAGCGGAGCGACCCGACGCCGCAGTACGGGCAGTCCGCCCCGCAGTACGGCGAGCAGCAGAACCAGTACGGGCAGCAGCAGCAGTACGGGCAGCAGCAGGACCAGTACGGGCAGCAGCAGCAGCAGTACGGCCAGCAGCCGTACGCCGCGGCGCCCGCGAGCTCCGGTTCGCCCGCGTGGCAGAGCTACGAGGAACCGAAGGCCAAGAAGAAGACCGTCGGCGTGATCGCGTTCGTGGTCGGCCTCGCCGCCCTGGTCGTGGGAGCCATCGGCGGGTACCTGTTCGGGCAGTCGTTCGGCGCTTCCGACGCCTTCCGCGACTCGATGCAGAACAGCGGAGCGACGCCGAGCGACGCGCAGATCACCGAGCTGATGACCTCGTCGAACGTCATCACCGGGTCCCTCATGTTCTACCTGGGCACGGCCCTCGGCCTGTGGGCGATCGTGCAGGGCATCATCGCTGCCGTCACCAAGCGTGGCCGCGGTTGGGGCGTCTTCGCCATCGTCCTCGCCGTCGTCGCGCTCATCGTCTTCGTCGTGGCGGTCGGCGTCGCTGCGGTCGCGGCGAGCGGGATGTCCTGATCCGCCGAGCCGGTCCGGAACGGCCCGTCGTGCTCCGGCACGGCGGGCCGTTCTCCGTCCACCGGCGCGAAGCCTGAGCGCGTCGCACCGGCCGCTCCCGGCAGAGCGCGGCTACCCTCGAACCGATGTCCCTCCCGCCCGACGACCGTCAGCAGCCCGACCCGTCCGACCCGTCCCGTGAACCGCGCCACGCGGCTCCCGTGACGGCCGGGGTCAGCCCGGGCAGCACCTTCGCGCCCATCAGCCTGCGGCCGGCGGTCGACGTCGACGCCGTGCACCAGCGTCTGCGCGACCTCGGTCAGAGCCGCAGCACCGAGGCGCTCGCGGAACGCGCCGAACTCCTCCGCCTGCTCGGCCGTCTCGACGAGTCCCTCGTCGTCGCGGAGGAGGTCTTCCGCCTCGCGATGTTCACGGGCGAGCGCCAGGACAAGGTCGCCGCCCGGATCCGGCGCGCGCACATCCTGCACGACCTCGGTCGCCACGACCGTGCCGCGACCGAGGCCGCTCTGGCCCGCGACACCGCCGCGACCGAGGAGTGGCCGGAGCTCGAGGGCGCCGCCGCCGAGATCGAGGGGTGGTCGCTGTTCGAGAACGACCGCTTCGAGGAGGCCCGCGCCGCGCTGTCCCGCGCCTACCAGGCGTTCCGCCAGGCCGGTGCCCCGTCCGAGCGCACCGACGCGCTGCGCACCGCGGTCGAGGCGGCGATGCGTGCCTCGATCACGCACCCCGCCGAACCCGCTGACAAGCCGCGGACGGCCCGCGAGGTCGCCGCCCGCCGTGCCGAGGACGACGAACCGACCATGCGCGTCGCCGAGCCGGTCAAGCAGGTCCCGCCGATCCGCCGCCGGGTGCTCGGGGCGCCGGACGCCGCGCGCACCGAGGCCGACGACATCTGGGGACGGATCGCCGCGCGGGCAGCCAAGAAGGGCCAGGCCGACCCCCGCGCCGACCAGTGACCGCACTCGAGACGGTCCGTTCCCGAGCCGAGGCACTCATCACCGAACACCTCGGCGCGGGCTCGTGGGCCTTCGGGTTCGACCACGCGAAGACCCGCGCAGGACAGTGCGACTTCGCCCGGAAGCGCATCACCGTCAGCCGGCACCTGGCGACACGGTTCTCGGACGACGACGTCGAGCAGGTCCTGCTGCACGAGGTCGCGCACGCCCTCGCCGGAGCACGTGCGGGCCACGGCCCGAAGTGGAAGCGGACCGCGTCCGCCATCGGGTACACGGGTTCGCGGCTGCACGACGGCCCGATCGCCAGCGAGCTCGCACCGTGGATCGGGACCTGCCCCGCCGGACACGAGCACTTCCGCTACCGGACGCCCACCCGCCAGCTCGCCTGTGCCCGGTGCTCCCGCCGGTTCGATCCCCGCAACGCCATCGTCTGGCGGCGCCGGAGCGAGGCTGACACCCCGTCGACAGTGGCCTCGACTACCGCATGAGTCCGTCCGCGCGCGGAGGCGCGCCGGTAACCCGTTAGCCTGGACGGATGCACACGGGGCAGCACATCCGCACGGACGCCGGATCCACCTGGTTCTTCGACGCCGGTCGGATCGCCCTGGACTTCGCGCACACCGGTGGGTTCGCCGACGACCCGGACGGCCGACGCCCTCGATCGCAGCTCGGTGAGCTGCTCGCGAGCCCGGCGGACCTGGACGAGTGGCTCAGCGACCACACCGAACCGATCGACGTCGGGGCGAGCGCGCGCGAGCTGCAGGACGCACGCGCGCTCCGCGCGGCGATCGCCCGACTCGCCGTCGCCGCGGCCCCCGGCCCGGCGACCACCGCGGCCGAGCGCACCGCCGTCGCGGCGGGCCTTCGTGCCGGGACCGGCCGCACGCGCCCCGCGCCCGACGACATCGACACCGTCAACCTGTTCGCCGCCCTGCCGGACGTGCCCCCGAGCCTCCCGGGTGGCCGACGCCGTGCCGGAGCGAACCGTGTCCGCCTGGCCCAGGCACTGTCCAGCGTCGCGCGCGACGCCGTCGCGCTGTTCACCGAGGTCGGCTTCGACGACGTCGAGGCCGACGGCCGACCGACGCGTCTGAGCCGCTGCTCGGCCGACGACTGCGCGCTGGTCTTCTACGACTCCTCGCGGGGCGGGACGCGTCGCTGGTGCTCGATGCAGCGGTGCGGGAACCGCGCCAAGGTCCGTGCGCACCGCGCTCGGCGCGCGGCGGTCTGAACCACCCTCCAGCCAGCCGACAAGGTAGCGCGAAGAAAAAGATTCGGCGCACCGAATTCTCTGGCATGCTGGTCCCGTGACCGACACCGCCGCCGCCAGGACCACCGAGCAGCCCTCCGGCACGCCGCGCCGCCGCGCCGCCGGCCTCACCTTGCTCGGCCCGGCGTTCGTCGCGGCCATCGCCTACGTCGACCCCGGCAACGTGGCGGCCAACCTCACCGCCGGGGCGAAGTACGGCTACCTGCTCCTCTGGGTCCTGGTCGCCGCGAACGCGAGCGCGGTCGTCGTGCAGTACCTGTCCGCCAAGCTCGGCGTCGTCACGGGCAGGTCCCTCCCGGAGCACCTCGGCCTGCGGATGCGTCGCACTCCGAGGCTGCTGTTCTGGGGGCAGGCCGAGATCGTCGCGGCCGCGACCGACATCGCCGAGGTGATCGGCGGCGCACTCGCCCTGCACCTGCTCTTCGGCCTGCCGCTCGTCGCCGGTGGGCTCATCACGGGCGTGGTCTCGATGCTCCTGCTGACCCTGCACAGCCGCCGCGGGACCCGCACCTTCGAAGCCGTCGTCACGGCGATGCTCGCGATCCTGACCGTCGGCTTCTGCGCCGGGCTGCTCTTCGCGCAGGTCTCCCCCGCCGAGCTCGTCAGCGGCCTGGTGCCGCGGTTCGAGGGCTCCGAGTCGGTGATGCTCGCGGCGTCGATGCTCGGCGCGACGGTCATGCCGCACGCGGTCTACCTGCACTCCGCGCTGGCCCGCGACCGGCACGGCGACGTCCCCGCCGGCCCCGAGCGCCGCCGCGTGCTCGTCGCGACCCGGTGGGACGTCGGTCTCGCGCTGGTGGTCGCCGGCGGCGTGAACATCTGCATGCTCGTCCTGGCCGCGGCGACCCTGCCCGGCGTCGCCGACACCGACTCGATCCCCGGTGCCCAGCGGGCGATCGCCGACCACGTCGGGCCCGTCGTCGGGGTGCTGTTCGCGGTGGGGTTGCTGGCGTCGGGGCTGGCCTCGACCTCGGTCGGCTGCATGGCCGGCGCCGAGATCATGAAGGGGCTGCTGCACGTCCGGATCCCGCTCGTGGCGCGGCGTGTGATCACCCTGGTGCCGGCGATCGTGCTGCTCGCGATCGGTGCCGACGCGACGATGCTGCTGGTGGTGAGCCAGGTCGTGCTGAGCTTCGGGATCGCCTTCGCGATCGTCCCGCTGGTCGTCTACACGTCGCGCCGCAGCATCATGGGCACGGACGTGAACGCCGCGACCACCCGCGTGGTGGCGTGGGTGATCGCGGCGGTCATCGTGGCGCTCAACGTCGCGCTGATCGTGCTCACGGTGACGCAGTGAGCGCCGGGACGCTGGTCGTCACTCGACGACCGTGACGTCCTTCCAGAACGCGACGTAGCCCGAGTAGTCCTTGCCGACGCGGTCGAACGACGACGGGATCGGCGTCGGGTAGGACCACGCGCGGTCCTGCAGCGCCTGTCCGTCCACGTTCACCGTGAAGTACTGGGTGTCGCCCTTCCACGGGCAGTGGTACTGGGTGGGGCTCTCGGTGAACAGCTCGGACTTCACGCTCGACGGCGGGAAGTACCAGTTGCCCTCGATCTTGATGAGGTCCTCTTCCGGGGCCTCCGCGATCACCGTGTCGCCGACGACTGCCTTCATGCGTTGCTCCTTCGCTCGCTGGTGCCGGACGGCCTGGACGGCGCTCCGGTCCCTGTCCGCCCGAACGCTACGCCCGGCCCCACGATTCCCGCAGGACGACCAGTTCCGGTCCGACGGCGAGCGCCGCGTGCACCGGCTCGCGACCGAGGACGGCCGCGCTCTCGGAGGCCGTGACCAGGTGCTTCACCGCGCGCCGGACCCCGGTGTACGCCGCGCAGGCCGCGGCGGCCTCCGGTGAGGTGTGGTCGATCCCGACCGCGGCGAGCGCGTCGACGACGGCGCCGGCGGCGAGCAGGTCCTCGACGGCGAAGTCGGGTGCGTCGGGCACGTCGACGGTCTCGCCCGCGGCCTCGGCCGCGTCATCCAGCGCTCCGGGATGGTGCAGCCCGGCGGCGACGACCGCGACGACGCACCGGTCGCCACGATCGGCCTGGAGGCCCGTCACCCGTTCCGCGATCGCACTCGCGTTGCCGAGGTGGCCGAGCACGACCTCCGGACCGTCCGGCAGCTGGGCGGTCGCGTTCCGCAACGCGCGGCGCTGCGCCGCCGCGTCCGGCGAGCTCGGCAGGACGTCCACCCAGACGACGAGGTGTGCGCCGTGGGCGATGCGTGCCGCACCACCGGTGCCCCACGCGAACCGGACCTGGTACTGCTCCTGGGTGCGTTCTGCCACGTCCGTCACGATAGCCGTCCGGGCGATGCTGTCCCTCTCCACAGGGTGGCCGTCCCGACAGGCTCCACCATGGTCGACGACCGTAGGATGCACTTCCATGGAGATCGCCCCCGCGCCCACCCTGACCGGCGACCGTGTGACGCTCGAGCCCCTCGCGCAGGAGCACGCGGACGACCTGCGGGCAGCGGTGACGGACGGCGATCTGTGGCGCACCTGGTACACCTCGGTCCCCGCGCCGGCCCAGGTCGAGGACGAGATCGACCGACGCCTCGCCGAGCACGAGGCCGGCCGCATGGTGCCCTTCGCGGTGCGTGACCGTCCGACCGGCCGTGTGGTGGGCTCGACGACCTTCATGAACATCGACGCGGGCAACCGGCACGTCGAGATCGGCAGCACGTTCCTGGCGAAGTCGGCGCAGCGATCGGGCATCAACACCGAGGCGAAGCTGCTGATGCTGTCCCATGCGTTCGAGGCCTGGCAGTGCATCGCGGTGGAGTTCCGCACGCACTGGCACAACCACCAGTCCCGCGCCGCGATCGCCGGTCTGGGCGCGAAGCAGGACGGCGTGCTGCGGAACCACTCGATCGGTCGCGACGGCACGCTCCGCGACACCGTGGTGTTCTCGATCATCGCCTCGGAGTGGCCGGCGGTCCGGCTGTCCCTGGCCGAGCGGCTCCGGCGGCACGACCGCGCCGAGGGGTCCCGCCGCCGGTCCGCCCGACACGCCTGACCGTCAGAGCCGGTCGCGCACGATCCGGTCCCCGAGCGGCTGGACCGGCCGGGCGTTGTGGTCGTGTACGGCCTCGAGGGCGGCGAGCTGGTCGGCGCCGAGTTCGATCGGGTCCTCGAACACGATCCACCGCACTCCCTCGGTGCAGGGCGGCGTGGTGAGCGAACCGTCGTAGGTCACGAAGGAGCGATCGTCCGGCAGCATCGCCTCGACGTCGACGGTGCTCTCCCGACCGGTTCCGGCCGTGGCGCCGGCGACGTAGCTGTCGTACGCGGGGTTGTGCGCGCCCCGCTCGGCGAGGACCCCGACGACCGTCAGGGCTCCGCGGTCGTCCGCGCGCACGAAGTGGAACTCGGCGGCGAAGCGGTCGCCGTCGACGGTGTGCTCGGAGCCGGCGTGGAAGTGCATCTGCACCAGGTCCAGCGCGTCTCCGTCGATGGTGGTCGAGGCGCCGTCGTCGGCGGTGAACTGCACGGTGTGCCCGTTGTCCGCCGTCGCTCCCCGCACCGGGCCCGATCCGACGAGGTCGAGCTCCGGGCCGTCGTCCGCCTCGGGCAGGTCGATCGGGGACTGCCGGACACCCGTTCCGCACAGCGCGTCGTCGTCCGCCAGTTCCCCCCAGTGCGCCGGCCCGCTCGCGCCGTCGTAGGACCACACCGCGCCCTCGTCGTGTGCGGGGACGACCGACGCCGAGTCGGTGGCGCACCCGGCGAGGACGAGGAGGGCGGCAGGAGCGAGGAGCAGGGGCAGACGAGAGTGAACGGAACGCATGCCTCCCAGATTGACATACTCGTATTTTACATTTGCCGAGAGCGGTCGTCGGCCGCGAGCGTAGGGTCCTGGGCATGCACGTCGGTATCCGGATCGTCCTCGATGCGCCGGTCGACGCCGTGCGCGATGCCCTGCTGTCCCCGTCCGTGATGGTCGCGGTGACGAAGCCGTTCCTGGTGTACCGCTCGCGCAGCCCCGAGGGGTTCCCCGAGCGGTGGGAACCGGGGCACCCGCACCCGATCACCGCGAGTGCGTTCGGCCTCGTGCCGAGCGGCGACACGCACGTCGACCTCGACCTGTACGAGATCGACGGCGTCCCCGTGCAGCGTGACAACGGCGGCGGTCCGAGCGGGCTGTTCGGCCGCATGACGATGCGCCACCGGATGGCGGTCGTGCCGGCTCCCGGCGACCGGACGCTGCTCATCGACCGCCTGACCTACCGGATGCGGCCGTGGCCCCTCGGCGCACTGCTGTGGCCGGGGATGTGGGTCATCTGGCAGTGGCGGGCGTACCGGATGCGTGCGCTCGCGCCCACCTGGCGGACGGATGCTGCCTGACCGAGGCGAGTCGGGCCTCCCGTCCACCGCGGAGCGGGCGTAGCCTCGACCACGTGAGCCAGACGCGCCCCCAGGAGCCGACGACCGACGACCGTGTGCGCAGCACGCTGGCGACCGTGGACTGGCGGCGCATGACGTTCGACCTGTACCGCCGTGTCCGCGCGACGCCCGATCCCCAGACGGCGCACGCGCTGTGGCGGGAGACCCGCGACGCGATGTTCGCCGAGCACCCCGCGTCGCCGCTCCTGGACGAGGACGCCCGCGACTTCGAGTCGCTGCCCGTGCCGGACTACGACCCCGCCTGGCGGTTCCAGGTGCGCATCGAACCGGCCGAGCCCGCCGAGTTCGACTACGAGACCGGCACCGACGGCACCGTGCACTTCGACCGCCTCGGCGTCGTGACGGTCCCGGGCGTCGGCACGCTCGACGTCTGGTCGCACGGCGGCTACGCGGGCGGGCTGTTCGTCCCCGTGAAGGACTCCAGTGCCGGCAAGGCCCGCGGCACGTACGGCGGCGGACGCTACCTGCTCGACACGATCAAGGGCTCGGACCTGGGCGGCGACGACGCCGACTCGCTCGTGCTGGACTTCAACTTCGCGTACAACCCGTCGTGCGCGTACGACCCGGCGTGGGCGTGCCCGCTCGCGCCTCCCGGCAACACCGTGCCGGTGCCGATCCCGGTCGGCGAGCAGTACGACTTCTAGGGTGGAACGCATGGCAGGACTGGTCGCACTCGACGCCGGCGGACGCGTGCCGCCCTTCGAGCAGGTCCGCTCGCAGATCGCGGCACAGATCGGCGCGGGGTACCTCGTCGACGGCGAACGGCTGCCGAGCGTGCGGGGGCTGGCCGACGAGCTCGGGCTGGCGGCCGGCACGGTCGCGAAGGCCTACCAGCTGCTCGAGGAGGCCGGGCTCGTGCACACCGCTCGTGGTGCCGGCACCCGGGTGGTGCGGCCGGCCGAGGTGCCCGACGCGGTCGCCGACGCCGCACGTGCGCTCGCAGCCGCTGCCCGCGCGGCGGGACTGTCGGCCGACCAGGCGGCCACCGCGCTCAAGGACGCCTGGCCCGCGTAGGCGCGGGGCTTCGGGGGCGTACCTGGCGCTTCCGGGCGTACCTGGTCAGAAGTTCCGGCCCGGTACGCCCGATTCGACTTCCCATCGCGGGCGTTCTGGGAAGGAACCCGCGCTCAGCAGTGCTCGAAGACGTAGGCGTCGTCGGTCGGCGTGACCAGGTCGCGGTCGCGCAGGATCGTCATCGCCGGGCGGCTCTTCAGCCCGCAGACCGAGCCCCACGAGCGCTCGAGGGTGTCCGCGTACTCGATGTCGATGACCCGCTTGCCGTAGGCCTTCGTGTACGCCGAGCACTCCCGGTACTGCACGCACTCCTCGGCGACGACGAAGTCGAACCCGGTCTGCTTCCGGCCGGAGGCCCCGAGCTGCGGCGTGTTCTTCTGCCCGACGGCCAGGCCGTGGCGGTGCCCGGTGTCGACGAGTGACTTCGCCAGCGCCAGGTTGCCGGCGCGCGTCAGACGCTTCCCGCTCCGGGTCCACGAGTCGAGGTTGTCGAACTCGACCGCGTCGAACCCGCGGTCGCCGCAGCGGGCGATGGACTTCGCGAGCACCTTCGTGATGAGCGCGCGCTTCGCCGCCGTCCGGGTGTCGAGGAGCATCTCGTCCGGCCAACCCGGGTCGGACACCGGCTTGCCGGCCCGGTCGCGCAGGATCGCCGACGGGTACGACCCCGTCCACGTGCGGGCGGACTCGGGCTGCGTCTGGAACCCGTTGACGTAGCAGATGTCGTACTTGCCCTTCGCGGGCTTCGCGGTGCTGTCCCGCTCGACGATCGTCACACCGGACGGCGGCGTGTAGGAGCCGCCGAGCTGGTAGTCCGGGCGCCCCGAGGTCGGCAGGTTGCGGTAGCTCGCCGCAGCGCTGGTCGGAGCAGCCTCGGCGCAGCCGGCCGTGCCGAGGACGGCCACCAGGGCCATCGCGGTGGTGATCAGGACGGTTCGCGTACGCACCCGGGAATCCTCGCATGCGCACGGCGAACGGACCGGTCCTGGGTTCTGCGGGGTCCACACGCTATGCTGGTGGTACTCGAGACGCCGATCGTCTCGTGCGTCGTACGGACGCCCCGAACTCCCGACCACGTTCCACTGATCCTCTGGTCGATGATCGAGCACCTCCCGAAGGTGCCCAGGCTTCTCTGCTGCGGCGACTGCGCCAGCCACCTCTGTTGGCGCGCATCCCGCCCGCGCGCTGCCTCAGAGCGCGCCCACAGCCGGTCTCATCCGGCTCGAAAGGTCACCATGACCACCAATGACCTCCGTTTCTCCGACCTGGGCGTCCCCGCGCCGATGGTCGCCGTCCTCGCCGACCAGGGCAAGGAGACCGCGTTCCCGATCCAGGAGGACACGCTCCCCGACTCCCTGCAGGGCAAGGACGTCCTCGGCCGTGGCCGCACCGGCTCCGGCAAGACGATCGCGTTCGCGATCCCGCTCGTCGCGCGCCTCGCCGCCAGTGGCCGCAAGCGCCGCGCCGGCCGCCCCCGCGCCCTGGTGCTCGCCCCCACCCGTGAGCTCGCGACCCAGATCGACGTCGCCCTCGCCCCGCTCGCCAAGGCCATGGGCCTCAACACCACGACCATCTTCGGTGGCGTCGGACAGGGCCGTCAGGTCGACGCCCTGCGCGGCGGCGTGGACGTCGTCGTGGCCTGCCCGGGTCGCCTCGCCGACCTCATGCAGCAGGGCCACGTCAACCTCGGTGACATCGAGGTGACCGTCCTCGACGAGGCCGACCACATGGCCGACATGGGCTTCCTGCCCGGCGTGACCAAGATCATGCAGGCGACGCCCGAGCAGGGACAGCGTCTGCTGTTCTCCGCCACGCTCGACAACGGCGTGGACAAGCTCGTCAAGAAGTTCCTGCACAACCCGGTGATGCACTCCGTCGACGAGGCGAACAGCCCCGTCGAGGCGATGACCCACCACCTGTTCGAGGTCGCCGACGCCGACGCGAAGAAGCACCTCGTGAGCACCCTCGCCTCGGGCAACGGTCGCCGCATCCTCTTCATGCGCACGAAGCACCACGCCAAGCGCCTCGCCAAGCAGCTCAGCAGCCAGGGGATCCCGGCCGTCGACCTGCAGGGCAACCTGTCGCAGGGCGCCCGTGAGCGGAACCTGGCGAAGTTCTCGTCCGGCGAGGCCCTCGTCCTCGTCGCCACCGACGTCGCCGCCCGTGGTGTGCACGTCGACAACGTCGAGCTCGTCGTGCACGTCGACCCGCCCACCGAGCACAAGGCGTACCTGCACCGCTCGGGCCGTACCGCCCGTGCCGGTTCGTCCGGTGACGTCGTCACGGTGACGATGCCCGCCGAGCGTCGCGACGTCGCGCAGATGATGCGTGCCGCCGCGATCAAGGTCACCCCGCAGCAGGTCACCGCGACCTCCCCGGCGGTCACCACGCTCGTCGGCGAGATCGCCCCGATCCGCCACGTCGCCGAGGACCAGCCCGCGCAGCAGCAGCGTCAGCCGAAGCAGCGCTCCGCCGATTCCGCCGGTGACCGTGGTCGTCGTGGTCGCGGCGGCCGTCCGGGAGGCTCGGGTCAGCCCGCGCGTGCCGGCTCGGCTTCCGAGTCCGCCGGTTCGGCCGGGGGCCGTCAGGGCCGTCCGGCTCGTGGCGCACGTTCCGAGGGCACCGGGCGCTCCGCCGCCGCGGGCGCGGGCTCGACGGGTGGTCGCCGTACCGGCGGCAGCCGCCGCGCCGGCAGCGACACCGTGCGCGGTGGGTCCTCTGCCGTCTGGTCCTCGGACGGTGGCTACGCCGCGGGCCGTGGAGCCGGCCAGGAGTCGGGCGGGGGCCGTCGTGGCTCGTCGCGCCGTGCCTCCCGTCCGGCCGGCGCTGCCGACCGCCACTGACCTGTCGACCCGGCCCGCGCTGACCAGCGGGGGACAACCTTGGGGGCGCCTGCGAAGCGGACGCCCCCGAGGCGTAGGTTCTCCTTCACCGGATGCCGCGCGAGCGGCTGACGGGGAAACGTCCGCTGTTGGAAGGAGTGCCTATGGCTGGGATCGAAGACATCAAGAACGCCGCTGAGAAGGCGGCAGGCAAGGTCAAGGAGGCCGTCGGGAACGCGACGGACAACGACCACCTCAAGGCTGAGGGCAAGACCGATCAGGTCAAGGCCGACACCAAGCAGGCGGGTACGAACGTCAAGGACGCCGCTTCCGGCGTCGCCGACAGCCTCAAGAGCGACCGCGACACGAAGTAACAAGCCGGTCAAGCACCGCGCTGCGAAGCCCCCGGATCCGATCGGATCCGGGGGCTTCGTCGTGTTCGGGGGGCTCCGTCGTGTTCGGGAACCGAGCCGGTCGCTACATGAGCGCGCCGACCGACGCGAGGCCCGCGCGCAGCAGGGCGCCGCGGCCACCCTCCATGTCGTCGGCGACGCCGTCCGACGCGGCTTCCATCGGGGTCATCCAGGTGAGCTCGAGGGCGTCCTGCCGGGGCTCGCACGTGCCGGTGACCGGAACGACGTAGGCCAGCGAGATCGCGTGCTGCCGTTCGTCGGTGTACACCGAGGCGCCGGGCAGCGGGAAGTACTCGGCCACCGTGAACGGCGTCGGGCTCGACGGCAGCTGCGGGAACGCCATCGGACCGAGGTCCTTCTCGAGGTGCCGGAACAGCGCCGTGCGGATGGACTCGCCGAACATCACGCGACCGGACACCAGGGTGCGGACGATCGAGCCGCTCGGGGCCACGCGCAGCAGCACCCCGACCTCGGTCACAACGCCGAGCCCGTCGGTGCGGACGGGGATCGCCTCGACGTAGCAGATGGGGAGTCGACGACGCGCGTTGGCGAGTTCCTCGTCGGACAGCCAGCCGGAGTCGGGGTCGGGGGTTTGCAACGAGGCCATGCACCGTGTCTACCAGGGACGGCGTCGAGTTCGGCGGAAGGCGCGGGACTTGGGGATGGTTAGCGTTGTCCACATGATCGATGCAGACCTGGTGCAGTGGACCCGTCCCGCGGAAGAACGCGCAGGGACACCGCTGCTCGTGACCATGCACGGGGTGGGGTCGAACGAACGCGACCTGCTCGGACTCGCCCCCGCGCTGCCGGCGGCCTGGACGATGGCGTCACTGCGGGCGCCGATGGCTTGGGGCCAGGGGTTCAGCTGGTACCCGCTCGGGACGCCGGGCTCCCCCGCGCTCGAGCCCGTCGACGCCGCGGTTGCCGGGGTGCTCGCGTGGATCGACTCCGTCGCCGCCGACCACCCGCGGATCGGACTCCTCGGGTTCTCGCAGGGCGGGTCGATGGCGCTGCAGCTGCTGCGCGCACGGCCCGCGGCGTTCGCGTTCGCGGTGTCGCTGTCCGGGTTCGTCGTACCGGGGGTGACGGACTCTCGTGACGAGGCCGTCGCCGCCGTCCGGCCGCGGGTGTTCCTCGGGCACGGCGACCTCGACCCGGTGATCCCGGCGGAGGCCACCGCGCGGACGCAGGCGTGGGCGGCGGCGAACACCACCGTGACGGACCGGGCGTACGAGGGCCTGCCGCACGCGGTGTCGGCAGCGGAGCTGTCGGACGTCGGCGCGTTCATGGGGGTGTAGGCGCGGGGCGCGCTTGGTGAGCAGAAATGGTCGGGTCCGACGTGCGGACTCGACCTTTTCTGCTCACGATGCGCCGGGGTCAGCCCCGGCGACGACGGACGGGAGGCACGGTGCCAGCTGGCACCGTGCCTCCCGTTCGTGGGTTCCGACGTCAGTCGGCGAGGATCTGCAGCAGGTCCTTGCGGAGCTGGTCGACCTTGGCGGTGGCGGCCTTGGCCTGGTCCTCCGTCGCGGTCGTCCGGTACATCTGCAGGACGCCCATGGTCTTCCGGAGCGCTTCGAAGAACTCGCGCTGCGCGTCCGGGATCCCGGGGGCCGCGTCGAGTGCCGCGGCGATCTCGTCGGCCTTCGCCTCAGCCTCGGCCTTGCCGGCGTCGGTGAGCTCGAAGAGCGTCTTGCGGCCGTCACCCGACGAGACCACGAGGTCTTCGTCGACGAGCTGCTGGAGCGTCGGGTAGACCGAGCCGGGGCTCGGCTTCCAGGCGCCGCCGGTGCGCTCGGCGATGGTCTTGATCACGGCGTAGCCGTTCTGCGGCCCCTCGGCCAGCAGGCCGAGGATCGCGAGGCGGACGTCACCGCGGCGCCGGCGTTCGCGCCCGAAGCCGGGTCCGCCGAAGCCACCGAAGCCGGGGCCGAAGCCCATGCCCGGCCCGAAGCCCGGGCCGAAGCCACGGCCGCCTCGGCCGCCGTGCTCGTGGTCACCGCGGTCGCGGCCGGGGAAGCCGGCGCCGTGGTGCTGCCGCGCGCCGCCGAAACGGGGGCCGCGCGGGTGGTGGTTGCTGTCGTTGTCGTTGTGCATGGGGCGCATGGTGCGTCCTTCCTTGTTGCTGAGTCGGCTCGCGATCGGTTTGACTGGTTTTGTCTTCGTCGTATCGCGATGTGTTTACGATAGATCGCTAACTATCGTCTTGTCAAGGGGTACTCCCCGCTCGGGCTGCTGTCGGTGGTGACGGGCAGGATGGGACGGACCATGACGGACGTCTTCGAGCGCTTCTCCCCCGCGACCGCGGAGTGGTTCCGTGGTGCGTTCGACGCCCCCACCCCGGCGCAGGCGGGCGCCTGGGACGCCATCTCGACGGGGCAGCACGCTCTCGTCATCGCGCCGACCGGATCCGGCAAGACCCTGGCCTCGTTCCTGTGGTCGATCGACCGGCTCATCAGCGCGACCGACCGGCCCCCGGCCAAGCAGCGCACGCGGGTCCTGTACGTCTCGCCGCTCAAGGCCCTCGGCGTCGACGTCGAGCGGAACCTGCGCAGCCCGCTCGTCGGCATCACGCAGACGGCCAGGCGGCTCGGTACCGAACCACCAGAGGTCACCGTCGGGGTGCGCAGTGGCGACACCCCGTCGTCGGACCGGCAGAAGCTGCTCCGCCAGCCGCCGGACATCCTCATCACGACGCCCGAGTCGCTGTACCTCATGCTCACCTCGCAGGCGCGCGAGACCCTGGTCAACGTCGACACCGTCATCGTGGACGAGGTGCACGCGGTCGCCTCGACCAAGCGCGGAGCGCACCTGGCCGTCTCGCTCGAGCGGCTCGACGACCTGCTCGACAAGCCGGTGCAGCGCATCGGGCTGTCCGCCACGGTCCGGCCGCCGGAAGAGGTCGCCCGGTTCCTCGGCGGCCGTGCGCCGGTGACGATCATCGCCCCGCCGGCGCAGAAGACCTTCGACCTGCGCGTGGTCGTGCCGGTCGACGACATGGCCGAGCTCGGTGCTCCGCCGGTCGGTGCGGACGCGTCCGACGCTCCCGCGAACGGCTCGATCTGGCCGCACGTCGAAGAGCGTGTGGTCGACCTCATCGAGGAGCACCGGTCGACGATCGTGTTCGCGAACTCGCGGCGACTGGCCGAGCGACTCACCGCGCGGCTGAACGAGATCCACGAAGAGCGCGTCCTCGCCGCGGCGGCTCCGGCTTCGGCCGCGGAGGGCGATGCGCTGGTGCCGGCGGGTGTCTCGCCGGCCGACGACGGACTGCCGGTGGCGCGGGGTCGCCCACAGTCGCCCGCCCGGACCTCGGCGCACGCGGTCGCACCCCAGGGCACGAAGCGGCCGCCGGCGCAGATGATCGGCGCGTCCGGGCAGACCGGTGGCGGCGGCTCCGACACTGCAGTGCCCGTGCTCGCCCGCGCCCACCACGGCTCGGTGTCGAAGGACCAGCGCGCCATCATCGAGGACGACCTGAAGTCCGGTCGGCTGCGGTGCGTCGTCGCGACGAGTTCGCTCGAGCTCGGCATCGACATGGGCGAGGTCGACCTCGTCGTCCAGGTCGAGGCGCCGCCCTCGGTCGCGAGCGGTCTGCAGCGCGTCGGGCGTGCCGGGCACCAGGTGGGCGAGATCTCCCGCGGAGTGCTGTTCCCGAAGCACCGCGCCGACCTCGTCAACAGTGCGGTCACGGTCGAACGGATGGTCTCGGGGCAGATCGAGTCGATCTCGGTGCCGGCGAACCCCCTCGACGTGCTGGCGCAGCACACCGTCGCCGCGGGAGCGATCGACACCGTCGACGTCGAGCACTGGTTCGACCTGGTCCGGCGGAGCGCTCCGTTCAGCGGGCTGCCCCGCTCGGCGTTCGACGCCACGCTCGACCTGATCACCGGGCGGTACCCGAGCGACGAGTTCGCCGAACTCCGCCCGCGGCTGGTGTGGGACCGCGTGCACGGCACCCTGACCGGACGCCCCGGCGCCCAGCGGCTCGCGGTGACGAGCGGCGGCACGATCCCGGACCGCGGCATGTTCGGCGTGTTCATGGTCGGCGAGAAGGCCTCCCGCGTCGGCGAGCTCGACGAGGAGATGGTCTACGAGTCCCGCGTCGGGGACGTCTTCGCGCTCGGTGCCACGAGCTGGCGGATCGAGGAGATCACCCACGACCGGGTCATCGTGAGCCCGGCGTTCGGACAGCCCGGTCGGGTGCCGTTCTGGAAGGGCGACGGCATCGGCCGCCCCGCCGAACTCGGTCGCGCGACGGGGGCGTTCGTGCGCGAGGTCGAGGGCGCCTCGGACGACGACGCCCGCGCCCGGGTCGCCGCTGGCGGCCTCGACGAGCGTGCCGTCACGAACCTGCTGACCTTCCTGCGCGACCAGCGGGCGGCCACCGGTCACGTGCCGAACGACACGACGCTCGTGGTCGAGCGCTTCCGCGACGAACTCGGCGACTGGCGGCTCATCCTGCACTCGCCGTACGGCATGCAGGTGCACGCGCCGTGGGCCCTGGCGGTCGCGGCACGGTTGCGCGAACGCCACGGCATCGACGGCGACGCGATGGCCGCCGACGACGGCATCGTGGTGCGCATCCCCGAGACCGACGCCGAACCGCCGGGCGCCGACCTGTTCGTGTTCGAGCGCGACGACCTCGAGGCACTCGTCACGGACGAGGTCGGTGGCTCGGCGCTGTTCGCCGCGCGGTTCCGCGAGTGTGCGGCGCGCGCCCTGCTGCTGCCCCGTCGGAACCCCGGGCAGCGTTCGCCCCTGTGGCAGCAGCGGCAACGCGCCTCGCAGCTGCTCGAGGTGGCCCGGAAGTACCCGTCGTTCCCGATCGTGCTCGAGACCGTGCGCGAAGTGCTGCAGGACGTCTACGACGTGCCCGCCCTGCTCGGCATCGCCGACGAGATCGCCGGCCGCCGCATCCGCCTGGTCGAGACCGAGACCGAGACGCCGTCCCCGTTCGCCCGTTCGATCCTGTTCGGGTACGTCGCCGCGTTCATGTACGAGGGCGATTCCCCGCTCGCCGAGCGCCGGGCCGCGGCACTGTCGCTCGACTCGACCCTGCTCGGCGAACTGCTCGGCCGCGCCGAACTGCGGGAGCTGCTCGACCCGGCGGTCATCGCCTCGGTGGAAGAGGACCTGCAGCGGCTGTCGCCGGACCGCCGGGCGCGCGACGCCGAGGGGCTGGTCGACGTGCTGCGGCTCGTCGGCGCGCTCGACCTCGACGAAGCCGTCGACCGGAGCTGGCTGGCGGCGTCGGACGACCGCTCCGCCGCTGCGACCGAGGTGCAGACCGTGCTCACCGCGCTCGAGCGCGACCGCCGTGTCCTGTCGTTCTCACACGCCGGGTCCACCCGCTGGGCCGTCATCGAGGACGCCTCGCGCCTGCGTGACGCCCTCGGGGTCCCGCTGCCGATCGGCGTGCCGACCGCGTTCGTCGAACCCGTCGCCGACCCGCTCGGTGACCTGGTCGGCCGGTACGCCCGGTCGCACGGGCCGTTCTCGGCGCAGGAGGCCGCGGGTCGCCTCGGCCTCGGGGTCGCCGTCGTGCAGGACACCCTGCGCCGTCTGGTCGCCGACCGACGTGTGGTCGAGGGCGAGTTCCGCCCGGATCGGCAGGGCGCCGAGTGGTGCGACGCCGAGGTCCTGCGCCGGATCCGCACGAAGTCCCTCGCCGCGCTCCGCCACGAGGTCGAGCCGGTGTCGCCGGACACGCTCGCGCGCTTCCTGCCCGCCTGGCAGCACGTGCAGACCCCCGGCACCCGCGGCGGCCTGCGCGGGGTCGACGGGGTCCTGCAGGTGATCGACCAGCTCGCCGGCGTCGCCCTGCCCGCCAGCGCCTGGGAGACCCTGGTGCTGCCCGCGCGGGTGACCGACTACTCCACGAACATGCTCGACGAGCTCACCGCCACCGGCGAGGTCCTGTGGTCCGGCGGCGGGACCCTGCCCGGCAACGACGGGTGGGTGCGCCTGCACCTCGCCGAGACGGCGTCGACGACGCTCGCCGAGCCCTCCGGCGACGAGACCACCGAGCTGCAGCGCGACGTGCTCGGTGCCCTGGCCGGCGGCGGCGCGTACTTCTTCCGCCAGCTCGGGCAGGCCGTCGGCAGCACCGACGACCCGGCCCTGACGACGGCGCTGTGGGACCTCGTCTGGGCCGGACAGATCACGAACGACACGTTCGCTCCGCTGCGCTCGATGCTCGGCGGCAAGGCGAAGAGCAGCAGCGCCCCGCGGGCTCGTGCGTACCGCGGGCGCCGCCGTCCGACGATGCCGACGCAGTCCGGCCCGCCGTCCGTCGGTGGCCGCTGGTCCCTGCTCCCCCTGGCCGAGTCCGACTCGACCGTGCGGGCCGCCGCGACCGCCGAGCAGCTGCTCGAGCGCTACGGGGTCGTCACCCGCGGGGCCGTCCAGGTCGAGGGGGTCCGGGGTGGGTTCGCGGGCGTGTACCGGGTGCTCTCGCGGTTCGAGGAGTCCGGGCGGGCGCGCCGCGGCTACTTCATCGAGGGGCTCGGGGCCGCACAGTTCGCCACGGGTCCGACCATCGACCGGCTGCGGACCTACGCCCGTGACCTCGACGACGACGAACGCGTCGACCCGGACCGGAAGCGCGAGGCACTGACCCTGGCCGCGACCGACCCCGCGAACCCGTACGGCGCATCGCTGCCCTGGCCGTCCGACGACCGCGCGGCGGCCGACACGGACGTCACGGGCGCCGACGTCGCTGCTGTCGCTGCGGCTGCGCAGAAGGCCCCGGCACCGGCCACCACCGGCGCACGCGGCCACCGGCCCGGGCGCAAGGCCGGAGCACTCGTCACCACCGTCGACGGCCGGCTCGCGGTGTACGTCGAGCGCGGCGGCAAGTCGGTGTTGACCTTCACCGACGACCCCGCCGACCTGGCCGTCGCAGCGGCGTCGATCGCGGGCATCGTGCGCACCGGACTGCGGAAGCTCGCGGTCGAGCGCGTCGACGGCGAGTTCGTGCTCGGTACCCCGCTCGGCACCGCGCTGGGCGACGCCGGGTTCACCGCCACCCCGCAGGGACTCCGGCTCCGTGCCTGAGGGCGACACCGTCTACCGGGCAGCGCACCGGCTGCACACGGCGCTCGCGGGCAAGGTCCTGACCCGGAGCGACTTCCGGGTGCCCGCGTTCGCGACCGTCGACCTGGTCGGCCGCACCGTCGACGAGGTCGTGCCCCGTGGCAAGCACCTGCTGCACCGGATCGGGGACCTGACCGTGCACTCCCACCTGAAGATGGAGGGGCGGTGGGACGTCTACGCCCCCGGCGAGCGCTGGCGACGCCCGGCGCACCAGGCACGCGCGATCCTCGACACCGAGGACGTCTCCACGGTCGGGTTCACACTCGGGGTGCTCGAGGTGATCCCCCGCGACCAGGAGTCCGAGGTCGTCGGACACCTCGGCCCGGACCTGCTCGGCCCCGACTGGGACGCCGACCTGGCGCTCGAGAACCTGACGCGGGATCCGTCGCGGCCGGTCGGCCTGGCGCTGCTCGACCAGCGGGTGCTCGCCGGCCTCGGCAACGTCTACCGCAACGAGCTCTGCTTCCTGCGCGGGGTCCTGCCGACCCGCCCGGTGGCCGAGGTGCACGACGCCGGCCGGACGATCTCCTTGGCGAGCCGGCTCATCCTGGCGAACCGCGACCGCAGCCACCGGGTGACGACGGGGATCGACCGCCCGGGGCGTCGGTTCTGGGTCTACGGACGAGCGGGCAAGCCGTGCCTGCGGTGCGGCACCCGGATCCGGCGAGGAGACCTCGGTGACTCGGAGCTCACCCTGCGGGACACCTACTGGTGCCCGCGCTGCCAGACCTGAACCGCGGTCGCAGCGACGAGCACCGGCACGTGCCTGCTCACCGGGTGACGGGGTGCAGGCGCTCGGCGGCGGTCGATCGCACCGCGTCCGTGACCCGCTCGAGCAAGGGTGATGCCAGGTTCCACCGCTGCCACCACAGGGCGACGTCGGCCCGGCGGGTCGGGGTGAGCTCGAGCAGCTCGCCTCGCGCCAGGGCATCGATGCACTGCGCCTCGGGCAGCATCCCCCACCCGAAGCCGAGCGAGACCGCCCGTGCGAAGTCGGCCGAGGTCGGGACGAAGTGGCGTGGACCGGAGGGCGCGTGGCCGAGCACCCGGCGGAGGTAGCCCTGCTGCAGGTCGTCGTCACGGTCGTAGTCGACGAGCGGCACCCGGTCGAGGCGGCTCAGCATCCGCCGCTCGGTGTCGGCGTCGGACAGGTAGCGGTCGACGAACGCCGGCGATGCCACCGCCCGGTACCGGTCGATGCCGAGCGGTACCGACGAGCAGCCCTGCACGGGGTCCGCCTCGGCCGTCACCGCACCCATCACCGTGCCGGCGCGCAGCAGCTCGGCGGTGCGGTCCTGGTCCTCGCGGTGCAGGTCGAAGACCACCTCGGTGTCGACACGGACGAGTGCGAGCGCCTCGAGGAACCACGTGCCGAGCGAGTCGGCGTTGACGGCGAGCGGGATCGACGGCACCGCGGTCCCCGATCCGTCGGCATCGGTCTCGCCGAGTGCGCGGGCGGTCTCGTCGTCGAGCAGCCGCACCTGGCGTGCATGCCGGAGCACGACGGCGCCGTCGGCCGTCGGGGTGACCGGGGTCGTCCGCTGCAGCAGGACCCGGCCGACCTGCTGCTCCATCGACCTGATGCGCTGCGAGACCGCCGACGGGGTGATCGCCAGGGCCCGGGCGGCCGCGTCGAGGGTGCCGTGGTCGACGGCGATCAACAGGGTCTCGAGGTGCTCGCGCTGGAATCGGACCATGCAGTGCAGCTTACGGCGCTGTAGGAACGTGAGCTGGTCTACAGACGGGGGCGCGCCTAGCGTCGTGGAGATGACCGCATTCCTCCCCCTGCTCGCCGGCCTCGGCACCGGACTCGCCCTGATCGTCGCGATCGGTGTGCAGAACACCTACCTGCTCCGGTTGGCGGTCAGCTCGGGCCTGCGGGTGGTGACGGCGGCGGTCGTCGTGTGCGCGGTGTCGGACGCCGTGCTCATCGTCGCCGGGGTGCTCGGCGTCGGGGCCGTGGTCGAGCGGTTCCCGGTGGCGCTCGTCGTCGTGCGGTTCGTCGGGGCCGCGTTCCTCGTGACCTACGGCGTGCTCGCCGCGCGACGGGCACTGCGGCCGTCGAGCGACGCCATGCGCGTGGCCGACGACGCGGCGGACGACGTGACCATCGCGACTCGCGTCGCCGACCAGGCGGCGGACGACGGCGTGCCGGAGCCGGCCGCGGGCAGTGGACCCGAGCGCCCGGGGACGGTGGTGGCGGGGCGGACGCGCACCGTGCCTCCCGGCCAAGCGGTGACCATGCGAACGGCAGTGGCGACCATGCTCGTCTTCACGTGGGCGAACCCGCACGTGTACCTGGACACGCTGGTGTTCCTCGGGTCCGTCGCGAACCAGCAGGGCCCGGACGACCGCTGGCTCTGGACCGTCGGCGCGGTTGCGGCGAGCTGCCTGTGGTTCGGCGCGCTCGGGTTCGGCGGGCGACTGCTCCGACCGCTGTTCGCGAAGCCGCTGACGTGGCGGGTGTTCGACGGTCTGGTCGCCGTCGTGATGCTGGGCTTCGGGGTCCTGTTGGTCGTCGGCGCATAGGACGCCGGAGCCCGCTACTGCTGGCCCTTGCCGACCCGGCTGTTGCGGCGGCTGTAGCCGAAGTAGATCGCGAAGCCGATGACGAGCCAGACGACGAACCGCAGCCAGGTCTCGACCTCGAGGTTCAGCATCAGCCAGAAGCACAGCACCGCCGACAGGATCGGGATCACCGGCGACCACGGCACCCGGAACGAGCGCGGGGCGTCCGGGCGCGACTTGCGGAGCACGATGATGCCGATCGACACCAGCACGAAGGCCGACAGCGTGCCGATGTTGATCATGCCCTCGAGCTTGTCGACCGCCGTGAACCCGGCGAGCAGCGCGACGACGACGCCCGCGACGACCTGCACGCGCACCGGCGTCTGCGTCTTCGGGTTCGTCTTCGAGAACCAGCGCGGCAGCAGGCCGTCACGGCTCATCGCGAAGACGATGCGGGACAGACCGAGCAGCAGCACCATGACGACGGTCGTCAGACCGATCAGGGAGCCGATGGCGATGATGCCGGCAGCCCACGGCAACCCGACGATGTCGAAGGCCGAGGCCAGGGACGGTGCGTCCTCCTGCGCGAGGCGCTGGTAGGAGACCATGCCGGTGATGACGATGCTGACGCCGACGTAGAGCAGCGTCACGATGCCCAGGCCGATGAAGATGCCGCGGGGCAGCGTCTTCTGCGGGTTCTCGGTCTCCTCCGCGCTGGTCGCGACGACGTCGAACCCGATGAACGCGAAGAACACGAGCGACGCCGCGGCGAGCAGCCCGAAGACGCCGTACTGCGCGGGCTCGGAACCGGTGAACCACGACACGAGCGACTGGGTCCAGACGCTGCCCTCCGCGCCCTTGGCGGGCTCCGACGGCGGGATGAACGGGGTGAAGTTCGCGGCCTTGACGAAGAACGCGCCGGCGACGATGACGAACACCACGATGGCGACCTTGATGATCGTGATGACCGCCGAGACCCGCGACGACAGGCGGGTGCCGAAGGCGAGCAGCACCGTGAAGATGCCGACGATCAGGACCGGGCCCCAGGTGAACGGGATCGGGCCGAGCTGGATCGTGCTCGGCAGGGTCACACCGAACACGTCGAACGCGGTGCTGAGGTAGATGCCCCAGTACTTCGCGATGACGGCGCTGGCGGTGAGGGTCTCGAGGATGAGGTCCCAGCCGACGATCCAGGCGAGGAGCTCGCCCATCGTTGCGTAGGTGAACGTGTAGGCCGAGCCGGCGACGGGGATCGTCGAGGCGAACTCGGCGTAGCACATGATCGCCAGGCCACACGTGACGGCGGCGAGCAGGAACGAGATGATGACGCCGGGCCCGGCGAAGTTCGCGGCGGCGTTCGCGCCGACCGAGAAGATGCCGGCGCCGACGGCGACCGCGATGCCCATCGCGGCGATGTCGAACGTCTTCAGGGAGCGTTTCAGGGACCGGCCCTGCTCCTCGGAGTCGGCCAGTGAGGCCTCGATCGACTTGATGCGGAGCTTCGTTGCCATGGGGTGGATCCCGTCATCGACTGGGCGGCGGACCCCGTGACATTACTGGTGTACCACCCCGACACGCAAACAGCGGAGCCGCTGGGCACATGGGAACCAGGTTCCGGACGCGGAACCAGGGAACGGCGCGGTGCAGTGTCCGGAACCAGGTTCCGTGGGCAGGGCGGGTCGACCGGGAGGCCCGGCTCGGCTCAGGCGGATCGGCGCCAGTCCGCCAGGAACCGCGCTCCGGCCTCGTCGTGGATCACCCCGTCGGGCGCGGTGAGCACCGGGTACGGCGTCGCCGGCACGCCGTCCGAGGGACGGACGTCGACGTGCGCGACCTCGTGGCCGTTCGCGTGCAGCCAGTCCGCCATCGCGTAGTCGCTGCGCGAGTCGCCCATCGTGCGCCAGGCCGCCGGCAGCTCGCCGTCCTGTGCCAGGAGCTCGAGCGACCGCTCGGCGCCCATGTCCTTGCCGCTGCGGTCGGACTCGACGTCGGTCGAGATGATCGTCGGGTCGATCCGCCACTGCACGGCACCGTCGGCGTCGGGTCGGACGTCGTCGAGACGGCGCACACCCAGGCCGCGACGCTCGAGGGCCGCCATCGCCTTCGCGTCGAACTCGGGCTGCCGAGCCAGGTACGTGGCGTTCGGCACCTCCACCCGCTGCTCGATCGACACCATGGCGCGCTTCGTCTCGTCGAAGAACACCAGGTCGGCGTACTCGGTGCGGACGAGCTCGCGCATCTCGTCGGCGTAGTCGCGCGGGAGCGCCAGGTCGTCGGCGACGGTGAGCTCGCTCATGCCGCCCTCGTACTGCGGGCCGATCGAGCACCAGACGGCGCCCTTCTCGCAGACGGCGTGCACGCGGCCACCCTCGGCGAGACCACCGGCGAGCAACGGACCGACCACCTCGCTCCGGATGAATGCGTCGCTCCGGCCGGTGTTGAAGACGACGGGGATGCCCTCGGCGGCGAGGGCGACGAGGTCCTCGATGATGCTCGGGATCGCGATGGTGCGGGAGACGGGGCTGGCGATGGGCCCGTCGACGTCGAGCAGGAGACCGAGACGAGGTGCGTTCACCACGCCATCCTCTCGCAGTCAGCTGCTCGGTGAGACGACCCGGACCAGGAACCCGTCGAGCACCGCGCCGATCGCAGCCGGGTCGGGCACGTGACCCTGCCCGGGGACCTCGACGTAGCCCGAGCCCGGCACGGCCTCGACGACCGCTCGGGCCGCCTGCCGCATCCACTCGTGGCCGTCGCTGCCCGCGGCGACGAGCACCGGGACACCGACCGCTGCTGCCACCCGCTCCGGGATCGCCAGGCCGTTGAGCACCCGCACGTCGCGGCTGAGCACGTGGGCGTCGACGACGAGCGACCGCCAGAGCGCACCCTTCAGCCGCAGCGCCGAGATCTGCCCCATCGGCACCCCCAGGACGTGCGCGAGGAACGCCCGGACCGCTTGGGCGCGACGGCCGGCGGCGACGTGTTCGTCGAGCAGGTCGGCGAAGACGACGTCGTCGGCGTGCGGGTCGACCGTCGCTCGGTACGGCGGCTCCCACAGCACGGCGGCCCCGAGCGGGACGCCGGCGGCGAGGCCCCGGAGGACCACCCCCGCGCCGACGCAGAGGCCGAGCGCGGCGACGGGTCCGTCCACACTCGCGACGACGGCCGCGAGGTCCTCGACCTCGCGTTCGATCGTCCACGGGGTGGTGTCACCGCTCGCACCGCGGCCCCGCCGGTCGTACGTGATGACCCGGTAGCGGTCCTGCAGGCCGCCGGTCAGGTGCTCGACGGTGGGGGTGCCGTGGTGGTCGAAGGCGCCACCGACCACGACGAGCGCCGGACCGGTCCCCGCGTCGGACACGGCGATCACCGTGCCGTCGGCGGAGACGACCGTGCGGTCGACGTGCTGGTCCATTGGGGGCCTTCCGAGGGTGGTTCGACGGCGCTGCGTCGGGTCCTCGGGAGGGACCGGGCGGGTCGGTCCTCGAAGCATGGCATCGGAGCGCTCCCACGTCACCACCCGCAACCAGGGGGAGACGACCGATCCGGGTCCGGGTCCGGCTCCGCTCAGCGGTCGCGGTAGATCGCTCGGCGGTGGCCGGCATCGACGACGATCACGATGAGTCGGCCGTCGTCGATCTCGTAGATCAGACGGTAGTCACCTGATCGCACCCGCCAACCGGGTCGGTTCACGAGCTTCCGAGCTGCCGGGGGCCGCGGGTGGTCGGCGAGGATCGCGAGGAGTCCCTCGATCCGCCGACGACCGTCGGGCGGGAGCTTGCGGATGACACGTTGCGCGGACGGGATGACCTCGACCGACCAGGTCATCCGAGTCCGAGTTCGCGCTTGAGATCGTCCCACTGCACGTTCTCGCCGCCGATGCGCTTGTTCTCCGCGATGGCAGCGTCGTACGCGACCAGGTCGTCGAGGTCCTCGGCCGCCTCGAGCAGGCGGTCCAGGACATCCGCGTCCACCACCGCCGCGACGCGCTTGTTGCGCCGGGTCAGGTAGACGGGTTCGTGCCGGGCGTCATCGATGATCGACGCCAGGCGGCCACGTGCTTCGGAGATCGACACTTCGCTCACCTGTACATTCTAGAGCGTTTTGTACAACTCAGACGAGCGCCGTGGTGCCGACCGACTCCCGTTCGAGCAACGATCGCTTGACGTCGAGCCCCCACGCGAAGCCCCCGAGTGTGCCGTCGGACCGCAGTACCCGGTGGCACGGCACGAACAGTGCGGGAGCGTTCCGTGCGCACACGCTGGCGGCGGCCCGCACGGCGTCCGGACGGCCCATCGCCCCCGCGAACTCGGTGTAGGTCAGGGTGCCGCCGGCGGGGATGCGGCGGAGCTGCCGCCACCCCTCGGTGAACAGGTCGGTGCCGAACTGCCGGACCGGCACCTGCATGGCGTGCTCGACCTCGCCCGAGTAGAAGGCGTCCACGGCATCAGCGGCGGCGACCGTGCCGTCGACGATGCGACTGGGCCGGTACCGGTCGGCGAGCCGCCCGAGGATCCGGTCGACGGAGTCGGTCCAGCCCGAGGCGAGGACACGGCCCTCGGCGTCCTCGAGCACGGTGAAGGCCCCGTCCGGGGTGTCCAGGGTCTGGATGGTTGCGTCGGTCATCGTTCGTCCTTCCGAGGGTCGTTGTCTGCGTGCCGCGCACGGCCGGTGCCGTGCACTCGCGCGCCGGCGGCCGTCGCGATCGCGCGGTCGATGATCGGTCGCCAGCAGTGCATCGTCAGGTAGCTCCGCCAGGGCGCCACCTGCTCCGACCATAGGGAGAGCTCGCGCGCCGTACCGGGCAGTCCGAGTTCCTGTGAACCGTTGCGCACCGCGAGGTCGCTGTGGAGGAACACGTCGGGGTGGTGCCGGACCCGGAGCGCCACGTAGTCGGCGGTCCACGGCCCGATGCCCTTCACCGCCAGCAGCCGCTCGCGCAGCTCGTCGAGGGACTGTCCGCCGTCGATGACGAGCGACCCGTCAGTGAGCGCCGCGGCGACCCGCAGGATCGTGTCGACGCGGGCGGCCGGACCGCGCAGCACCTCGTGGCCGCGGGCGGCGATGACCTCGGCGGACGGGAACAGCAGGCCCCCCGGCAGGATCGCCGACGGCACGGCGGCACCGAGCGCCGCCACGAGCCGCGTCTGGGCCGTCCGGGCCGCGGCGACGGAGACCTGCTGCCCGATGAGGGTGCGGAACACGATCTCGTGCGCGTCGACGGCACCGGGTAGCCGCAGGCCGGGGACCCGCTGCACCGCCGCAGCGAGCTCGGGCACGGAGCCGAGCACCGCGTCGACGGCGACCGGGTCGGCATCGAGGTCGAAGTACGACCGGACGCGGGCGACGAGCGTCGGCAGGTCGGACAGGTCGGTGACGCGCACCCGCAGGTCGATCCCGGTACCGCGACCGGCGGCCGTGGAACCGGCCGCCCCCGCGACCGCGGCCGATGCGCTGAACCAGCCCGGGCCTCCCGGCAGGTCGAGCAGCCGTCCGTAGGAGGTGACCCGCCCGGATTCGTCGGTGTCCACCTGCTCCAGGCCCGGCAGGGCGTGCAGTGCGTGCCAGTCGAGGAGCCCCTGCGCGTCGAACGGCGGCCGCGCGGGCAGGTGCACGTGCAGTGCGCCGTCGGACGCGGGCCGGAGCGTCCGACGGGCGCGCAGCTCGGACGGGGTGACGGCGAAGACCTCGCGGACGGTCTCGTTGAACTGGCGGACGCTCGCGAACCCGGCCGCGAAGGCGACGTCCGCGATGGGCAGGTCCGACGACGTCAGCAGCGTGCGTGCCGTCTGGGCGCGGTGTGCGCGGCTGAGCGCCTTCGGGCCGGCACCGAGCTCGGCCGTCATGATGCGGTTGAGCTGGCGTTCGGAGTAGCCGACCCGTGCGGCGAGCCCCGGGACGCCGTCGCGCTCGACGACGCCGTCGAGGACGAGGCGCATGGCGCGGCCGGCGACGTCCTCGCGCAGGTCCCACTCGGGGCTGCCGGGGGTCGCTTCGGGCAGGCAGCGCTTGCAGGCACGGAAGCCTGCCAGGTGCGCTGCTGCGCTCGTGCGGTAGAAGGTGACGCCGGTCTCGCGGGGCGTGCGTGCCGGGCAGCTCGGTCGGCAGTAGATGCCCGTGGAGTGCACGGCGGTGACGAACTGGCCGTCGAAGCGTGCGTCGCGCGAGGCGACGACGCGGTAGCGCTCGGCGTGCAGCTGGTCGGTTCCGGGGATGGTCACGGTCCCAGCCTGACACGCACCACCGACCGCGACTGGCGGAAATCGGACGGCACGGCAGTCGCGTGCGGGCGCGCCTGCGTGGCGCGTCGCGTGGTCCGGGCGGGCCCGAGGTTCCGAGATCTCGGCATGTCGGCGCTCCGTGTGCCCACCCGTGGAACCTCGGCGCCACACCGACGGCGTGTTGTGGAACCTCGGCGCCGGGGCACCGACGACGGTCGACCGGGAGGCCCGGCTAGCGTTGGGCGGGTGACCTCCGGAGACGACGTGGCCGGGTCTGACCACCGGGTCGGCTCCGACGTGCTCGCCGACTCCGCCGACCTGCCGTTCCGGACCGACGTCGAGATCGCACTGCTGCTCGTGTCGCGCCGCCACCGCTACGAGGGCAGGCCGGCCGACGGTGCCCTGCCGGTCCGGTCGGACGACCCGGACGAGCTGCGCGACCGCATCGAACTCCGCGCCGGCCTCGGCATCGTCGGCGACCGCTACTTCGCGGCGCGGGCGCACGTGCACGCCTCGGTGACGGTCATCGGGCTCGAGGGCCTCGAGGAGGTCGGACGATCACTCGGCGTGCCGGTCGATCCCGTGGCGACCCGGCGGAACGTGTTCCTGCGGGGCGCCGACGTCGAAGCGCTCCGGGGCGAGCCGTTCTCGCTGCAGAGCCCCGGCAGCGGTGCCGTGCTGTTCCGCGGGTACCGGCCGGCGAACCCGTGCGCCTGGATGGACCACGAGGTGGCTCCGGGGGCGTTCCGGGCGATGCGTGGACGGGGCGGGGTGCGGTGCGACCCCGAGTCCGACGGCGTGCTCGCCCTCGGACCCGCGGTGCTCCGGACGACCCGCCCCGTCGCGCTGGGCTGACAGCGGCAGCGCCGTCAGCGGCAGCGCCCTGCGCTCACGCGGTCAGCGCGCTCTCGATCGCGTCGACGAAGGCCGGCAGGTCGTCGGGGTTCCGCGAGGTGATGATGCCGCCGTCGACCTGGACCTCCTGGTCGACCCACTCGGCGCCGGCGTTCCGGACATCGGTCTGCAGCGACGGGAACGAGGTGATCGTCCGTCCGCGCAGCACACCGGCCTCGATGAGGGTCCACGGGCCGTGGCAGATCGCCGCGACGGGCTTGTTCGCCTCGACGAACGCCGTCACCAGGGAGACCGCCGAGTTGTCCTGTCGCAGGGTGTCCGCGTTGATGGTGCCGCCGGGGACCACGAGCGCGTCGTACCCGGTCACGTTGACACCGGCGATGGTGGTGTCGGGGTCGAGGGACTTGCCGGGGTCCTTGTCGCCGACGAGGGTCGCGATCGAACCGGAGTCCTGCGCCGCCACGGTCACCGTCGCGCCGCGCTCGCGGAGCTGGTCGACGGGCACGACGATCTCGTCCTGCTCCACGCCGTAGTTCGTCGCGATGACGAGGACCTTCTTGCCGTCCAGGGTTGCCATGGTCGCTCCTTCCGCGGCCCGGTGGTTCCGGCCGCACGTGCGGCCCGGTGGTTCCGGCCGCACACCCGAGGGTCGTCGGGGAGCGCTGGGCGTGCCCGCAGGACGCAGCGGGTCCTCAGCCGCGGATGCGGAAAGCGGACCCTTCGGCCTCGACGGTGATGCCGTCGTACCCCGACACCCGGTAGAGCCCGGCCGTGACGTCCGACTCGTGCGGGCCGACGACGACCGTGGTCGCTCCCGAGGCGATGGCCGACTCGAGGCCGGCGGGGGCGTCCTCGAACGCGACGCAGTCGGTGGCCGCGACACCGAGCAGCGCGGCACCCCGCAGGTACCCGTCGGGGTGCGGCTTGCCGTGCTCGACGTCCTCGGACGGCACGAACGCCGTCGGCATGGTCAGGCCCGCTGCAGCCATCCGGCCGGCGGCCAGGTCGCGCGGTGCGCTCGTCACGAGCGCCACCGGGACCCCGGCGTCGAGGAGCCGGTCCACGAAGGCGGCGGCACCGGGGATCTCGAAGATGCCCTCGCTGCTCGCGCTCTCCTCGGCGACCAGTGCCGCGGCGATGCGGAGCTGCTCGTCGCGGTCCAGGTCGGGCAGGAAGTGCTCGATCGTGCTGATCGCCTGACGGCCGTGCGAGAAGGCGAGGATGTCGGCCGGGTCGATGCCGCGGTCCTGACCGAAGCGGGTCCAGGTCGCCTCGACCACCGCGGTCGAGTCGACGAGGGTCCCGTCCATGTCGAAGAGGACCCCGGACGCCACGATGTCGATCACGCGCCCGACCCTAGCCGACGCGGTCGGCCGGCACCGGGACTCGGGCGCTCAGGCCGGGACTCGGGCAGGCGGCTCCGCCCGGACGTACCGGGTCAGCAGCACGTCACCCGCACCGCGGAGCACGTGCGCGGGCCGCATCCGTCGCAGCTCTGAGGAACTGCCGCGGGCGATCCGGGGCCCGGCGCCGCCCTCGAGCGACGGGTCGATCGTCAGGGTCAGCTCGTCGACGGCGTCCGCGGCGATGAGCGACCCGAGGAACGACGGGCCACCCTCGCAGTGGATCGTGCCGAGCCCCCGCGCCACCAGTGCGTCGCGGACGAGCGACACGTCGACCGAGTCGGGGTCGGTGTCGGTGCTGCAGGGCACGACGTCGGCGACGGACGACAGCGCGACCCCGACGTCCGACGCCGCCGCAGCCGCGGAGGTCAGGACGACGGGCCGGACCGGGGCCTCGGTGAACACCCGGGATCCGGCGTCCAGCGACAGTGACCGCGACACGATCGCGAACACCGGGTGGTCGGGCAGGCCGTGCGCCCGGCGCCAGGCCACGTCGGCGTCGTGCAGGACCATCGGCCCGTAGCCCTCGTCCCGCACGGTGCCGGCTGCGACGAGCACCACGTCGGCGACCCGGCGGAGCAGGTCGAACACGCGCAGGTCGTCCGGGCCGCCGAGCGACCCCGAGACCCCGGCGGCCGAGGCGGACCCGTCGAGCGTCGCCACGAAGTTCACCCGCAGCCACGGCGCCGAGGCACCCGCGGTGTACAGGTCGATGAGGTCGTCGTCGGACAGGTCCGCGATCGACGGGGGCAGGAGGTTCACGTGTTGTGCCGCGCTTCCACTGGGGCGCGCCAACCGAGCGTCGCCTCGACCATGCGCATCGCGTCGACGCTCTCGGCGACGTCGTGCATCCGGACGATCCGCGCCCCGAGCATCGCGCTCACGGTCGCGACGGCGAGCGAGCCCGCCAGGCGTTCGCCGCGCGGGCGTCCGAGCGACTCCCCCACGAAGTCCTTGTTCGACACCGCCGCGAGCACCGGGTAGCCGAGCGCCACGACCTCGGGCAGGCGCCGGGTGACCTCGAGCGTGTGCACGGTGTTCTTGTTGAGGTCGTGGCCCGGGTCGACGACGATCCGCGACTCCGGGATCCCCGCGGCGAGCGCCCGGTCGACGCGCTCCCGCAGGAACCCGACGACGGACGCCGTGACGTCGTCGTACTGCGGCGGCGCTGCGAGGGGCCGCCGGGGCTCGGCGAGCGAGTGCGTGATGACGATCGTCGCCTCGGAGTCCGCGACGACGGCCGCCATCCGGGGATCGGACAGGCCGGTGGTGTCGTTGACCACGCTCGCGCCAGCTGCAATCGCCGCTGCGGCGACCTCGGGGCGGAACGTGTCGACGCTGATGGTGACGTCGGACTCCTGGGCGAGCTGCTCGACGACGGGCACGACGCGGTCGACCTCGTCCGCAGCGGGCAGTTCCGGCCCCGGAGCGAACTTCACGCCGCCGATGTCGACCCAGTCGGCGCCCTGTTCGGCAGCCCGGACGGCGGCGGCGACGGCGCGGTCGAGCTCGAAGGTGGCACCGCGGTCGTGGAACGAGTCGGGCGTGCGGTTCACGATCGCCATCACGGCGATGCGGTGGTCGAAGTCGAACGTTCTGCGTCCGATCGTACGGACCGGCTGCCGCAGGTCCGGCACGACCCAGCCGGGTGCGGTCGATCCTGCCTGGAGGCCCGTGGCGGCCCCCTCAGTCGTCACGCGTCCGCCTCGGGGTCGGGTACACGCCCCGCACCGATGAGCGCAATCGCCTCCGCCCGGCCCGCGGCGTCGGCCAGCGAGCCGTTCGCCGCGACCGTGACCGTCGTCGAGCCGGTCTGGCGCTCCCCGCGGGTCGTCACGCACTGGTGCTGCGCGTCGAGGACCACGAGGACCCCCTCGGCGCCGAGCCCCTCGGCGATCGTGGCAGCGACCTGCTCGCCCAGTCGTTCCTGCAGCTGCGGACGCGAGGCCACGGCGTCGAGCACCCGCGAGAGCGTTCCGAGCCCGATCAGACGGTCACCCGGCGCGTAGGCCAGGTGCGCGACCCCGAGGAACGGCAGCAGGTGGTGCTCGCAGACGGACCGGAACTTCACGTCGCGGACGATGACGAGTCGGCCGCGTTCACCGTCCTCGGCGTGCACCGTGCCGTCGCGGGCGATGGCAACGGCGTCCGTGCCGATGCCGGCGAAGAACTCGGCGTACGAGTCGGCGACCCGAGCGGGTGTGCGTTCGAGTTCGGGGCGGTCGGGATCCTCGCCGATGCCGAGCAGGAGTTCGCGCACCGCGGCCTCGACGCGGGCACGGTCCATGCGTGACGTCACCGGTCCATCCAACACCAGCCATGGCCGGAGAACGCGAGCCGGCGCACGGCGTGACGTCCCCCGATCACGCGGGTCGGGCCTCCCGGTCGAACATCGGCGCACCCTGCGCGCCCTGTGAGGATCCTGTGACATGCCGGAAACCCAGCAGGCTTTAAACTTGCTCGGTGAGCGCCACGAAGACCGACACCCCACCCCGGAACCGCTTCGCGACCGGCCTCGATCGATACTTCTCCATCACGAAGCGCGGATCCACGATCCCGCGCGAGGTGCGAGGCGGACTCGTCTCGTTCGTGACGATGGCGTACATCGTCATCCTCAACCCGCTGATCCTCGGTGGGTTCAGCGCCGACCAAGCCGCCAAGGACGTCTCCGGCGGCTGGCTCGAGAACGCGCAGGTCGCCGCCGCGACCGGTCTCGTCGCCGGCCTGATGACCATCGCCATGGGCGTCATCGCGAACCTGCCGTTCGGCATCGCCGCGGGCCTCGGGATCAACTCGTTCCTGGCCGTCAGCGTCGTGCAGCAGGTCACCTGGGCCGAGGCGATGGGACTCGTCGTCATCAACGGCGTGATCATCGTGGTCCTGGCGTTGACGGGGATCCGGACGATGATCTTCACCGCCGTCCCGGCGCAGCTGAAGGCAGCGATCACCGTCGGCATCGGCCTGTTCATCGCCTTCATCGGCCTCGTCGACTCGGGCTTCGTGCGCTCGTCCGGGCTCGCGTCGCCGCCCCTGCAGCTCGGTGAGGACGGCTCCGTCGGCGCCCTGCCGACCATCGTGTTCCTGATCGGCCTGGTCATCATCGGCACGCTCATGGCCCGCAAGGTCAAGGGCGCGCTGCTCATCGGGATCGTCGCGACGACGATCATCGCGATCATCCTGCAGGCGATCTTCCAGGTGCCGACCTCGGTCGACTCGAAGACCGGCTGGAACCTCAACGCCCCCGGCCTGCCGAGTGCGCTCTTCGCGTTCCCCGACCTGTCGCTCGTCGGCC
Organism: Curtobacterium sp. PhB191; assembly: GCF_004346515.1. Taxonomy (NCBI): domain Bacteria; kingdom Bacillati; phylum Actinomycetota; class Actinomycetes; order Micrococcales; family Microbacteriaceae; genus Curtobacterium; species Curtobacterium sp. PhB191. Next base: position 376,288 of record NZ_SMBV01000001.1, read on the forward strand.
ACGCCGACCTGTTCGGTGCGTTCAGCCGCATCGGGCCGTTGGCCGCGTCGATGCTCGTCTTCACCCTCGTGTTCACGAACTTCTTCGACGCGATGGGCACCATGACCGGCCTGGCGAAGGCCGCCGGCGTCGCGAAGCCCGACGGCACGTTCCCCCGCCTGAAGTCGGCGCTCGTCGTCGAGGGCGTCGGCGCGATCGCCGGCGGCGGCGCCTCGGTGTCGTCGAACACCGTCTTCATCGACTCCGCCTCCGGCATCGGCGAGGGCGCACGCACCGGCATGGCGTCGGTCGTCACCGGCCTGCTGTTCCTGGCGTCGATGTTCCTCACCCCGCTCACGCAGGTCGTCCCGCTCGAGGTCGCCGCCGCCGGACTCGTCGTCGTCGGCGCCCTGATGGTCGCGCAGGTCGCGGACATCTCGTGGACGGACTTCGGCTCGGCCCTGCCCGCGTTCCTGACGATCGTCGTCATGCCGCTGACCTACTCGATCGCGAACGGCATCGGCGTGGGGTTCATCAGCTGGGTCCTCATCAAGCTGCTGTCCGGCCGGGGCCGCGAGGTGTCGTGGCTGCTCTACGTCGTCGCCGCGGGCTTCCTGCTGTACTTCGCACGAGGGCCGCTGGAGGCACTGCTCGGCGTCGGCTGAGGCCGGGGCGCCGGCCCGGTCGGTCTGCAAGAGCGACAGTTCCTGTGGGGCCGTCCGAGGGTGGTCCACGAAAGCGACAGTTGTCCGCGAAACATCCGCGGAGAATTGTCGCTTTCGCGTTCGGGCCGGCCGGGAGGCCCGTGATCAGTCCGGCAGGTCGTCCGGCGTCGCCTCGTGGTGGCGTCGACCGCCGGACCGCCGGTCCTCCTTCATGCCCGCCTCGAACAGGTGGCGGCGCCCCTGCACGAGCTCGTCCCGCGCAGTGCGCTCCAGCTCCTTCGCCAGCGCGTAGTACCCGTCGTCGTAGTCCTCGACGACCTGGAACGTCCAGCGGCCGGCGATGACGTTGCGACCCACGAGCTCGGTGTCGATGCGGTCGGCGAGTTCGGTGTGGCCGGCCTTCCGGAGCTGCTCGACGGCTTCGCCGAGGTTCAGGTCGGCGGTGCCCGTCAGGCGGTGGAAGCCGTAGAGCAGGCCGCGGGCGTGCTCGATGACCTCGACCGCAGCCGACAGTGTGCCGAGCGCCTCGACCGTGGCGTCGGAGACCCCCGCGGGGACCTTGTGATGTTCGTCGGGGCCCTGATCGTCGTTCGTCATGCTCCCCGTCTACACGAGGGCATCTGCGACCGCGGACGGTCTCGTCCGCGACCCGCCGTCACGTCGGGGAGCGCTTGCGGGGTCTCGCCAGGCGACTTAGCATTCGAACACACGTTCGAACGAGGAGACCCGATGATGATCACGGAGACGGCCGCCACGGTGTGGTGGTCCGAGGGCGCACCGAGCCGGCTGGTCTGGGGCGGGCGCCGCTGGCGGGTGAGCGACACCCCGACCCGTCTGACCGTGACGCGGGCCGAGCTGCCGACCGCCATCACCCACGCCCCCGAGCGCACGGTCGGCTGGCGGTTCCAGGCCACGGCCGACGACGGGGACACGCTGGTGGTCGACATCGTGCCCGAGGGCACCGGCTGGGGCGTCGCGCGGACGTGGACGTGAGCGCCGCCCCGGATGCGGACTACGTCGTCGCGCGCTCGACCGGCGCCCGCTCCGGAGCCGGTCGTTCCATGAGGCGCCAGGCGCCACCCGTCAGCGGCGCGAGCGTCACGACGGTGTAGAGCACGACGACCGCTCCGAACGTCGCCTGCACACCGACGCCCTCGGCCGCGAACCCGGCGAGCAGTCCGCCGAGCGGGATGCCCGCCCAGGACCCCGCTCCGAGCAGCCCGAACACCCGGGCGCGCATGTGCGCCGGGATGCGCTCGAGCTCGACCGCACCGAGGATCGGGTTGAGTGCGCCGGCGGCGAGGCCCGACAGCGCCGAGGCAGCGAGCATCCACGGCAGCCCGAGGCCGAGCGCCGGCACCAGGAGCGAGGGCCCACCGGCGAGCACGAAGCACACGACGAACGTGATCCGACGGGGGACGCGGTGTGCGACGTACCCGAAGGCCACCGAGCCGAGGAACGCCGCACCGCCGAAGGTCCCGGTCACGAAGCCCAGCGCCTGCGCCCCGCCGAGTGTGTCGGCGGCGTAGAGCGGGAGCAACGTCGTCGACCGGGCCGCGTCGAGCAGGTTCGTGATCAGCACGAGGGCGATCACGAGCCGGAAGAACGGGTCGCGGATGCAGAACCGGAAGCCCTCGGCGATGTCCCGCCAGTACCCGTTGGTCGGAGCCGCGTCAGCGCTCGCACCCGCTGCGTCGTCGCCCGCTGCGTCGTCGCCCGCTGCGTCGTCGCCCGCTGGCCGGACCAGTACCGCAGCGAGCAGCGCTGCGGTACCGAACGCCACCGCGGTGCAGACGAGTGCGGCCATCGGTCCGGCAGCCGCGACGAGCACCCCGCCGAGCGGCGCGCCGATGAGCACCGAGAGTCGCTGGGACGCCTCGAAGTGACCGACCGCGCGCTCCAGCGGAACGCCGGCCGATCGTGCGAGCCCCGGGAGCAGGACCCGGCGTGCGGACTCCCCGGGCAGGTCGAACAGGCCACTCACGAACACGAGCGCCAGGAGCGCCCAGAACGGCAGACCCACCGTCCAGGCGAGGACGGGCATCGCCAGCAGGGTCGCACCGCTGACGAGGTCCGACGCCACACTCGAACGGACGAACCCGACCCGCTCGACGAGTGCCCCGCCGAACGGGCCGCCGAGGACGATCGGCACCGTCGCGGCGAAGGCGGCGATCCCGACGTCCGTCGCCGAGCCGCCCCGGGCCAGGACGGCGAAGGGCACGGCCACGGTCGTGACGACGTTGCCGGTCCGCGAGACGACCTGGACCGCGAGCAGCGCACGCAACCGTGCCCGGGCGTTCACGGTCGCCCCATCCGGTAGCTCTGCGTGACGGCGATGACGCGCTCCGACCCGTCACCCGGTGTGTGCGCGTCACTCACGGCCGTCCATCGCTCGACGACGGCACGCAGTTCGGCGCCGAGGCCGGTGAGCTCCTCGGCGGTCAGTCGCAGCACCTCGTCGGAGCTGGTCGACGCCGCGACCCACTCACGGCCGAGCACCGGCGCCTGGTCGATGAACCGCCCGTACTCGGCCGCGTACGCATCGGCGACGGTGTGGTCGAGTGCCGTCGTGGCGAGCATGCGTTCCGGGTCGTCGAGCGCATCGGCGAGGTCCCACGACGTGTGGTCCGCAGTCGCACGCCACCACCGCTCCCGCCGGTCCGAACCGAGCTCCGGCGCCGGCTCGATGAAGTCCGCGTCGGCGAGGCGCTTGCAGTGGTAGCTGATCGTGCCGGGTGCCTCGTCGATCTCGTCGCCGAGCATCGCCGCGGTCTGCGGTCCACCGGAACGCAGGAGCCCGACGATCCGCAGTCGGGTCGGGTGGGCGAGGGCGCGCATGTGGGCGGCGTCGTCGAGTCTGCGCACGGTCATGCTCTGAAGATAGATGCGCAAGAACTCTTGCGCAATGCTTCTTGTGTAGTTGATCGGCTGAGACGGCTGCCACCGCGCTACGGTTCCGGCATGGCGAAGTGGATCGCGCTGCTGCGCGGAGTGAACGTCAACGGCATCGCGATCAAGAACACCGAGCTCGCGGAACTGCTCCGTGGACTCGGCTTCGACGACGTCCGCACGGTGCTCGCATCCGGCAACGTGGTGTTCGGGACGGACGCCGACGCGCCGACCCTGAAGGCCACGATCGAGCAGGCACTCCGCGACCGCTTCGGCTACGACGCGTGGATCGTGCTCATCCCGCACGTCGACCTCGAAGGCATCGTCGAGCGGTTTCCGTTCGACCGGGCCGACGCTCGGCACGACTACGTGGTGTTCGGCTCCGACGACAACGCCCTCGACGCGCTGCTCGCCGACCTCGTGCTCGACACCGCCGTGGAGCAGGTCGCCCGGGGTGACGGTGTCGTGTACTGGTCGTGCCCGAAGGGGTCGAGCACGGACACCGTGTTCGCGAAGCGGGCCGGGGCAGCACGCTTCAAGCGCTCGACCACGACGCGCAACACGAACACGCTCCGGAAGCTCCTGTGACCCGGGGAGCCCTGCACCACGTCGAGCTCCGCACCGCCCACCTCGACACGGCGAGCAGGGCGTGGGACTGGCTGCTCGGCGAGCTCGGGTACACGCCGTTCCAGGAGTGGCCAGCGGGCCGGAGCTGGCGACTCGGTGACGTCTACGTCGTGCTCGAGGCCGCACCGCTCGACGGCGCGCACGACCGCCGACGGCCCGGGCTGAGCCACCTCGCGTTCGGCGCCGGCGACGCCGGACAGGTCGAGCAGCTGTGGACGGACGCACCGGCGCACGGCTGGACCCGCCTCTACGAGGACCGGCACCCGTACGCCGGCGGTCCAGACCACCGTGCTGCCTTCCTGGAGGACGCCGAACGCTTCAAGGTCGAGCTCGTCGCGAGCTGACGGGGTCGAGCGGGCCCCTGCCGACAGCCGACGTGACGCCCTACGCGGTCGTCTCGTCGGCCGACGGCCGACGTGCCGCCCTAAGCGGTCGTCTCGTCCACGTCGAAGTCGCGCTGGAGCGAGATCGTCGGGATCGAGGCCGTGATCACGGAGCCGTCAGCGCGGAGCGTGCCCTGGATGTCGCTCGTGGTCGGTGCGTGCCCGGACATGCGCGGCCCCTGGTGCGGCAACGGCACGACGGTCGGCTCGCCGGCCTCGATGTCCCACTGCTGGTTGTGCACCCAGGCGGTGAAGCCCGAACCCGTCTCGACCGTGAAGGTCATGGCGTCCTGCCCGAGGTCGACCCGGACCCGCGACCCGCGCACGGTCAGACGGTAGGTCAACGAGTCCCAGTGCCGCGGCAGTCGCGGGTTGAACGTCATCCGGCCGCCGTGGTCGCGCATGCCGCCGAACCCGTTGACGAGCGCACCCCAGATGCCACCGGTCGACGCGATGTGCACGCCGTCCGAGGTGTTGCCGTGCAGGTCGGCCAGGTCGACGTAGAGCGCCGTCTGGAAGTACTGGTCGGCGAGGTCGTGGTACCCGACCTCGGCCGCCATGATCGACTGCACGACCGCCGACAGCGTCGAGTCGCCCGTGGTGAGCGCGTCGTAGTAGTCGAAGTCGCGGCGCTTCTCGGCCGCGGTGAACTCGTGCCCCTGCAGGAACAGCGCGAGCACGACGTCTGCCTGCTTGAGCACCTGGAACCGGTAGATGACCAGCGGGTGGTAGTGGAGCAGCAGCGGACGCTTGGACTCGGGGGTGTTCTCGAGGTCCCAGAGTTCCTTGTCGAGGAACTGGGCGTCCTGCGGGTGGATGCCACGGTGCGGGTCGAAGGGGATCTCCATCGACTCGGCGGCGTGCTCCCACTCGACGAGCTCGTCGGGGCGCAGACCGGTGCGCCGGATCATCCGGTCGTACTCTTCGACGTCGTCGGCCGCGAGTTCGCGGCACGCGTTCACCGCGAACCACAGGTTCGCCCGCGCCATGACGTTCGTGTAGAGGTTGTCGTCGACGACGGTCGTGTACTCGTCGGGCCCGGTGACGCCGTCGATGTGGAACTTCTTGTCCCCGTTGGAGCGCCAGAAGCCGAGGTCGGCCCACAGCCGAGCGGTCTCGACGAGCACGTCGATCGCCCCGCGCTTCAGGAACTCGGTGTCACCGGACGCCCGCACGTACTGCATCAGGGCATGGGCGATGTCGGCATCGATGTGGTACTGCGCGGTGCCGGCGGCGTAGTACGCGCTCGACTCCTCACCGTTGATCGTGCGCCACGGGAACAGGGCACCCCGCTGGTTCAGCTCGCGTGCCCGCGAGCGTGCGGCGTCGAGCATGTTGTAGCGGAACCGCAGCGCGTTCCGGGCGACGATCGGCGCCGTGTACGACAGGAACGGCAGGACGTAGATCTCCATGTCCCAGAAGTAGTGCCCGCCGTAGCCGGAGCCGGTGACGCCCTTGGCGGCGATGCCGTGCCCGTCGGTGCGGGCCGTGGCCTGCGCGAGCATGAACAGGTTCCACCGGACGGCCTGCTGGATCTCCGGCTGCCCGGCGATCTCGACGTCGCTCCGGGCCCAGTAGTCGTCGAGCCAGACGCGCTGCTTCTCGAACGTCTCGTCGATGTTCTCGGCGTGCGCCCGGTCGAGCGTGCGGTCGCAGCGGTCGGCGAGTTCGCGCACCGGGACACCGCGGGAGGTGTGGTACACGACGTGCTTGACGAGTCGGATCGGCTGCCCGGCACGCGCCTGGACGCGGTAGACGTGCTTCGCCAGGTCGTCGTCGATCGACGACGACTCGTCCCAGCTGTTCTCGGTCTCGAGGTGGTGCTCCACACCGACGCAGATGGTCATGCCGGAGCTCGACGCCTGGTACCCGAGCAGGGAACGGGCGCCGGTGCTGCGCTTGAGCTTCGGTTCGAGCACCCGGTCGGTGAAGGCCTCGGCCTTGCGCGGGTCGAAGGCGTTCGCGGCCGCCCGCATCCCCGCGTGGTACTCGTCCTGCACGTCCTGGCGGTTCAGGATCTGGCTGGACAGCAGGATCGAGGCGTCCGCGTCGAGCACGGTGACCTCGTAGTCGATGACCGCGAGGTGCCGATCGGTGAACGACACCAGGCGGCGGGACCGGATCAGCACGCGCTTGCCGGACGGCGTCGACCATTCGGTCTCGCGGAACAGGTAGCCGCCGCGGAACTCGAGGCGCCGCGTGTGGTGGAGGATGTCCGCCTCGGCCAGCACGAGGGGTTCGTCGTCGACGTAGAGCCGGATCACCTTGGCGTCGGGCGCGTTGATGATCGTCTGGCCGGTCTTGGCGAACCCGAAGGCGTCTTCGGCGTGCCGGATCGGCCAGGTCTCGTGGAACCCGTTGATGTACGTGCCGTACTGCACACCGCCGCGGCCCTCGTCGAGGTTGCCGCGCAGGCCGAGGTACCCGTTGCCGACGGCGAAGTTCGTCTCGGCGACGCCCTGCTGGTCGGGGGTGTACTCGGTCTCGACGAGGGCCCACTCGTCGATCGGGTACCGGACGCGGTCGAGCGGGTCCGAGGTGATGGGGTTCATGGTGCTCCGTGGGAAGGGAGGGTGGCGTGGGGACGTCGGTTCGACCGGGAGGCGCGGCTCGCCTCCGGCGCGCTGGCTACGTCGTGCTGGTGGTCGCGTGGGGAAGGTCCGCGACCAGGTCGGCGAGGTCCGTCACGACGACGTCGGCACCGTGTTCACGCAGCGCGTCGGCGCCCGCTCCGCGGTCGACTCCGACGACGAGCCCGAAGGCCCCGTTCCGGCCGGCTTCGACACCACTGGTGGCGTCCTCGACCACGACGCACTCGGCGGCGGTCAGTCCGAAGCGCCCGGCGGCGTCCAGGTAGGTGTCGGGGGCGGGCTTGCCCGCCAGGCCGTCTTGGCGGGCGACGAGCCCGTCGACCACGACGGTGAACCGGTCGAGGATGCCGGCGGTCCGCAGCACCGAGACGGCGTTCGCGGAGCTCGAGACGACCGCGACGTGGAAGCCGGCGTCGATCGCGGCGGTGAGGAACCGGAGCGAGCCGGGGTACGGCTCGACGCCGTGTTCGTCCAGCTCGGCGGTGAACTCGGCGTTCTTCCGGTTGCCGAGACCGCACACGGTGTCGTCGTCCGGGCCGTCGTCCGGGGTGCCCTGCGGCAGGTCGATGCCCCGCGACTCGAGGAGCGACCGCACGCCGTCGTAGCGCGGCTTGCCGTCGATGTACGCGAAGTAGTCGGCCTGTGTGTACGGCGCGACCCCGTGCGCTTCGAGGTACGGCGTGAAGAGCCGGCTCCAGGCGCGCATGTGCACGTCGGCCGTGGGGGTGAGGACACCGTCCAGGTCGAACAGGAGCGCTCGCGTGTCCGCGAGTCGCGCGGGTGTGCGCCGGGTCGGCGTCGTCATCTGCAGCCCTTCAGGGAACGGGGTTCGTGGACGTTGCTCTCGTCGAGTCTAGGACCGCTCCAGCACGCGTGTTCAACCGCGGCCGGCGGTCTGTGAACTCCCTGAGCCGACGGTCGACACGCTGGTCCGGACGGAAGGCTCCACCATGACCAGCGACGCCGCGGCGCCCCAGCACGACGGCGCCGGATCCAAGCTCAAGCAGGCCATCACCGGGCCGCTCCTGTACCTCTTCATCCTCGGCGACGTCCTCGGCGCCGGGATCTACGCACTGATGGGCACCCTGTCGAAGGACGTGGGCGGTGCACTCTGGGCACCGCTCCTGCTCGCACTGCTGCTGGCCCTCCTCACCGCGGGCTCGTACGCGGAGCTCGTGACGAAGTACCCGAAGGCCGGCGGCGCTGCGGTGTTCGCCGAGCGTGCCTACAAGACGCCCATCGTGTCGTTCCTGGTCGGGTTCAGCATGCTCGCGGCCGGTGTCACGAGCGCCGCGGGTCTGTCGCTCGCGTTCGCCGGCGACTACCTCGGCACGTTCGTCGACCTGCCGCCCGTCCCGACCGCGATCGTGTTCCTCGCGCTGATCGCCTGCCTGAACGCCCGCGGCATCTCGGACTCGCTGAGGAGCAACGTCGTGATGACCGTCATCGAGGTCTCCGGGCTCGTGATCGTCATCGTGGTCGTCGCCGTGATGCTCGGCGGCGGAGGCGGCGACGTCTCCCGCATCGGCGAGTTCCCGACCGAGGCGAACCCGGCGCTCGCGACCCTGAGCGCGGCGATCGTCGCGTACTACTCGTTCGTCGGGTTCGAGACCTCGGCGAACGTCGCGGAGGAGGTCCGCGAGCCGAGCCGGGTCTACCCGAAGGCCCTGTTCGGTGCCCTCGCCACCGCGGGCGTCGTCTACGTCCTGGTCGGCCTCGCCAGCTCGATCGCGTTGCCGGCGTCCGAACTGTCGGACTCGACCGGGCCGCTCCTGGCCGTGGTGTCGGCCAGCGGGGTCCCGATCCCGGACTGGGTCTTCAGCCTCATCGCCCTGGTCGCCGTCGCGAACGGCGCCCTGCTCACCATGATCATGTCGAGCCGGGTGACCTACGGCATGGCGGAGCAGCGTCTGTTGCCCGCGCTCTTGGCCAAGGTGCTGCCGAACCGGAAGACCCCATGGACCGCCATCGTGGCGACCACCGTCGTCGCGATGCTCCTCACCCTGGTCGGCGACGTGGGCGTCCTGGCCGAGACCGTCGTGCTCCTGCTGCTCTTCGTGTTCATCAGCACGAACGTCGCCGTGCTGGTGCTGCGCCGCGACCGCGTCGACCACGACCACTTCCGCGTGTGGACGTTCGTCCCCGTGCTCGGCGTCGCGTCGTGCGTGCTGCTGCTGACGCAGCAGAGCGGGCAGGTCTGGCTCTACGCGGCGATCCTGCTCGCCGTCGGCGTGGTGCTGTACTTCGTCGCCCGGATCACCGGGCGACGCTCTGGACGCGACCACGAGGCGGGCGTCATCCGCTGACGCGACGCGCCACGGGCCTCCCGGTCAGCGCAGGCCAGGGGCCGGCGGCAGGTCGCGCGCCCATTCCTCGATCGCCGAGGAGATCTGCTCGCGGGCGGCCTCGCGGCTGATGGTCGCCGTGCGGTCGCCCGGCTGGTCCCCGTAGGCGCCGAAGTCGGCGTGGTTCGAACCCTGGACCTCGGTCATCGTCGCGGTCGACGGCAACAGGTGCCGGGCCGCGTCGACCTTGTCGGGGGTCGAGAGCCCGTCACGCGAGCCCGAGACGCTCAGCACGTCGATGTACGAGCTGCTGATGTCGTTCGCGCAGTAGCTGCCGAGCAGCAGCAGGCCGTCAGCGTCCTGCGCGAGCTGGCAGGCACGGACCCCGCCCAGCGAGTGCCCGCCGACCGCCCAGGTCGCGACGTCCGGCGCGTGCGCCTCGAAGGTCGAGAGCGGCCGGGTGTCGAAGAACGCGAGGTTGAGCGTCGGCTTCGTGATGACGACGGTCGTGCCGTTCGCGACCACCTCCCGGAAGGTCGCCATGTACGCGTACGAATCGACCTTCGCACCCGGGATGAACACGATGCCCTTGCCGTCGGCCTGCCCCGTGGGCGTCATCACCACGGAGTCACCGGCATCCTGGACCGACACACGGTCGTCGCGCCAGACCTGGAGCGCAGCGCTCCGGGTGCCCTGCATCACGATGTGCGCCCAGACGAGGAACACCACCACGACCACCAGCAGCACGGCGACGATCCACGCGGTCCACCGCAGTACTCGGTTCATGCGACCACCGTACGGCGCATCAGCACCTCGTTCCGACCGTCGGGCAGGGGATCGCCCGGTTCGTCGAGTGCGGTGAACCCGGCGCGTTCGTAGGTGTGCCGGGCGACGGTGTTGTCGGGCATCACGGAGAGTTCGAGCGCCCCGCCACCGGAGGCCGCTGCCCACTCCGCGACCGCCTCGATCAGGGCACGTGCGACGCCTCGGCCCCGGGCTGCGGGGTCGACCCACATCGAGATGAGTTGGGCTGGCGCACCGGCGTCGGCGCCCGGGACACCGCTCGCCATCCCGACGACGTCGCCCTCGCCGGCGACCGCCAGCAGGTCGAGCGCACCGGGGATCGACAGGCGTGTCCGCCAGCGGTGCTCGGGGGCGTCCGCCCAGTCCTGCAGCGTCGAACCGAACGCGTGCGGGGAGTCGGCGAGCGCTCGCAGCCGGACGGGTCGCCAGACGCACCAATCGTCCGCGGTCACCCGGCGCAGCTCGATCGTCACGCCTCGACGGTACCGGCGGAGGTCCCTCGGTGAGCAGAAATGGTCGGGTGCGGGATGCGCACTCGACCATTTTTGCTCACCATCGCGGCGCGGGCCCACGCGGCGCGGGCCCACGCGGCGCGGGCGCCGCGGGCGCCGCGGGCGCCGCGGGCGCTACGGGCGCTACGCCGTGATCGCGGCGCGGATCTCGGCGGCAGCTGCGCCGACGTCCGACGCGCTGTAGATCGCGCTGCCGGCGACGGCGATGCGGGCACCGGCCTCCTGCACCGAGGCGACGGAGGACGCGTTCACGCCACCGGCGATCGAGAACGGCACACCCGACTCCTTGCCGGCGTCGAGCAGCGTCGAGAAGGTGAAGCCCTCTTCCGCCTGCTCGTCGAGCCCGGCGTGCACCTCGACGAACTCGGCGCCGAGCGCGACGACCTCGCGGGCACGGGCGGCCTTGTCGGAGACGCCGATCAGGTCGACGACGATGCCCTTGCCGTGCTTCTTCGCGGCCTTGACGGCACCGACGATGGTCGAGTCACCGGCGACACCGAGGACGGTGACCAGGTCGGCGCCCGCCGAGAACGCGATGTCGGCCTCGAGCTCGCCGGCGTCCATGGTCTTGAGGTCGGCGAAGACGATCTTGTCCGGGTGGGCTTCCTTGATCGCGGTGACGGCGGACAGGCCGGCGCTCTTGATCAGGGGCGTGCCGAGCTCGAGGACGTCGACGTGCGGCGCGGCCGCGGCGGCGAGTTCGAGGGCGGCTTCGGTGGTCAGGGTGTCCATGGCGAACTGGAGCTGCATGTGGATGCCTTTCATTCGAGGTTTGCGTGTCGGGGCCAGAGGTCGTCGGCGGATTGCCCGCCGCGGGACCAGAGCGTGTGGAACAGCGCGTCGCCGACCAGGGCGACGGCCTGTTCGAAGAGGCTGCCGGCGTACTGCGCCGAGGCCGTGCCGGAGCGGTCGGTCTTCGTCGCTGCCGGCAGCACGAGGGTGACGTCCGCGACCTCGGACAACGGGGAGTCGTCGGTGGTCGACAGGGCGACGACGGACGCGCCGACGTCGTGCGCGGTACGGGCGGCCTGCAGGATGCCGGTGGTCGTGCCGGAACCGCTCGCGACGAGGAGCACGTCCCCGGGCCGGATCGCGGGCGTGGTGACCTCTCCGACGACGTGGACGTCGCGACCGAGGTGCATGAGCCGCATCGCGGTCATCCGCAGTGCGAGTCCGGAACGGCCGGCACCGTGCACGAAGACACGGTGGGAGCGGTCGATCAGGTCGAGGGCGCGCTCGGCCGACGCGTCGTCGACGTTCGCGGCGAGGTCGGTGACCTCGCGCACGATCACGTCGAACGCTGCGGGGACGGTGGGTTCTGCCATGTCCACGAGCATGCCGTCGCGCGGCCCGCCGCACCGCTACCCGCGTCGGCAGGCATCCCACCCGATCGGGTGGCCCCGTCCGCACGGGTGGGACAGGTAGGTTCGGCTCCCATGGACGCCATCGCACCCGACCGGGAGGCCCGTGGCGAGCCCGCCAGTCGGCTCGCCGCCTCGGAGCACGCCCGGACCGTCGCCGAGCAGGCGGACCGTCAGGCGCTCACCCTCGAGTCCGTGCTCGCCGTGCTCCGGTCACCACGGGTGTCGGACGCCGCCGCGCGGGCCGAGGCCGTCGAGATCGCGTCGGCAGCACTCGTCGACCTGCGCACCGAGACCGACCACCAGCGCAGCACCCTGCTCGAGCCGGTCACCGGGGCGTTCTCGCGCCTCCGAGCCGACCTGCGCCCGCTCGTCCGGTTCGGCGACCTCGACGTGCAGTTCGTCGAGCCGCCGACCACCGGCCGCGCACTGCCTGGCGACGTCGCCCACGCGGCCCGCGCCATCGTCCGGACCGCCGTGCTCGCCCTGGTCGACGGCGGTGCGGCCAAGCGGGTCCGCATCCAGTGGGACTGCGACGGCCGGAACCTGCTCATGCAGCTCCGCGACGACGGGTCCGGCACCCTCGACGTGCACGACGACGCCATGCGGCCGATCGCAGAACGGGTCGTCACCCTCGACGGCCGCGTCCAGGTGTCGAGCACGCCGGACTGGGGCTCGGTCCTCGACATCTCGCTACCCCTCGACCCGTCGCCGACCGAGGTGGACTCGGTCGCGGACGACGACCTCACCCCGCGGGAGCGCGACGTGCTGCGGCTGCTCGCGACGGGCGTCGGCAACCGCGAGATCGCTGAGGGCCTGGGCATCAGCGTCAACACCGTGAAGTACCACGTGGCGAACCTGCTCCGGAAGCACGGGGCCCGCACCCGTGCCGAGCTCGCCGCCTTCAGTTCCCGGGCGTGACCCCGGAGGGGCTGAAGCGGTAGCCCATGCCGGACTCGGTCACCAGGTACCGCGGGGTCGCCGAGTCGGGCTCGAGCTTCCGCCGCAGCTGCGCCATGTACAGCCGCAGGTACCCGGAGTCGTTGCCGTGCGACGGCCCCCACACCTCGGTCAGGAGCATCTCGCGGGTCATCAGCCGGTCGGGGTTCGTGACGAGCACCTCGAGCAGGCGCCACTCCGTCGGGGTCAGCCGGATCGCGGGACCGCTGGCCGGGGTGACCTGCTTCGCGACGAGGTCCACGACGAGGTCGCCGATCCGGATCGTCGGCGCGCTGTCGACGCCGGCCGGGGCACGGCGTCGTCCGAGGGCCCGCAACCGCGCCAGCAGCTCGTCCATCTGGAACGGCTTCGTCACGTAGTCGTCCGCGCCGGCGTCGAGTGCGTCGACCTTGTCGGACGAGTCGGTCCGGCCGGACAGCACGAGCACCGGCACCTGCGACCACCCCCGGATACCCTCGAGCACCCCGATGCCGTCGAGCCGGGGCATGCCCAGGTCGAGCAGCACCAGGTCGGGCCGTTCGGTGATGACGGCGTCGATCGCCGCGCGCCCGTCCTTCGCCGTCACGACCTCGTACCCGCGGGCGGCGAGCGTGACGGTGAGCGCTCGGACGAGTTGCGCGTCGTCGTCCGCGATCAGGACCTTCACCGGAGCTCCACTCCCACGTGCCCGGCGATCGGAAGCCGCACCACGACGGTGAGCCCACCACCCGGGGTGTCGTCGACCTCGATCGTGCCGCCCATGCCCTCGGTGAAGCCCCGCGCGAGTGCGAGCCCGAGCCCGAGGCCCGTCTCGTTGTCGGTGTCGCCGAGCCGCTGGAACGGCTGGAAGACCTCGTCGACCCGGTCCGACGGGATACCCGGACCGTGGTCGGCGATCCGGAGCTCGACCCCGCCTCCGAAGGCGCTCGCCGCGACGCGCACGCGGGTGCCGTCGGGTGCGTAGCGGACGGCGTTCGCGAGCAGGTTCACGACGACCCGCTGCAGCAGGACGGGGTCGGCGAGCACCGGCGGCAGGTCCGCCGGCAGGTCGAGGTCGACGTCGTCGGGCCCGAGCTCGAGCTCGTCGAGCGCCGGTGCGACCACGGTGTCGAGGGCCAGCGGCCCCGACGCGACCGCGAGCACACCCGCCTGCACACGACTGACGTCCAGCAGGTCTGCCAACAGCACCGCCAGCTGACCGAGGCTCTCGTCGGCGGTCGCGAGCAGTGCCTCCCGGTCGGCCCTGGACAGGTCGACGTCCAGCGCACGCAACGACTGGACGGCGGCCGAGGCGGCCGCGATCGGCCGACGCACGTCGTGGCCGACGGCCGCGAGGATCGCGCTGCGGACGCGGTCCGCCGCCGCGATCCGCTCCGCGTCCAGCGCGGTGCGCGTCAACGAGCGGTGTTCGACCGCGGCGTCGAGCTGCTGCTCGACGACGCGCAGCAACCGGCGCTGGGTCGGGTCGTCCGGAGCGCCCGCGAACTCGAGCACGGCACCGGACGGGAGGCTCGTGGACGCGTCCGGCGATTCGCCGAACGTCCCCGACGTGGCCGGCTCCTCGTTCCCCTGCCGGATCCGGACGCCGGCGAATCCGAAGGCCTCGCGGGTGCGGTCGAGCAGGGCCTGCAGGGCGTCGTCGCCGCGGAGGACGCTGCCGGCGATCCCCATCAGCAGACCCGACTCCGCCGCGGCGCGACGGGCAGCACGCGAACGTCTGGCGGACCGGTCGACCACGAAGCTGACGAGTACGGCACTGATGACGTACATGACGAGAGCGAAGAGGTGCCACGGCTGCTGCACCGTGACCATGTGCAGGGGTTGCACGAAGAAGAAGTCGAGGCTCAGTCCGGACAGCACCGCCGTGAACACCGCCGGCCACATCCCGCCGACGAGCGCCACGACGAGCACCAGCAACTGGTACGCCAGGACGTCCACGGTGATGGCGTCGGGGTCGCTGCCGATCGACAGGACCCAGGTGAGCAGGGGCCCGACGAGGACCGAGAGCACGAACGCGGCGAGGACCCGTCCGCGCGACAGACTGCCGCCGAGCTTCGGCAGGGCGAAGCCACCACCGGCGCGCTCGTGCGTGACGACGTGCACGTCGATGTCGCCCGACTCCCGGATCACCGTGTTGCCGATGCCCGGGCCGGTCAGGGCCGCGGCGAGCCGACTGCGACGGCTGACGCCGATGACGATCTGGGTCGCGTCGATCGACCGCGCGAACCGCACGAGGGTCGACGGCACGTCGTCGCCGACCACCTGGTGGTACGTCCCGCCGAGCTGTTCGAGCAGGGTGCGTTGGGCACCGAGCGCCCCCGGGTGGCGCTCGCGCAGGCCGTCGTTCGTCGTCACGTGCACGGCCGCGAGTTCACCCCCGGCACTGCGGGCAGCGATGCGGGCACCGCGGCGCAGGAGGGTCTCGCCCTCGGGGCCGCCGGTCAGGGCGACCAGCACGCGCTCCCGGGTCTCCCACCGGTGCTCGATGCCGTGCTCGGCGCGGTAGGCCTTGAGCGCGTCGTCGACCTCGTCCGCCAGCCAGAGCAGCGCGATCTCGCGCAACGCCGTCAGGTTCCCGAGCCGGAAGTAGTTCGACAGGGCCGCATCGATCCGGGCAGCCGGGTACACGAGCCCGTCGGAGAGCCGCTCGCGCAAGGCGGCCGGTGCCAGGTCGACGACCTCGATCTGGTCGGCCGCGCGCACCACGGCGTCGGGGACGGTCTCCCGCTGCACGGTGCCCGTGATCTCGCGGACCACGTCGCCGAGGGACTGCATGTGCTGGACGTTGACCGTCGAGATGACGTCGATGCCGGCGGCTCGCAGCGCCTCGACGTCCTGCCAGCGCTTCTCGTTCGCACTGCCGGGAGCGTTCGTGTGCGCGAGTTCGTCGACGAGGGCGACCTCGGGCGCTCGCCGGAGCACCGCGGCGAAGTCCAGGTCGTCGAGCTCCACGCCGCGGTGGTCCACGGTGCGGCGCGGCACGACCTCCAGACCGTCGACGAGCGCGGCGGTGGCGGCCCGTTCGTGCGTCTCGACCACGGCGACGACGACGTCCCGGCCCTCGTCGAGCAGCCGGCGGCCCTCCTCGAGCATGGTGAACGTCTTGCCGACGCCCGGTGCGGCACCGAGCAGGACCCGTAGCTTGCCGCGCTTCACGTGCTCATCCTCTCGCGTCGAGTTCCGCAGCGGGCGCGAAGCCGGGCGCAGGGCGGGATCGCGCCCCCAAGTGGTCATCGCGCCCCGGTGAGTCGGGGCGCGATGACCACCGCGGGGCGCGATCGATCACGAGGATGCCTTCGCCAGCGCGAGGTTCAGGGCCAGCACGTTCACGACGGGCTCGCCGAGGAACCCGAGCTGACGCGACTCGGTGTGCGATGCGACCAGCTGCCGCACCGTGTCCTCGGACACGCCCCGCGCCGCCGCCACCCGCGCGACCTGCTGCGACGCGTACGCGGGGCTGATGTCCGGGTCGAGACCCGAACCCGAGGCGGTGACCGCGTCGGCGGGGACGTCCGCCTCCGAGACCCCGTCGGCCTCTGCCAGTGCCGCACGCCGCTCCTCGACGGCCTTCAGCAGGTCCGGGTTGTTCGGCCCGAGGTTCGAGCCGGACGAGGCCCCGGCGTCGTAGCCGTCCTCGCCAGCTGCGGAGGGCCGCGACTGGAACCAGCGATCAGCCTGCTTGCCGGAGAACGACTGCCCGATGAGCGAGGACCCGACGACGGCGCCCGACGAATCGGTGACCTCCGAGCCGTTGGCCTGCTCGTGGAACACCCCCTGGCCGACGCCCCAGACGGCGAGCGGGTAGCCGACGCCGAGCACGACGGTGGCGAGCAGGGTGAGGCGGATGGCCACACCAGCGGAACGGACGGTGGAACGTGCAGATGCCATGACTAGAACCCCGGGATGAGACCGACCACGAGGTCGATCAGTTTGATGCCGATGAAGGGGACGATCACGCCGCCGAGCCCGTAGACGAGCAGGTTGCGGCCGAGGATCGACGACGCTGCGGCGGCGCGGTACTTGACGCCGCGCAGTGACAGCGGGATGAGCGCCACGATGACGAGCGCGTTGAAGACGACGGCGGACAGGATCGCGGACGACGGGCTGTGCAGGCCCATGATGTTGAGCGCCGCGAGCCCGGGGAACGCCGACTGGAACATCGCCGGGATGATCGCGAAGTACTTCGCGACGTCGTTGGCGATGGAGAAGGTGGTCAGGGCCCCGCGGGTGATGAGCAGCTGCTTGCCGATCCGGACGACGTCGATGAGCTTGGTCGGGTCGGAGTCGAGGTCGACCATGTTGCCCGCCTCCTTCGCCGCCGTCGTGCCGGTGTTCATCGCGACGCCGACGTCCGCCTGCGCCAGGGCCGGGGCGTCGTTGGTGCCGTCCCCGGTCATCGCGACGAGGTTGCCGCCCTCCTGCTCGCGCTTGATGTACGCGAGCTTGTCCTCCGGGGTGGCCTCGGCCAGGAAGTCGTCGACGCCGGCCTCGTGCGCGATCGCGGCCGCGGTTCGGGGGTTGTCACCGGTGATCATCACCGTGCGGATGCCCATCGACCGGAGCTCGGCGAACCGTGACGCCATGCCGTCCTTGACGACGTCCTTCAGGTGCACGACGCCGAGCAGCGTGACCGCGCCGTCCGAGGAGCGGCGGCCGACGACCAGTGGGGTGCCGCCCTGGTCGGAGATCTCCGCGACGGTGGAGTCGATCGCGGTAATCAAACCGGCGTCGGGGGTGTCTGCCCACGCCAGTACGGCCGCAGCGGCACCCTTCCGGATCTGCGACCCGTCCGGCAGGTCCAGACCGGACATGCGCGTCTGCGCCGTGAAGGGCACCTCGACGGCGCCGTCCGGCAGGGCCGGCGTGACCCCGGCGTCGGCAGCGAGCGACACGACCGAGCGGCCTTCGGGCGTCGAGTCCGCCGCGCTCGACAGGGCTGCTGCCGCCATCAGCGAGGCCTCGCTCACACCCGGCACCGGCACCACGCGGGACGCCCGGCGGTTGCCGTACGTGATCGTGCCGGTCTTGTCGAGCAGCAGGGTGGTGATGTCGCCGGCGGCCTCGACCGCGCGGCCTGACATCGCGAGCACGTTGTGCTGCACGAGCCGGTCCATGCCGGCGATGCCGATCGCGGAGAGCAGGGCCCCGATGGTGGTCGGGATGAGGCAGACGAGCAGGGCGATCAGGACGGGGACGCTGACCGTGGCACCGACGAGTCCCGCGATGGGCTGCATCGTCAGGCAGACGATCACGAAGACGATCGACAGCGAGGCGAGCAGGATGTTCAGCGCGATCTCGTTGGGCGTCTTCTGCCGGGCTGCACCCTCGACGAGGCGGATCATCCGGTCGATGAAGGTCTCACCAGGGGTCGAGGTGATGCGCACGATGATCCGGTCGGACAGCACCCGGGTGCCGCCGGTGACGGCACTGCGGTCGCCGCCGGACTCGCGGATGACGGGCGCGGACTCACCCGTGACGGCCGACTCGTCGACGGACGCGATGCCGTCGACGACGTCGCCATCACCCGGGATCACCTCGCCGGCGACGACGACCACCACGTCACCCTTGGCCAGGTCGACCGACGCGATCTCCTCGGTCGCGTTGCCGATCGCCGCTGCGTCGGCCGGGTCGTAGCCGAGCACCCGTCGGGCGCTCGTGGTCGAGCGGGTCTTCCGCAGCGTGTCGGCCTGCGCTTTCCCACGGCCCTCGGCGACGGACTCCGCCAGGTTCGCGAAGACGACGGTGAGCCACAGCCACACCGCGATGGCGATGGTGAACGCGGATGGCTCGACGACGGCGGCTGCCGTCGTCAGCGCTGCGCCGACCTCGACGATGAACATGACGGGGTTCCGCCACATCAGTCGCGGATCGAGTTTCCGCAGGGCTCCCGGGAGGCCCGCCACCAGTTGACGGGGTCCGAATGCGGACGAGCGGGTGGCCGGCTCCACTGCGGTGCGCGGTTCCGGCTCGGTGGTCACGGTCATGACAGTCCTTCTGCGAGCGGGCCCAGTGCGAGCACCGGGAAGTAGGTGAGTGCGGTGACGATGACGGCGACGCCGCCGAGCAGCCCGATGAACAGCGGGCGGTGGGTGGGCAGCGTGCCGGCGGTCTCGGGTACGCGGTCCTGGGCGGCGAGGGACCCGGCGAGCGCCAGGACGAACACCATCGGCACGAAGCGCCCGAGCAGCATCACGACGCCGAGCGCGGAGTTCATCCACGTGGTGTTCGCGGTGAGCCCGCCGAAGGCCGAGCCGTTGTTGTTCGCACCCGAGGTGAAGGCGTAGAGCAGCTCGGACAGACCGTGGTTGCCGGGGTTGAAGATCGACGTGCCGAGCACCTGTTCCCGGACACCGGGGATCACGAGCGAGAGTCCGGTCGCGAGGAGCACGAGGGTCGGCGTCACCAGGATGTACAGCGCCGCGAAAGTCATCTCCTTGGCGCGGATCTTCTTGCCGAGGTACTCCGGCGTCCGGCCGACGAGCAGCCCGCCGATGAACACCGTGATGACGGCGAGCACGAGCATGCCGTACAGGCCGGAACCGACACCGCCGGGGGTGACCTCGCCGAGCATCATGTTGAGCATCGCCATCATCCCGCCGATCGGCGTGAAGCTGTCGAACATGCCGTTCACCGCACCGGTCGAGGTCGCGGTCGACGTCGTGCCGAACAGGGTGGTGCCGAGGATCCCGAACCGGGTCTCCTTGCCCTCCATCGCGGCACCGGCTGCGTGTGTGGCGAGCCCCCCACCGCTGAGCTCGGCGATCGACATCACCGACAGGGACACGAGGAAGATCGCGCCCATCACGGCGAGGATCGCGTAGCCCTGGCGGTCGTCGCCGACCATCCGGCCGAAGGTGCGCGGCAGCGAGAACGGGATGACGAGCATCAGGAAGACCTCGACCAGGTTCGTCCACGCCTGCGGGTTCTCGAACGGGTGCGCCGAGTTGGCGTTGAAGTAGCCACCGCCGTTCGTGCCGAGTTCCTTGATCGCCTCCTGCGACGCCACGAACCCGTCCGGCAGGTGCTGCGTGCCACCGACCAGCGTGGTGACGTCGGTGCCGCTCCCCCACGACTGGATGACGCCGCCGGCGACGAGCACGATCGCGAAGACGAACGCCCCGGGCAGCAGCAGCCGACCGACGCCGCGGACGACGTCGACCCACACGTTGCCGAGCGTTCCGGACTTGCGCCGGGCGAACCCGCGGACCAGCGCCACGGCGACGGCGAGCCCGACGGCTGCGGACAGGAAGTTCTGCACCGCGAGGCCGGCCATCTGCACGCTGTACCCGACGGTGACCTCGGGCGAGTAGGACTGCCAGTTCGTGTTCGCGACGAACGACGCCGCGGTGTTGAACGCGAGCGACGGGCCGACGGCAGGGAGCCCGAGGTCGCCGGGCAGCACGACCTGGATGCGCTGCAGCAGGTAGACGAGCAGGAGGCCGACGACGCTGAAGAGCAGCACGCCGCGCAGGTACACGGGCCACGACTGCTCGGCGTCCGGGTCGACCCCGATCAGCCGGTAGACCGCCCGCTCGACCCGGTTGTGCCGGACAGGCATGAAGACCTTCGCCATCCAGTCGCCGAGCGGCCGGTAGGCGACGACGAGCAGCAGGACGAGCGTGGCGACCTGGACGATCCCCGCCCAGACGTCCGCGGCGCCCGACGCGCCCACTAGAACCGCTCCGGACGCACGAGCGCCCAGACGAGGTACACGACAGCGGCGATGCCGAGGACGGCGGCCGCGATGGTGATGCCGATCACAGCCGTTCCACCCCCTTGGCGATCAGTGCCACCACGCCGAACACGGCGAGGACACCGGCGACGACGAACACGTCGAACACGAGGGACTCCAGAAGGTCTGTGGTACCCGCACCGGGCGGTGCGGACGGCACCACGTGTGGTGCCTGAACCGATGCTGGGTCCTGCGCCGGGCCTCCTGGGCGCTCCTAACGGTTTCCTCACGCCGCCCTGGCGGACGCATGCGCCCCGCTAACGCGCGCTCGCCGTCCGGAGCCGCGTGGCCAGCGCACCGACGGCGTCGCGGAGGTCCTCGGGACCCTCGACGACGAAGTCGACCGCGAACCCGGCGAACGCTCCGGCGAGCCCCGGCCAGGACCACGAGCCGAGCGTGACCCGACTCCGCGCGTCGGACAGGGGTTCGACGACGGCGTCCTCGGGCAGGTAGGGCGCGATCGTCCGGGCCTCGGCGGCCGTCATGGTGACCGAACCGACGCACGGCCACACGTCGGCCTGCGCCGATCCCTTGAAGCGCGCCGCCACGAAGGCCACGGGGTCGCCACCGGGCACCGGCCGTGGGGTGAACGGCACCCGTGTGCGCATCCGCGGGGTGATCCGGTCGATGCGATGGGTGCGCCAGTCGTCGCGGTCGAGGTCCCAGTCGAGCAGGTACCAGCGGCCGTTCCGCGCGATCACGGCGTGCGCTTCCACCCGGTGCGGGGTCTCGTCCTCGCCGTAGCCGAAGCGGAACACCTCGCGCAGGTGGACGGCCTCGCTCGCCGCCACCAGCACGTCCGGGTCGGTCGTGGTGCGGCTCGTCGCGGTCACGGCCTGCACCGCGTCGATGCGCGACCGGAGCCGCGCTGGCATGACCTGCCGGATCGTCGCGAGCGCCCGGGCGGCCGACTCGGCGATGTCCGCGCCCGACGCGGGTGCGACGGCGAGCGCCAGGGCGATCGCCACGGCCTGCTCGTCGTCGAACAGCAGCGGCGGCAGGTCCGAACCCGCTGCGAGCCGGTAGCCGCCGGCCGGTCCACGGAGCGCCTCGACCCGGTACCCGAGCTCGCGGAGCCGGTCGACGTCGCGGCGGACCGTGCGGGGGCTGACCTCGAGGCGTCCGGCGAGCTCGTCGCCTGGCCAGTCGCGGTGCACCTGCAACAGCGACAGCAGCGCGAGCATGCGCGAGGAGGGTCCGGCCATGTCGATCATTCTCGTCGGAGAAGCGGACATGATCTGACCGCATTGCCGGTCATCCTCGTTCCATGAGCATCGAAACGACACCCCACCTCAACTTCGACGGCAACGCCCGCGAGGCCCTCGACTTCTACGCATCGGTCTTCGGCGGCGAGGTCACCGCCGCCACCTACGGCCAGATGGGCGCCCTGGACGACCAGGCCTGGGCCGACCGCATCGTCTTCGGCCAGGTCTCCACCGACGCCGGGTTCCGGGTCATGGCCTTCGACGTCTGGCCCGGGCAGCCCTACGACCAGGGATCGAACGCGTTCTACGTGTTCGTGCACGGCGACGACACCGCCGAGATCGAGCGGTACTGGGCCGTGCTGTCCGACGGCGCCGAGATCCGGCAGCCCCTCGCTCCCTCGGCCTGGGCGCCGCTCGCCGGGCAGCTCCGCGACCGGTTCGGCGTGGTCTGGCAGCTCGACGTCGCCCCGGCCGACCGCTAGCGCGTTCCGAGGGCCGCGGTCAGCGCGTCGGCGTCCACGTCGACACGGTGACCGCGGCCGTCACCGTCGCCGGGGCGAACACCGCGTCCGGTGCGACGTGGTGGTGGCTCGGCCCCATGTGCACGACGTCGTGGACGTCCTCGGCGGAGAGGTCCATCGTCCAGGTCAGGTCCTCGGAGGACCGCAGGACGAACGACGGCGTGAGCGAGTCGTGCAGCCGCCGCTCCTTCTCCGGGTCGACGGAGATCGTCGCCTCGGCCAGCTCTGCCAGGTGGCCGGTGCGCGGGGTCACGACGACCAGCACGCCGTCGGGGTGCAGGACGCGGGCGTACGCGGTCTGGTTGCGGGGTGCGAAGACGTCGAGGACGACGGCGGCAGCGTGGTCGACGACCGGGAGGCGCTCGGTCACGTCCCCGACGACGGCTCCGGCACGTTCGTGGACGCGGGCAGCCCGTCGGATCGCGATCGCCGACAGGTCCAGCGCAACCCCGAGCCTCCCGTCCGCCGCGCGCAGCGCATGCGCCAGGTAGGTCCCCGGACCGGACCCGACGTCGAGCACGATGCCGGGGGCCGTCGCCTCGGCGACGGCGTCGGCGAGCGCCCGCTCGACGGGCGCGTAGTGGCCCCGTCCCAGGAACCGCAGCCGGGCGTCGACCATCTCCGGGGTGTCCGCGGTGAGCGACCGACGCTTCGCCGGCAGGAGCGTCAGGTGGCCCTGCTTGGCCTCGTCGAACCGGTGCCCGGTCGCACAGCCGACCTGGCCGCCGTCGACCCGACCGAGGGGCTCGGCGCACACGGGGCAGGCGAGCATCGGCAGCAGGTCGTCACGCACCGGCCCAGCGTACGGGGCCTCGCTAGCCTGGCCGGATGTCGCTGCAGCAGCTCTTCGGTCTCGACGGACGCACCGCCCTCGTGACAGGAGGCAGTTCCGGCATCGGACGCGCCATCGCCACCGCACTCGCCGACGCGGGTGCGCACGTGCTCGTCGCTGCTCGGACACGGTCGACCATCGACGCGACGGTCGACGACGTCCGCGCCGCTGGAGGATCGGCCGACGGCATCGTCGCGGACCTGTCCTCGCGTGCCGGGGCACACGCCCTCGCCGACGCGGCGGGTGACGTCGACGTCCTCGTGAACTCCGCGGGGATCAACCTCCGGCCGCCGATGGCCGACCTCGACGAGGACACCTGGGACGCCACGATGGCCGTGAACCTCGACGCACCCTTCGTGCTCGGCCAGCGGCTCGCGCCCGGCATGGCCGCTCGCGGCCACGGCCGGATCATCAGCATCAGCTCGCAGCAGGCGCACCGTCCGTTCGCCTCGAGTGGCGCGTACGGGGTCTCCAAGGCAGGCCTGGAGGCACTGGCCCGGTCCCAAGCGGAGGCCTGGTCCGCGCAGGGGGTCACCTCCAACGTCCTCGTCCCCGGTTTCGTGCGCACCCCGCTCAACGAGCGGCTCGGGTCCGACCCGGCCGCGGTGTCAGCGCTCGCGGCGCGGACGCTGGTCGGCCGGAACGGACTCGCGTCGGACTTCGCCGCCGCTGCCGTGTTCCTCGCCGGCCCCGGGTCTGCTTACGTCACCGGGCAGTCCATCGCGGTCGACGGCGGGTTCTCCGTCCACTGACCTCGAGGTGCGCCGACGGCAGGGTGCTGCGCAGCAGTACGGTCGGGACATGGCAGTCATCGAGCAGGCAACGCTCCGCCCCTCCAAGGCCGAAGCGCTCGCCGCTTGGCTGCCCGACCAGGCGTGGAGCGGCGTCGTCGCGGGAGCGCCGCTGCAGGTCGTCGGGCAGTTCCGGTTCGACGATCCCGCCGGCGAGGTCGGCGTCGAAGTGCTGCTCGCCCGCACCGAGGACGGCCGGGTCCTGCAGGCGCCACTGACCTACCGGGATGCACCGCTGCCCGGCGCCGACGCGTTCCTGGTCACCGAGATGGACCACTCCGTGCTCGGGCGACGCTGGGTGTACGACGCCGTGGGCGATCCGGTCCACGCCGACGTCCTGCGCCGAGCGATCGTCACCGGCGGGCACGAAGCGGAGCTCGAACTCGCGAACGATGCCGGACGGCGGCCGAAGGACGCCTGGGCCAGCGGCAGCGGCTCCGAACCCGACTCCCCCGATGTCACCTCGGTGCACGCGACCACGACGGGCGCGGTGACGTCGATCGCGACCGACCACGGCACGATCGTCATCGCACGGGTCGTCGGCACCGCCCTGCCCGAGGGCGAGACGCTGACCGGTACGTGGACGGACGGCTCCGGAGTGCTCGCCGTCCTGCTGCCCGAACGCGCCTGAGGTACTGGCAGGGCCTGCCTGCACCGGGGACCGGCTGGCAGGATCGGGGGCGTGAAGACACTGGAGTTGCCACAGACGGACCTCACCGCATCCGACGTCGTCGTCGGCTTGATGCGGATCAACGACATGAGCGACGAGGACATCCGCGCGCTCTACCGCGCCTCGCGGGACGCGGGCGTGAACATGTTCGACCACGCCGCGGTGTACGGCGAGTGGCACGGCTGCGAGGAGCGGTTCGGTGCCGCCGTGACGCTGTCGCCGGCGGAGCGTGCCGAGATCGTGCTGCAGACCAAGGTCGGCATCCGTCCGACCCCGAACGGCGCGTACTTCGACTTCTCGTACGAGCACATCCTCGAGTCGGTCGAGGAATCGCTCACCGCGCTGCAGACCGAGTACATCGACATCCTGCTCCTGCACCGCCCCGACGCCCTGGTGGAGCCGGAAGAGGTCGCGAAGGCCTTCGACGAGCTGCACGCCGCCGGCAAGGTGCACCACTTCGGCGTCTCGAACCACACCCCTGGCCAGGTCGACCTGCTCAAGAAGCACGTCCAGCAGCCGCTCGCCTTCAACCAGGTGCAGCTGAGCATCACGCACGCCAACGTCATCTCGCAGGGCCTCACGGCGAACATGGGTGGCCTCGACCAGTCGATCTCCCGCGACAACGACATCCTCAACTACTCGCGGATCAACGACATCACGCTGCAGGCTTGGTCGCCGTTCCAGAAGGGGTTCTTCGACGGCGTCTTCCTCGGCGACCGCGAACAGTACGCCGACCTCAACGACGTCCTCGAGGAGATCGCCGCCGCGCACGGGGTCACCCCGACCGGCATCGCGGTCGCCTGGATCACCCGGCACCCCGCGCACTTCCAGGTCGTCCTCGGCACGACGAACCCGCAGCGCGTGCGCGACTCGGCGGCCGGCTCGGACGTCGAGCTGTCGCGCGAGGAGTGGTACCGCATCTTCACCGCCGCGGGGCACACCGTCCCGTGAGTCCATCGGGCAGGGTGGAGTCGTGCTCCACGACCTCACCCTGCCCGTCCGCCTGTCCGCCCGCGCCGGTTCGGTGGTGGTGCGGAACGCGGCCGACGGCGACCTCGACGCCCTGATGGCGCTGTTGTCCGACGACCCGATCAGTGCCGCCCGCGGCGATGTCGCCGCCCCGGAGGACCGCCCGCAGTACGCCGCGGCCCTTCGATCGATCACCGAGGACCCGACGAACTCGCTGCTGGTCGCCGAGGACGAGTCCGGTCGGCTCGTCGGCACGCTGCAGCTCACCCGGATCCCGGGCATGGCCCGCCGCGGTTCGACGCGGCTGCTGGTCGAGGCCGTCCGCGTGAGCAGCGCGCTCCGCTCGGGCGGCATCGGCAGCGCGCTGATGCGCTGGGTGACAGACGTCGCAGCGCCGGACCTCGGGACCCCGCTCGTGCAGCTCACCTCGGACGCCGCCCGGACGGATGCGCACCGGTTCTACGAGCGCCTCGGATTCACCGCGTCCCATGTCGGCTTCAAGTACCGCGTCCCAGACTCTTCCGCGCGCTGACGTTCTTTCCCAGAGCGCGCGCGATGCAAGACGGTTTCGGGCGTACCTGGTCGAAACTTCCGACCAGGTACGCCCGATTCGACCAGGTACGCTTCAGTCGGAGGAGGCCGGGGTCCCCGAGGACGGGACGCGCACGTCGACCGGGGACACCGCGGCGGGGTCGGCGGAGGCGCCACCCACGACGTCGAAGGAGATCCCGAGCATCGCCGGGTCCTCGTCGAGCTCCAGCCCGTCCTCGCGGACCTGGTCCTCCGGGATTGCACGGCCACCAGACGGGTCCCACGAGTTCGCGATCGACATGCCGACGAGCATGCCGGGCGACCTTGAGTGACGCCTCTGAATCGCCGTAGAGCGAGCGATCAGTCGCGGTGGCCGGCGGTCAGGAACGATCCGCCGCGATCAGCTCGAGCTGCGTCAACCCGACGTCGGTACCCGCCGTGAACACGAACGACGAGCCGCCGCCGATGATCCGGAACACCCGGGTCTGCCCGGGCCAGGTGAACTCGGCGCCGTCGACGGCCGTGACGGTCTCGCCGAGGGACACCTGCCACGAGTACGACCCCGGAGTCGCCACCGTCACGGTGTACAGCGACGCGGCGGGGCAGTCCACGTCGAACGCCACCGACTCCCCCGCGGCGAGCGCCGTGACGGTCCGCCCGGTGTCGTCGACCAGTGCCGACGAGCCCTCCGACGACGTCCCGACGGGCAGCAGGTCGACCGGGGCGTCCCGGTAGCCGTGGACCTCGGAGGCCGACACCGGCCGGGTGTCCGATGCCCAGCCCTGCGGTTCGGACGACAGCGTGAAGACGATGTGCGACGCCGACACCACCACGTGGTGCGGGATGCTGACGGACGTCCAGGGCGAGCCGTCGACCGTCACCGACGCCACGTAGGCACCTGCGGAACCGTCGGCGACCTCGATGACGGTGGGCGTTCCTCCCGGTTGCTGCAGCACCGTCCTGCGGACCGACGGCGGCACGAGCACGTAGGTGCCCGTGGACGGCGCCAGCGGGTACAGGCCGATCGTCGCGAAGACGTACCAGGCACTCATCTCGCCGTTGTCCTCGTCGCCGGGGTAGCCCTGGCCGAGGTCGGAGCCGACGAACAGCCGCTCGAGCGACTCCCGGACGATGCGGTGCGCGTCGTCGTGCCGACCGGTGAACATCGGGAAGAACGGGATGTGGTGCGCCGGCTGGTTGGACAGGCCGAGCATGCCCATCCGGACGTCGCGGGCCTCGGTCATCTCGTGGATGGGGAAGCCGTACGCGCCGGAGCGGATGGTCGCGCCGGTCTCGGGTGTCGCGAAGAACGCGTCGAGCGCGGCGTCGAACCGTGCCGGTCCGCCGTGCAGGTCCACGATGCCCGCGCCGTCGTGGGGTGCGGTGAAGGCCGTGCCCCACGCGTTCGTCTCGGTGTAGTCGTCGCCCCAGTCGCGCGGGTCGAACTCGGTGCCGACCCGCCACGAGCCGTCGGGGTCGCGGCCGATGAAGAAGCCCCGCTCGGAGTCGAACACGTGCCGGTACTGCAGGGATCGCCGGGCGAACCACTCCGCCTCGGCCTCGTACCGGGACAGGTCGGCGGGCGTGGCCGCCCGCGACGCGAGCAGCCCCGCCATCACCGCGAGTCCCCAGTCGTTGATGGCGGCGTCCAGGGTCCAGGACATCCCCTCGGACGTCGCGGTGTCGACGTGGCCGCGGAAGGCGCCCGGGATGCTCCCCTTCCGTCCGACGCGCTCGTCACGCGGCGGGACGGTCGCGTTCCGCACTGCGCTCCGGTACGCCTCGGCGAGGTCGAACCCGGTGATGCCCTTCGCCGCGAGGTCGGCGAAGACGGTGTCGCTCGTGGTGCCCGTCATGCAGTCCTCGGCGCCGGGGGCGCTCCAGCGCGGGGTCCACCCGCCGTCGTGGTGGTGCTCGACGAAGCCCTGCGCGAGCTCGCCGGCGGTCTCCGGGGTGAGGAGTCCGAGGAGCGGCCAGGCGGTGCGGTAGGTGTCCCAGAACCCGTTCGTGGTGGTGAACGATCCCTCGACGACCTCCGGCCCGGGCTCGTCGCGGATCGGGTCGGCGAGGACGGCTCCGTACGGGGAACGGTGGTGCGGCGACCCGGTCAGGGCGGTCTCGCCGGCACGGTTCGGGTAGAGGAACAGCCGGTACAGGCCGGAGTACAGGCTCGCCAGCTGGTCCGGGGTGGCTCCGTCGAACGACAGGGTCGCGAGCTTCTCCGTCCAGAGCGCCTCGGCGCGGGTGCACATGGCGTCGAAGGAGCCGGCGGCGTCGAGGTTCGCGCGGGCGTCCTCGATCGAGACGGTCGAGATGCCGAGCAGGACGTCGACCGCTCCGTCGCCGTCGACGGCCAGCCAGCCGCGCAGCTCGTGCTCGCCGGTGCTGGTGTGGTCCGCGGTCACGTGCGGGATCCGGACGTGCACGTGGTGCGGCGGGGTGCCGGGGCGGTCGTCGAGCACGGCCTCGACCACGGCGGTGCCGTCGGTCACGGTCACGGAGACGTCCGAGACCCACCCGTGGTGGTCGAGCACGATGCTGCGGGTGCCGGTGAACCGGAAGCCGAGGGCGAACTCCCCCGCGGTCATCTCGGCCGTCACACCCTGGTCGAGGGCGACCCGGTACCGGTGCGGACCGTCGAGTTCGTCGTCGTGGTCGAAGCCGAGCGCGCGGGCGGCTCGGTCGACGTCGGGGGTGTCGAGCGGCGACGGCATGACCTGGAACACGCCGCGGTCCCCCATCCACGGCGACGGGATGTGGCTCGTCGCGAACGCCTGGATCGCCGGTCGGACCCGCCCGTCGGCGTCGGTGCGCGAGTGCTCCTGGTACGCGTAGGGCCAGCGGTTGCTCGACGCGTCGGTCATCGGCAGGCCGAAGACCCCGCCGTGCGGGATGCCGACGAGCGGCGCGTTGTTGCCGCGGGAGAACCGTGACGACGCCTGCGTGCCGCGGGTCGTGCGGACGTGGTCGAGCGGCCTGACCGGTGCCGGGCGTGCCGGGGCGATCCGGACGTCGTCGAGCCAGCCGCGCAGGGCTGGACGCTCCCCGTCGGCGTCCGACGGCTGCGTGTCGGAGCCGAGCCGGGCCTCCAGTCGGTCGACGACCAGCCCCGCGAACGGCGTGAGGTCCACCGCGCGACGGTTCCACTGGTCGACCCACTGCTTGCGGGCTGCGTCCTGCGCCTCGGGCGTGAGCGCGTCGCCGTACTGGTCGCGGGCGTGTCCGCCGTGCGCGGCCGCGTGCTCGCTCAGTCGTGTGCCGTCGGTGAAGACGACGTCGACGGCGAAGGCCGTGGCGTCCCAGAAGTGCGGCAGGTCCGCCTCGGTGGGCTCGTTGGCGCCCTGCGGCAGCGTGCGTTCGGGGAACCAGACCCACGACAGTTCGTCGCCGGACGCGACCACCCGGCCACCGGAGCCGGGGACGAGCGCCACGACAGCGCCGTCACCCGCGGGTCGTTCGACCAGCCACCCCTCCGACGATCCGAAGCCGACACCGTTCCGCGCCGCGACGGCCGTCGTCGGCCCACCGCTCCGTTGCAGTTCTCGCACGGGTCCAGCGTATTTGGTCCAGCGTCTGGACGAAAACGCTCGGCGTGTCAGCCCTTGTTCTGCCCGGGCGCGTTCCCCGAGTTGCCCGGACCGGCGTCCGCTGAGGTGTCGGTCGTCGTGTCGGTCGTCGTGTCGGCTGCGCCGTCGGCCGGGTCGGCGCCGTCCTGCGGCTCCTGCACCGGGTTCGAGACCGGCGCGCTCGGCTCCGGACCGACCGACGGCTCCTGGCTGGGCTCGGCGGGCTCGCTCGGCTGTTCAGCGGGCTCGGACGGCTGCTCAGCCGGCTCGGAGGGCTGCTGCTCAGCCGGCTCGCTCGGCTGCTGCTGCTCCTGGCTCGGCTGCTGCTCCTCGCTCGGCTGCTGCTCCTCGCTGGGCTGCTGCTCCGTCGGCGCGGTCGAGTTCGTGTCCGTCGGAGCCGGTGTGCCGTCGTCGTCGCCGTTCAGTGCGAACACTGCGACCCCGATGCCGACCAGCACCAGGACGACCACGACGATCGCCGTGATGATCGGCCCCTTGCGTCGCTTCTCGCGCTTCGCCGAGTCGTCACCGGAGCCCGGACGGACGGGTGGGGCCGCGGGTGGCACCCCGCCTCCTCCGCCGGTCGGGCCGCCGGTGCCGCGCTGGGCACCGAGGACGGTGGTCGACACGTCGTCCGCGGCGTTCGGCTGCTGGGCGTCCATCACGCGGGTCGCGTCGTCCGCGCCCGGTTGTCCACCCGGACGGGAGGCACCACTCGCCGGCATCACGCGGGTCGCGTCGTCCGCGTGCGAGGCCATCGGAGCCGTGGCGGCGGCAGCGGCACCGGCCGCGGCTGCTCCGGCTGCCGCGCCGGCACCGGCTGCCGTCAACGTGCCGGGACCGCCGGGCAGGAGCTGCGTGGCGGGCCCGGGCTCGTCGCGGCCCAGGGCGCGGAGTCGTTCGGCTGCCTCGGCCGCGCTCGGACGCTCGGCCGGGTCCTGCGCGGTCATCACGTGCAGGAGCGTGCGCCAGGCCGTCGGCAGGTGCTGGTCGATCTCCGGGCTGCGGGTGAGTCGCGCGGTCGCGGACTCGATCGCGCTGCCCGGGAACGGTGTCCCGCCGGTCAAGCACTCGAGCAGCACCAGCCCGAGCGCGTAGACGTCGGCCTTGCCGGTGATCTCCTGCGCCAGGACCTGCTCCGGCGCGAGGTACGCGGCCGTCCCCATCACGGTGCCCGTCCCCGTCACGCGCGAGGCGTCACGGAGCAGGGCGATGCCGAAGTCGGCGAGCTTGACGTGGCTGCCGTCGCGCTCGAGCAGCACGTTGGCGGGCTTCACGTCGCGGTGGACGATGCCCTGGGCGTGCACGGCGCTCAGCCCGTCGGCCACCTGTGCGCCGACGCGGGCAGCGGTCGTGGGGTCGAGCGGTCCTTCGCGCAGCCGGGTGGCCAGGTCGCTGCCGGGCACGAGCTCCATGACGAGGTACGAGTCCCCGTCCTCGTCGTCGAGGGCAGCGTCGTACAGGGTGACGAGGGCCGGGCTGCGCAGTGTCGCGAGCGTCTGGATCTCCGACTCGGCGCGGGCGCGTTCACCGTGGTCGACCGGTCCGATGCGGAACACCTTGATGGCGACCTCGCGGCCGAGCTGCTCGTCGACCGCCCGGTACACGGACGCCATGCCACCGTGTCCGAGCGTGCCCGTGACGCGGTACCTGCCGCCGAAGACCCGTTCTTCCATGACGGGCAACCTACCGGTAGCGGCTGACGGCCCCGCTCATCCGTCGGGTCTCGGCGCTTGGTGAGCAGAAGGTGTCGAGTCCATTCGACTGACTCGACGTCTTCTGCTCACGAGATGTGCGCGAGGCTTCACTGCCGGTCGTCTCACGCCGCTCAGAGGGGAGTCGTTCAAGTTTTGGAGCAGTAACTGGAACCGGGAACGCGTCGGTTCAAGTCTTCTTGACGATGTCGCCGTCCGGGGTGGGCTCGGCGCCGTGGCGGAGCGCCGTCAGGTACAGCCGGTGCGCCGTGATCACGAGGGCGAGCCAGGCGAGCCCCAGCGCCCACGCCGCGAGGACATCGGTGAGCCAGTGGTGCCCGAGGAACACCCGCGAGGCCCCGACCGACAGCACGAACAGGGTCCCGACGACGATCGTCCACACCCGCGTGACGACCCGCGACTGCCGCAGGAGCAACAGGTACACGATCGTGCCCACGATCACCGTCGCGTTGAGGGTGTGGCCGGACGGGAACGACGGCGAGTGCTCGTACGGCGGCACCGCGTCGGAGAGCGGCGGACGCGCTCGACCGATGAGGTCCTTGCCCGCGATCGTCATCAGCAGCGAGCCGCCACTCGCCGCGACGAGCAGCACCAACGGGGTCCACGCCCGACGCTGGATGGTGAACCCGACCAGGAACCCGAGGGCGACGATGGGCATGCCGATCGTGCCCGCGATGTCGGTCCACCACGTGACCAGGCGATCCCCCACGGGCGACCGGAGGGTGAGTGCCCAGTCGAGCACCGGGCGGTCGAGCACGGCGACGTCGTCGGCTTCGCGGACGGCGTCGTAGACCTCGGAGGCGAGCCAGGTCGCGACGACGGCGATGCCGATCCCGACGGCCAGCGTGAGCAGCAGGAGCGGCATCGCGCCGTACCGGTGGCCGAGCGTGGTCCACCCCTGCGCGGTCGCCCGGCCCGCGCGGGTGCGCCAGCGGGTGAGGTCGACCTCGCCGACGGTGCGGTCGGCGGCGTCCCCGCGTTCGGTGTCCATCCGTCCAGCCTGCCCGAAGCGCCCGGGAACCGCCGAGGCCGCGACTACTGCCTGCTCGCCCGGCGAGACCGCTGGAGGATGACGAGCCCGATGGTCACACCGACCGCGGTCATGAACGGGGTCATGAACCACGCGATGACGATCGGGACGGCCCGCTCCGCCGGCGCCTCGACGTGGAGCATCAACGACAGGGCGACGATCGGCAACGCGATCGTGGCCACCCAGCAGACCACCACCAGCACCGTGAGCAGTACGGCGGCACCCCGGTGGTCTGACCTTCGGTACGGAGTCGTCACGACACCATGCAACCAGGTACCGGTCAGTCCTTCGCCTCGGAGTACGCCCCCACCACCGCGACCGACAGCGGGAACGTCACCGGGAAGTCCTGGAACAACAGCCGACCGGCGTCGACCGCGGCCTCGCGGATCTGCGTCGCCACCCACTCGGCGTGCTCCTCCGGCGCGTGCACCACGATCTCGTCGTGCACGAAGAACACCAGGTGCGGCCCGTCCGTAACCGCCCCGGGGAACCGAGCGGTGAGCCGGGAGCGCAACGACCCCATCCACGCGAGCGCCCACTCGGCCGCGGTCCCCTGCACCACGAAGTTCCGGGTGAACCTCCCCCAGCTCCGCGCCCGGGACTCGACGGCACGCTGCATCGCCGGCGTCCCCTCGACCGTGTAGGCCTGGTTCCTGGCCTCGAACCACGACGACTCCGGAACGGGTGACGTCCGACCGAGCAACGTCGTGACGGCTTCGCCCCGCTCCCCCGCGCGTGCGGCGCGTTCGACCAGGTCGAGCGCACGCGGGAACGCCCGCACCAGGCGCGGGACGAGCCGACCACCCTCGCCCTGAGTGGCGCCGTACATCGCGCCCAGCATGGCCACCTTCGCCTGCTGCCGGGTCTCGACTGCGCCCGAGGCCACGACGCCGTCGTACAGGTCGCGTCCGTCGCCCGCGGAGGCCATCGCCCGGTCGCCGGCCATCGCGGCGAGCACGCGCGGTTCCAGCTGCGCAGCGTCGGCCACGACGAGCTTCCAGCCCGGGTCGGCGATGACGGCCCCGCGGATGCCCTTCGGCAGCTGCATCGCTCCCCCGCCGTCGGCTGCCCAGCGCCCGGTGACGACGCCGCCGACCACGTACTTCGGGTGGAACCGGCCGTCGCGCACCCAGTCGTCGAGCCACGTCCAACCGTTCGCCGTCAGGAGCCGCGCGAGTCGCTTGTACTCGAGCAGCGGTTCGATGACGGGGTGCTCGATCTCCTGCAGCTCCCACTTGCGGGTGCTCGTCACCATGAGCCCGGCACGGCGCAACGACCGCAGGACGTCGGCCGGCGAGTCCGGGTTGAGCGTCGGGTCGTCGAGGCGCTCGCGGACGACGGTGGCGATCTCCTCGAGCCGGCGCGGCCGCACGCCGTACGGGACGCGCGGTCCGAGCGTCTCCTCGAGCAAGCGTTCGTGCACGTCGGCACGCCACGGCAGCCCTGCGTGCAGCATCTCCGCCGCGACGAGGGCTCCGGCAGACTCCGCCGTCGTCAGCAGGCGGAGGGCACCGGGCGACGTCGACGTCGCGACCGCCGCGAGCTGGGCCCGGAACTCGGCGACCGGGTCGACGTCGTCGTCCGGCACCGAAGCGGTGAACAGGGCGTCGTCGAAGAGCTGGGCCTGCGTCGGCCGGACGACCCGGGCCTCCGCCACCGGAGCGTCGAGCGCGTCCGCCGGTGCCGCCGCGAGTGCGGAGCCACGCGCGGCCAGCGCTGCGCGGAGGATCCGTCGGCACAACCGCAGGTCGACGCAGCGCCCCACGCGTCCGCCGGCGGCGAGCACGGCCGGGTACCAGCGCGCGGTGTCGTCCCACACCCAGCGCACG
Source organism: Curtobacterium sp. PhB191 (assembly GCF_004346515.1). Lineage (NCBI taxonomy): Bacteria > Bacillati > Actinomycetota > Actinomycetes > Micrococcales > Microbacteriaceae > Curtobacterium > Curtobacterium sp. PhB191. The sequence goes on from NZ_SMBV01000001.1 coordinate 410,714, forward strand.
CTCGGTGCGTCGTGCGCCGCGACGAAGGCCGGGAGGGCCGACTCGTCCACGCGCATCGGCTCACCGTCAGCGGTCCCCGAGTCGGTCAGGGGCGTCGCGAGGACGCCGCCGTCGACGCGGCGGAGGACGAGGTGCACGGAACGATCATGCCGTGCCCCACCGTCACCGGCTGACGGGGTGACGGATCAGGCGCGCTTCGGACCGCCGGGGCGCACGGCTGCGGTGTCGGCCACGTCGATGCGGACGTCGCCGTCCTCGGCGCGGGACACCTCGACCCGGGGGTCGGCGTCGTGCGCGTCGGACCCGGACATGCGTCGGAAGGTGTCCTGGCGTCGTTCCTCGAACGTCATGTCCACGCCGTCGTCGAGGTGGTCGTGGTCGGGCTTCGTCATGCGCTGCACGGTACGCGCTGACTGCTGCGCGCGATCAGACGACGGGTGCGGTGCCGGTCCGTTCGGTCCAGTGCGCGCCCGCCGCCCACCGGTCGAGCACCGCACGGGGCAGGCGACCGGACGCGTTCGAGGCGCGCGCGGTGGCCAGCGGCACACCGAACACGAACTTCGCCACGCTCTCGTCACCCTCGGCGGCGTCGTGCGGGCCGGGTGGCGCGAGCCGGAACCGTCGCGCGAAGCGCACCAGGTTCGCGTCGGGATCGAGCACCGTGGCCAGACCGGGATCGAGGATCCACGAGCGGCACTGCCACCGATCGGCGACGAGCGCCGGCGCGAGGGCGCGCAGGACCTCCGGCGCGCGGGAGAACGACCGGTCGCAGGCGTCCGGATCGAGCGGCCCGGTCTCCGGGACGTGGACGCCCCAGGCCGGCTGGCCGTCCGGCAGGTGGTCGCCGAGTTCGTACTGGAGGCGCCCCACGGCCACCACGCGACCGGTCGCCACCGCGACGAGCCAGTCCACCCCCGTGCCACGCAGACCGTACCGGTCGAGTTTTCGGCCGACGTCGGCGACGGACGCCTCCGCCAGGCTGCGCGGGAGTCCCCGCGCTTCGAGCCCCGCGGCGTTGCCGGGCACGGACGCGCGGAGCGCGGCGACCAGCAGGGCGTCCCGCTGGGCGGGCTCCGCGTCGACGACGGTGGCGGCCAGTGCGGCCGCCACCGTGGCGGAGTCGTCCGGCGACCCCACGGCGGCGGCGAGGACCGCGACGGACGCGGGACGGGCCTCCTGGCCGGGGGTGTCGGCGGTCACTTCAGACCGGACGAGGCGAGCCCGTCCATCACCCGCCGCTGCAGGACGATGAACATGATGAGCACCGGGGCCATGGCCATCAGGCTCGCGGCCATGAGCACCGGGTAGTCGATCGTCCGGTCGCTCGACAGCGTCGCGAGTCCTGCGGCGAGGGGCATGTCCTCGGCACGAGTCGAGACGACGAGCGGCCAGAGCAGCTCGTTCCACGACCACAGCACCGTCGTGATCGCGAGCACGCTGATCGAGGGACGGGCGAGCGGCAGCATGATCCGCCAGAACGTCTGGAACGGGTTCGCGCCGTCCATGCGCGCAGCCTCTTCGAGCTCGGGCGGCATGTTCAGGAACGCCGTCCGCATCAGGAAGGTGCCGAACGCGCTGAACAGGCCCGGCGCGACGATCCCCATCAGGGTGTCGAGCCATCCGAGCCCCTGCACGATCTGGTACTGCGAGATCAGGTAGACCTGCGACGGCACGAGCAGGATCGACAGCACGATCGCGAGCAGGATCGCCCGGCCGCGGAACCGCATGCGGGCGAAGGCGTAGCCGGCGAGCGTGCAGAGCACGATCTGCGCGAGGGTGCGGATGATCGTGACGTACACGGACGTGCCGAGCTGGCTGAGGAACGGCAGACGCTCGAACACCTGCGCGTAGTTCTGCCACTGCAGCTCCCCCGGCCAGAACGTCGGCGTGACGGACTGCACCTGGGCGTTCGTGGACAGCGACATGATGATCTGCCACACGAACGGGAACGCCATCGCGAAGCCGCCGACGCCGAGGACGACGTGGATCCACCAGTGACTGCCGCCGCGACGACCGGGCCGGCGTGCTGCCCGTGGCGGTGTGACGGTTGCGGTCATGCCTGCACCCACTTCCGTTGGACACGGAACTGCACGAGCGTGACGATGCCGATGAGCAGGAAGATCACCATGGCGATCGCGGCCGCGAAGCCCTTGTCGTTGTCGATGAACCCGGCGCTGTAGAAGTAGAAGACGAGCGACATCGTCTTCGGGATCACCGGGTTGGTGCTGCCGAGGATGGCGTAGAGCAGGTCGAACAGCTGGAAGCTCGAGATCGTCGTGACGATGACCACGAAGAAGATGCTCGGGCTGAGCAGCGGGACCGTGACGGAGCGGAACTGCCGCCAGCGGCTCGCGCCGTCGAGCTCGGCGGCCTCGTACAGCTCAGGTGGGATGTCCTTGAGGCCCGCGCCGAGGATGATCATCGAGAACCCGAGGGACGACCACAGGCCGACGAAGCTCACCGCGACGAGCGCGAACCCGGGCGTCGAGATCCAGTACGGACCGTCGATGCCGAACAGTCCGATGAACCAGTTCACGATGCCGTAGTCGCCGTTGAACATGATGCGCCAGACGAGGGCGATCGCGGCCGGCATGGCGACGTAGGGCAGGAAGAAGAGCACCCGGTAGAACTGCGCGAACCGCAGGCCCGGGGTGTTCAGCAGGCTGGCGAGCCACACCGCGATCGGGATGCCGGCCAGCACGATGACCGTGTAGACGATCGTGTTGAGCAGCGACTGGTACAGCTGCGGGTCACCGGCGAGCCGGACGTAGTTCGCGACGCCGCTGAACGTCGCACCGCCGAACACGCCCCAGCTGGTGAAGGAGTACCAGAACGTCTGGATGATCGGCCAGATGTAGAACGTGCCGACGCCGATGAGCAGCGGCAGGACGAACAGCCACGGCCACCAGCCGTCGGTCCGTCGGGGTGCGCGCTTGCCGCCGGCCGTCGGGCCGGGGGCGCCCCGCCCGGACGAACGCGTCGTCCGGGCGGGGGTGGAGGCGGCCTGCGGCCGCTCGGTGTTGATCGTCATCGGCTCGGGACTCACTGTTCCTTGGCGAGGGCGGCGTCCATCTTCTGCGCGAGCTGCTTCGCGACGTCGTCGACCGGGGTCGAACCGTCGAAGGCGTTCGGCAGGAGGTTGGTCTCGAGGGTGTTCCACGCGGCGGTGTTCTTCGACACCGGCAGGGGCTTGGCGTAGTCGACGGCGTCGAGGAACACCTGCAGGTCGGCGTCCGGCATCGTCTTCGTGAAGGCGGACTGCGTGCCCTCGTAGGCGGGGATGACGGCGCCCATGTCGCCCTGCTGCTGCTGGGCGGTCTTGCCGGCGAGGTAGACCTGGAGCGCCTGCGCCGCGGCCTTGTTCTTGCTCGCCTCGGACACGACGTTCGAGACACCGTGGATGACGGTCGCCTGCTCCTTGCCCTTCGGCAGGGGGTACACGACGATGTCCTTCTCCATCGCGGTGCCGGTCAGGGCCGAGCGGAACCAGCTGCCGCCCTGGTACATCGCGAGCTTGCCCGACGTGAACCACTGGTCGGCGGTGGTGTCGGTGAGCTGCTTCATCGACGGCGAAGCGCCCGAGTCGATCAGGTCCGCCCAGAACTGCAGACCCGCTTCCGAGGCCTTCGAGGCGTACTCGGACTTCGTGCCGTCCGCGTTCACGACCGATCCCCCGGCCTGGAAGATCGTGTCGTAGTAGGTCGTCTGGCCGTCCATGCCGCCGGCCGCGCCGTACGCGTTGTACGCCTTGAGCTTCTCGCTGAGTTCGGCGCCGGTCTTCTGGAAGTCGTCCCAGGTCCAGTCCTTCGACGGCAGGTCCATGCCGGCCTTCTCGAACAGGGCCTTGTTGACCCAGACGCCGATGGTGTCGAAGTCCTTCGGCACGCCGTACTGGGTGTCGTCGTACGTGTACAGGTCGTTCAGCGCGCTCGAGTACTTCGCGGGGTCGATGTCGCCGGCCTTGACCTCGCCGGTGATCGGCGCGAGCTTGCCGTTGGCCGCGTACAGCTGGAAGTTGGGGCCGTTCATCCAGAACAGGTCGGGCAGCGTGTTGCTCGAGCCCTGGGTCTGCAGCTTCGTCCAGTAGTTGGCGAACGGCGTGACGTCGACGCTGACCTTGATGTCCGGGTACTCCTCGTTGAAGCCCTTGAGGTTGGCCTTGATCGCCTTGACCTGGTTCTCGTCCCAGACGGCGTACGTCAGGTTCGCCTTGGTGTCCTTCGCGGCGGCGGTGTAGTCGCCGCCGGAGCTCGACGCCCCGGAGGACGTGGAGCACCCGGCGAGGAGTGCGGCCGCGCCGAGGGCGGCGACGGCGCCGACGAGGATCCGGCGGACGCCGGTTCCTCGGGCGGGGATGTGTGCGGTCATCGGGAGGTCCTTTCGCACGGCCGTCAGGAACCGACGGTCTGGGCGGGGTGGGTGGGGTGCGGAGCGGGTCGTGTGGAGGGTGTGGCGGGCCGGCTGAAGTGCGCGATCGTCTCGGCCGGCAGCGGCGGGACGTCGATGGGGACGGAACCGGTGCGCAGCGAACGGGTCGCCAGGGCACCGGCGGCGACCGCGGCGCGCGCCGCGATCGGGGACAGCTCCGTCGGTTCGCCGAGGGCGACGGACCGCAGGAACTCGGTCATGGTGATCAGATCGGCATCGGCGTGACCGTCCTCGACGCCGTCGATCGGGTACTCGCGGTCCCCCGCGGTGTCCCAGCCACGACGGTGCGTCCAGACCTTCACGACGCCACCGCCGGTGTCGCCGATGTTCTCGAGGCGACCCTCGGTGCCGATGACCGTGTAGTTCCGCCAGTAGTCCGGGGTGAAGTGGCACTGCTCGTAGCTGGCCTGCACGCCGTTGTCGAGCGTCATCATCACCATCGAGACGTCCTCGACGTCGACGACCGGGTTCAGCCCGGTCTGGGCGAGTGGCGGCCAGTTGTCGTGGGAGAACCAGTCCCCCATCAGCTCGCCGCTGCGGTCCCGTCGGTCGGTGACGTCGCCGTAGACCGACAGTGACCCCATGCCCACGACGCGGCTGGTGTCCCCGCCGCCGAGTGCGTGGATGACGTCCAGGTCGTGACTGGCCTTCTGCAGGAGCAGGGAGTTGACGTTCGCGCGGTCGGCGTGCCAGTCCTTGAAGTAGTAGTCCCCGCCGTTGCCGACGAAGTGGCGGCACCAGACGGCCTTGACCTCGCCGATCTCGCCGCGGTCGACGATCTCGCGCATCAGGCGGACGACGGCCGCGTGGCGGAAGTTGTGGCCGACGTAGAGCGAGGTACCCGTCTCGGCGGCGGTGTTGAGGACCGCGTCGGCGTCCTCGACCGTGATGGCGAGGGGCTTCTCGAGGTAGACGGCGATGCCCGCGCGGAGCAGGTCGATCGCGATCTCGGCGTGTGTCCAGTCCGGGGTGGTCACGATCGCAGCGTCGACCTGGTCGGTGAGGTCCCGGTGGTGCTCGACCACCAGCGCATGGGGGTACTCGACCCGCCCGCGCTCGCGGCCCGCTGCGGTGATGTCCGCCACGGCGACGACCTGCGCCTGCAGTGCCGGGTCCGCGGCGACCGCTTCGGCGACGTGCCGTGCGATGGCGGACCGCTGGCCCATCCCGATCACCGCGACGCGGAGGATCCCGTTGTCAACGCCCATGCTCATCTCGCTCCCTTGCGTGATTGTGACGCCCATGATGCCGAATCGATCATGAATGCACAATAGGCGCTCACGGATCGCTCATGGGTCCACGACGGGAGGGTTTTACACGATCGAAACGTCGCGCCCCGGATCCGGGCGCTCGTCCGTCGGCTCAGTCGGCGACGACGAGCTCCACGCCGGCGCTGGCGAGGTCGGCTGCGAAGGCCGGCGGGACGGGCTGGTCGGTGACCAGGACGTCGATGCGGTCCAACGGGCAGATCCTGGCGAACGTCGACCGCTCGATCTTGGTCGAGTCGGCGACCACGATGACCCGTCGGCCGACCGAGGCGAAGTGCCGGCTGACCTCGGCCTCGCCCTCGTGCATGGTCGTGGCGCCGTACTGCCCGGTGAGCCCGTCCACCCCGAGGACCACGAGATCGAGCGCGAACTCGTCGAGGGTGTCGCGGACGAGCGGGCCGACGAGCTCGTACGACTGCCGCCGCGCCACCCCGCCGGTGACCACGATCTTGACGTTGGCGCGGACGGACAGCTCGTACCCGACGTTGAGCGCGTTCGTCACGATGGTGATCCCGAACTCACCGTCGGCACGGATGAACCGCTCGCTCTTGCCGAGTTCTCGCGCGACCTCGGTCGTGGTGGTCCCACCGTTCAGCCCGACGGTCTCGCCCGGCTGCACCAGTCGCGCGGCGGCACGGGCGATGGCGGTCTTCGCCTCGGCCTGGCGCGCGATCTTGTACTGCAGGGGCAGTTCGTAGCCGGCCCCGAGCGCCGCGGCTCCGCCGTGCGTGCGCGTGACGAGCCGCTGGTCGGCGAGCGTCGTGAGGTCGCGTCGAGCCGTGGCGGCCGAGATCCCCAGCAGCTCGCCGATCTCGGCGATCGACACGTTGCCGCGTTCGCTCACCAGTTCGAGCAGGGCGTTCAGCCGCTGTTGGGGGGTCATGACGGCCATCCTACGGTGCCATCGCGACTGCTCGGTGATCGGAATTGACGCTTTGGTCTTCCATCGCGCACGATCGCTCGCTACGCTTCCTGATCATCGATCACCCGGATCGAACCGGACCGGAAGGCTCCCATGACCGACACCTTCGTGAGCGCCGAACTGGCCTCCCAGCCGGAGACCTGGCGCGCCGCCGCAGCACTCCTGCCGACCTTCTCGGACGCGCTCCCCCAGCCCGGTGAACGCGTCGCCGTCATCGGCTGCGGCACGAGCTGGTTCATCGCGATGAGCTACGCCGTCGCCCGTGAGCAGGCCGGCCTCGGGGTCACCGACGCCTTCGCCGGCTCCGAGTACCCCGCATCGCGCGAGTACGACCGTGTGCTCACCATCAGCCGCTCGGGCACCACGACCGAGATCGTCGACCTGCTGCAGGCCCTGCCGTCGCAGCGCACCGTCCTGATCACGGCCGTCGCGGACAGTCCCGCCGCGGCCGTCGCCGACGACGTGGTCGCACTGCCCTTCGCCGACGAGCGCTCCGTCGTGCAGACGCGGTTCGCCACCACGGCGCTCGCCCTGCTGCGCGCGTCGATCGGCGACGACGTCGAGGCCCTCGCCGCCCAGGCCGAGATCGCGCTGACCCTGCCGATCGACGACCTGCTCGACGCCGAGCAGGTCTCCTTCGTGGGCCGCGGTGCCGCCGTCGGCCTGACGTTCGAGGCCGCACTCAAGACGCGGGAGGCCGCGCAGTTCTGGGCCGAGTCCTACCCGGCGATGGACTACCGGCACGGGCCGATCGCCATCGCGCAGCCCGGCCGGCTCGTCTGGTCGCTCGGTGCCGCACCGCAGGGGCTGGCTGACGAGGTCGCCGCCACCGGTGCGCGCTTCGTGCAGCACGACCTCGACCCGATCGCCGGCCTCGTCGTCGTGCACCGGTTCGCCGTCGCCCTGGCCGAGGGTCGTGGGCTGGACCCGGACAACCCCCGTTCGCTGACGCGGTCGGTCATCCTCACCTGATGGCGGGCGCAGGCGCGGTGCTCGGGGTCGACGTCGGCGGCACGGGCACCAAGGCCCGGCTGACCGACGCCGACGGACTCGTCCTGGACGAGACCCGGGTCCCGACGCCCCGCGACGATCCGTCGGGGCTCCGACTGGCGGTGGCCGTCGCCGACCTGGCAGCGCGGGCGCTCGACCGCGGTCGGCTCGACGCCGTCGGGCTCGTCACGCCGGGTGTCGTCGACGAAGTCGCCGGCACCGTCGTCCTCGCGGTGAACCTCGGCTGGCGGGACGTGCCGGTCCGCGACCTCGTGCGGGCCGAGCTCGTCCGACGCGGTGTCGACGTTCCGATCGCCTTCGGCCACGACGTCCGCGCCGGTGCCCTCGCCGAGACCCACACCGGTGACACGGCGCTGTCCCGCGGATCGGTCGCGTTCGTACCCGTCGGCACCGGCCTGGCCAGCGCGCTGGTCTTCGACGGCCAGGTCGTGTCCGGGGGCGGATGGGCGGGGGAGATCGGCCAGGTGCTGATCCCGTCCGGACCGCACGCTGGGCGCCGGGTCGAGGAGATCGCATCGGCCGGGGGAGTCGCACGCCGCTCCGGGTCGGCATCAGCGCACGCAGCCATGCTCCGGGTGCGCGACGGCGACCCCGTGGCGACCGCCGTCTGGGACGACTGCGTCGCCGTGCTCGCGGACGCCCTCGCCTGGACGACCGCGGTCGCCGGCTGCCACACCGTCATCGTCGGCGGGGGACTCGCCGAGTCCGGCCCACTGCTGTTCGGGCCGCTCCGCGCGGCGGTTGCCGAGCGGCTCGTCGGGGTCCGCGCACCGGAGATCCTGCCGGCCGCCCACGGCGACGCCGCCGGAGCCATCGGCGCAGGTCTGCTCGCACGGCGGGTGCTCGAGAACGGGGTGCTGCTGTGACCACGCTCGTCCGTGCGCCACGCATCGTGACCGCCGCCCACGACCTGCACGACGGGTGGCTCGTCCTCGGCGACGACGCCACCGTGCTCGCGGTCGGTGCCGGCACACCGCCGCGCGCGGACTCCGCGGTCACCGTCGAGGGCACCGTCGTGCCGGGCTTCGTCGACCTGCACGCCCACGGCGCACTCGGCCACGACTTCGCGACGTGTTCCGCCGCGGACGCCCGAGCGGCGGCCGCGCACCACCGGTCACGGGGGACCACGGCCCTCGTCGCCTCGATCGCGACCGGGCGTCCCGACGACACCGTCGCAGCCCTCACGCGCCTGCGACCGCTCACCTCGGACGGCACGCTGGCTGGCCTGCACCTCGAAGGGCCGTGGTTGTCCCCGGCCCGCCGCGGAGCCCACCGGGTGGACCTGCTCCACGCCCCGGACACGCTCGAGGTCGACGCGTACCTGGCGGCCGCCGACGGCGCGCTGCGGGTCGTGACACTCGCCCCTGAGCTCCCCGGCGCCCTCGACACCGTGGCGCGGTTCGTCGCCGCCGGGGTCGTCGTGGCGATCGGGCACACCGACGCCACCGCCGAGCAGACCCGCCGGGCGATCGACACCGGTGCCACGCTCGTCACGCACCTGTTCAACGGCATGCCACCGCTCCACCACCGCGCACCGGGGCCGGTCGGGGTCGCCCTGACCGACGACCGCGTGCTGCTCGAGTGCATCGTCGACGGACACCACCTCGACCCGACCACGATCGGGCTCGTCCAGCGGAGTGCACCGGGCCGCCTGGTGCTCGTGTCCGATGCGACGTCGGCGACGGGCTGCCCCGACGGCGACCACACCATCGCCGGGTCCGCGGTCTCGGTCCGCGGCGGTGTGGCGATGCTCGCCGACGGGTCGTCGTTGGCGGGCAGCACGATCACCGTCGCCGACGCGGTCCGTGGGCTGCTGACGAGCGGGGTCGCGGTGCCCGAGGTCGTCGCCGCCTCTGCCACACGTGCGGCTCGGCTGCTCGGTCGGCCGGCGCCGCTCACGGTCGGCGCACCCGCCGATCTCCTCGTGCTCGACCCCGACACCGGTGCGGTGCGGAACCCCCTGCGGACGGCGGTGGTCTCGTGATCGTCGTCGTCACCCCGAACCCGGCCGTCGACGTCACGTACCGGGTCGCCGAACAGCGCATCGGCGAGACCCAGCGGGTCCTCGACGTCGCACGGCACCCGGGTGGCAAGGGCCTGAACGTCGGTCGGGTCCTGGCGGCGACGGGTGTCGCGACGCACGCGGTCCTGCCTCTCGGGGGGACGCCCGGCCGCTGGATCTCGGACGCGCTCGACGATCTCGGCCTCGACCACACCGACGTCGTGGTGTCCGGCACGACCCGCACGACCGTCACCGTGGTCGACGACGTCGCCCACCCGACGATGTTCGGTGAGCCGGGCCCGGTGCTCTCCAGCACCGAGTGGGACGCCGTCGCCGCAGCGGTCGACGGACTGCTCGGCCGCGCCGACGCCACCGCCCTCGTGGTGTCCGGTTCGCTGCCCGGCGGTGCCGCACCCGACGTCGTCGCGCGCTGGGTCGCCACGGCCCACGAGCACGGCGTCCTGAGCGTCGTGGACTGCTCCGGTGCCGCGCTGCTGGCGGCGGCGAGCGCCGGTGCCACCGTCTGCAAGCCCAACCGCGAGGAACTACTCGAGGCCACGGGCGCCGCGGACGAACGCACCGCCGCCCTCCGGCTGCTGGAACGCGGTGCGGGCGTCGTGGTGGTCTCCCGCGGAGCGCACGGCATCGCCGCCCACACCGCGGACCACGTGCTCGAGGTCCCAGCGGTGCCCGGCGTCTCGGGCAACCCGACCGGGGCGGGCGACGCAGCGACCGCCGGTCTGGTCGGTGCCCTGGTCCGCCCGGGTCACCAGCAGGGCACAGGCGCCCACTTCGCCGACGACACCCTGCTCCGAGCACTCCGGTCCGCCGCTGCCCACGGCGCCGCCGCCGTCCTGCGCCCGGTGGCGGGCGAGGTCGACCCCGCCGACGTCCACCGCTTCCTGACCCACCCCGACCGAACGAGGACCCCAGCATGATCACCGACCTCGCCCTGACGGGCCTGCTCGACACCGCCCGCACGGCACACCGCGGCGTGGGCGCGTTCAACGTCGTGCTGCTCGAGCACGCCGAGGCCATCGTCACCGGGGCCGAGCGGGCCGGACTGCCCGTCATCCTGCAGATCAGCGAGAACTGCGTCCGGTACCACGGCGGGCTCGCGCCGATCACGACCGCGACCCAGGCGATCGCCCGGGCCGCCGACGTCGACGTCCTGGTCCACCTCGACCACATCGAGGACCGGGACCTCGTCGCCGCCGGCATCGACCTGGGCGTCGACTCCGTCATGTACGACGGCTCGCACCTGGACTTCGCTGCGAACGTCGCTGCCACCCGTGCCCTCGCGGTCCGGTGTCACGCCGCCGGCGTCGCCATCGAGGCCGAGCTCGGCGAGGTGGGCGGGAAGGACGGCGTGCACGCTCCCGGTGTGCGGACCGATCCGACCGACGCCGCCGCGTTCGTGGCCGACACCGGGGTCGACGCCCTGGCGGTCGCCGTCGGGACCTCGCACGCGATGCAGACCCGCGAGGCCTCGGTCGACCGCGACCTGGTAGCACGCCTGCGTGCCGCGGTGCCGGTCCCGCTGGTCCTGCACGGTTCGTCGGGGCTGTCCGACGACGAACTGCGCGGCGCGGTGCAGGCCGGCATGACGAAGATCAACATCTCGACGCACCTGAACGGCCTGTTCACGCGTGCCCTGCGCACCGTGCTCGACGAGCGGCCCGACCTGGTCGACCCCCGGAAGTACGTGTCGGCGGGGCGCGAGGCGATCTCCACCGAGACCGCACGCCTGCTGACGCTCCTGCACGCCTGACGCGCGAGCGGAGCAGACGGTGCGTTCGTCGGGCTCGCCGCAGCACTAGTGATCTGCAACACCATCTACGCCACTGACGACGTCGCAACGCTCGTCCTGAACGCGCCGGTCATGGCTGGCCTCATCGCCGTGGTCGGCGTCATCGTCGCGGTCGTGCTCCAGCGCCGATCCTGCTGGATCGTGGGCGCAGGGACGCGTGACTGCGCACCCGAGCCCGGACAGCCCCACTGGGGACCCATGGCATCCAGACCGCCGCAATCCTGGCGGTCTGCGCAGCACTGTTCGCATGGGTCCAGTACCCGGGCCCGTTCGTCCTCGACGCGGCACTCTTGTACGCCGGCACCGGCGCGACCGCAGCGGGCATCCGGTTCAGGTCAGTCCGCGGCCGTATCGCCCGCATCATCACGGCCGTCATGACAGGGGGCGTTGGTGCCATCATCGGAGCACGGGTGGGCGCTATCGGTACAGCGCCAGTGATCGCAGCGGCCGCCGTCGGAGGGCTCCTCACTCTCGGGCTGCGCATCCTGCGTCGGGGCGGGCTCTGCTAGCGGTCTTTCCAGACAACGGGTGTTTCGGTTCGAAAGAACTAGCTGCCTTTACGGCCATTTATGATTTCGAAGCCCTTGCTGCCGGTCTGGACGTATCGCACGGTGAACGGTTTCGGGTGGTGCCGCACTGACTCGAGGGCCGTGGTTACTTGCTTGGACGTGAAGTCAGAAAGCGAAGCGTCTTCAAAGATCGACGACCCCACGGTCTGGAGGGCGCATGTCGCTGCGTCGCCAAGGAGATCCGGGCAGTAATCGGCAATTTCTTGCAGAGCCATCAGCCAGGTATTCGAATCACCTGGATTGGCCAACGCCGAGGCCAGCATGAGATGTGCCCGCTCTTGATCGTCTGCAATAGAGATAGCTAGCCTCATCAGGGCGGGGGCGCAAAAATAGTCCAAATGGAGGCACTGAATAATGCCTTGTGCGTCTCCCGCCGCAATCCCTATAGCTTTAGCCCACGCCTTTTCAGGCTGCCGTTCGAGACCGGGCGCACCTATTCGATTCCGTACGTCCGTGAAAGCGAGGAGTTTGAGATTCCACTCGGGATGCACGTTTGAGCCGAGGTCCTTCGCCTTCGCGAACTGTGCGAGAGATTCGTCCAGGTCGCCCTGGTAAAGGAGGGCGTCGGCGTGGAACGCGAGTTGAGTATTGTCGCCGAGTTTGAAGGCCTTGTAGTAGCTTGCCGCCGATTCACGGTAATCACCGTCCAGAAAGTCCAGAGCTGCTCGATCTGACCAGAAAGAGGAACGTTCCCGATATGCGGGATCGACCTCGGCCGCTTCGTCCAAGAGAGCCCGAGCAAGCCCGCGATCATCTCCTCTGACCAGCTGCGATGCGTTATAGAGGGCCTGAGAGTAGAGGTCGTCCCGAGTTGCTTCGTTGCGTATCAGGTCTGCCAAGCTTTTACGCTCTGACGGTCCAAGGTTGTCTTTCTGCCCCATGACCACAGTCGTTGCTTGCAGGCGCTGGGTCGGAGTGCCGTGGAGCGCTGACCGTTTGTAAAGCTGCATCATAGCTGCGAACGAGTCCGACCTGGCGAGCTTTAGAAGGCTCTGGCCTAGCGCTTTTTCGTCAAGGATCATCTGAGAATCTTGGACGGCGACGGAAAGGAAGTATCTCTCTAGAGCAAAGAGGTGCAGGCTTTCTGTAAGCACCGCGAGCCCGACAGCCACGTCGGCCACGGTGGTCGCGAGGAGGCGACCGCGATCATCCTCGGACGATACTTTGTCGAAGTGCAGTACGATTCCTGGATGACCAGAAATACGAATTTCGATTGCTCTCTGTTCCACTACGATGTCAATACCGACCTCCGTTGACAGACGTCCGACGTGTACCTCATCCCGCGGGTTTAGCAGACCGCGAAGTCTGGCGGACAGCTCATTTGAGAGGCGTTCGTCTCCCAGCCAGTCTTCTCGACGCTCGATCACAATGGAGACGGGAAGCTCAACATTGCCCCGCAGCAGAGCGCGTCGGGACGAGATTTCCCGCTTGATTAGGGCGGAAGAATTGTCATCCCATTTTTGCCCGATGACAACTTTCCAGCTCTTGGCAGTTGGACTCTTTTTATACCTGTCGATTCGGTAGCCCATCTCCCAGAACACTTCATCGGTGGATTCATCCCACACAACGACCACAACCGGTACGTCACTCTCACGCCAATAGTTGAGGGTTGAGCGTTTTAGGGTCACTCGAGGTGGGTTGTCTGACTTGACTTGGCCCTTGAGTTGGACACCAAATCGCATGCCGGTTGCTGAGCCTCCGTCGAAAACCTCGACATCTAGGTCAATTCCGTAATCGTGCTCTCGCGGCTCAACCGTCCAATTTTTCGGCAAGCGCTGCTCAAAAGCCCTACGCGAGTTGGACTCAAGGTCGTGTTGGTAGGGCCGTTGCGGCATGTCGTCGGTCAAGTGCGCCTCCCGGATCTCAAGCGGGCTTCCTGCCACTGCACGGAGGTTACCTGCCTGGGGCAGGTCGAGGATCGGTCGTCGGGATGGGTCGACCTCACTGAGGAGTAGTAGCGACCAGTTCGATTTCGATACGAGCGCCGAAGGGAACGCCAGCGACAGCGACAGCGACAGCGACAGCGACAGCGACACTAACGGCGACGGTCATGCGGGCGGCAGGCCGCTACGAGCCCCGCGCGGCTTCGTTTGCGTCGCTCCCGTCGGCGGGATATCGATCTGCACGAAGGCCGACGCTCAGCAGAGCGGGACGTTCACCGCGAGCCCGCCCATGGCGGTCTCCTTGTACTTCGTCGACATGTCCGCCCCGGTCTGCCGCATCGTCTCGACGACCTGGTCAAGCGACACGTGGTGCACGCCGTCGCCACGCAGGGCCATCCGTGCGGCGTTGATCGCCTTGTTCGCCGCGATCGCGTTCCGCTCGATGCACGGGATCTGCACCAGGCCACCGATCGGGTCGCAGGTGAGCCCGAGGTTGTGCTCCATCGCGATCTCCGCGGCGTTCTCGACCTGTTCCGGGGTGCCCCCGAGGACCTCGGCGAGTCCGGCGGCCGCCATCGACGCGGCCGAGCCGACCTCGCCCTGGCACCCGACCTCGGCACCGGAGATCGATGCGCGCTCCTTGTAGATCGACCCGACGGCGCCGGCTGTGAGCAGGAACCGCACGACGGCGTCGTCGCGGTCGGCAGCGGTGATCGCGGGGACGTAGGTGAGCGCGTAGTACAGCACCGCGGGGATGATGCCGGCGGCGCCGTTGGTGGGTGCGGTGACGACCCGGCCGCCGGTGGCGTTCTCCTCGTTCACCGCCATGGCGACGAGGTTCACCCACTCCATGGCGAACAGCGGGTCGTGGTCGGGGTCCTCGCGGGTGAGCTGCTCGTGCCAGGTGGCTGCACGACGCCGGACATCGAGCCCGCCGGGCAGGCATCCGTCACGGCGGACGGAGCGGTCGACGCACGAGTCCATGACGGCGTGGATGTCGAGCAGCCCGGAGCGGACGTCGGCGTCGGTCCGGGTGACCGACTCGTTGGCGAGCGCTACTCCGCTGATCGGCAGACCGGAGGCAGCGCAGGCGGCCAGCAGCTCGGCGCCGCTCGAGAACGGGTACGGCACGCGGTCGTCGACCGGGATCGCCGCCCCCGCGACCACGGCACCGTCGTCCACGGCACCGCCGTCCTCGCCGTCGCTGTCGCCGTCGCCGTCGCCGTCGCGAGCGATGAAGCCGCCGCCGATCGAGTAGTACGTCTCGTCGGCCAGGTCGGCACCGGCTCCGTCACGGGCTCGCAGCCGCATGGCGTTCGGGTGCCGGGGCAGCATGGTCAGGGGGTGCAGCACGATGTCGGCGAGCCGGAACGGCACGGTCGCCCCACCGTCGAGCCGGAGCAGGCCGTCGCGTTCGAGGGCGTCGAGCGCCGACGACATCGCGTCCGGGTCGACGGTCTCGGGGTGGGACCCCATCAGGCCGGCGACCACGGCGCCGAGGGTGCCGTGGCCCTGTCCCGTCGACGCCAGTGAGCCGTACAGGTCGACGGCGACGGAGGCGACGCGCAGCCCGGCGACCAGGGACGCGAACTCGGCGCCGGCCCGCATCGGCCCGACGGTGTGCGAGCTCGAGGGACCGACACCCACGCTGAACAGATCGAAGACGGAGACCGGCACGCCGCCACACTAACCCGTCCGGACGGACCGGGCTCAGCCCCGTCCGGACGGACCGGGCTCAGCCCCGTCCGGACGGACCGGGCTCAGCTGGCCGCACCGAGTCTCGGGCTGAGCGACAGATCACGGACTCACGAGCGCGAGAACTGTCGCTCACCGCGAAACTCGGCCCCCGGGCTCAGCGGCGGGTGTTGCCCTCGGCCGGCACCACGAACCACAGGACGACGTAGGCGATCCACAGCGGCCCGGGGAACAGGCTCAGGATCACCCAGCCGATGCGGACGAGGGTGCGGGACAGGCCGAAGCGATCGGCGAGGCCGGCGCAGACACCGGCGAGGATGCGGCCGTTGCGGGGACGGGAGAGTGTGCTCATGGGGACGACGCTACGCACCGGCGACGAGCGAGGGCATCCGGGCAGTACCCCGGAGCACGGTGGGGACAACCCCCGAACGACCCCGAAGGCCCGATGCCCGTCAGGGGATCAGCACGATCTTCCCGCGGGTGTGCCGCTGCTCCAGCTGCTCGTACGCGTCCTGCACCCGGTCGAGCGGGAAGGTCGCCGCGATCGGCACCTCGACCTCGCCGTTCGCCACCTGCATCGCGAGGGCGCCGAGGATCTCCGGGTCGGCGGTGTCCGCACTGCCGGAGGCCTTCGCACCGACCTCGGCGGCAGCCTCGAACGCGATGATCGTCTCGATGCGGTCGACCGGCACGCCCAGGGCGATCCCCAGGTGCACGTACTCCGGACCGTACGTGTCGATGAGGGCGTCGATGCCGTTGGTGGCGAGCTCGGTGATGCGCTCCTGCAGGCCCTCGCCGTACGCGACGGGCCGCGCACGCTTCGACCGGAGCCACTCGTGGTTCGCCTCGGACGCGATCGCGATCACGTCGATGCCCTCGTTCGTCAGCAGCTGCGTGACGAACCCGCCGACACCACCGGCGGCACCGGACACGACGACGGTCTCGCCGGGTCGGGGGTCGACGGCACGGACGGCTGCGGCAGCGGTCGTGGCGACGATGTCGAGCCCGCCAGCGACGGTCCAGTCGAGCAGCCGGGGCTTCTGCACGACCTGTTCGGCCGGCACCGAGACGTACTCGGCCTGGCTCGCGCGGTCCCACGACCACCCGAGGACCTCTTCGCCCTCGTCGACGCCGTCGACGCCCTCGCCGA
This sequence comes from Curtobacterium sp. PhB191, assembly GCF_004346515.1. Taxonomy (NCBI): domain Bacteria; kingdom Bacillati; phylum Actinomycetota; class Actinomycetes; order Micrococcales; family Microbacteriaceae; genus Curtobacterium; species Curtobacterium sp. PhB191. The sequence goes on from NZ_SMBV01000001.1 coordinate 427,452, forward strand.
CGGCCACGACGATGCCGGCGAAGTCCGTGCCCTGACCGGACGGCAGCGCGTCGGAGGACCCGCCGTCGAGCAGCCCCTGGCGGATCGCCGACTCGCCCGGGTTGATGCCCGCGGCGCGGACCCGGACGAGCACCCGACCGGCGGTGGCCTCGGGGACGGGGACCTCGGCGACGTGCAGCACAGAGCGGTCACCCCACTCGTCGAAGCGGACAGCGCGCATGGTCTCCGGGATCTCAGTCATCGCGTCCGACGGTACCCCGAGCATGACGAACGGTCCGCGTGGACCGCTCCATCGGCACGACGGTGGGAGACTGGCCCCATGCCCATCCTCAACAAGGACATGCAGGTCTGCATGTCGCTCGCGGCCCGGCCGAGCAACATCGGCACCCGGTTCCACAACTTCCTGTACGACGAGCTCGGGCTCAACTTCCTGTACAAGGCGTTCACCACGACCGACCTGCCCGGCGCCGTTGCCGGCATCCGAGCGCTCGGCATCCGCGGCTGCTCGGTGTCGATGCCCTTCAAGGAGGCGATCATCCCGCTCGTCGACCACGTCGAGGAGTCCGCCGCCGCCATCCAGTCGGTGAACACGGTCGTGAACGACGACGGCGTGCTCACCGCGTCGAACACCGACTACGAGGCGATCGCCGCGCTGCTCGGGTCGTACGACGTCGACACCGCGTCCCGGGTGCTGCTCCGCGGCTCCGGCGGCATGGCGAAGGCCGTGACCGCGGCGTTCCGCGGCGCCGGCTTCGACCGCCTGACGGTCGTCGCCCGCAACGAGCAGACCGGCCCGGCGCTCGCGTCGCAGTACGGCTACGAGTGGGTCGCCGAGGAGCGCGAGGCTGGGGAGTCCGACCTGGTGGTCAACGTCACGCCGCTCGGCATGCGAGGCGACCAGCAGGACGCGCTCGCCTTCGCACAGGACCGGATCGAGGCGGCCCACACGGTCTTCGACGTGGTCGCGTTCCCGTGGGAGACCCCGCTGGTCCGTGCGGGACGGGACGCCGGCAAGCACGTCATCACCGGAGCCGAGGTCATCGCCATGCAGGCGGCCCGCCAGTTCCAGCGGTACACGGGCGTCGCCCTGACGGACGACCAGGTGGCGCGCGCCAGCGAGTTCTCGCGCGCCGAGTAGTCGACGCGCCCAGAAGACGGACGGGAGGCGCGGTGCCAGCCGGCACCGCGCCTCCCGTCCGCCCTCGTGGGAACGTCTCAGGCGTTCGTCGCGCGTCCGACGGCCACCCACCCGAGCCGGCGCAGGGTCTCGTGGTTGCGGACCCAGATGAGCGGCTGCATGAGGAAGTCGGGGACCCAGGCCCCCGGACCGGCGACGGCGTTCTCGACGATCGTCACCTTGCAGCCCTTGCGGTGCGGCTCCACGGTCAGCTCCACGCGGGCCTCGCCGATCGGCCACCCCTTCGGCTGGATCACCATGCGGTGCGGCGGGTCCCACACCAACGAGGTCGTGACGTCGTCGATGACGAGCGGCCAGGCACCGAAGGAGTGGTGCAGGTGCGTGCCGACCTGCGGCCAACCGGCCTCCTGCTTCCGCATGCGTGAGGCACCGACCACCCAGGTCGTGTAGAGCCAGCCGTCGCCGAGCACGTCGAAGACGTCCTCGGGAGCGCAGTGCAGGATGCGGACGTTCTTCGCCATGGTGATCAGCCTTCCGGGGTGAGGTCGACGTCGTCGGGCAGCCCGAAGGTGTGCCGGAGTGCGCTCTTCGCGGCACGCCAACCGGCCATGCCGTGCACGCCGGGGCCGGGCGCGGACGACTCGGAGCACAGGTACATGCCGCCGCCCATCCGCCACGGGTCGCTGGACAGCACCGGGCGCTTCACGAGCTGCCAGAAGCTCGCAGCACCGGCGGCGATGTCACCGCCGACGTAGTTCGGGTTGTGGTCCGCCATGTGCGCGGCCGTCCGGCTCGACGTGTGCAGGATCGTGTCGCGGAACCCTGGTGCGAACCGTTCGACCTGGCGCGTGATCGCCTCGGTCTGGTCGACGTCGGACCCCGCCGGCACGTGCGCGTAGGCCCAGAAGACGTGCTTGCCCTTCGGCGCCCGGGTCGGGTCGACCACGGTCGGCTCGGAGCCGAGCACGTACGGCCGTTCGGCGTGCTGGCCGTGCGCGACCGAGCCCTCCGCAGCGGCGATCTCGGCTCGGGTCCCGCCGATGTGCACCGTGCCGGCCCGGCGCAGCGCCTCGTTCGTCCACGGCACCGGATCGGACAGCGCGAAGTCGACCTTCGCGGCCGCGTTGCCGAACCGGAACCGGCGGAGCGCGCCGCGCTTCGGCGTGGGGATCTGCGAGCCGGCGATCCGCAGCATGCCGGGGACACTCGTGTCGAAGAGCACCGCCTTCGCCGGGGTGAGGTCGCCGAGCGACCGGACCTCGTGCCCGGTGACGATCCGTCCGCCGTGCGCGACGAGGTCGTCGGCGAGCGCGTCGACGATCGCCTGGCTGCCGCCGATCGGCACGGGCCAACCGCGGGCGTGTGCGTAGGCGCCGAGCGACAGCGCCGCGGCGGCCGTCGACAGCGAGGGCATGTGCTGGATGGAGTGCGCGGCGACGCCGGACACCATCGCCGGGGCGGCGTCCTGGCGGAAGCGGGCGTTCCAGGCGCTGCTGCCCTGCTCGAGTGCGCGCAGGCCGAACCGCAGCACCGTGAGCGGGTGCCGCGGCACGTGCAGGAGGGCGTCGGTGGCGAAGTCGGCGACCTGGTCGGCAGCGCGGGCGAGCGGGCCCATCAGGTTCCGGAAGGCCGGGCCGTCCACACCGAGCTCGGCGGCCGTCCGCTCGAGGTCCTGGTACGCGATGCCCGCACGACCCCCGTCGAGCGGGTGCCCGTACTGCACCTCGGGCAGACGGAGCTCGATGCGCTCCTCCATCCGGAACAGCCGGAAGAACTCGGACTGCAGCGCCATCGGGTGCACCGCCGAGCAGACGTCGTGGAGGAACCCCGGCAGGGTGAGCTCGGCGGTGCGGGCACCACCGCCGATCGTGTCGTTCCGTTCGACCACCTCGACGGACAAGCCCGCACGGGCGAGCGTCACCGCCGCCGCGAGTCCGTTCGGTCCGGCCCCGACGACCACCGCATCAACCATGGTCCGAGCCTAGGGACTCGTGTCTGCGCGTGGTCCCGGTCAGATGACCGAGGCTCCGGATGAGACAGCGATCCGCTTCCGGGCGATGACGGCGTCGATCCGTTGTGCTCCAGCGATGAAGGCCGCAGCATCGTGGTCGACGTACCCCGCGATCGCGACGATGTCATCGCGGATCCGTTCGAGCGGAGCCGCGTGGACGGGCTCGTGGTGCGCGAGACGGTTCGCCCCAGGAGTCCGGCGGTGCCGAATGGTCCTGGGGCGTTACCCGATCAGCCTAGCGACGCCGGGTGATATCTCAAGTACCGATTCAGGGGCGTGCGACGTCGGGGTCCGCAGGGTCGGAGCCGTCCTCGTCGCCGTCGGCGTCGTCGGGTTCGTCGGCGTCGACCGGGGTCGAGCCCACGGGGTGCTCGGCCAGCAACGTCGCGAAGTCCTCGTCGAGCATCTGCTGCAGACGGTCGTCGCGGCCGATCTCGTAGTCGTCGGCCGGACGCTGGGCCCATCCGAGACGCCCGACCACCGTGGTGCCGATGTCGTCCCAGGCTCGGGCGCGGGCGGCGAGCACGATGCCGTCGACGAAGTGCTGGTCGTCACGGCGCTTGTCGAGCATTGTCGCGAGTTGCTCGTACGTCGCCTCGCGCGTGCGCAGCTTGAGGTCGTCACCCCGGCGGTAGTCGTGCTGGTGCCGTGAACGGCCCTTCGACTTGCTCGACGTCGACCGGATCTCCCGCATGCGCGCGGCGTCGCCCCGCTGCTCCTCGGCCATGCGGTGGAGCTCCTCGCGCGCGGCCTCGGCGATCAGTGCGTGGTCGAAGTACCCCTGGTCGCGCAGCGCGTTCGTGATGATCCGGTTGCCGACCGCGATCGTGACCGCGGCCTTCGCGATGAGGAACCCCTCGTCGACGGCCCGCTTCAGTTCGACCTGGCTGATGGGTCGATCGCGCACGTCGTGGTTGCGTCGTCCGAACAAGGCCATGCTCCGACGATACCGGCGTCCGGTGACCATCCGTCGGCAGGTGGACCCGGATCACGCCCTGGAGGGACGACACGCCCCGAGTGGTTCCGTAGCGTCGGGTGCATGGTCACGTACACGGAGTCCCCCCGCACCGGTCTCGGCACCGCGAGCCTCGTCCTCGGGATCTGCTCGCTGCTCGCCGGTTGGACGTTCGTCGCGCCGATCGTCGGGCTGTGCCTGGGCGTCGCGTCGCGCAGCCGGGAACCGCTCGCCCGTGGTCGCGCGGGCTGGGGGATCTTCCTGAACCTCATCGCGCTCGCCGTCTGGATCCTGCTGCTCGTACTGGCGGTCGTCGGCGGTGTGTTCGCGGTCTGGCAGGGCGCGACGCAGGGCTCCTGACGCACGCGCATGCGCACGCGCATGCGCGCGGGGGCGGCGGGGAGTCTCGCCTAGAGCAGCAGGCCGTAGACGGCGACGTCGGCGCGGACGGGCCCGAGCGGCAGCGCGCCCCGCAGAGTGCCCTCGAGGGCGAACCCGAGCCGTTCGGCGAGCGCGCGGCTGCGGACGTTGTCGACGCCGGTCCGGATCTCGAGCCGTGCGGTGCCGCGCGCCCGCGCGACCTCGACCAGCACGCCGGCGGCCCGCCCCGCGACACCGCGGCCCTCGTGTCCGGCGTCCACCCAGTAGCCGAGTGACGCCTGGCCCAGGTACGGGTCGAAGGTCAGCGACGCCACCCCGACGATGCGGTCGTCGGAACGGATGACGCAGGGGAGCGCGCGGTCCATCGCGAACTGGCCGAGCAGCCGTTCGGTGTGCAGTCCGATGGTCTCGCGGTCCTGCGGATCCCACGCCCACGGTTCGGCCGCCCGCAGCCGGTCGAGGTTCGCCCGCACGAGTTCGAGCACCGGGTCGACCGTCGTCAGGTCGCGCAGCGTGAGCGTGTACCCGTCCCCGAGGTCCCGCCCGAATGCCGCCACCCGTCAGAGACTATGCACGCCGGGCCCTACTCGTACCGGAGCGCCTCGATCGGGTTCTGCCGTGCGGCGCGGCGCGCGGGGAGCGTGCCGGCGAGGAACGCGATGAACATCACGACGAGGATGATCGTTGCCACCGAACTCGGCGCGAACTGCATGATCTGCAGGCCCGGCAGGTCCTTGAGCACCGTGCCCGCGAGCACGTTCGAGATGCCCGTCCCGAGCAGGATCGCGACACCGGCTCCGATGGCGCTGCCGAGGAACCCGATGAAGACCGCCTCGAGCGAGAACAGCGTGTAGACCTTGCCGCCGCCCATGCCCATCGCCTTCATCAGGCCGATCTCGCGGGTACGTTCCTGCACGCTCATCAGCAGCGTGTTGATGATGCCGAAGCCCGCTGCCACCAGGGCGATGACGGCGAAGGCGTTCAGGACCCCGACGATGCCGCTGATGACGGTCTGGAACTGGCCGAGCTGGTCCTGGATGGTCTGCCCGAGGAACCCGTCGTCCGACAGCGCCTTCTTGACCGTGGTCGCAGAGGCCCCGGAGTCGAGCGTCGCGGTGGCGCTGGCGTACGAGGTCGCGATCGAGTCCGGCTTGCCGATCTCCTGCGCGGCCTGCATCGCGTCGGTGAGCGCGGCGTTCGCCCCGGCACCGCCGCCGAACAGCGACTCGTTCTGCACACCGACCACCGTCGCGGTGAGGGTGTGCTCCTTGCCCTGGTAGTCGTCCACCGCGAAGGTGAGTTCCTTGCCGACGGCGGCCTTCGCGCTGCCGAGTCCGAGGTTCTCCAGGTAGTTCGTCGGCAGGATCACCTGGTTCGCGTCGGTGTCGTCGTCGAGTTGCTTCCCGCTCGCCAGGTCGGCGTCGAGTTCTCCCGCGTTGGCGGTCAGGGAGACGACGTACTTGCCGTCGTCGCCGTGCTCGGCGTACTTCGGCGCCAGGGCGACCGCCGGACGGATGCTCTTGATGCCGTCGATCGCACGGATGTCGTCGACGTCGGACTGCGACAGGTACGAGAACGACGCCGGACCGCGGTCGACGCTCTGGCCGGACTCGTCGGGGTCGTACTTCGCCGGCCCGCTGTCGGTCGATGCGGTGTCGACGGCCTTCGTGATGGTCAGGGAACCGGTGTCACCGATCGACGAGACCTGGGTGTCGATGTAGTTGCTGACCCCCGTACCGATCGCCGAGGTCAGCGTGATCGTGAAGGCGCCGATGAAGATCGCGATGACGGTCAGGGTCGTGCGCAGCTTCGACCGGAAGGTGTTCGAGACCGCGGTGCGGAGCAGGTCGAGGAAGTTCATGCGGAGTGCCTTCCGTGCGTGGCCTGCTGGTCGACGGCGGCACCGGCGGTGGGTGTGCCGTCGGATCCACCGACGATGAGTCCGTCGCGGACGTTGACGCTGCGGTCGCAGCGGGCCGCGAGTTCTTCGTCGTGGGTGACCACGACGAGCGTGATCCCGCGTTCGCGCTGCAGGCCGAAGAGCATGTCCTCGACCACCTGCCCGGTGTTCGTGTCGAGGTTGCCGGTCGGCTCGTCGGCGAAGATGACGCTCGGCTCACCGACCAGCGCGCGTGCGATGACCACGCGCTGCTTCTGCCCGCCGGACAGGTCGTTGGCGTCGTTCTTCGCCTTGTCGGCCAGACCGAGGGAGTCGAGCGCCGCCATGCCGCGTCGCTTCCGCTCGGCCCCGGAGACGCCCGCGATCTTGAGCGGGAGCACGACGTTGTCGAGGACCGAGGTCTTGGGGGTCAGGAAGAACTGCTGGAACACGAACCCGAAGGTGCTGTTGCGCGTGCGGTTCGCCTGCCGCGCGCCGAGGGTCGCCGCATCGGTCCCGTCGAGCAGGACCTGCCCGGTCGACGGCTTGTCGAGCAGTGCGAGCAGGTGCATGAGCGTCGACTTGCCCGAACCGGACTTGCCGACGATCGCCAGGCTCTCGCCCTGGTGCACCTGGAGCGACACCCCCTTGAGCGCGTCGAACCGCGTCGGGCCTCGGCCGTAGGTCCTGGCGAGGTCACGGGCCTCGAGCACGGGAGTGGTCATGGCCCCACCGTAGTGTCCACTGCACGACTGCAAGTTTGCGTTTGCTGTAGATCATGTGACGTTCCGGTTACAGTCGGGCCATGCCCGACACCGCGCCCGCCACCGAGATGGGTCTGCGCGACCGCAAGCGCATCGAGACACGCCACCGCATCGCGGAGGCGGCTCGGTCCCTCGCGCTCGAGCAGGACATCGACCACACCACGATCGAACAGATCGCCGCACGCGCCGAGGTGTCACCCCGCACGTTCTTCAACTACTTCGAGAGCAAGGAGGACGCGGTCCTCGGGCACACCGAGCTCGACCTGGACACCGAGACCCTGGCAGCGCACCTCGAGACCGTCGCGGGGGAGCCGGCTGCGCAGGCCGTGGTCGACCTCGCGTTCCTGGTGTTCGGCTCGTCGTTCGGCGACGAGCACGAGCGGCTCGCCCGGAAGGAGGTCATCGTGCGCTTCCCGCAGCTCATGCGCCGCCAGGTCAGCCGGATGACGACCGTGGCCGAGGCGATGACGGGTGCGGTGCGCACGATCCTCGAACGCGATCCGGCGTGGGGGCCGGACGCCGCGACCCCGCAGGCCGCCGAGATGCTGCTCGGCATGTGCATGACCGGCCTGCGGAGTTCGGCGCGGCACGAGGGTTCCGACCCGGAAGAGGTCCGCGCCCGCGTCGTCGCGTCGATCCGCGACACGGCTGCGCGCATCGCTGCGGCCTGAGACGCAACCACGGACGGACGGGAGGCCCGGTGCCACCCGGCACCGGGCCTCCCGTCCATGACGTGGATGCGTCGAGAGCCGTCACGGCTTCGTGATGAAGCCCTCCTTCACCATCCAGTCGAACGCGACGTCGGCCGGCTCGCGCCCCTCGACGTCGACCTGACGGTTCAGCTCCTGCAGCACCGCATCGGTGAGCTTCGGCGAGATCTGGTCGTAGACGTCGGCGAGCTGCGGGTACTCCTTGAGCGTGGCCGAGTCGAGCACCGGCGCGACGTTGTACGCCGGGAAGAAGCCCTTGTCGTCCTCGAGCACGGTCAGGCCGAGCGACTTGATGCGGCCGTCGGTGGTGAAGACCTCGCCGAAGTTGCACTTGCCGCGGTCGGTGGCCGTGTAGACCGTGCCGGTGTCGAGGATGCTGACGTTGTCGCTCGGGATCCCGTTCTCCCCCGAGCCGCCGAGCTCCAAGCCGTACTTCTTGAGCATCGGCTTGAACCCGTCGGCTCGCGAGTTGAACTCCGACTCCACGCAGAAGGTGCGCTCGTCGACGGGCAGCTTCGCGATGTCGGAGAGGGTCTTGATGTCCCCGAGCTCCTTGACCGCTTCGTCCCGCACCGCGAACGCGTAGGTGTTGTTCATCGGCGCCGGGTTCAGCCACGTGAGCCCGTTGCCGGCGTCCTCCTTCTTGACCGCTTCCCACTGCTCGGTCTTGTCCGGGATCCCCTCGGCGTGGCCCATGAAGGTCAGCCAGGCGGTGCCGGTGTACTCGTACGTGAAGTCCGCACCGTGCGAGGTCATCAACTCGCGGACGGCGACGCTGCCCGGCACGTTGGTCTCGTCGGTGACGTCGAACCCAGCGGCCTTCGCGGCGAGGACCGCAATCTTGCCGAGCACGAGCTGCTCCGTGAAGTTCTTCGACGTCACGGTGATGTGGGCACCGTCCGGCAGGTCGTCGATGCGCTCGATGGTGCCCGGACCGGCCTCGGGGACGAAGGACGTCGCGGGCTGCAGGCCGCAGCCGGCCAGGACGAGCGCGGTGGCACCGGCGAGGGCGACGGCGGCCCCGCGGCGGAGGCGGCGGGTACGGCGGTTCATCGGAGTCCCTTCGGACGTGCGACGGTCTCGACCACACGGCCGAGCCAGTCGATGGAGAGGGCGAGGAGCGCCACGAGCAGCGCCCCGGCGACGAGCACCTTCGGCAGGAACAGCGTCACGCCCGTGGTGATGAGGAGACCGAGACCACCGGCACCGACGAAGGTGGCCAGGCTCGCGGTGCCGACGAGCAGCACGAGCGCCGTCCGGATGCCGGACAGCATGACCGGCACCGCGAGGGGCAGCTCGACGCGCATCAGGACGCTGAACGCGCTCATGCCCATGCCACGGCCGGCCTCGACGAGGCGCGAGTCGACGCTCTGCACGCCGATCATGGTGTTCCGGAGGACCGGCAGGATCGCGTAGAGCACGAGCGCGACCACGGCGGACCAGCTGTTCAGGCCGAGCCACGCGGCGAGCAGCACGATCAGGCCGACAGCGGGGGCCGCCTGCCCGAAGTTCGCGACGGCGAGCACGTACGGGCTCGCCCGACGCAGCGGTCCGCGCGTGAGGACGATGCCGAGCGGGATACCGATCACGAGCACGAGCACCGTCGCCTGCAGGGTCAGCACGAGGTGCTGCCCGGTCAGGTCGAGGATGTCGGCCGGGTTGAGCGTCGTGCGTTCGGTGGGCGTGAGGTCGGCCGTGGCGAGCCAGACCGCGAACCCGGCGAGCACGACCAGGATCGCGATCGGCTGGAACAGCAGGCCCTTCCAGGACGTGCTGGCGCCGGTGGCGGGTCCGGCGGTGACAGCACTCACAGGTCTTCCCCGGAGGGCGCGATCACGGGCGCGGCCGGCGAGGACGGCAGCGTCTCGATCTGGTTGGTGTTCGTGCCGACCGGCGTGTACGCGCGGTCGTCGGCGGCCGCTGCACGCGACCGGGTGATGGCCTCCATGACGACCTCGACCGTGATGACACCGCGGAACGCCTCGCCACGACCGGTGACCAGTGCGGCCCCGGCGCTCGAGACGAGCATGGTGTCGAGGGCGTCGTTGAGCGTCGAGGCCTCGCCCACGATGGGCAGCTCCGGGTCGACGCCGTCCGGGATCCGGTCCAGGCGCTCGAGCTGTCGGCGGGACGGCCAGCCGATCGGCCGCTGCCGACGGTCGACCACGACGGCGTGCCCGTGGCCTCCGGCCTCCTGCATGCGCTGCAGGACGGCCTTCGCCTCTTCGCCGGGGGAGCAGGTCACCGCGGAGACGACCTCGACGTCGCGGACGCGGTTCAGGGTGAGCTGCTTCAGCCCGGCGCCCGAGCCGATGAAGTTCTCGACGAACTCGTTCGCCGGCTCCGCCAGGATCCGCTCCGGGGTGTCGTACTGCACGATGTGGGCACCCTCGGTGAAGATGACGATCCAGTCGCCGAGCTTCACGGCCTCGTCGAAGTCGTGGCTGACGATGACGATCGTCTTGTGCAGCTCTTCCTGGATCCGCAGGAGCTCGTCCTGCAGGCGCTGCCGGGTGATCGGGTCGACCGCACCGAACGGCTCGTCCATCAGCAGGACGGGCGGGTCCGCGGCGAGCGCCCGGGCGACGCCGACGCGCTGCTGCTGGCCGCCGGAGAGTTCGCGGGGGTAGCGGTCGCGGTAGGTGGCGGGGTCGAGCGACACGAGGTCGAGCAGCTCGTCGACACGCGCCGCGATCTTCTCCTTCGACCAGCCGAGCATCTTCGGCACGATCGCGATGTTCGCGGCGACGGTCATGTGCGGGAAGAGCCCGCCGGCCTGGATCACGTAGCCCATCCGGCGGCGGAGCTCGTCGGCGTCGATGCCGGTCACGTCGTCGTCACCGACGACGATGCGGCCCTCGGTGGGCTCGATCAGGCGGTTGATCATCTTGAGGGTCGTCGTCTTGCCGCAGCCGGACGGGCCGACGAGCATGACGATCTTGCCGGCCGGGATCTCGAGGGTGATGCCGTCGACGGCGGGCTTCGACTGCCCGGGGTACCGCTTGGTGACCTCGTCGAGCAGGATGCTGCGGCCGGTGACGTCCCCGTCGGGCGCGGTGGTGGTGGCGGAGTCAGTGCTGGACACGGATACCTCTCGAGATGGTCAGGCGGCCGAGGCCGAGGAGGAGCAGGTCGAGGACGAGGGCGAGCAGGACGACGCCGACCACCCCGACGACCACGGAGTACAGGGCGTTCGCGCCGCCGAGGCGCGAGAGTCCGGAGAAGATGAAGCCGCCGAGCCCGGGGCCGAGGGCGTACGCGGCGATGGCTGCGATGCCCATCACCATCTGGGCGGACACGCGGACGCCGCTCAGGATGATCGGCCAGGCCATCGGCAGTTCGACCTGCACGAGGGTCCGGAACCGGCTCATGCCGATGCCGCGCGCGGACTCGACCACGCTCGGCGGGATCTCGGCGAGGCCGACGACCGCGTTGCGCAGGATGGGCAGGGCGGCGAAGAAGACGACCGTCACGACGGACGGCAGCACGCCGAAGCCGAGCGGGACGATGAGCAGGCCGATGACCGCGAAGGACGGCAGGGTGAGGCCGATGGCGGACACCCCGTTCGCGACGGAGGTCAGGCGGGGACTGCGGTAGACGAGTGTGGCGAGCACCACGGCGATGACCGTGGCGAGCACCGTGCACTGGACCACCAGTGAGAAGTGTTGCCACGACGAGAACCAGATCTGGCTCCATCGCTCCACGACGTACTGGAACACGGGTGGGCGCTCCCCTTCCGGTCGGCCGAACTGCCCACGGGTCGGGGCACAAGCTGCGCCAAAGCTACGCAGAGCACGGACCGGTCGCACGACGAGGTGCAGCGGAAGCGATCGTTTCCTGTGCAGACGACCGGACGAGAACCCCTGGTCAGCGACCAGTTCGACCGTCGAGCCTGAGAGAACGGTAACGATCGTGAGGGGCCATCGGCTACATGGCCAAGCCCCGCAGGCCGGACCGCTCGGCGATGTCGACGAGCTGCTCGCGCCAGAGGACCCACTCCTCCGGGCTCTTGTCGGCCAGGTTGCCGTCCCCGTCGCCCGCCAGTCCGTCGAGCATCTCGCGGACGATGTCTGCGTGCCCCGCGTGCCGGGCCGTCTCGTACGCCATGTGCACCAGGATGCGGTGGAGCGTGACCTCGCGGAACTCCTCCGGCCACCAGGGGACGGTGCCGCGGGCGTCGAGGTCGAGCGCTTCGATGGTGGCGTCGGCGTGCGCTGCACTGCGGTGGTGGAAGGCCACGACGTCGTCCAGGGTCTCGTCGAGCGTCGCGTACATGTCCTCGCCGTCCTCCGACTCGAGCCAGGCGGGCGGGTCCGGAAGCGGCCGACCGAACACCTCGCCGAAGTACCCGACCTGCACACCGGCGACGTGCTTCACCAGCCCGAGCACGTTCGTGCCGGTCGGGGTCACCGGCCACCGGGCCTGCCGTTCGGCCAGGCCGTCGAGCTTGCCGAGGAGCGCGGCGCGGTGCTTCTGCAGGTACCGGTGCAGCGTCCGCTTCACCGCTGCGGCCGAGGCCAGGGGGTCGGTGTCCGACGACGCGCCCTCGTCCGACAGGGCCGAGTTCCCGCTGGACGCGAGGCCGGTGGTCGTCGCGGGGTGGACCTCGGGGACGGCGTCGGTGCTGCTCATGCCCTCGATCGTGCCACCACGACGTCCTGCAGGCGTGCCGATTCCTGCACGGCCACCCGCTCCGCGGTGAGCAGCAGCCCGGCCACCTCGGCCGAGGTGCGCGCAGGGGCGTCGTTCCAGCTCGTCAGGTCACGCACGCGGCCCATCCGGACGTCGGGCGCCGGACACCAGAGCACCGGCGCGCCCTCGTCCACGGCGAGCGCGTGCCAGACCAGGTCGAGGGAGTGCTGGACCCGCGGCGAGTGCACGGCGTGCGGCCCGCCAGCGGCCGAGACGACCGCGCCGACCAGGCACGCAGCGACGAGCGGTCGCCCCTGCACGTCCATCGCGGCGGCACTCGTGGCCTTCCGCATCCGGCCGTGCTCGTCGAGGTACGCGAACCAGGCGTGCTGGATCCAGCCGCGTTCGACGACGCCACGCGCGTCGGACAGCAGGTGCTCGAGCTCGCCGAGTTCCTGCAGCCGGGCTTCGACCCGTCGGACGCGTGCGGCGGCGCGGCGCTCGGCGAGGCGGTCGAGGAACCCGCGGAGGCCGGTTCGCTCGGATCGGGTGGGGGCGGGAGAGGCGTCGGTGGCGACGTCGTGCTGGACGCGGAACTCGAGGGTCATGAGGGCCCCTCCGATCGGCTGTGCACGGATGGTGCGGTCACGATAGCCCCGCGGGGTCTCAGCCGTCCAGCACCGCGTCGATGCTGCGCCGCGCGACGCTCCGGAAGGCGCGTTCGTCGGACGTCGCGAGCGCGGAGGCGAGCGCGATCGCCCACCCGCGCGCGCGTCCCCAGGTGACGTCCGGAGCGGCGACCAGCGTCCGGAACGCGTGGCGGGCCTCCCGGTCGAGCGTCAGCCAGGCGGTGGCGAGGTCGACGGCGGGGTCCCCCGAGGTCACGTCGCCGAAGTCGACGACCGCCGACAGGCGTTCGTCGCCGTCCGGCGTGCGGTCCACGAGCAGGTTGAACGGGTGCAGGTCGCCGTGCACCCAGACGGGAGGCCCGGTGTGCGTCGGCAGCGCCGCCGCGGTCCGCCAGACCGCTGCCAGCTCCACGGCCCGGGGCACGTCCTGCGTGGCGAGTCGCGTCAGGACGGCGTCGCTGCGCGTCGCCAACGGCACCGCACGGAACGGGTTCGCCGGAGCATCCGCCGGAGCCGGCACGTGCAGCAGTCGCACGAACTCCGCGAGGGCCTCGGCGACCCGGACACCGGCAGCACGCTCACCGACGGGTGCTCCCGGGAGCCACGGGACGATGCTCCACGACCAGGGGTACCCGAGCGCCGGACGGCCCACGCGCACCGGGGCAGGCACCGGGACGACGGGTGCGACGCGGGCGGCGATCTCCGGCAGCCACCGCTGCTCGTGCTCGACCAGGCGTGCTGCGAGCTCCCGACGCGGCAACCGCACGGCGTACTCGTCGCCGAGCCGCACGATGACGTTGTCCCAGCCGTTCGCGACGACCACGATCGTCAGGTCCGCCAGGTCGGGGTGCTGGGCGTGCAGCAGGGCCCGGACGAGCGGGACGTCGACGTCGACCTCTGCCGGTGGTGTGGGCACCGGCTCAGGCTAGTGGGCCGGTGGACACATGCCCGCGAACGGGGGCGGGTGCGGAAACCGACCGCTGGGTATGCTCGCAGGACGGTGACGTGGGTGATTCCCTGGGGGGACCCGCGTCATTCCGGCGCGATGATGGCGACGAGTCGCGGGACCTCTGGCCGGAGGCGTTCGGTGACGAGCGCGGCGAGCAGCACCGTCCAGAGTTCCCGCAGGCGTTCGTACAGGTCGGTGCGGTCGGCGAGCACGTCTGACACCGTCTGCACGCCCGTGTACGCGGGGATGACCACGCGTCCGACCAGCTCCGGGTCCCACCGCGGGTCGACCTCGCCGGCGTCGATCGCCTGGCGGACGGTCTGTGCGATGAGCGCCATCCAGTCGGTGTACGGGTCCTGACGGGGGACGTCGTGCGTCGCGACCTCGGTCGACAGACGGATGCCGGCGCTCACGACGACCTCGGTGACCATCTGGGTCGCCAGTCCCTGCGACATCCACATGAGGGCTTCGAGCGGCGTCCGGCTCCGGGCGACCGCGGCCTCGCCGTAGCGCCGCGAGACCTCGTGCTGCTGCGCGATCACCGCGCCGGCGAGGTCGGCCTTCGACGCGAAGTGGAAGTACAGCGCGCCCTTGGTCAGCCCGATCCGTTCGGCGACGCCGTCCATCGACGCGCCGAGGTACCCGCGCTCGTCGAACTCGGCGGCCGCGGCCCCGATGATCGCCGCGCGGGTCTCGAGCGCCCGCTGCTGCCGGGTGCGTCCGTCCTGCGCCATCACCTCCCGATCGTAGTCCCGCTCCGGGCCTGCGCACGGCCCGCGTTCGGGCAGGTGCCCTACGGTTGGCCGCCATGGACGGATGGCGGAACCCCGCGCGGTGGGCGCGGACCGGACGGTGGCTGCTGCTGCCGATCGCGGTGCTCGACTGGGTGGCCCTCGCGCCGCAGACCATCGTCGTGCTCGCGTTCCTGATCGCCGTCGTCGGCCTCGCCGGGATGGCAGCCGCGCTCGTCGTGCACATGGTCGGGCGCTCCCGCGGGGTGATGGCGCTGCTCGGTGTCGTCCTGCTGCTCGGCGGGCTCGTGGTGTTCGGCCTCGACCCGTTCCCCGCATCGTTCCCGCTGATCGACGCGTGGTGGCCCGAGTCGATCACGCAGCCGCAGGTGGTCGGCAGTGCCTACTGGCAGCTCGCCGGCCTCGGCATCGAGCTCGCGGGCTTCGGACTGCTGGCCACGCTGCTCGTCGTCGCGCTCACCGGCGCACCGCGATCACGGCAGGACCGCTTCCGCTCCTGACCGCGGCGCACGACTGCGGCAGCGGCGTCGTCAGCGGACGGTGTTCAACGCCGCCCGAGCACGACCAGCGTCACGTCGTGGGCTGCGCCGGCCGGCACCAGGGCGCGGACCCGTTCGACGACCGCGGCACCGGTCGGCTCGGCAGCGACCAGGGCGGCCAGGTCGTCGAGGTGGCTGATCCCGTCGAGCGCCAGGACGCCCTCGGTGCACACCACGAGCCGGTCGCCCGCCGCCAGGTCGAGCATGGCGGGGGACCGCGGCACGGACTCCGGCTGCAGGCCGAGCGGCAGGTCGAGCGAGTGCAGCGCCCGGCTGGTGCCGTCGGCGCGGACGAGCACGGCGAGGCCGTGGCCGGCGTCCCCGAAGACGACGTGCCCCGACGTCGGGTCGAGCCGCAGGTGGAAGAGCGAGCCGACGGCGTCCGCAGCGGACAGGTCGGCCGTGATCTGGGCCTCCAGGCCGCCGATCGCGTCCTGCATGGCGGTCTCGGTACGCGCGACGACGGCACCGCGGACCGCGGAGGCCAGCAGGCCGGACGCGCGTCCGGCCGCCGCGACGCTGCCCATGGTGACGTGCAGCGCACCGTCGCTGGCGAGTCGCCAGTCGGCGACGTCCCCACCGCCGTCCTCGGTCCGGAGCACCAGGGTGTCGAGGTCGTGTCCGGGGACCTCGACGGGTCCGGGGACCAGGCCCTCGAGCACGCGGGTCACCCGATCGCGGTCGATCGCGTGGCCGAGTTCGCGCTCCGCCCACCGTGCGAGGTCACGCAGCAGGTCGAGGTCGGCCGCCGACAGCTCGCGCGGGGTCGCGTCCATGATGCAGAGCGTGCCGACACGGGTGCCGTCGAGCATCGACAACGGTGCTCCGGCGTAGAACCGGATGCCCTGCTCGGTGACCGCTGCCAGGTCGCGGAACCGGGGGTCCAGCAGCGCGTCCGGCACCACCATCGGCTCGTTCGTGAGCACCGTCGTCGAGCAGAAG
This sequence comes from Curtobacterium sp. PhB191, assembly GCF_004346515.1. NCBI lineage: Bacteria > Bacillati > Actinomycetota > Actinomycetes > Micrococcales > Microbacteriaceae > Curtobacterium > Curtobacterium sp. PhB191. The sequence continues at coordinate 443,733 of NZ_SMBV01000001.1, forward strand.
ACCTGCTCCGCCGGGGCGCTCCCGCCCTGCCGCCAGCCCTGCGTCGACTGCGCCGTCACGACGTTGCCGTGCACCAGGTTCAGGAACGTCAGCGGGACCCCGAACGCCTCTTGGGTCATGCGGGTGATGCGGTCGAACCGCTCCTCCGGGCCGCTGCCGAGGACACCGAGTGCCTCGACGACGGCGGTCCGGTGCGCGGCGGGGTCCAGCTGGGTCATGCGCTCTGTCTACCCGCACCCTCCGTCAGGAACCAGTCCCGCGGGTGCTGGTCGGCCGTCAACTCGCGTCGCTCGGACACCGGAGCGGCCCACGCCGCCGCGTTCGACAGCACGCGCTGGATGTCCGGGTGGTGGTAGACGGGGTACTCCTGGTCGCCGGGGGAGAAGTAGAAGACCTTCCCCAGACCGCGGCGGTAGGCGACCCCGGACCGGAAGACCTCGCCGCCGGCGAAGGTCGACAGGAAGACCTCTTCGTCGGGGCGCGGGATGTCGAAGAACTCGCCGTACATCTCCTGCCGGTCGATCACGATCGGGTGCGGCACCCCGGCGGCGATCGGGTGCTCCGGCGCGATCGTCCAGACGAGTTCGCGCTCACCGTCGTTGCGCCACTTCAGCGAGCAGGTGGTGCCCATCAGGCGCTTGAACGGCTTCGAGTAGTGCCCGGAGTGCAGCACCACCAAGCCCATGCCGGCGTGCACGGCGTCGACGACCAGGTCGACCACGGTGTCGCTGACCTCGTCGTGGGCGGCGTGGCCCCACCAGAACAGGACGTCGGTCGTGGCCAGGCGCTCGGCGGTGATGCCGTGGTCGGGCTCCTGCAGCGTGGCGGTGCTCACGGTGGCGTCGGGGTGGTGCTCGCGGAGCGCTGCCGCGATCACGGTGTGCATGCCGTCGGGGTAGTGCCCGATGACCGTCGCGTCACCGCGGGTCTCGTGCACGTTCTCGTTCCAGACGACGATGTTCAGGGGACGGTTCTCGGTCGGCACTGACATGGCTCCAACGCTAGCCTCCCCGGGCGTCGAATCGATACGACCACCGGAGTGTCGGGGGTTTCCCGGGACACGTCCGCGACGATGTGGGCATGACTCCCCGCTCCCTGTTCCGTGCCGCCGCGGTCGCCGAACTCGTGACCTGGACCATGCTCATCGCCGGGATGGTGCTCAAGTACGGCCTGGACGCCGGCGACTGGGGCGTCCGGATCGGCGGCGGAGTGCACGGCTTCGTGTTCCTGGCCTACCTCGTCGTGACGACCGTCGTCGCGGTCAACCAGCGCTGGACCCTCGGGGCACTCGTGCTCGGCTGGGCGAGTGCCGTCGTGCCCTACGCCACGGTGCCGTTCGAGGTCGCGGTCGCCCGCCGAGGCATGCTCGAGGGCCCGTGGCGCCGCTCACCCGACGCGCGCTCGGGCTTCTGGGACCGTCTGCTGTTCTTCGTGGTGCGTCGCCCCGCAGTCGCGGTCGTCATCGGGGTCGTGGCGGTCGCTCTGGTCTTCGTGGTGCTGCTGGCGGCGGGCCCGCCCCGCGTGACTTCGTGAGCAGAAATGGTCGGGTTCGTGATGCGGACCCGACCATTTCTGCTCACGATGCGCGGCCCTGGTCGCGACCACTGACGGACGGGAGGCCCGGTGCCAGCTGGCACCGGGCCTCCCGTCCGTCAGGTGCGTGCGTCTAGAGCGCGGCGAGCGTCGCGTTCAACGTGGCGGACGGGCGCATGACCGCGCTCGTCTTGGCGTCATCCGGGCGGTAGTAGCCGCCGATGTCGGCCGGGTGGCCCTGCACGCCGTTCAGCTCCTCGACGATCTGCTGCTCCTGCGCGTCGAGCTTGCCCGCGATCTCGGCGAACGACGCTGCGAGCTCGGTGTCCGTCGTCTGCGCTGCGAGCTCTTCCGCCCAGTACTTGGCCAGGTAGAAGTGGCTGCCGCGGTTGTCGATCGAGCCGAGCTTGCGGCCCGGGGACTTGTCCTGCTCGAGGAAGGTCCCGGTGGCACGGTCGAGCGTCTCACCGAGGATCTTCGCCCGCTCGTTGCCCGTCACACCGGCGAGGTGCTCGAGGCTGACCGCCAGGGCCAGGAACTCGCCGAGGCTGTCCCAGCGCAGGTAGTTCTGCTGCACGAGCTGCTGGACGTGCTTCGGGGCGGAGCCACCGGCACCGGTCTCGAACAGGCCGCCGCCACCGAGCAACGGGACGACGGAGAGCATCTTCGCCGAGGTGCCGAGCTCCATGATCGGGAACAGGTCCGTCAGGTAGTCGCGCAGGACGTTGCCCGTGACGGAGATGGTGTCCTCGCCGCGGCGGATGCGCTCGAGCGAGAAACGCATGGCGTCCTCCGGCGAGAGGATCTCGATCTGCAGGCCCTCGGTGTCGAGCTCGCCCAGGTACTGGCGGACCAGACCGATCAGGTTCGCGTCGTGCGCCCGGGTCTCGTCGAGCCAGAACACGGCCGGGGTCTCCGAGGCGCGGGCACGGGTGACGGCGAGCTTGACCCAGTCGCGGATGGCGATGTCCTTGGTCTGGCAGGCGCGCCAGATGTCACCGGGCTCGACGTCGTGCTCGATGACGACGTCACCGGCGGCGTTCGTCACGCGGACGGCACCGGCGCCGGGGACCTCGAAGGTCTTGTCGTGCGAGCCGTACTCCTCGGCCTTCAGCGCCATGAGCCCGACGTTGGGCACGGAGCCCATCGTCGCCGGGTCGAAGGCACCGTTGACGCGGCAGTCGTCGATCACGGTCTGGTAGATGCCGGCGTAGCTCGAGTCCGGGATCACGGCGAGGGTGTCGTGCTCGTCGCCGTCCGGGCCCCACATGTGGCCGGAGGTGCGGATCATCGCGGGCATCGAGGCGTCCACGATGACGTCGCTCGGGACGTGCAGGTTCGTGATCCCCTTGTCCGAGTCGACCATCGCCAGCTCGGGGCCCGCGGCGATGCCGTCGGTGAAGGCCTGCTTGATCTCCGCGCCGTTCGGCAGGGCGTCGAGCCCCGCGAGGATCGAGCCGAGACCGTCGTTCGGGGTGAGCCCGGCGGCGGCCAGGTCGGCACCGAAGCGCTCGAACACCGACGGGAAGAACGCCTTGATGACGTGGCCGAAGATGATCGGGTCGGAGACCTTCATCATCGTCGCCTTGAGGTGCACGGAGAACAGGATGTCCTCGGCTGCGGCGCGCTGGATCTGGTCCTGCAGGAAGGCCTCGAGTGCGGCGACGTGCAGCACGGTGCCGTCGACGACCTCGCCCTGCACGACGGGGATCGACTGCTTGAGGACCTGGGTCTCGCCGCCCTCGGCGACGAACGTGATCGTCAGGACGTCGTCGGCGGGGGCGATCCAGGACTTCTCGTTCGAGCGGAAGTCGTCGACGCCCATCGTGACGACGTTCGTCTTCGAGTCGCCGCTCCACGCACCCATGCGGTGCGGGTGCTTCCGGGCGTAGTTCTTGACGGACAGGGGAGCGCGGCGGTCGGAGTTGCCCTCGCGCAGCACGGGGTTGACGGCGCTGCCCTGGACGCGGCCGTAGCGGGCGCGGGCGTCGCGCTGCTCGTCCGTCGTGGGCTCGTCCGGGTAGTCGGGCAGGTCGTAGCCCTGCGACTGCAGTTCCTTGATCGCGACCTTGAGCTGCGGGATCGACGCCGAGATGTTCGGCAGCTTGATGATGTTCGCTTCGGGGGTCTTCGCGAGCTCGCCGAGCTCGGCCAGGGCATCGTCCACGCGCTGCTCGTCGGTGAGCCGCTCCGGGAACTGGGCGATGATCCGGCCGGCGAGCGAGATGTCGCGGGTCTCGACGTCGACACCAGCGGTGCCGGCGAAGGCCTGGATGACCGGGAGGAAGGAGTGGGTGGCGAGGAACGGCGCCTCGTCCGTGAGGGTGTAGATGATCTTGGCCATGCTGGCGGGTACTCCCTTGTTCGACCGTCGGTACGTCCACGCTACTCGTGGTGCGGGATGTCTCGACATCAAGATACATGGTCCGGCCTGCGTCCGGCAGGTACTCGGCAGACGTCCTGGAGGCGCACTGTCGGCTCATAGGAACGCTCGGTGGACTGGTCTTCCGCAGTTCCAGAGCCGCAGGAGGGCGATCATGGCGACGACACGTGAGACACCGGAGGACTTCGGGTGGACCGCGGAGGACCTCCGCTCGGCCTACGCCTCGGACGGCAGCGGCCCGTACCGGTACGCGCCGGACGGCTCGGGGCCGTTCTCGTACGACGTCGACGGTTCCGGACCGTGGCTCGTCGGGCCGGAACCGCGCCGGGGGCTGGCACGGTTCGCCCCGCGTGACCGCGGTGGACGCTCCCGACTCCGCCGCATCGGCACAGCGGTGAGCGCCGGGGCGCTGGCGCTCGTGCTCGCCGTCGGCAGCGTCGCGGTCGTCGCCCACGCCGCCCCTCCACACCCTTCGGTCCAGGCGGGGTCTCTCCACAGCGGTGAGCCCGACAGGACCTGATCGCGCGGACGGTGCCACGCTGGACCGGTGACCGAACTCCTCGTGGTCGGCGTCATCGCCGTCATCGCCATCGCGGGTGCCGCCGTGCTCGGGCCCCGCATCGGGGTCGCGGCGCCACTCGTGCTCGTCGCCGTCGGGGTCGTCGCGAGCCTGCTGCCCTTCATCCCGAACGCGGAGATCGAGCCCGAGTGGATCCTCGCCGGAGTCCTGCCGCCGCTGTTGTACTCGTCGGCGGTGTCGATGCCGTCGATGAACTTCCGGCGCGAGTTCGGTGCCATCAGTGGGCTGTCGGTGCTGCTCGTCGTCGCGAGCAGCCTCGTGCTCGGGCTCTTCTTCGCCTGGGTGGTCCCGGGCCTCGGCTTCTGGTGGGGGATCGCCCTCGGTGCGATCGTGAGTCCCACCGACGCCGTCGCGACGTCGATCGTCAAGCAGACCTCGGTGTCGCGCCGGGCGATCTCGATCCTCGACGGTGAATCGCTCCTCAACGACGCCACCGCACTGGTGCTCCTGCGGACGGCCATCGTGGCCGCTGCCGCGTCGTTCTCGTTCTGGGGAGCGCTCGGCGACTTCGCGGGCGCCGTGGCCATCGCGGTGGTCATCGGCTGGTTCGTCGGCTGGCTGAACGTGTTCGTGCGCTCCCGGGTGCCGAGCGCAGCGGTGAACACGGCGCTGTCCTTCGCGGTGCCGTTCGTCGCCGCGGTACCGACCGAGCACTTCGGCGGGTCAGGACTCGTCGCCGCTGTCGTCGCGGGGCTGTTCACCGGCATCGTCGGACCGCGCAAGCTCCCGCCGGGGCACCGACTGTCCGACGCGCAGAACTGGCAGACCATCGAGCTCGTGCTCGAGGGCGCGGTGTTCCTGACGATGGGGCTCGAACTCGCGACGATCCTCCGCGACGTGCAGGAGGACCACTCCGGCATCGGCCCGGCGCTGCTCATCGCCGTCGGCGCCCTCGTGCTCACCGTGCTCGTCCGGACCGCGTACGTCGTGCCGCTCCTGTTCGCGCTGTCGGCGGCCGCCAAGCGCGGTGAGCGGATGCAGGACCGCTTCGCCGAGATGCACGCCGGCGACCGCGACGCGATGAGCGAGGTGATCCGCGAGCACCGACCGGGCAACCGGGCGCCGTCGGAGCGCGAACTCGACCGGTTCACGACACGCGTCCGGCGAACCCTGGCGGACATCGCGTACTACACGACGGCACCGCTGGGCTGGCGCGAGGGCACGGCGGTGGTCTGGGCGGGCATGCGCGGCGCGGTGACCGTCGCGGCGGCGCAGACCCTGCCGACGGACACTCCGGAACGGTCGCTCCTGGTGTTCGTCGCGTTCGCGGTGGCCCTGCTCTCGCTCGTCGTGCAGGGCAGCACGATCGGCCCGCTGCTCCGTCGGATCGCCGCACCGGTGCCGGACACCGCCGCGAAGGACACCGAGGAACGCGGGCGGTTGCTGGAACTCATGCGGACCGCGGCGGAGCAGGTCCCCGGTACCAGCGAAGCCGGCCCCCGGACGCGCGAGGAACTGGAGGCAGCCGATCCGGCGGAACTCCGCGCGTGGATGGGCCGCGAGAAGGCGCGGCGGCTCGCCGTGCTCGAGGCACAACGCGCCGCGATCCTCGACGCCCGCGACGACGGCACCTTCGACGCCGAGGTGCTCGAGTCGATGCTGCAGAACCTCGACGCCGAGCAGATCGCCCTCGAACTCCGCGGGGCGCCTGCCCGCTGACGACGGCCAGGCCGGTCAGGTGCCGATCGAGACGCGGAACACCCGGACGCCGGCGGCCCGGAGTGCTGCGAGCCCGAGCCGCATCCGCATGCTGCGGAACGGCCGCTCGAACCCCGACGGCGCCGATGCGGCGTCGATCTGGTGGAGCACCTCGGACGTCAGGGTGCGCTCTACCTTGGGCGCGAGCCGTGTCAGTCCCGAGACCGTCACCACGATCCGGACGGCGTGCGGCACGAGCAGCGGATCGATGAGCTCAGCGGCCGCCTGGGCACGGTGGAACGCGGGGTCGTCACCGGGGCGCCGGATCGCGATGACCGCGAGTTCGGCGTCCCAGGTCTCCTCGGGGTCCGGCAGGTCGTCGACCCCGATGACCCGCATGCGTGCGGCGTCGATGCCCGCGCGCACCGCGGCGGCGCGGAGCACGGGCAGGAGTTCCTGGGTGCCGGCGAGCACGACGTCGGCGGTGCCGAGGTCGACCTGCGCGGGCCGCTCTCGCGGCGATCGGGCCATGGTGCGGGTCCTTCCGTCGCTTTCCCACGACGCTACCGATGTCGGACGGTCGGGGGCGTCGGGGCCCGCGGTGATCAGGTGCCTCCCAGCCCCGCGGTAACGAAAAGATCACGGTGGGGCCTGTACAAAGCGACAGAGTCGTGCAGAATGGTGGGCGGCCATGACGACTGCACCCGAACTCGACCAGCACCCGGAGACCCCGGTGGTGCACCTGTCCCGTCGCGCTGCCCTCGAGGCCGAGCGCGCCGCAGCCCGGAAGCCCCAGCGCCGAGCGGACAAGCCGGAGAAGCCCGCCAAGGTCGCGAAGCCCGTCGGCCGCCGCGCCACCGCAGCCCGCGCGACGACCGAGCACGTCGACACCCGCATCACGCGCGTGGTCCGCCGCCCCGCTGCCACCGTGACGAGCGTCCCGAAGGCCCCACGGGCCTCCCGGTCCGGTCGTGCCGGACGGATCACCCTGACCAGCGCGGCCGCTGCGATCGCGATGTTCGCCGCCTCGGCGATGCCCGCCCACGCCAGCGCCGGCACCTCGATGGCGACCTCGACCATCGCGCCGATCGTGCGCACCCAGGACTACGCGGTCACCCAGGCGGTCACCGCGACCGGGCTCGACCGCGACGGGTTCACCGTCGGCGGCGGTACGACGCGCCGGATCGTCACCACCGGCGGCACGGCCGACACGAGTGGCATCGCAGGCGAAGCCGTCTCGTACGGCGGCGCGGTCCGCTCCCCGTTCCCCGGCCCGGTGCAGATGAGCTCGGGCTTCGGCTACCGCTCGGCACCGTGCGGCGCGTGCTCCTCGCTCCACCAGGGCCTCGACTTCACACCCGGCATGGGCACGGCCATCGGTGCCGTCGCCGCGGGCACCGTCCGGATCTCGGGCACGTACTTCTCGTACGGCAACGCCGTGATCATCGACCACGAGATCGACGGCCGCCAGGTGTCGACGCTCTACGGGCACATGATCCCGGGGTCGTCGCCGCTCAAGGTCGGCGACCAGGTCGAGGCCGGCGAGTTCATCGGACTCGTGGGGTCCTCCGGCGTCTCGACCGGTGCGCACCTGCACCTCGAGGTCCTGATGGACGGCGTGACCCCGATCGACCCCGAGGCGTGGCTCGAAGCCCGCATCGGCCGCTCACTGACGACGTAGCCCCCGACACCACGCACCCCGCACGCACCCCGGACGCACAGCAGACGTCGAGCGCTGGTGGGGTGACGTCCCAGCTGTCCTGTGCAGACTCACAGGCATGGACGATCACCACAGACCGCCCGCCCGTCGTCGATCCGAGGAAGCTGCCCGCTGATGGGCGCCGACACCTGGATCGCCTTCGGGCTCGTCATCCTCTTCGTGCTCGTCGGCGGAGTGTTCGCCGCCGCCGAGATCGCACTCGTCTCGCTCCGTGAGTCGCAGCTGCAGCAGCTCGAACGCCGGGGCTCCCGTGGCCTGCGGGTCGCCGAACTCGGGCGTGACCCGAACCGGTTCCTCGCGGCCGTGCAGATCGGTGTGACCGTCGCCGGGTTCTTCTCCGCCGCGTACGGCGCCTCGTCGATCGCGCCCGACGTCGCACCCCTGTTCACCGGGCTCGGACTCGGCCAGGGAGCTGCCGAGACGGTGGCTCTCGTGCTGATGACCCTCGTCATCGCCTACCTGTCGCTCGTGTTCGGCGAGCTCGTGCCGAAGCGACTCGCCCTGCAGCGCGCCGAGGGCTTCTCGATGCTCGTCGCGCCGACCCTCGACCGCTTCGCGACCCTCATGCGCCCGGTGATCTGGGTGCTGTCGGCCTCGACGAACCTGGTCGTCCGCGCTCTCGGTGGCGACCCGAACGCCCGGAGCGAGTCGATGAGCACCGAGGAGCTCCGCGGCCTCGTCGACGAGCACACCGGCGTCGACGAGCAGGGCCGCCGGATCGCCCGGAGTGCGCTGGACGCCGGTGACCGGATCCTGCGCGAGTCGATGCGCCCCTGGTACGACGTGTCCACGATCGACGCCGCACTGACCATCGCCGAGGCCACCGACCACGCGATCGAGGTCGGTCACACCCGGTACCTCGTGACCTCCGGCGGACGCGACGAGGTCGACGGCTTCGTGCACCTCCGCGACCTGCTCCGGCCGAGCGACCCGGACGCACCGGTGTCGACCCTGGTGCGCCCCGTACTGGCACTGCCGGAGACGAAGTCGCTGTCGAGCGCGATCGCGGACATGCGGACCGACGGGCACCAGATCGCCCTGGTGGTGGACGAGTACGGCGGCAGCGCGGGCATGGTCACGCTCGAGGCGCTGCTCGAGGACCTCGTCGGCCGTATCCGCGACGAGTACGACGAACCCACGGCCGAGCACGACGGCGTGGACGGGTCCACGGTGCTCGAGGACCTCGTCGCCGACGGCGGTCCGGCGCTGCCCGACGGTGACTACGAGACCGTCGGCGGCCTCGTCCAGGTCCACCTGGACCGCGTACCGGAGGTCGGCGACGTCGTCGCCGCCGGCGGACACCGCCTCGAGGTGACCGCCATGGACGGTCACCGCGTGGCGCGCGTCCGGATCACGGCCGACATAACGCTCTGAACTCCGCGCAGCTGACCTGGAGGCCCGTGGCGTCGCCGCCACGGGCCTCCCGTCCGCCCGGCGGGTACCGCCAGTGCCTGCCGGACGGACAGCGCCGCCACGTACGCTCTCCCCATGGGTATCGACGTGCGCAACGAGATCCGCGACTTCCTGTCCTCCCGGCGAGCGCGGCTCACCCCCGAGCAGGTCGGCATGCCGTCGTTCGGCGGCGGGGTCCGACGCGTCCCCGGGCTGCGGCGGCACGAGGTCGCGATGCTCGCCGGCGTGAGCGTCGACTACTACACGCGGCTCGAGCGCGGATCGCTCAAGGGGGTCTCGGACAGCGTGCTCGAGGGCCTCGCGAGCGCCCTGCAGCTCGACGAGGACGAGCGCGTCCACCTGTGGGACCTCACCCGACTGGCGAACTCCGGCGTCAAGACGATGCACCGCACCGTCCCCACCCGGGTCCGCCCCGGCGTCCAGCGCCTGCTCGACGCCATCACCGGCGCGCCTGCCTGGGTGCGCAACGAACGCGGTGACGTCGTCGCGACGAACGAGCTCGGTCGCGCGCTGTACTCGCCGATGTTCGCCGGCCCGGGGCGCCCCGTGAACACCGCACGCTTCACGTTCCTCGACCCCGCGGCCCGTGACTTCTTCCCGGACTGGGCGCAGACCGCGAAGGACGCCGTCGCCGTGCTCCGGGCAGCCGCGGTGTCGAACCCGTGCGAGCCCGGACTCATCACCCTGGTCGGGGAGCTCTCCACCCGCAGCGAGGAGTTCCGCGGTTGGTGGGCAGCACACGACGTCCGGCTGCAGCGCGCCGGTGGGAAGCGCATCGACCACCCGATCGTCGGCGAGCTGCGGTTGTCGTACGAGGCGCTCGACCTGGTCGCCGACCCCGGCCTGACCCTGTTCACGTACTCGGCCGAGCCGGGCAGCGAGTCCGAGCGGTCGCTGGCCCTGCTCGGCACCTGGGCCGCGACGGAACGGGCCGAGCAGTACGCGGCCCTGCGCGCGGCGGAGTCGGAGTCCGAGTCGGTCGACTGAACCGCTGGTCGGCCCGGCGCACGGTTCGTAGGCTGGGGACGTGACCAGGACGACGGACGGATCAGCGGGGGACGCCGACTACGCCCGCATCGGGCAGGACTACCGGCAGTACCGGCGCCCCGAACCGACATTCGCGCGGGCGATCGCGAAGGCCCTCGGCGACGCCCGCACCGTCCTCAACGTGGGTGCCGGTGCCGGATCCTACGAGCCGACCGATCGCGACGTCACGGCGGTCGAACCCTCGGCGTCGATGCGCGCCCAACGGCCGGACACCCTGTCGAGGGCGATCGACGCCACCGCCGAGGACCTGCCCTTCGACGACGACACGTTCGACGCCGCGATGACGACGTTCTCGGTGCACCAGTGGGGCGACCTCGAGCGCGGGCTGGCCGAGCTGCGCCGGGTGACCCGGGGTCCGGTCGTGATCCTGACGTGCGACCCGGCCCGCGTCGAGGACTTCTGGCTCGCCGAGTACGCACCCGAGGTGATGGCGACCGAGGCCCGGCGCTACCCGGCGCTCGACCGCATCGCCGCCGCGCTGGGCGACGACACCGTCACGAACACCCCGCTGCCGATCCCGTTCACGTGCGTCGACGGCTTCTCCGAGGCGTACTACGCCCGGCCGGAGCGCCTGCTCGACCCGGGCGCCCGGAAGGCGAACTCGGCGTGGAGCTTCGTCGACGAGCTCACCGCACGGCGATCGGTGGCCGCCCTCCGTACCGCGCTCGACTCCGGCGAGTGGGACCGGCGGCACGGGGCGCTGCGGATCCGGCCGACCTACGAGGGCGCCCTTGTCCTGGTGACGGCCGTCCCCGCGCTTGACACGTCGACGTAGGCTGTTGGGGTGAGCTTCCAGGAGGTGGTCGGCGCCCGTAACGCCGGCATCAGGGCGTGAGGCCCCCGGTCGTGCCCGCAGGCACGGCCGCCCTCGTCGAACCCTGACCTCCTTCCGCCCGGTGCGGTGTGCGTCCGCACGCCCCGGGCCCGCTCGAAAGCGATGCACCATGCTCCCCATCACGGAGAAGACCCTCCGCACGTCCTTCGTCAACGCCTCCCGCAAGGAGACGACCGACATCACGCTGCCCGCCGACTTCGAGACGATCGGCTGGGACGCCCTCGACTTCCTGGGCTGGCGCGACCCGAAGATCGGTCGGCGTGCGTACGCCGTCGTGCCGACGCTCGAGGGAACGCTCGTCGGCATCGTGTTCCGGCAGGCCGAGGCCTCGTCGCGCTCGCGCGCCCAGTGCTCGTGGTGCCAGGACGTCAAGCTGCCGAACGACGTCGTGTTCTACAGCGCGAAGCGGTCCGGCAAGGCGGGGCGGAACGGCGACACCGTCGGCACGCTCGTCTGCCAGGACTTCCAGTGCTCGCGGAACGTCCGGAAGCTGCCGCCGCCCGCCTACGAGGGCTACGACGTCGAGGCCGCGCGCCTGCGGCGCATCGAGGACCTGCAGCTGCGCGCAGCGTCCTTCGCCACGGAGGTCTGAGCGCTCCTGCGCAGCAGGACGACGAGTGCGCGTGTTCCTGCCCGCGCAGACGTCGTCGACGTGCGCACGAGCGGACGGGAGGCGCGGGGCGGGGCCGCCACGGGCCTCCCGTCCGGCAGACGCGACCGTTTCAGGGCCGCGGGTCGCGTTGCGGGGGAAACCGCCCGGTAACGCGGGTGAAACGGTCGTTCCGTAGCCTCGCCACATGGACCTCGGCGACCTCGACGACGCGACCGCCCCCGACGCCGCCGCGGTGATCCGGCGATGGGCCGACGTGCCCGCGTGGGTCGACGCCCTGGTGGCCGCGCGCCCCTTCGGCTCGGTGCCGGCGCTGATCGACCGGGCACGTGCCGAGTCGGCGTCGTGGGGTGGGCCGGAACTCGACCACGCCCTCGCGCAGCACCCGCGGATCGGGGAGCGGACGACCGATGCCTCGTCCGCCCGCGAACAGTCGTCGATGCGCACCGCCGGCGACGAGGTGGCCGGCCGGATCGCCGACGGCAACGTCGCGTACGAGCAACGGTTCGGGCGGGTGTTCCTGGTGCGGGCCGCCGGTCGGACCCCCGAGGAGCTGCTGGCCGAGCTCGACCGGCGCCTCGGGGCCGACCCGGCGGTCGAGGCGCACGAGGCCGCCGCTGCCCTCGCCGACATCGCCCTGCACCGCATCCGTGCGACCTTCGCCGTGCCGCACCTGACCACGCACGTGCTCGGCGCCACCACCGGCACCCCGGCGGTCGGCGTCGGCCTGACGCTCAGCACCGTCGACGGTGACGTCGTCGCGACCGGCTCGACCGATACCGACGGCCGTGCGGCACTCGGCCCCGACGTGCTCGCGCGCACCGACCACGTGCTGCGTTTCGACACCGGCCCGTACTTCGCCGCCGCCGGGGTGCCGACCTTCCACCCGTTCGTGACCGTGGCGTTCCGCGTCACGGGAACCGAGCACCTGCACGTCCCGCTGCTGCTGAGCCCCTTCGCCTACAGCACCTACCGAGGGAGTTGACCGCCATGTCGGAGACCACCGTCCACTTGGGACCGAACAAGTACGGCAAGGCCGAGAACCGCCTGGTGCGGGTGACCCGGCACGGGGACCGGCACGAGATCGCCGACCTGACCGTGACGTCGCAGCTCATCGGCGAGGCGTTCGCCGGGTCGTTCACCAGCGGCGACAACTCCCGGATCGTCGCGACGGACACCCAGAAGAACACCGTGTTCGCCCTGGCGAAGGAGCACGGCGTCGGAGCTCCGGAGGACTTCCTCGCCCTGCTCGCCGACCAGTTCACGAGCGAGTTCGACTGGGTCGAGGGCGGGCTCTGGCAGGCGGAGGTGCACCCGTGGGAACGCATCACGGTCGACGGGCAGCCGCACGACCACTCGTTCCGCCGCACCGGCACCGGGACCCGTCTGGCGACGGTGCACGTCGAGGGCGGCGAGCGCCACGTCACCGGCGGCGTCAAGGACCTGGTCGTCCTGAAGTCGACCGGCTCCGAGTTCCACGGGTTCCCGCGGTCGCGGTTCACGACCCTGCCGGAGACGACGGACCGGATCATGGCGACCGAGGTCACGGCGCGGTGGCGGTACCTGCCGTCCGCCGTCGAGGCCGGGATCGACTACGACCACCTGTACGAGGAAGTCGTCGCCGTGATGCTCGAGCAGTTCGCCACGGTGCACTCGCTCGCCCTGCAGCAGACGCTGTGGGAGATGGGGCGGGCGGCGATCGAACTGCGGCCCGAACTCGCCGAGGTGCGGTTCGCGATGCCGAACAAGCACCACTTCGTCGTGGACCTCTCGCCGTTCGACCTGACGAACGAGAACGAGGTGTTCATCGCGGCCGACCGTCCCTACGGGCTGATCGAGGGGACGGTCGTCCGCGACGGCGTGGCCGAGGCGCCCCGCGCGTGGGAGCACCTGCCCGCCTTCGTCTAGGCCGAGGGCTCCTCGCGCGGCAGTGCGATCGGCGCCGTCGACCGCACCCCGTCGTACGAACCGACCGCCGGGTCCTCGCCGTACCGCTCGGCCACGGAACGCGACCCGAGCAGCAGGTTGAGCAGGATCGCCGCGACGGCGCCGGCCGAGATCCCCGAGTCGAACACCAGCGTGAACCAGGTCGGGAACTGCCCGTAGATCTCCGGGGCGACGGTCGGCAGCAGCGCGATGCCGAGCGGCAGCGCCACGACCAGGACGTTCCGGTTGTCGAACCGCACCTTCGACAGCGTCCTGATGCCCGACGCCGCGACCATGCCGAACAGCGCGACACCGGCACCGCCGAGCACCGCGTGCGGGATCGCCTCGACCACCGCGGCCACCTTCGGCACCAGGCCCAGCACCACGAGGATGCCGCCTGCCGCCGTCGCCACGTACCGGGAGCGCACGCCGGTCAGTGCGACGAGCCCGACGTTCTGCGCGAACGCCGTGTACGGGAACGTGTTGAACACCCCGCCGACGACGGTGCCGAGTCCGTCCGCGCGCAGACCGTCGGCGAGCGTGCGCTTCGACACCGGGCGGCCGGTGACCTCGCCGACCGCGATCATGTCGCCGGTGGTCTCGGTCATGATCACGAGCCCGACGACGAGCATCGACACGATCGAGGCGAGGTCGAACGTCGGCAGCCCGAAGTGGAACGGCGTGACGAAGGCGAACCAGCCCGCGCCGCCGATGCCCGAGCCGTCGACCATGCCGGGGACGAACAGCGCCACGACCGTGCCGAGCAGCAGTCCGAACAGCACCGAGACCCGGGCGAGACCGCGCGGCGCGAACCGTTCGACCAGGACGATCGCGAGCAGGACCCCGGCGGCGAACGCGACGTCGAGCGGGTCGGCAGCACCGTCCTTGCCGCCGTCGGTGACCCAGCCGGCGGCGACGCTCATGAGCGACAGACCGATGATGAGGATGACCGTGCCGGTGACGATCGGTGGGAACAGCCGGACGAGCTGCGCGAACCACGGTGCGACGACCACCATGAAGACACCGCAGGCGATCGTCGCCCCGTAGACGGCGGTGATGCCGTGCTCCGATCCGATCGCGATCATCGGGCCGACCGCGGCGAAGGTGACACCCTGCACGAGCGGCAGCCGGACCCCGAACCGCCAGAAGCCGACGGACTGCACGATCGTGGCGAGGCCCGCGACGAACAGGTCGGCGCTGATGAGGAACGCCAGGTCGGCGCTGTCGAAGCCGAGGGCCCCACCGACGATGAGCGGCACGGCGATCGCGCCCGCGTACATCGCGAGCACGTGCTGCAGGCCGAGCGGCAGGAGCCTGGCGAGCGGTGGGACGGAGTCGACGCCGTCCTCGGTCGGTGTCGCGCGCGGTGTCTTCGTGGTCGTCATGGCGTCCCCTTCGAGCGGTGGTTTCCCTGTGCTCCGGACGCTATGCACCCCGTGTTTCCCCGCGATGACGGGCGTGGGTCGCGTCGGTCACCGGACCAGCGCCCGAAACGCACGCCGAGACGGACGGGAGGCCCGTGGCGGATCCGCCACGGGCCTCCCGGCCGTCATCCGGTTGCGTCAGCGACCGATGGTCGACATGTCGGGGTAACGGTCGCCGCTCGGGACCGGGAGCGCCGACAGGCGCGTGACCTGGTCCGCGGTGAGGGTCAGGTCGGCGGCACCGACGTTCTCCTCGAGGCGCGACACGCGCTTCGTGCCCGGGATCGGCACGACGTCGTCGCCCTGGGCGAGCAGCCAGGCGAGGGAGACCTGGGCCGGGGTGGCTTCGGCCTCGGTCGCGATCGCCTTGACGGCGTCGACGATGCGCATGTTCTGCGCGAACGCTTCCTCTTGGAAGCGCGGGTTCGCCAGGCGGAAGTCGTCGGAGTCCAGGTCGGACGGCTTCGTGATCGCACCGGTCAGGAACCCACGGCCGAGCGGCGAGTACGGCACCAGGCCGATGCCGAGCTCGCGCAGGGTGTCGAGCACCGCACCCTCGGGGTCGCGCGTCCACAGCGAGTACTCGCTCTGCAGGGCGGTGATCGGGTGGACCGCGTGGGCCTTCCGGATCGTCTCGGGTCCGGCCTCGGACAGGCCGATGTGCCGGATCTTGCCCTCCTGCACGAAGCCCGCGAGCTGCCCGATGACGTCCTCGATCGGGACGGCCGGGTCGACGCGGTGCTGGTAGTACAGGTCGATGTGGTCGGTGCCGAGGCGCCGCAGGGACCCCTCGAGGGCCTCGCGCACGGACTCCGGTGCGGAGCTGATGCCGCGGCCGGTGGCGGGCGTCTCCTCACCGGCGGTGTGGGTGATGAGGCCGAACTTCGTCGCGATCACGACGTCGTCGCGGCGGTCGGCGAGGGCCCGGCGGAGCAGGTCCTCGTTCGTGTAGGGGCCGTACGCCTCGGCCGTGTCGAACAGGGTGACGCCGAGATCGATCGCGCGGTGGATCGTGTGGATCGACTCCGCGTCGTCGGTGCCGGCGCCCGTGTAGAAGGCGCTCATGCCCATGGTGCCGAGGCCGACGGGTCCGACCTCGAGGTCTGCGAGCTTGCGTGTCTGCATGGTGCAGGTCTACTCCGGGTGCGCCGCTCGGAGGAAGGCACTGCCTGTGCCGGTCAGACACGGGCACCGTTCGTGTGGATCCTCCAAGGTCCACGCGGGGCAGCGCGGCCTTCTGGTGTGATCGGGGCGTGAACCTGTACTTCCGGCTGTTCCTGTTGCGCCTGCGTGTCCGGCTCCGCCCGACGACGGGTGGACGGCGGCCGTCGCTCTGGGACGAGGCACGCACACCGTTCCGCGTGACCCTGACCGACCTGGACCCGCTGCGGCACGTGAACAACGGGAAGTACCTGTCGATGCTCGACCTCGGGCGGCTCGACCTGATGCTGCGGTCGGGGTTCTGGGGCGCGATCGCGGAGCGCGGCTGGTACCCGGTCGTCTCGGCGCAGACCATCACGTACAAGCGGCCCCTGACGCTCGGGCAGCGGTTCGAGCTCGTGACCCGGGTGCTCGGCGTCGACGACCGGGCCGTGTACCTGGAGCAGACCTTCGTCCGTCGCGGAGCCGTCGTCGCCCGTGCCGTCGTGCAGGCGCGGTTCCTGCGCCGCGCCGGCGGAACGGTCCCGATGGCGGACCTGCTCGACGCCGTCGGCGGAGCACCGGCCGACCGTGAACTGCCCGCGTGGGTGCACGGGTGGGCTGGTGCCGTTCGGATCAGCAGCGCGGCGTAGTCACGGCGGCGGTACGCTCGGGGGACGGGGTGGACGCCCCGGGACGGAAGGGGAACGTCATGGTCGTCATGTGGATCGTCATCGGAGTGGTCGTGGCCATCGCCGCGCTGCTCACCGTGCTCGAGGTGCAGAACCGCCGTCGTGCGAAGCGCCTCGCCCACCTCGAACCGGTCGACCCGACACTCGGCGCCCGCTCCCTCGCCGACGCCGAAGCGGCGCACTCGATGACCGAGGGCCTCGCGAAGTCTGCACACCCCGGCATCACCGGTGCCAGCGGGGGACTCGCCGGCTCGTGAGCCGCACGTCGACCCGGCGCGCCCTGCTCGCCGGGGGCGTCGGACTCGGGCTCGCCGGGGTCCTGGCAGCGTGCACCCGGCCGAGCCCCACTCCGTCGGGTTCGCCGCGACCGACCGCCAGCGGCTCCGCACAGCCGACGAGGACGCCTTCGAGCACGCCGACGCCCGGCGGCCCCGACTCGTGGGACGCCCTCGCCGCCGCGGTCTCCGGCACGGTGCTCCGGTCCGGGTCGAACGGGTGGGACAGCGCCCGCGTGCTCGAGAACCCGCGGTACGACGACGCCGACCCGCAGGGCATCCTGCGCGTCGCCGGGGTCGCGGACGTGCAGGCCGGTCTCGCCTTCGCGCGGAACACCCGCACCCCCGTCGCACTGCGCGCGGGTGGGCACTCGTACACGGGCTGGTCCGCCGGCGGCGCACCCGGGACCGACGTCCCGCGGTCGCTCGTGATCAGCACGCAGGACCTCGACGACATCGAACTGCACGACGACGACACCGTCACGATCGGCCCGGGCGCGCAGCTCGGGGACGTCTACGCCGCGCTCGCGAAGGCCGGACGGGCGATCGGCGCCGGCTCCTGTCCGACCGTCGGCATCGGCGGGCTCACCCTCGGCGGTGGGGTCGGCGTGCTCGTCCGCTCGTTCGGGCTGACCTGCGACCAGCTCACCGGCGTCACGCTCGTCACTCCGGACGGCGCCGTGCACGAGGTCTCGACGTCCAGCGAACCGGACCTGTTCTGGGCTTGCCGCGGTGGGGGCGGTGGAACCGTCGGCGTCGTGACCGCACTGACGTACCGGACGCAGGCCGCGCCTCCCGTCCTGCTCTTCAGCATCACGTTCGCGTGGTCGGCCGCCGCTGCCGTGGTGCGCGCCTGGCAGGACTGGGCGCCCACCGCCGACCCGAAGCTGTGGTCGACGCTCAAGCTGCTGAACGGCAGTCGGCACACCGCGCCGACGGTCACCGTGACCGGCGTGTGGACCGGATCGAAGACCGGCGCCGACACCTCCGTCGACGGTTTCATCGCCGCCACCGGTGCGAAGCCCCTCGCCCACACCGGGCAGGTGCTCACCTACGGCGCCGCGATGTCCGCGCTGGCGGGGAAGCCGCAGCGGGTGTCCGAGGCAGCGACGTCGTCGATCGGATCGGCGAAGCTCACCGACGCGCAGATCGACGTGCTCGTCGCCCGGGCGGCCGCGGCGGGCGACGTCGACGGCAACCTCGAGGGCGGGGTCGCGCTCGATGCCCTCGGCGGCGTCGTGGCGGACATCGGCCGGACCGACTCGGCGTTCCCGTGGCGGTCCGCGCTCATGACAGTGCAGTACACCGCGGTCTTCGCCGACGGCGCGGACCCCGCACCGTTCGACGCGTACGTGCGGGGGTTCCGACGGGCCATGCGGCCGGCGTGGGGCGACGCGGCGTACGCGAACTACTGCGACGCGGCGATCACGGACCCGTCGGCGTACTTCGGGGACAACACCTCGCGCCTGCACCGCATCGCCGAACAGGCGGACCCGACGGGCGTGCTCGACCAGCCGAACTGGGTCTGACGCCGCACGAGTCTCGGCCCGACGCACGCGAGAGCCGGGGCCGGCCGGCGGGCCGTCCTACGATGACCGCATGGACATCGTCGACCTGGTGCTGCCGGACGTCGCTGCCTGGCGCGCCTGGCTCGACGCGCACGAGGGTGACGCGGACGGGGTGTGGCTCGTGCTCGCGAAGAAGGGCGTCACCGAGCCGACGACCCTGACCTACGACACCGCCCTCGACGAGGCACTGTGCTCGGGCTGGATCGACGGGCAGCGGCGTGGGCGGGACGACACGACCTACCGCCAGCGGTTCACCCCGCGGCGGAAGGCCTCACTCTGGTCGCAGCGCAACCTCGGGCTCGTGGCGACGCTCATCGCCGACGGCCGGATGCGCGAGCGCGGGCAGGCCGAGATCGACCGGGCGAAGGGCGACGGCCGGTGGGACCGCGCGTACGCCGGGCCGGCGACCGCCACCGTCCCCGAGGACCTGCAGGCCGCGCTCGACGCGTCACCCGCGTCAGCCGCCCTGTTCGCCGAGCTCGACGGCACGAACCGGTACGCCGTGCTGCACCGGATCACGACCGCGCCGAGTGCGACCTCGCGGACGAACCGGCTGACCAAGCTCGTCGCAGGGCTGGAACGGGGTGAGACGCCGCACCCGCGTCCGGACCGGTCGGAGCGGCGGGGGACACCGACTCAGGGACCGGCAACGCCTCCGGCGTAGACCGGGGACATGACCACTGGCACCGACACCACGAACCGTCCGGCCGCCGCCTCCGGCACCTTCCGCATCGGGGGCGACCTCGAGGTCCACCGCCTCGGCTACGGCACCATGCAGCTCACCGGCCCCGGCGTCTGGGGACCTCCGAAGGACCACGACGAGGCCATCCGCGTGCTGCAGCGCGCCGTCGAGCTCGGCGTGGACTTCTTCGACACCGCCGACTCGTACGGCCCGTACGTCGCCGAGGAGCTCCTGCACGAGGCGCTCCACCCCTACGGGGACGACGTCGTCATCGCGACGAAGGCCGGACTCACCCGGACCGGCCCGAACGAGTGGCCGCCGGTCGGCCGTCCGGAGTACCTGCGTCAGGAGGCCGAGATGAGCCTCCGCCGTCTGGGCCTCGAGCGCATCGACCTGTTCCAGCTGCACCGCATCGACCCGAAGGTCCCGCTCGAGGACCAGGTCGGCGAGCTGAAGAAGCTGCAGGACGAGGGCAAGATCCGGCACATCGGCCTGTCCGAGGTGTCGGTCGACGACGTCAAGGCTGCCCAGGAGATCGCGACGATCGTCTCCGTGCAGAACCTGTACAACCTGCAGAAGCGCGACGCCGAAGAGCTCCTCGACTGGTCGACCGAGCAGGGCATCGCGTTCATCCCGTGGTTCCCGCTCGCGACCGGCGGGCTGACCGGCGAGGACTCCCCGCTCACCGAGATCGCGTCGCGGAAGGGTGCGTCCCCGGCGCAGCTCGCCCTCGCGTGGCTGCTCAAGCGCTCGCCCGTCGTGCTCCCGATCCCGGGTACCTCGAGCGTCTCGCACCTGGAGGACAACCTGCAGGGCGCGACCATCGAGCTGACCGACGACGAGTTCGAGGAGCTGTCGAAGCTGGGTTCCTGACCCGGGGTCGCGGACGCGACCGAAACGGCGGACGGGAGGCACGGTGCCAGCTGGCACCGTGCCTCCCGTCCGTCTCCCGCGCTCCCCACCACCGCGCTTGCGCATGCATACGCAGTATGGGCATACTCGGTATGTCCATGGTGGACGAGAGACGGGGGAAGTGTCATGAGCGTACGGATGGGCGTACTCGCGCTGCTGGTGGGGGGACCCGGTTACGGGTACCAGCTCCGGGGGGAGTTCGAGCACCGCACCGGCGGGAGCTGGCCGCTGAACATCGGCCAGGTCTACACGACGCTCGACCGCCTGGAACGCGACGGCCTCGTGGCCCGCGGCGACACCGACGACGACGGCCACGTCGTCTACACGGTGACCGACGCGGGTCGCGGGGAAGTGGCGCGCTGGTTCAGCGAGCCGGTGCCCGCCAAGCGCGGGCGTGACGAGCTCGCGATCAAGTTCGCCCTGGCCGTGACGGTGCCCGGCGTCGACGTCGCGCGCCTGGTGCAGGTGCAGCGCGGTGCCGCGATCCGGAACCTGCAGGACCTGACCCGGCTCAAGCGCACGACCGATCCCGCGACGGACCTGGCGTGGTCGCTCGTGCTCGAGTCGATGGTGTTCCAGGCCGAGGCCGAGGTGCGGTGGCTCGACCACGTGGAGTCGACCGTGGCGCGGTACCGGCCGGAAGAGCATCCGGCGGCGGACGCTGGCTCCTCGTCCGCGACCGCTGCCGACACCGCGCGGAGTGCACGGTGAGCGCCGCACCGCTCCTGCAGCTCGACGCCGTCAGCGTGCACTACGGCTCCGGCGCGAAGGCCGTCACGGCGCTGGCCGGCATCGACCTGGCCGTCCAGCGCGGCGAGATGGTCGCCGTCATGGGGACCTCGGGTTCCGGCAAGTCGACGCTGCTCGCCTGCGCCGGCACCCTGCTGCCGCCGACGAGCGGCGAAGTGCTGATCGACGGCGAGTTCGTGTCCGACCGGCCGGCCAAGGAACTCGCGGCCCTCCGCCGTCGCCTCATCGGGTTCGTGTTCCAGGACTTCAACCTGATCCCATCGCTCACCGCGGTCGAGAACGTGGCGCTGCCGCTCGAGCTCGACGGCTGGAAGGCCTCGCAGGCCCGCCGCGCCGCGGAGCTGGCACTCGACAACGTCGAACTCGCACACCGCGGCGACGCCTACCCGGACGACCTGTCCGGCGGGCAGCAGCAGCGCGTCGCGATCGCCCGGGGCGTGGTCGGCGAACGTCGGCTCGTGCTGGCGGACGAACCGACCGGCGCCCTCGACTCGCAGACCGGCGAGGTCGTGCTCCGCATGCTCCGACGGCACGTCGATGCCGGAGCCGGCGCGCTGCTCGTCACCCACGACGCCCGGCACGCTGCCTGGGCGGACCGGATCGTCTTCCTGCGCGACGGTCGCGTGGTCGACGAGACCGTGTACTCGGGCGTGGAGCTCGCCCTGTCGGACCGGACCGCGTCGTGAGCCGGCGTCGGCGTCCGGGTACCGGCCGGACGCCGTTCGCCCTCCGACCGGCGTTCCGTCTGGGGCGTCGACTGGCGTTCGCGAAGGTCGGTCGGGCGGCGCTGATCATCGCGCTCATCGGCATCCCCACCGCCGGGTTCGCCGCGGTGGCGGTCGTCGTGCAGTCGACGCAGCCCACGACCGCGGAGTCGCTGGACTACGACCTCGGCAAGGCAGCCGCGCAGATGCGGGTCTCCGGCCCGGACCTGCCCGGCATGCGGCAGGACCCGGTGCAGTGGCAGTTCACCGATGCGAAGCGGAACAGCCCGGTCACGGAGGCCGACGAGGACCCGCCGTTCGCGAACGTGCTCGCCCACGTGCCGGACGGTGCGCTGTCCATCCCGGTCGGCGGCACGCCCGTCGTGGTGCAGGGACCCAAGGGACCTGTCGGCCTGGCCGCGGTGGAGGGCAGCGTCTGGGACCCGTCGCTCGAGGGCCACTGGCGTGTCCTCGACGGTTCGGCGCCGACCGCGCGCAACCAACTCATGGTCACGCCGGCGACGCTCGACCGGCTCGACGCCCACATCGGTGACACCGTCGACATCACCGATCCCGTCACGAAGCGGTTCACGATCACCGGGACGATGCGCGACCTCGGCTCGGCGCCCAGCGAGCAGGGCGTGTTCCTGCCGTGGGGGACGACCCTGTCGACGACCGAGACCACTGACGACGCGGGTCTGACCGACGTCACCGTCTACCTGCCGTCGGACGCGCCGACCTGGTCGGAGATCCGGCAGCTCAACGCGCACGGCATCGTCGTGCAGTCCCGCCCGGTCGTGCTCGATCCGCCGGATGCCCGCCTGCCCGGCGGCCAGATGAGCTCGTCACTCGGCTGGTACCTCGGCGCGATGGCACTGCTCGGGGTCTTCGCGATGTTCGAGGTCGCGCTGCTCGCCGGGGCCGCGTTCCTGGTCGGCACCCGGGCGGACACCCGTTCGTACGCGATCGTCACGAGCGTCGGCGGGGACAAGCGGTTCGTCCGGACGATCGTCGCCGGGTCCGGCCTCGTGCTCGGGTCCATCGGCGCCGTCCTCGGCGTCGCGGTGGGCACCGGGATCGGCGTCGCGGTGTTCCGCCTGATCGACAACGGCGACGTCGTGTCGTTCCCCGGCTTGCACGTGCCACCGCTCCTGCTGCTCGTGGTCGCGGCCGCCGGCGTCCTCGCCGGGCTGGTCTCCGCACTCGTCGCCGCCCGGGCCGCCACCCGCATCAACGTGCTCGCGGCGCTGCGGGGTTCACTCCGACCCGCGCCCGTCGACCGTCCTGCTCGTCGTCGGCGACGCATCTGGGGGCCGGTGCTCATCATCGCCGGTGCCGTGATGACGCTGGCCTGCGGCGCCGGGGTGCTCATGCTCAACGACCGCCGGGTGCAGGACGACCACTGGGCGTGGGCGGCCGGTGCCGGGGTCGCGCTCGGGCCGTGCCTGATGCAGCTCGGCATCGCGATCTGCTCGCCGTGGCTCCTGGCCCTGGTGTCCCGGATGTCCGCACGCCTGGGCCTGTCGGCTCGGTTGGCCGCCCGCGATGCCCGGCGCAACCCGGTCCGGACGGTGCCGGTGCTCGCCAGTGTGATGAGCGTCGTGTTCGTCGCGTCGGTCGTGATCACGTGGAGTGCGTCGAGCCACGCGCAGTACGTCCGCGGGTACGAGTACACGACGGCGGTCGGGGTCGCGACGTCCGAGGTGCAGCTGTCCAGCGAGGACGGTGCCGCCAGCGGGCACGACGCGGCGTTGACGGCGCACGCGGCGAAGGTCGTGGCGCGGGTGCTCGACCACGACCGGATCCGGGTGCTCGGCGTGGCCGAGGGCTGGGCGGGCGACACCCCGTCGTCCGTGACGATGCCGCACCGGTGGACGGACTTCGACTGCGACGGCTACGACTCCACGTCGTGCTCGTACTACCTCGACACCGCTGACGCGACCGTCCCGCACATCTGGACGGGCACCGTCGACGACTACGCGGTGCTCACCGGACACCGACCGTCTGCTGCCGTGCGGGATGCGCTCGAGGGCGGCAAGGCGGTGTCACTGTGGCCGGAGTACGCCCACGACGGTGCGGTCCGCATCGACACGTTCCACGACCGCACGTGGGAGAGCCCGACGATCACGACGACGACGAAACCGGACGCCAGCGTGTCGATCCCGGCCGTGCTCGACGTGCAGTCGCCGCGGATCCAGGTCGGCGTCTTCATGACGAAGGCGACCGCGGCGCACTACGGGGTGCGCGCCGTCGACGGCATGCTCGTCACGACGCTGCCCGGGGACATCGCGCCCGAGCAGTGGGACGAGCTGAGTTCCGCCTGGCAGAGCTTCGGCGGCGCGGACCGCGCTCGGTGGGACGGCCCGCAGTTCGCCTACGAGGCCGGGCCGGTCGACAACGGCGCGCTCATCCGGGCGATCGTGCTCGCGCTCGCTGCGGCGGTGACGATCGGTGCGACGGCGGTGGCCATCGGGCTCGCGCGGTCCGACGGGCGCCGGGACGACGAGGTGCTCGACGCGATCGGTGCCGCACCACGACTGCGACGGCGGGTGTCGACCTGGCAGGCGGCGATCCTGGCCTCGGTGGGCGCGGTGATCGGCACCCTGCTGGGGCTGCTGCCGATGCGGGCACTCACCCTGCGGTTCACGGAGCCAGCGGTCGGGTCGAACCACATGCCGTTCGTGCCGGACTGGTCGATGCTGGCCGTGCTCGGGATCGGGTTGCCGCTCCTGGTGACGGCCGGGGCATGGCTCACCGCGCACGGCCGACGCCGGGTGGCGGTGCGGCGGGCGCACTGAGGTGTGGGGCGGCGCTGCACGTGGCGCCGCCCCGGTGCAGCCCGGTCAGGCGCCGGGCTGCACCACCATGAGCACGGCGACGACGACCCACACCAGGTTGAACAGGCCGACCAGGGCAGCGAGCTTCCGCGGCGAGCGCTCGGTCCCGTTCCCGCGCAGGACCTCGCGCTGCTCCGGCAGGACCCCGAGCGCGAGGATCCCCGCAGCCACCGCGGTCAGACCGATCGAGACGAGCAGCCACGCCTCGTCGAGTGCCCCGACCTCGAACGCCAGGGCCATGCCGAACGTCGGGACGGCGAGCGAGATGATCGAGTACACGTGGCAGATCCGGTGCAGGACCCTGGCGACCGCTCGGGCCACCTGGTCGCCCGGATCGGCGACGAGCGCGCGAGCCGGCTTCGGGAACATGCTCCCGGCGACCGCGACGGGTCCGAGGGTGAGCAGCGCCGCCACGACGTGCACGGTGAGGAGGACGCTGGACATCGCTTCCAGCCTAGGGCGCGGTACTTCGTGAGCAGAAATGGTCGGGTGGCCGTCGGCGGACTCGACCATTTCTGCTCACGAAGTGGTCACACGTTCGGGATGGGCACCTCGGCCAGTACGACCTCGGCGTCCATCGGGATCGGACCGCGCACCCGGGGGAGACCGTCGACCCACTCGACCGGCACCCCCGCAGCCGCGAGCCCCTCGACGCTCAGGTCGATCCGGAGCAGGGGCAGCGCGAGGTCGCCGTACCGCTCGGTGACGACCTCGGCCACCCGGTCGGGCGTGGTGGCGCGGACGTACCCGCCCGGCTCGAGCGGCACCCCGCGAGTGGACACCTCGTACTCGCCGAACCCGCGGCTCATCTCCCAGTCGTCGGCGATCGCCACGTGACAGACCACATCGGTCATGGACCCTCCTCGGTAATGAAACGGGAGCGTATCATTACCGCTAGGATGGGTCTGTGAACAAGCGTGGACGTCCGACCGCCGACGAGCGGATCGCCCGTGACGAGCGGATCCTCGACGTCGCGACCGACCTGTTCCTGGAGCACGGGTTCGCGGGCGTCGCACTCGACCGCGTCGCCGCCGAGGCCGGGGTCACCAAGCGCACGCTCTACACGGCGTTCGGCGACAAGCCCGCGATCCTCCGAGCGGTCGTCCGGCGGCAGCACCCGTACGCCGCGCAGCCCGCCGCGGACCTCGTGTCCACGGCCACGGCGATCGGCAGCGCGTTGCTCTCGGACCGCGCCGTCGCCCTGCACCGGCTCGTCATCGCCGAGTCGGCGCGATCACCCGAGCTCGCCCGTGAGTTCCACGAGGCCGGCCCGCTCGCCGCGCAGCAGGCCCTGGTCCGCGCCGGAGCCACTCCGGAGACCGCCGCCGAGCTCTTCACCCTGCTGCTCGGGGAGCTCCACCGCGAGCGCCTGCTCGGCCTGGCTCCGGCCCCGACGGCGGCCGCGGTCGCCGCACGCGCCGCGCGTGCCGTCGCGGTGCTCTCGACGTGACCCCAGGGCGGACGGGAGGCCCGTGGCCAGCTGGCACCGGGCCTCCCGTCCGCCACGGAGTGAGCAGAAGGCGACGGGTCACGCGCTCGGACTCGTCGCCTTCTGCTCACTCGATGCGGCGCGAACCGCGCTCAAGCGGGGTCGGGCAGCGCCTCCGCGTACGTGCGGAACTCGCCGCGCTCCGAGTGGATCGCCCACAGACGATCCGCGATGGACTCGCCGGAGTGCTCCGGCTGCCCGTCGTCGATGCCGAACGGGATGATGAGCTGACCGACGTGGACCTGCTCGTCGCGCACGGCGTCGTGCAGGAGCTGGGCGTAGGCGCTCTCGGCAGCGAAGGCGACCGAGGTGCCGGTGACCCGAGCGCCGGGACGCACCGCACTGCCGCCGTTCACGAACAGGATCGTGCCGTGGCCGATCGCGCGCATGCCGGGCAGCACCTGGCGGACCGCGTTGACCGAGCCGTAGACCGAGAACTCGATCGGGCCGACCAGGTCCTCCGCGGTGGTCTCGAGCACCGGGCGCATGTACTCCTTGGCGGGGAGCGGGCTGTACTGCAGCACCTCGATGGGACCGAGCTGCTCGGTCGCACGCTCGAGGGCGCTGCGGAGCGAATCGCCGTCACGGACGTTCGCGGCGAACCCGGCGGCCGTGATGCCCTGCTCGCGCAGCGACGCGGCGAGGCCGTCCAGGCGGTCCTGGTTGCGGGAGACGAGGGCGATCGAGAAGCCCTCGCGGCCGAAGCGTTCGGCGACGGCGAGACCGAGGCCCTTGCCGGCCCCGATGATGGCGATGGTGGTCATGCGGAGTACTCCTCGTCGGTGACGTGCTCGAGCCAGGTGGTGGTGGTCGCCGGGTCGTCGGCGAGGTCGAGCATCGCGAGGTGCTCCATGTAGTCCGTCGGGGTCGCACCGTGCCAGTGCTCCTCACCCGCAGGCGTGTAGACGGTCTGGCCCGGCTGGACCTCGACCACGCCGCCGTCACGGGTGCCCATGCGCGCGACACCCTCGGTGACGTGCAGGGTCTGGCCGTTGGCGTGCGAGTGCCAGGCGGTGCGGGCGCCGGGCAGGAACCGGACCTTCGCGACGGTCATCGACTGGCCGGCTTCCTTCGGGCTGGCGATGGCGTCGAGGTACACGTCGCCGGTGAACTGCGCGGCCGGGTTCTTGACGGTCGGCTGCTTCGGTTGGATCTCCATGGCCCCGACGGTAGGCCGATGTGCGCACCGGAGGGAGGTGCCGGCCGTACCCCTCAGCCGTTTCCCGAACACGACGTGTGTGATCGACGCACGATCCGGGAGGACCACCGTGGACAGCAGCGAACACCCGAACCCGCACCCGAGCCCGAACCCCACCCGAGCCCGACGCGGCTGGTCCGCTGCGGGCATCGCCGCGGTGGCCGCCCTCGCCCTGGGCGGCTGCGCCGATGCCGCACCGGACGACGACCGCGGCTCGTCGGCGAGCGCCCGCGCCACCGCCCCCGCCGACCTGCCCACCGGGCAGATCGCGCTCGACGGCGACACCAGCGACGTGGTCACCGGACTCGAAGCACCGTGGTCGGTCGTCCGCACCGGCGACGACGGCGACGCCCTGGTCAGCGAACGCGACTCCGCGAAGGTCCTCGAGCTGCAGGACGACGGCACGACGCGCGAGGTCGGCACCGTCGACGGCGTCAGCCACGGCGGCGAGGGCGGGCTGCTCGGGCTGGCCCTGCACGACGACGACCTGTTCGTGTACTCGACGGCCGAAGACGGCAACCGGATCCAGCGGTTCGAACTGACGGGCAGCGCCGGGTCGTGGGCGCTCGGCGACGCCACGACGATCATCGACGGACTGCCGTCGAACACGTTCCACGACGGCGGCCGCATCGCGTTCGGCCCCGACGACATGCTCTACGCCAGCGTCGGGGACGCCGGCACGAGCAGTGACGCGCAGGACGAGGACTCGCTCGCGGGCAAGATCCTGCGGCTCACCCCGGACGGCGACGTGCCGGACGACAACCCGTTCGACGGGTCACCCGTCTGGAGCCTCGGGCACCGCAACGTGCAGGGCCTGGGGTGGTCCTCCGACGGCACGATGTTCGCGTCGGAGTTCGGCGAGAACACCCTCGACGAGCTGAACGTGATCGAGGCGGGCGAGAACTACGGCTGGCCCGAGGTCGAGGGTGAGGGCGGCGAGGACCAGGGCTTCGTCGACCCGGTGCAGCAGTGGTCGACGGACGAGGCGTCCCCGAGCGGCCTGACGGTCGTCGACGACACCGTGTTCGTGGCCAACCTGCGCGGCGAGGTGCTCCGGGCGATCCCGGCGGACGACCCGGGGACGTCGACCGAGTACTTCCAGGGCGACTTCGGCCGGATCCGGACCGTGCTCGAGGGGCCGTCGGACACGCTGTGGTTCGTCACGAACAACACCGACGGCCGTGGTGACCCTGCGGAGGGCGACGACCGCATCGTGTCCGTGCCGCTGACCCGCGCCGAGGGGTGAGCCGACGGAGCGCTGCCACAGGGGTTCCGGCAGCCCCTCGCTCGCACGCTGTCCAGCGGGTTACCGTGACGGCATGAACCACCGCGACGAAGCCCGCGACTTCCTGTCCAGCCGTCGCGCCCGCATCACCCCCGAGCAGGCCGGGGTCAAGACGTTCGGAACCCGCCGTCGGGTCACGGGGCTCCGGCGCGAAGAGGTCGCACGGCTGGCAGGCGTCAGCATCGACTACTACACGCGGCTGGAGCGGGGGAACCTGCAGGGCGTCTCGGACAGCGTGCTCGAGGCCGTCGCCGGCGCACTGCAGCTCGACGCCGCCGAGCTCGAGCACCTGCGCGACCTGTCCCGGCACCAGAACGCGACACCGCGGCGCGCGGGCAAGGTGGTGCCGGTGGCCGCCGTCCGCCCGGAGCTGCAGTACCTGCTCGACGTCATCACCGATGCGCCGGCGATGATCATCAACAACCGGCAGGACATCGTCGCCGCCAACGCGCTCGGCTACGCGATGCACTCGGACCTGGTCTCGGCACCGGCCCGGCCGATGAACTTCTCGCGCTTCATCTTCCTCGACCCGCAGGCCCGGAACTTCTACCAGGACTGGCAGCGGGCGGCGCACACGAACGTCGCGATCCTGCGGCGCGAGGCCGGCCGTACACCGAACGACCGCGACCTCGCAGCACTCATCGGCGAGCTGTCGATGCGGAGCGACGACTTCCGCGCCCTGTGGGCCGCGCACGACGTCCGCCGCCACTACGCCGGCGTGAAATCCTTCCGGCACGCCGTCGTCGGTCCGCTCGAGCTGCACTTCCAGACGCTCGAACTCGCCGAGGACCCCGGGCTCGCGCTCACGATCTACCCGGCGACCCCGGGCAGCCCGACCGCCGACGCGCTCCGCCTGCTCGCATCGTGGGCGGCGACGGAGCAGATCGCGGAACGTGCGCGCAGCGCGGTCAGCCCCGGATGAGCGGTGCCCCGCGGAGCGTCAGCCCCGGATGATGTCGTCCGCGATCCGTGCGGCGTCGTCGATGGGCACCGCGAAGCCGATGCCGATGTTGCCGGAGGAGTAGCCGAGCGTCGCGATCGACGTGTTCACCCCCACGACGCGGCCGTCGAGCCCGACGAGCGGCCCGCCGGAGTTGCCGGGGTTGATCGACGCGTCGGTCTGCACGAGCGGCTGCGCGGATCGCTGCGAGGTCCGTTCGAGGGCGCTGATGATGCCCGAGGTGACGGTGCCGTTCAGGCCGAGCGGGGACCCGACCGCGATGACGGACTCGCCGATCCGCAGGTCGGCGCTGCGTCCGAGGTCGGCTGCGGGCACGGTCAGGCCGGTCGCCTCGATGACCGCGATGTCGCTGTCCTCGTCGCTGCCGACGACCCGGCCGTCGGTGCTGGTGCCGTCGGGCAGTACGAGCCGGACGGCCGACGAACCGTCGACGACGTGGTGGTTCGTCATGACGTGTCCGGCATCGTCGATGACGAAGCCGGAGCCGCTCCCGCCGGTCGTGCGGACCTGCACGACGCTCTGCAGCATCCGCTGGGCGGCGTCCTCGGCGTCGGTCGCAGTACCGCCGGACGAGCCGGACGTCCCCGACGAGCCGGACGTGCCGGACTGCTGCCGCCCGGCCACCGGGGCGCTGACCGGGGAGTCCGGGGTGACGAGCAGGGCGCCGGTGACCCCCGCGGTGCCGCCGAGGACGAGCGCGGCGACGAGGACGGTCGCGGTCCGGCCGCCGCCCCGCCGCTCGCGGCGCGGTGCCGGCTCGTCGAACTCGGACCGGCGGGTGGCCGGGTCCGGTGGGGGGCCCTGGACGGGCGTGGGGACGGACGGGAGGCCCGTTGCGAGCTGGTCCCGGGCCTCCCGTCCGCCGTCTGGTCGCGCAGATCGCTCGGGCGGTGCGCCGGTGGACCAGTGCTGTGGACCTGCGGGCCGGCCGATGCCGGGAGGGGTGTCACTCATGGTCGTGTCCTCGTGTTCAGACGATGCGGGCGAACCAGCGGAGGGAGAGCGCGCCGGCGGTGAGGGCGAGGAGCATGCCGAGCAGGGCGAGCCATGGTGTGATCTCGACGGGTTCCTCGTGCCAACCGATCGACGAGCCGATGTCCTGGTAGACCTCGCGGAGTTCGTCGGTGCTGGACGCCCGGTAGAACCGTCCGTCGGTCTCGTCCGCGAGCTGGCGGAGGGAGGTCTCGTCGACGGGGACGGCCTGCTGCGTCCCCCACAGGTTCGCGACCCCGGAATCGGTGCCGTAGGCGATGGTGGAGACGGGCATGCCGGCTTCGCGAGCTGCTTCGGCGGCCGCGGCGGGTTCGCGCCCGGTGGTGTTCGCGCCGTCGGAGAGCAGCACGAGTCGCGCCGGGATGCGCTCCGGTTCCCCGGACCCGCCGGGGGTCGGGGACGGCGACGCCGAGCCGGTGGCACCCTCGTCACTGAGGCGGTCGACCTCGCCGACCGCCTCGAAGACGGCCTCGCCGATCGCCGTCCCACCGCCGCCGTCGTCCATCCCGGCGATGGCCTCCCGGACCGCTTCGTGGTCGCGGGTGGCCGGAGCCAGGACGTCCGCGCCGCCGGCGAAGGCGATCGCCCCGACGTTGAACGTCTCCGGCATCTCGGCGACGAAGGACTCGGCGGCGGACTTGGCGGCCTCGAGCCGGTTCGGGTCGACGTCGTCGGCCTGCATCGAGCCGGACGTGTCGATCGCGACGATCACCGTGGCACGCTCGTAGGGCACCCGGACGTCGATCTCGGGGCGCGCACCGGCGAAGCCGAGGGCGGTCAGGCCGACCAGGACGAGCGCCGCGGGCAGGTGCCGACGCCACCGGGGCTGCTTCGGGACGAGCTTGTCGAGCATCGGCAGGGTCGCGAAGCGCACGGCGTACCGCCGGCGTCGGCGCTGGACGAGCAGGTGCGCGACGGCGAGCGCCGCCACCGGCACCAGGGCGAGCAGGAACCAGGGTGTGAGGAAGGTCATCGGGTCCTCCGTGCCGATCGGGCGGGCGTGCGGTGCCGGCGGTGGATGAAGCGGGTGAGTTCGCGGCCGAGGTCATCGTCGGTGCGCAGGACCAGGTGGTCGGCCCCGGCGGCGCGGACGGCGGTGGCGGTGGCCGCGCGGTGGGCGGCTGCTCCGGCGGCGTAAGCGGTGCGGAGTGCCCGGTCCGAGGTGGCGACGACGCGCTGGGCGCCGGACTCCGGGTCGACGAAGACGACGTCGCCGACGTCGGGCAGGTCGAGTTCGCGGGGGTCGAGCACCTCGACGACGATGACCTCGTGGCGTGCCGACAGCCGACGCAGGGCGGGCTCCCACGGCAGCCGCGCGCTGTCGGTCGCCGGCTGGTCGAGCAGGTCACTGATGACGACCCGCAGACCGCGGCGGGGCGCCTGGGCGGCGAACACGCGGAGCGCTGCGGACAGGTCGGTCGTCGGGACGCCGTCGCGGGGGCCTGGATCGGCACGGAGCACGCGGCGGGCGGTGGTGCGACCGGCGCGCGGAGGGGTCCAGCGGATCCCCTCGGTGCCGACGACGCCGAGTCCCACCCGGTCACCCGCGCCGGTGGTGAGCAGGCCGATCGCCGCCGCCGTCCAGGTGGCGACGTCGGCCTTCTCACGGTCGGTGGTGCCGAAGGCCATGCTCGGCGAACGGTCGACCAGCACCCACGTCTCGAGGGCGTGCTCAGCGCGGGTGAGCCAGACGTACGGTTCGCCGGCGCGAGCCGTGGCGTTCCAGTCGATCCGGCGGACGTCGTGCCCGGGCTGGTAGCGCACGAGTTCCTCAGGGTCGCTGCCCGTGCCGAGGGACAGGCCCTGGTGGTCGCCGTGCACCGTGCCGTCGACACGGCGCCGGACGGTGAGCTCGAGGCGGCGGAGCCGTGCGGCGTCGCTCACGGCGTCGCCTCGTACGGGGTGGAAGCGGCCGCGGCGGGGGTCGGTGCGGCTGGGGGGTACCGCACGTCACCGCCCGCCGCGACCGCGCTCGGGTCCTCGGACGCCGCGATCCGAGGCTGCGGGACGGCCACGAGCACGGCCTCGACAGCGGTCCTGGGGTCGACCCCGTCGGCGACGGCGTCGAAGGTGAGCACGAGGCGGTGCGCGAGCACGTCGGAGGCGACGTCCGCGATGTCACCGGGCAGCACGTAGTCGCGGCCCCGGAGGAGCGCGAGCGCACGGGCCGCGGCGACCAGGCCGAGCGACCCGCGAGCACTGACGCCGTACTCGAGTACTCCGTCGAGGGTGTGCACGCCGTACCGGTGCGGGTGGCGGGTCGCCATCACGAGCTGCACGGCGTACATGGCGACCGCGTGGTGCACGAAGACCTGCTCGGCTTCGGCCTGCAGCCGGACGATGTCCGGCACCGTCAGGATCTGCTGCGCGCGTGGCCGGTCGGCGCTCATCCGCTGCACGATGGTCAGCTCCCCGAGCTCGTCGGCATGGTCGACGTCGACCTTGAGCAGGAAGCGGTCGCGCTGCGCTTCGGGGAGCGCGTACACGCCGTCGTTCTCGATCGGGTTCTGGGTGGCGAGCACGATGAAGGGGTCGGGGAGCCGGTGGGTCTGCCCACCGATCGAGACCTGCTGCTCGGCCATCGCCTCGAGCAGCGCCGACTGCACCTTGGCGGGAGCGCGGTTGATCTCGTCCGCGAGCACGAGGTTGGCGAACACCGGTCCGGGTTCGACGTCGAAGGTCTCGGTGGACGGCCGCCAGACCCGCGTGCCGACGATGTCGGACGGCATCAGGTCGGGGGTGAACTGCAGGCGGACGAAGTCCCCGCCGACGACGGTGGCCAGGGTGCGCACCGCGAGGGTCTTCGCGACGCCGGGGACGCCCTCGAGCAGCACGTGGCCCCGGGCGAGCAGCCCGATCATCATCCGTTCGACCATGGCGTCCTGGCCGACGACCACGTGCTTGACCTCGAACAGTGCGCGTTCGAGGACGGCTGACGCGGACGGCGTCGTGTACGGGTCGGCGTGGGCGGCTTCGGTCATGGTGTCCTCCTGTCGTTCGGGTGCGTCCCACTCCAGTCGCCAGGGGCGAAAACGACGGGAAGCCGGATCGAAACCAGACCGAAAAGGGGGAACGGACAGTACCTGTCAGTCGCCCAGCCGCCCTGGTTACCGTGAGGCATGCGTGTGCTGATGGTGGAGGACGAAGCCGGTCTGGTGACCGCGTTGCGCGTCGCCCTGCAGCGTGAGGGGTACGCGGTCGACGCCGCCGGCACGCTCGGGGACGCCCGCGGGAAGCTCGCCGTCACGGACTACGACATCGTCCTGCTCGACGTGAACCTGCCGGACGGGGACGGCTTCGAGCTCGCCGGCGAACTCCGGTCGACCGGCGAACCCGGTGGGTCCGGTGGCCCTGGCCCACGGATCCTCATGCTCACCGCCCGCGGCCAGCTGCGCGATCGGGTCCGCGGGCTCGACCTCGGTGCCGACGACTACCTGGTGAAACCGTTCGCGCTCGTCGAGCTCACCGCCCGGATGCGCGCACTCACCCGGCGCTCGGGCGAGGCCGCGTCCTCCGTGCTCGTCGACGGCCCGATCGTCGTCGACACCGCGCGGCAGCTCGCGCGCCGTGGCGACCGCGAACTCGCGCTGACCCTGAAGGAGTTCGGGGTGCTCCGGTACCTGCTCGGCCGTGTCGGCTACGTGGTGTCGGCAGAGGAACTGCTCGAGCACGTGTGGGACGAGAACGCCGACCCGTTCACGCAGACCGTCCGGGTCACGGTGGGCACGCTCCGCCGGAAGCTCAGCGTCGCGGACGAAGAGCCGGCGATCGAGACCGTCGTCGGCCGCGGGTACCGGCTCCGGGAACTCATCGAGGACGGCACCGGGGACTCGTCGACGCTCGGAGCGCCAGCCGCGCCGGTACGGGCGGTCGGCGCGGCCGGCGCTGCCGGCGCTGCGTCGTGAGCGCGCTCGACCGCGCCAGGCGCGAGGTCGGCCACCGCCGGTTCCTCCGCCTGCCGGCCTGGGCACGCACGATCCGGATGCGCCTGACCCTGACGTACAGCGCCGTCCTGTTCGGGATCACCGCACTCGCCCTCGCCGCCGTCTACGTCGCCCTGTCGAGCACGGTCAGCGCCGAGCCCCTCAACCCCGTCACGGTGAAGAAGTTCTACAAGGCCGCCGACGGCACGATCGTCTACAAGCCCGGCGAGCAGTTCCAGGTCGCCGACCTCGAGACGGTGCAGGGCGCCGTCAACTACACGTCCCTGCAGTCGCTGCAGCAGTACTCGATCATCGCCCTCGTCGTGATGTTCGTCCTGAGCCTGGCGATCGGCTGGTGGGTCGCCGGCCGCGCGCTCCGCCCCGTCGGTGCGATCACCCGGGCGACGCAGGAGATCACCGCGACCGACCTGTCACGCCGCATCGACGCGTCAGGGCCTCCCGACGAGCTGCACACCCTCGCCGACACCATCGACGGGATGCTCGACCGGCTCGACCGCGCGTTCCGGGCCGAACGGATGCTCGTCGAGGACGTCTCCCACGAACTGCGGAACCCCGTCGCCGTCGTGCAGTCGAACGTCGAGGCCGTCCTCGCGGACGACGCCGCCACCCCGGCCGAACGGCAGGCGTCAGCCGACGTCGTGCTGCAGTCCACCCGGCGGATGAGCCGCCTGCTCGAGGACCTGCTCGCGACCGCCCGCACCCGGTCCGAGGCCTTCACCGACCGCGACGTCGACGTCGCGCGGCTGGCCGCGTCCGCTGCTGCGGAGTACGGGGTCCTGGCGAGCCGCCGCGACCTCACGATCCGCGAGCGGATCCACGGCGGCCCGGTGGTGTTCGCCGATCCCGACGCCCTGTCGCGCGCACTCGGCAACCTGCTCTCGAACGCCGTCCGGCTCGCACCCGTCGGCTCCACCGTGACGATCGGCGTCGGGAGCGTCCGTGGGTGGGCGTGGCTCGCGGTGCGTGACGAGGGCCCCGGCATCGCCGACGATGCCCGGCCACGGGTGTTCGACCGCTTCTACCGGGAGTCCTCGGACGCCTCCACCGGCAGCGGCCTCGGGCTGTCGATCGCGCGCCAGATCGTGGAGAGCCACGAGGGCCGCCTCCGCCTCGAGAGTCGCGGCTCCGACGGGTCGACCTTCGTCATCTGGTTGCCGGAGCGCGCCGTGCCGGGCGCCCCGACGAGGACGGACGAGCCGCCGGACGGCGACCCGCTCGCCTGAGTGCCGACCCCGTGACGGCCAGGAGGCCCGTGGCGGCGCCGCCACGGGCCTCCTGGCCGTCTCCTGGTCGCGTCAGGCCTCCGGGATCACCCGCTCGAAGCGGCTCGTGTCCGCACCGTCGGGGTCCGGGCCGTTCCGGCGGCCCGTGTCGAGCGCGTCCAGGGCCCTGAGGTCGTCGTCGGACAGCACGAAGTCGAAGACGTCGAAGTTCTCCGCGATCCGTCCGGGGTTCGTCGACTTCGGGATCGCGTTCCGCCCTTGCTGCACGTGCCAGCGGAGCATCACCTGCGCCGGCGTCTTGCCGTGCCTCTGGGCGATGGTCCGGATCATCGGGTCGTCCATCACGCTGACCCGCTCGTCACCCCAACCCGGGTAGAAGGTGATCCCGCCGATGGGGGACCACGCCTGGTCGAGGACCCCGTGCTCCGCGTCGGCGCGCTGCACGTCCGGCTGCGTGAAGTACGGGTGCAGCTCGACCTGGTTGAGCGCCGGGATGACGTCGGTCGCGTCGAGCAGCGACTGCAGGTGGTGCGGCATGAAGTTGCTCACGCCGATCGCTCCGATCCGACCGTCGGCGTACAGCGTCTCGAGCGCCTTGTACGCCTGCACCGTCCGTTCGAAGCGGTCCGGCGCGGGCTGGTGCAGGATCAGCACGTCGACGCGGTCGAACCCGAGCTTGCCGGTGGCCTTCTCGAACGCGTGCAGGGTCTCGTCGTAGCCGTAGTCGGAGACCCAGATCTTCGTCTCGACCACGATCTCGTCGCGGTCGACGCCGGAGGCGCGGATGCCCTCGCCGACCTCGCGTTCGTTGCCGTACGCGGCGGCGGTGTCGATGTGGCGGTACCCGGTCTCCAGTGCCGTGCGGACCGCGTCCACGGTCTCGTCGGGTGCGCTCTGGAACACGCCGAAGCCGATCGCGGGGATCTCGAGTCCGTTGTTGAGGGTGAGTGTGTCCATGCCCACGACGCTAGGCCGGTGCCCCTGACCCTGACGGGTACCAGCAACCCCTTCTTCCCCGCCCGGCACCGTCCTACCGTGGACGCATGGACACCAAGAGCGAAGTGCGCGACTTCCTCCGCACCCGCCGCGAGCGGGTCACGCCGCAGCAGGTCGGGCTGCCCGACTTCGGTGGCGCCCGACGGGTCAAGGGTCTCCGCCGCGAGGAGCTCGCGCTCATCGCCGGCATGAGTGTCGACTACTACATCCGCCTCGAGCGCGGGAACCTCACCGGCGTCTCGGAGAGCGTGCTCGAGTCGCTGTCGCGCGCGTTGCGCCTCGACGACGCCGAGCACGCGCACCTGTTCGACCTGGCCCGCGTGCAGAACGCCTCGGCGACCACGCGGCGGAAGCCCCCGACGTCGAAGGTCCGACCGAACGTGCAGCGCATGCTCGACGGCATGACGATGCCCGCGTGGGTCCGGAACGGCCGCTCGGACTTCCTGGCCGGCAACGCCTTGGCACGTGCGCTCTACTCGCCGCTCTTCCTCGACCCCGCCGGCACCCCGAACACCGCCCGCTTCGCGTTCCTCGACCCGCGCGGTCAGGAGTTCTGGCGCGACTGGGACGTCGTCGCGAGCGACATGGTGGCCGTGCTCCGTGCCGAGGCCGCCCGGTCGCCGTACGACAAGGGGCTGACCGACCTGATCGGCGAGCTCTCCACCCGCAGCGAGGAGTTCCGGCAGCGCTGGGCCGCGCACGGCGTCATGCGGCACCTGAACGGCTCGAAGCGGGTGCACCACCCCGAGGTCGGCGACCTCGACCTGACGTACGAGACGATGGAGCTCGCGACCGACACCGGTCTGACGCTCATCGCCTACGGCACCGAGCCGGGCTCACCGTCCGAGGAGCGCCTGCAGCTGCTCGCGAACCTCGTCGCCACGACGGCCGCAGCCGTCCCGGAACCGGAGGACGCATGAGCGAGACCGAGTCCGTCCCGACGACCGCAGCCGCCGCGCCGCTCGGGTTCCTGGGCCGGTTGCGGTTCCGCTGGCGCGCGGAGCAGGAGATCCACGACCTGACCCGCGACCGTGCGCTCGAGGAGCGCGTGCGTGCCGAGGCCGCTGTGCGGCTCGCGCCCGGCCCGTGGCACCTCGGCGAGCTGTTCCGACGTCGCTGACGTTGCGCGCGTGCCCAGATGGCGGACGGGAGGCCCGTGGCCAGCTGGCCGCGGGCCTCCCGTCCGTCAGTCGGTCGCGTTCACCGGCGACGTGCGGCGGGCACCAGGGTGTGCTGCCCGTAGCTGTTGTCGTCGGGGTTGATCGTGACGCCCGGTGCGACGAGCTCGTCGATGCGGTCCAGGACCTCGTCGCTGAGCACGCGGTCGGCGGCAGGGAGCTGCGACTCGAGCTGCTCCATGGTGCGCGGGCCGATGATCGCGCTCGTGACGCCGGGGTGCCGGATCACCCACGCCAGCGACATCTCGATGAGGGACATGTCCTGCGACTCGGCCAGGAGTGCGAGTTCCTCGACGATGTCGAGCTTCCGCTGGTTCGCGGGCGTCGACATGTCGAACCGGGCCGCGGGGCGGTGCTTCGCCGTCGGGGTCCCGGGAGCGTCCTTGCGCCAGCGGCCGCTGAGCCAGCCGCCGCCGAGCGGGCTGTAGACGAGGGTGCCCATGCCGTAGCGCTGCGTGGTCGGCAGGACGTCCTCCTCGATGCCGCGCACCAGGATCGAGTACGGCGGCTGCTCGGTGCGGAAGCGCTCCAGGCCACGGCGCTCCGAGGTCCACTGGGCCTCGACGATCTCGGCGCCCGAGTACGACGACGATCCGATGTTCCGGACCTTGCCCTGGCGGACCAGGTCGGTCAGGGCGCCCAGGGTCTCCTCGACG
This sequence comes from Curtobacterium sp. PhB191, assembly GCF_004346515.1. Classification (NCBI taxonomy): domain Bacteria; kingdom Bacillati; phylum Actinomycetota; class Actinomycetes; order Micrococcales; family Microbacteriaceae; genus Curtobacterium; species Curtobacterium sp. PhB191. The sequence continues at coordinate 482,325 of NZ_SMBV01000001.1, forward strand.
TCCGTCGTCGGGGACGGACGGTGCACCTGGTACAGGTCGATGTGGTCCGTGCCGAGGCGGCGCAGGGAGTTCTCGACCTCCTGCATGATCCAGCGGCGCGAGCCCCCGGAGCGGTTCGGGCCCTCACCCATCGGCATGAAGAACTTGGTGGCGAGCACGACGTCGTCACGGCGGTCCTTGATGGCCTTGCCGACGATCTCCTCGGAGACGCCGTCCGAGTAGGCGTCGGCGGTGTCGACGAAGTTGATGCCCGCGTCGAAGGCACGGTGGATGATCCGGATCGAGTCGTCGACGTCGGCGTTCGCCCACGGGCCGAACATCATGGTGCCCAGAGCGAGCGGGCTCACCTCGACGCCGGTGCGTCCGAGCTGGCGGTACTCCATGGTTTCCTCTCCGTGCCCGCGGGTCTCGCCGGGCACGGCTGCCACGCTAGGCCGGTCACCCACGGCGAAAGGGGGGAGGCCCTTACCTCCCTCGGTCGGCGGGGCGGTCGTAGCGTCGGGGGCATGACGTTCGCCGAGACCGACCCCGAGTTCGCCCAGTACCACGCCGACTTCGTGGACGATACGCTGCAGCACGCGTCGCTCAGCAGCCACGACCGCGCGGTCGTGCAGCTCGGCGCGATGATCGCCGCCGGCGCGCAGACCGCCTTCCGACAGCTGCTCGGCACCGCGCTCGACGGCTCGCTGACCCCGGTCGAGGCGAAGGAGATCGGGTACCAGGCCGTCGCCTACGTCGGGTCCGCACGCGCCTCGGACTTCCTCACGATCACCAACGACGTGCTGATCGCGCGCGGTGTCGAGCTGCCGCTCCCGGGCCGGTCGACGACCACCCCCGACGACCGACTCGAACGGGGCCGTGCGGTCCAGAGCGCCGTCGTCGGCGCCGGACGTGTCGACGCGATGTACGAGAACGCGGCCGACGACACCGTGCACTTCCAGCGTTTCCTGTCCGGCAACTGCTTCGGTGACACCGTCGGACGGGACGGGCTCGACCTGCCGACGCGTGAGCTGCTGACGTTCGCGGTCCTCGTCGCGCTCGGCGGCGCGGACGCGCAGGTCACGGGACACGTCGCGGGCAACCTGCACGTCGGGAACACCCGGCAACAGCTGCTCGACGTGCTCACCGTCCTGGTGCCGGTGATCGGCTACCCGCGGACGCTCAACGGGCTCGCCGCCGTGAACGAGGGTGCGCCCGCCGCTTGAGGTCGCGGCCGGTCCCTCAGACGACGAGGGGGCCTGCGACCTCGAGCTGGTCGTGGTCGACCTGCCAGCGGATGGCGTCGAGCACCGTCTGTTCGGCGGTGAACCCGGGCGCGTGACCGAGCAGGCGGCGGGCCTTCTCGACGCTGAACACCTGACTGCGTGACAGGTGCTCCCAGCTGGCGCCAGCGTGCTCTGGAGTGGTGGTCTCGCGGAACCGGTCCCAGCTGACGGACTCGAGCCGGGCCTCCTGGCCGAACCACGACGCTGCCAGGTGGGCGTACCCACGCGCGGTGAGCGCCGTCGGCGCCGTGATGAAGAAGTCCTCGCCGACCGCCGCCTCGCGGTGTTCGACGGCGAGCTGGAAGGCCTGCGCAACGTCGTCCGCGTGCACGTGGGCCATGGTCTCGGCACCGAGACCGGGGACCTCGATCGCCTCGCCGGCGGACAGCCTCGTCAGCACCGACGGGTCGAGGTTGCCGAGCGGACCGATCGGCATCCAGCCCGGACCGCTGATGTGACCCGGGTGCAGCGTCGTCGTCGCCAAACCCCCTGACACGGTTTCTTCCTTGAGCATCCGCGCGATCGCGTCCTTCTGCACGCCGTAGTCGCCGAAGGGCGGCGTGAAGTCGTCCTCGGTGATCGGCAGCACACGGGATGCACCCGCGCGCCAGATCGAGCCGCAGTGCACGAGGTGCGTGCCCGTGCCGCGGAGCGCTTCGACGAGGGCGGCGGCGGACGACTCGGTGAAGCAGACCAGGTCGACGACGGCATCGGCGTCGAGCGCAGCGATCCGCGCTCCGAACGTGCCGTCGCGGTCCTCCTGCTCACGGTCCGCGGTGACGCGTTCGACCCGCTGCCACTCGGGGGAGTCGGCGTAGGGGGTGCTGGTGCCGCGACTGATGGCGACGACCTCGTGACCGGCGCGGACGAGGCGGGGGACGAGGAACGTGCCGATGTGGCCGGTGGCTCCGATGACGACGATGCGCATCAGTCGGCGGTGATGACCTTCACGGAGCCGGCGATGGTCGCGGCGTCCTCGGCGAGCGCCACGACCGGGTCGGGCAGGCGGGTGGTGGCACCGACGAGCTTGCGGGCACCCCACCCGACGAACGACCCGACGATCGCACCGACGCCGCCGAGGATCGCGCCCTCGATGCGCAGGTCGCGCTTGCCGGTCGTGCCGAGTGCTGCGCCGACGAGCGCACCGGACCCGATGCGGCCGATCAGGCCGGCGGGGGAGATGCGGTTCGGGGTCATCGGCAGCTTGTCGCCGATGAGTTCACCGACGGCCGAGGCGACGAGGAGTCCGCGGCCGAGCGGGGTGCTGAAGACCTTCCAGTCCTGCCACGACCCCTTCAGCGAGGACCGGTCGTGGTTCAGCGCCAGCACCGCGAGCGGGGTGGCGCTGCGGCCGCCGCTCAGGATGCCGAGCACCAGGGTGCGGACCAGGGTGTGCTGCTCGTGCTGCGTGCTCATCGTGTCTCCAGTCGTGATCAGGTCCGACCGTACGCACGCGGGCCGCGAGCGCTCCGAGGGTCCTCACGGACTGCGGGTACTGAGCCGGCCCGAGTAGCGTCCGCCGCATGAGCAACGTCATCGTCTTCGGCGGCCACGGCAAGGTCGCACTCCTCACCACCCGCATCCTCAGCGACCGCGGCCACTCGGTCACCTCGGTCATCCGCGACGCGGACCAGTCCGACGAGATCCGTGCCCACGGCGGCGAACCCCGTGTCGCGGACATCCAGCAGCAGTCCCTGACCGACTTCGCGGAGCTCGTCCACGGGCACGACGCCGTCGTGTGGTCGGCCGGTGCCGGCGGCGGGTCCGCCGACCGCACCTGGGCGATCGACCGCGACGCCGCGATCCTGTCGGTGCAGGGCGCGAAGCAGGCTGGCGTCGACCGCTACGTCATGGTGTCGTGGTCCGGGTCGCAGCTCGACCACGGGGTACCGCAGGACAACGACTTCTTCGCCTACGCGCAGTCGAAGGCGATCGCCGACGCCGTGGTGCGCGACTCCGGTCTGCAGTGGACCATCGTGGCGCCGAGCACCCTGACGGACGACGACGCCACCGGTTCGGTCGACTGGGCGGGCTCGTCGAGCGACGTGCCGCGCGGCGACGTCGCACACGTGATCGCCGACGTGCTCGAGACCCCCGGCACGGCGGGCAACACCATCCGGTTCAACTCGGGATCGACCCCGATCGCGGACTTCCTCCGCGCCGACGCTGTCTGAGGACCCCGACGGGGTCTGACGACGGCCCGCGGCCCGCAGCCGCGCTTCAGTAGATCGCTGCGATGCCGGTCATGTCGCCGAGCCCGAGCGTGCGTGAGCCGGTGTCGCAGTACCCGCCGGACGGCTCCATGACCTGACCGGTTCCGGTCTTGACGTGGCCGAGTCCGTACAGGTGTCCCCACTCGTGGGTGGCGACGGCCTGGGTGTCGAACCGTGCGCCCGAGCAGGCGGTCGTCGAGCTCCACTTGTAGCTGGTGGCGTACCGCTGGTCGGACTCCTTCGCAATGCCGTTGCCGTCGTACCAGACGCACGTCACGCCGAGGGTGCCGGAAGGGAGCTTGCCCCATCCGACGACGCTGTAGCCGTTGCTCTTCGAGCAGCCGCCCTTGTCGGTGAGCCCGGGCACCTGGGTCGCCAGGCGCACGTAGGAGTTCCGGGCCGACGAGGTCACGGTTCGGTCGCACGACGCGATCGTGCCGGTCCACGCGTTCGCCGCCTTGCGCAGGGCGTCCTTGGCGTACGACGACTTCTGGCCGGACTCGTTGTAGTACCACTGCACCGTGCTCGACCAGCGGTACGGGTTCCGTGCGTTGGCCGTGCTGGTGCACTTGGTGGTGGCCGCGGCCGTGGCGGCCGGTGCTGCGGGTGCGCTGGCGGCGGCGCTGGCCGCCGCGCTCCTCGCTTGCTCGCGGCGCACGGCGGGCGCCGAACCGCTCCACCCCTCGTCGATGCGGACCGCGACACCGCCGGTGCCGGTGTTCGCGATGACGACCTCCGCCAGCTCCGGAGCACCCGGCGCAGCCGAGCTGCTGGCCATGACGCTCTCACCGGGTGCCGGCACGGCGAAGGTGCGGCCGTCCGGCAGCGCGACCGTGCCCGACGAGACCGTGCACCCCGACCGGAGCGTCTGCACCGAGAGCGTCCCCGTGGCGCAGCGGGTACCGGCCCCCGGCGTGGATGCCCCCGGCGTCGCCGCCTGCGCGGGTGCCGCCGTCGCGGTGAGGCCGACGACGAGTGCGATGACCGCTCCGGTGGTGAGCGTGTTCCTGACAGGACGCATGGTTGCCCTTCCCGCGGTGGGCCCCTGTGCCCGCCGTCCCTGATCGGGTCCATGCTCGCCGATGAGCCCCCGTCAGGTCCAGGGCTGCGCCGACAGGACAGGAAGCGCCCAGCCGTCGCGGTCGGTCAGCGCAGCCGCTCGACCATCGGACACGCGAACGGATCGCGAGCCGCGAGACCGACCTCGTTGAGGTAGCGGACCACGATGACGTAGGAGTGCACCAGCGTCGTCTCGGTGTACGGCACGCCCTGGTCCGCGCAGTACTTCCGGACCATGTCCCGGGCGGCCCGCAGGTTCGGTCGGGCCATGCTCGGGAACAGGTGGTGCTCGACCTGGTGGTTCAGGCCACCCATGAAGTACTCGACCCAGGCGCCACCACCGATGTCGCGCGAGGTCAGGACCTGGCGCGAGAAGAAGTCCACGCGGCGGCCGGGTTCGATGACGGGCATGCCCTTGTGGTTCGGCGCGAACGCGATCCCCATGAGGAACCCGAACACGGCGAGCTGCACACCGAGGAACGCGAAGGCCAAGCCGACCGGCAGGAACCAGAACACGACACCCAGGTAGAGCACGAACCGGCCGACGAAGACCGATCCCTCGGCCCACCGTCGCTTCACCGGGCCACGGCTCGTGTACGTGCGGATCGACTGCCAGTGCAGGTTCACACCCTCGACCAGGAGCATCGGGAAGAACGCGTACCCCTGCACGCGGACGAGCACACGCAGGAACCCGGTCCGGCTGGCAGCGTCCTCGGGTCGGAACGAGATCGCGTCGAACGAGATGTCCGGGTCCTTGCCGACGGTGTTCGGGTTGGCGTGGTGCCGGGTGTGCTTGTTCATCCACCACGCGTAGCTGATGCCGGTCAGGAACGTGCCGGCGTACCGGGCCGCTCGGTCGTTCCAGTGGTGCGACGCGAAGACCTGTCGGTGGGCAGCCTCGTGCGACAGGAACGCGAACTGCGTGAACAGTGCGCCCAGCACCCCGGCGACGATCAACTGGTACCAGGAGCCGCCGAGCACGGCGAACGCCCCGCCGGTGATGCCGAGCAGCGCGGCGAGCACTGCGATGAGGCCCCAGTACCAGCCCGTGCGGCGACCGAGGAGCCCAGCGGTGCGGACCTGCGCGAGCAGCGCGGTGTACGTGGAGGTGGTGTCGGTCCGAGGCGACCGTCGTTCGGTCTTCCGGTAGCCCGTCGGTACGACCAGTTCGTCGCCCATGGTTTCCTCCTGGATCCAGTGCTGCGCCTGCAACCGGGGTCCGGGGCTACGACTTGCTCGTGATCGTACGCCGGCCCGGACCGGGGACACACGGGATCAGGCGGGGAGGACCAGGCGGCGTTCGACGATGGCCCGAGCGACGTCGGCGAGGCGCTCCTGGTTCGACCGCGCGTACTGCCGCAGCAGTTCGAACGCCGCCTCGGTGTCGACCGAGTGCGTGTACGCGACGAACCCCTTGGCCTGTTCGATCACGACCCGGCTGTCGAGGGCTCGCTGCAACTGCGCCTGCGTCAGCGCCGCGTGTTGCAGGGTCCGCTGCTGCAGGATGCTGATGGTCGCGACGTCAGTCAGGGCCTGTGCAGCCAGGGCGTCGTCGCGGTTCAGCGCCCCCTCGGTCTCGCGGAACAGGTTGAGCGACCCGAGCGTGGTGTCCCGCAACCGCATCGGGATCGCGTGCACCGACGCGTACCCCGACTCGGCGGACGCGGCCGCGAACGTCGGCCACCGGCGTTGCATCTCCGCCTGGTCACTGACGGACACCGGACGGCCGGTCGCGAAGCACTCCACGCACGGCCCTTCGCCGGCGTCGAGCTGCAGGAGTCCGACGAAGCTGGACCGCTCACTGGTCGACGCCACGACCTCGAGTTCCTGGTGCTGGTTGGCCAGCAGGATGCCGGCCGCCGAGGCGTCGAAGATGTCGACGACGCTGTCGACCAGGTTCTGCAGCAGGTCGACGACGTCGTACTCGTCGACGAGGGTGTCGGTCAGCGTGACGAAGGTGTCGATGAGCCGGCGCTCGCGGGTCGGTGCCATGGTGCGTGCTCCTCAGTTCTCGGAACCGTACGGCCGGGCGAGGTCGATGCGGCGAGCGATGACGTCGGTGGCGACGTCGCGGACGGTGCGTTCGGTGGCGAAGGCGTGCGCCTGCAGCACGAGGAGGGCGTCGGTGACGTCCACCCCGAGCTGTGCTGCGACCATGCCGGTCGCCTGGTGCACCTCTCGTCGGGAGTAGCGGCTGGTGCCCATGTCGGCACGGCCGTCGGCGGCCGCGGCGAGCAACGCACCACGGAGCACCCGACGGGCTGCGACCTCGGTGAGCTCCACGGCGCCGCGGATCTGCCCCACGGTCAGGGTGCGCTCGCTGTCCACGGAAAGGTCGACGGCGCCGACGGGGATCGTCCCGATGCGCATCGGGAACGAGAACACCGCCCCGACCCCGGCGCGCAGGAGTTCCTCGAGCGCGAGCGGCCAGTCGGTGTTCGTCGTGCCGGACAGGTCGGACTCCAGGACCGGGCGGCGGGTCGTCAACGCCTGCCAGCACGGGCCCTCGCCGAGGTCGAACTGGATCTCGTCGATCCGCGCGGCGCGCGCGTCGCTCGCGCACACCGTCGCCGACCCGAGCGGGTTGCCGAGGGTGGAGATGCCGACCCCGGTGACGGGCAGCGTCGTCAGGAACGGCGGGCACATGTCGGCGCCGTCGGGTGCGGCCTGCAGTGCGGAGACTGCCGTCGTGAAGTCGTTCATCGCGAGGAAACCGTCCGGGTCCGTGAACGCGGGGCTGATCCGGCCCCCGCGTTGTGCAACGCTAGCGCAGTGCCCCGCTGGCGTCGCCCGCCGGGCACGTCGACCCGCGCGGACACGGTCAGCCCGCGCTGACGCGCGACGGCTCCGGCACGAAGTGGATCCGCTCCGCCGCCCGCGTGACCTCGCGGGCCCGGGCCGTGCGGTCGTCGAACTCGATGCGCGCTGCGTCACGGACCTGCTCCTTGTCGAACAACGACGCCCGGCTCACGACGTCGACGATCGTCGCGACCACCGTGGCGAGACCGCGTTCGAGCTGTCCGAGGTTCGTGTTGCCGATGACGAGACGCCGGTCCTGCACGTCGAGCGTGACGTCGGGGTAGCCGGCCGTCACGAGCTGCGCGTGTCCGTCGGCACCGCGCAGGCCGGCCATCTCGGCTGCGTCGGGTCGGCGGTTGAACACCGCCGGGACGTCGTAGTACTTCGCCGCCGTGGGCTTGCCGAGCTCGGTGGGCAGGCCGGAGGCCACCACACTCGTGAGCGCGAGCGGCGTCGAGGCCGCCTCGGACTGGTCCGTCATGATGACTCCCTTGGCGGATCCCCGCGGGAGCTCGAGAGGATCTCGGACTCGGTACGGCGACACCGTGGCGTCAGTGTGGGACCCGCGGATGTGAGCACTCCCAGCCGCGGCCCGACGCCGGGGCTCCACCACGCCCCGGCGCCACCCCGCTCAGGCGAACTGCGCGTAGAACGCCGACGGGTCCTGCGACAGCGACGCCTTCACCGCACTGCTCCACTCGTCGACGACGACCTCGGCCGCGCCCCGCTCGACGCCGTCCAGCGCGGCCCGCGCCACGTCGGCCGGGTCGACCTTCGGCCCCTCGTAGCCGTCCATCATGTCCGTGTCCGCCGCCCCGAGGTGCAGCCCCTGCACGCTGATCCCCTTGCCGGCGAGCTCCAATCGGACGGCGTTCGTCAGGTTCCACTCGGCGGCCTTCGCCGCCGCGTACGCGCCGGATCCCGGGTAGACGAACCAGGACAGTGCGGACAGGACGTTCACGATGCCGCCGCCGCCGTTCCGCTCGATCACCGGTGCGAACGCCCGGATCATCGCGAGGTTCCCCCAGTAGTGCGTGTCCATCTCGCGGCGCGCATCGGTCAGGTCGTCGGTGAGCAGCGAGCCCGTCGTCGAGATGCCCGCGTTGTTCACGAGCAGGGTGACGTCGCCAGCGGCTGCGGCCGCCGCCTCGACCGACGCCGGGTCGGTGATGTCGAGCGGCAGCGCCACGACGCCCTCGATGTCCACGAGCTCGGGTCGGCGTGCGGTCGCGTAGACCTTGGTGGCGCCGCGCTCCAGCAGCTGCAGGACGAAGCGGCGTCCGATGCCCCGGTTCGAGCCCGTGACGAGTGCGACCGATCCAGCGATGTCCATGGTGTCTCCTCCTGCCGCGCGGGTCTCTCCCGCAGCGGCTCGGTTACGCTAAGACCTCACATCGATGTCAGGGGCAAGCCCCGGATCGGAGTCCGCATGCGGATCGGCGACCTCGCCGCAGAGACGGGTGCCAGCGTGCGCTCGCTGCGGTACTACGAGGAGCAGGGACTGCTCACCGCGTCGCGGACCACCAGCGGGCAGCGCGTCTACGACACCCCGGCGGTCGAGCGCGTCCAGCTCGTGCAGCAGCTGTTCGCCGCCGGTCTGCCGAGCCGCACCATCGTGCAGCTGTTGCCGTGCGTGGACAGCGGGCACGCGACACCGGAGTCGTTCGCGCTGCTCGTGGCCGAGCGCGACCGGATCACGGCGCAGATGGCGGAGCTCGAGGCCGCGCGTGGCCGGCTCGACGAGGTCATCGCCATCAGCGAGCACCCGACTGCCGAGCACTGCCCGGCCCTGCGTGAGCCGGCAGACGGAGCGGTCGCGGCCTGAGACGTGGTGCGGGACGGACGGGAGGCGCGTGGCGGGTCCGCCACGGGCCTCCCGTCCGTCATCTGGTCACGACCAGAGCGCCGCCAGCGTCGCGGAATCGGCCCCTCGACCGCCGCGCGGTCAGATCAGCGCGTCGCAGGCGGCGTCCACGCCGGAGCTGCGTCCACTGCGTCGCCGATGCTCCGCGCGATGACCCCGAGCTGCCGCGTCTGGGTTTCGGTGAGCGTGTCGAACACCAGGCGCTCGACCAGGGCATGGTGCGCGGGCGTCGACTCGAGGACCTTGCCGTGCCCGTCATCCGTCAAGACCGCGAGGGTGAAGCGGCCGTCCGTCGGGTCGACCACGCGGCGCACCCACCCCTTCGCCTCGAGCCGAGTCACCGCGCGGGACAGTCGCGAGAGCGTCGAGCTCGCGTACCCGGCGAGCGTGCTCATCCGCAGGGTCCTGTCCGGCGCGGCGTCGAGGGCGGTGAGGACCCCGAGTTCGAAGTGCGTGAGGCCACTGTCTCGTTGGAGTTGGGCGTCCAGGGCGACCGGGAGCCGTTCGAGCATCGTCGCCACGGCTGCCCAGATCTCGAGTCGTTCGCCGCGCAGGCCGTGTGGTTCATCGGGCGGTGCCATCACGGCATCGTACGACCGGTGACTTGCCTGAGCAAGTAAACGGCCGTACGGTGACTTGCTCAGGCAAGTCACCGGGTCGAGTGACGCGGGACGACGAAGGAGGATCCATGGACCTGCAACTCCGAGGCAGAACGGCGTTCATCAGCGGATCGACGCAGGGCATCGGGTACGCGATCGCCTCCGCACTCGCGGCCGAGGGCATGCGCGTGATCGTCAACGGCCGGGAGGATGCCCGGGTCGAAGCAGCCGTCGATCGCCTGCGGCGTGACCAGCCGGGAACCACGGTGTCCGGGATCGCGGCCGACTTCGGAGACCCGGGCGACGTCACCCGACTGCTCGGGTCCCTCGACGACGTCGACGTCCTCGTCAACAACGTCGGACTCTTCGGCCTCGCCGCCTTCGAGTCGATCGCCGACGAGGACTGGTCCCGGTACTTCGAGGTCAACGTGATGAGCGGGGTCCGCCTGTCGCGGCACCTGCTCGGCGGGATGCTCGAACGCGGGTGGGGTCGCATCGTGTTCATCGGCAGCGAGTCCGGCGTGAACGTCCCCGCGGACATGGTGCACTACGGCGTGACCAAGGCCGCGGTGATCGCGCTCGCGAACGGACTCGCGAAGCAGACACGTGGGACCTCGGTCACGATCAACACCGTCCTCGGCGGTCCCACGTACTCCGACGGTGTCGCGACGACGGTCGAGGCGATCGCCGAGGCGCAGGCTCTTCCGGTCGAGGCGATGCAGGCCGCGATCATCGGTCAGAACCGGACCAGCCTGCTCGAGCGCTTCATCGACCCGGCCGAGATCGCGGCGCTCGTCACCTACCTCGCGAGCCCGCTGTCCTCCGCGACGAACGGCGCCGCGATCCGGGCTGACGGCGGCGTCCTGACCGGGCTCCTGTAGGTGGCACGTCAGCCGAGGTGTGCGTAGTCCGGCAGGTCGATCGCGTCCGCCGGCGGCGTGAAGAAGCGGTCGCCGAGCCGACCGATGAACGGGGTGGAGGCGACCCGAACCGCAGCACCGAACGCGGCGATCCCGAGCCGGCTCTTCGGGTTCGCGACCCGCGGCACCCCCGGCGGCAGCTGCTGCGCCTGGGTGACGTACGGCCGCATGATGCGCTCGTAGCCCCGGAATGCATCGCGGTGGTCGACGTGGGCGGCGAGTTCGCCGGCCAACACGTACGCCCCCGTGAGCGACAGGCTCGTGCCCATGCCGCTGACCGGCGAGGCGCAGTACGCGGCGTCGCCGACGAGAGCGACCCGACCCTCGGACCACCGCGGCGCACGGACCTGCCCGATCGACTCGGAGTACAGGTCGTCAGCGGCGTCGATGCCCGCGAGCACACGACGTGCTTCCCAGCCGGCATCGGCGAAGACCTCGTGTAGTCGCCGGCGCTGCTCCTCGATCGACCGTCGCTCGGAGCCGGCGCGCTCCCGTGTCCGGTCGGTCACGAACGACAGCGTCGCCCGGATCGTGCCGTGCGGGTCCGGACGGAGGGTGACCGACCGACCACCCGGTGCGTTGTACCAGCGCCACCAGTCGTCGTCGGCATCGGTGCGGGGGATCGTCGCGTAGGAGGTCTCGAGGCCGAGGGACCGGATCTCGGGCTCGTCGCCGAAGACCAGTCGCCGGGTGCTCGACCCGATGCCGTCCGCCGCCACCACCAGGTCGAACCGCTCGTCGGCGGCGTGCTCGAACTGCACGGTCACGCCGTCGCCGGCGCCGTCGTTGTCCGCGATGCCGGTGATGCGGTCGCCGAACCGGTACTCGGTGGTGTCGGTGGTCCGGCCGACCAGCAGCTGCGCGAGGTCACCGCGCAGGATCTCGAGCTCCGCGGTGGCGCCGCCCGAGTCCGTGGTTCCGGCCGGGAACTCCGCGATGACCGAACCGGAGCGGCCGATGAACCGCGTGCCGACCTCACCGGTCGTGGCGGCACGGATGTCGTCCTCGATCCCCATCCGCCGCGAGACCTCGCGCCCGGCGCCCCGCACGTCGACGTTCTGGCCGCCGGTCCGGAGCTCCGGCGCGCGCTCGACGATCGTCGTGTCGTAGCCGTACCGGTGCAGCCAGTAGGCCAGGGCGGGTCCGGCGATGCTCGCACCGGAGATGAGGACGCGCTTGCGGTCGGTCGACATGTTGCCTCGAATCTTGATTACCAATTAGATTGGCAATCTACACGACTACCATCGACCTCGTGCCGCACGACGAACCGACAGCGCCCACCGACGGACGACGAGACCGCGACGCCCGGAGCGACCGCGAAGATCGACGCGACCGCGAGGACCGACGCGACCGCGAAGCCGCCCGTCGCGACGGGCGACCGCTGCCCGACGACGACATCCGCGCACGGGTGCAGCAGGTCGGGGTGCGGCAGCAGCGCTTCGAGCGACACCTCGCCCGGACACTCGACGTCGACGCGGCCGGGCTCGAGGCGATGGACCACCTCATCACCCACGGACGGTCCACCCCGACCGAGCTCGCGCGGCGACTGGAGATCTCCACCGCCGCCATGACCCTCGTGCTCAACCGACTCGAGTCCGCCGGCCACGTCACGCGCGAGCGGCACCCCAGCGACGGCCGGAAGCTCGTGGTCACCGCAGCCGAGCGGTCGTCCGATCGTGCGTACGACCTGGTGCTGCCGCTGATCGAGGGGATCGAGGACGTCGTCGCCGACATGGACGACAGCGAGCGCGCCACGGTGCAGGCGTTCCTCGACCGCCTGATCGGGATCTACGACGACGCGATGGACTGATCAGTCGACTCCGTCGGGTGACCACGGTCGCTCACCGAGGCTCCACCGCGCCATCGCCTCGACCTGTGCCTTCGCGCTCTCCAGGCTCGTGTGGTCGCCGAAGACCTCGCCCGACCACCCACGGACTTCGTACCGGTTCGTGAAGACGACTGTTCCGATGTGGGACCGGCCGGAGCGGGCTTCCCACCGGCCGACCTCGAGCGCGGTCCAGCTCGTCGGGTCGTGCTGGTGTGGGAGATCGGTCTGCGAGGAGGACATGGCGTTTCCGGTCGGCATCGGACGAGGAGATCGTGCCGGCAGCCGGGGGCCTGGGTCACCTGCGGTCGACGGTAGTCCCTCCTCGTGCGGGTGGCCCAACGTCGACCGATTGACATCGGTTACTGAGTGCACTCAGAATTGAGTCTTCTCATCGACCCTCAGGAGCACCACCATGCGCGCCTTCGCGTTCGACCAGCACAAGCAGCCCCTCCGCGAGACCAACGTCCCCGAACCGGTCGTCGGCGACCACGACGTCCTCGTGGCCGTCGCCGCCGCCGGCCTGAACCAGCTCGACGAGAAGATCCGCCAGGGCGAGTTCAAGCTGATCCTGCCGTACAAGACCCCGCTCGTCCTCGGCCACGACGTCGCCGGCACCGTGATCGCGGTCGGCGCAGGCGTCCGACGGATCAAGCCCGGCGACGAGGTCTTCGCCCGCCCCCGTGACCACCGCATCGGCACGTTCGCCGAGCGCATCGCCGTCGACGAAGCCGACGTCGCCCGCGCGCCGTCGAACGTGAGCGCAGCCGAGGCTGCCTCGATGCCGCTCGTCGCCCTGACCGCGTGGCAGGCGCTCGTCGAGAAGGGCAGGGTCGGACCGGGCACGAAGGTGCTCGTCCACGCGGGCTCCGGTGGCGTGGGGACGATCGCGATCCAGCTCGCCAAGCACCTCGGTGCCCACGTCGCCACCACGGTGTCGGCCGCCAACGCCGACTTCGTCCGCGAGCTCGGTGCCGACGTGGTGATCGACTACCGCACCCAGGACTTCGAGCAGGAACTGTCCGACTACGACTTCGTCCTCGACAGTCTGGGCGGCGAGAACCTCGAGAAGTCCCTGCGCGTGCTGCGCCCCGGCGGCAAGGTCGTGAGCATCAACGGCACCCCTGACCCCGCCTTCGCGAAGGAGGCCGGGCTGGGCCCGGTGATCCGACTGGTCATCGCCGGCATCAGCCGCGGGGTCCGCGCGCAGGCGAAGCGACTCGGGGTCACGTACGAGTTCCTGTTCATGCGAGCGGACGGCGCGCAGCTCCAGCAGATCGCCGACCTCGTGCAGGCCGGCGCGATCCGCCCGGTGGTCGGCGCCACGTTCGCCTTCGACCAGACCCCCGAAGCGCTCGCGTCGATCGGGACGAGCCGCGTGCGCGGCAAGACCGTCGTCACCGTCGCCTGACGGGAGTCCGGCTCAGCGCGGCAGGACCGCCCCGAGCTGCGCCCGGATCGACTCGACGACGCTCGCCACGCTGGTCTCGGGGTCGACGTGCGACACCATGGTGACGAACACCACCGCCGAGACCACGTGCGCGAGCGTCGCGGCCCGTGCGTCGTCGAGACCACCGCGGTCGATCAGGATCGCCGCGATCGCCTGCTCGGTCATCCCCGAGATCGCGAGCGCTCGCGCATGATGCGGCTCGCCAGGGTCCCCGAAGGCCATCTCCCGCAGGTAGGTCCGCCCGTTGGACACCTGCACCCGGTTGCAGGCGACGATCGGCGTCACGAGCGCGAGCACCGCATCGAGCACGTCGTCGGTCGCCTCAGCAGCTCGACGGCCCTGTTCGAGCGCTTCGTCGTACTTCGCGTTCTGCACCAGCAGCAGCAACTCGCCCTTGGTCTTCGCGTACAGGAAGAGCGTGCCGGCTCCGATGTCCGCGCGCTCCGCGATCTGCTGCGTCGTCACGTCGTCGACGCCGTGCTCGGCGAACAACTCGCCGGCAGCAGCCGTGATCCGGTCGAGCTTGTCCTGCCGGTTCCGCTCACGCCGACCTGGAACCTGTGTCACGTGCACACTCCGGATCTGATCGGCGATGGGGTCGACCAATCCTGCCATCCGCAGGAGAACCCCGGGACCGCCGTCGGTCGTCGACGTGGCGCGCAGTGCGGACGGGAGGCCCGTGGCGGGCCCGCACCGTTCCTCCCGTCCGCCGCCCCCTGCGTTCAGTGCCCCCGGCGGTCAGCGCGCCGCCCGCGTGAACGTGCGGTGCACGACGCCCGACGGCGACGCGACCGTCTCGACGGCGAAGCGCTCCTCGATCCCCTCGAGTCCGTCCCAGAGCCGCTCGCCGCGGCCGAGCACGATCGGCACCTCGACCAGGTGCAGGTGGTCGACCAGGTCGGCCTGCAGGAACTCGCGGACGGTCTCGACCCCGCCGCCGATCCGGACGTCCCGGCCCGGTGCGGCCTGGCGGGCGAGCTCGAGCGCTTCCGCCGGGGTGGCGTCGACGAAGTGGAAGGTCGTCCCGCCCGCCATCTCGAGGGGCTCGCGCGGGTGGTGGGTGAGCACGAACACGGGCGTGTGGAACGGCGGTTCGTCGCCCCACCACCCGGTCCAGCCGTCGTCGGGCCACGGTCCGCGCTGGGGTCCGAACTTGTTCCGCCCCATGATCTCGACACCGATCTCCGGTCCCCAGGCGCGGGCGAACTCGTCGTCGACATCGGTGGTCCCGCCGGACGCTCCTTGCATCGCGCGGAAGGTGGCAGTGGCGGCGAACCACCCCATGAGTCGGCCGTCGGCGTGCCCGAACGGCCGGTCGATCGACTGGTCGGCTCCGGCGCCGTACCCGTCGAGCGAGATCGCGAAGTTGTGGACCCTGACCGTCGACATGGTGCTCCTGTCCTGCTTCAGAGGGTGATGCCCGTCGCCGTCGCCAGGGCGTCGACGAGTTGGCGGAGGAACTGCGGGTCAGCCACCGCCTGGTGCGGCTCCTGCCGCTGTCCGTGGAACCAGTAACCACCGCTGACGGTTGCGTCGGGGTCGGTCACGAGGACTTCCTGGGTACGGTGCCCGAGCTCGAGGTCGTCCGACGCCCCCGCGCCGCCCATCTTGGTCGGGACCCAACCCGGGTCGACGGCGTTGCTCAGGACCCCGGGCCGGCGCGCCGCGACCTCGGCGGCGAGCGCGGTCACGAAGAGCTTGGTGTCCGAGTACGTGTTGGTCTCCGCGGTGCCGTCCCAGTCGACGCCGTCCAGTCGGGGCCGGCCGCCGCGGTGCATCCCGCTGCTCAGGTACACGTGCCGGGTCGGCGCGTGGAGCAGCGCGGTGAACAGGTACGGCGCGACGACGTTGACCGGGATCAGCGCACGGCCGGAGATCACGCCGGCGTTGTGCACGACCGCGTCGATCGGGTCGCCGGCGTCGAGGTCGCGCGCAGCGGCGATCACGGCGTCGCGGTCGGACAGGTCGGCGACGACGAGCGTGGCACCACGGTCGAGCAGGTCGGCGACTGCCTCCGCCCGTGCCGTGCTCCGGGCGTGCACGACGACGTCGTGCCCGTCGCGGAGCAGGGTGTCGGCGGTCGCCCGCCCGAGGCCGTCGGTCGAGCCGGTGACGAGGATGCGGGACATGCGTTCATCATGCGCCGGGTGGCGCGGGCGCGTGCGGCGCGACACCGCGGCCTCAGCCGATGACGCCCGTGTGCTCGAGCACGATGTTCACGCCGATCAGGATGAGCACGACACCGCCGGCGATCTCGGCCGGCTTGCCGAACCGGGCTCCGACGCGGCGCCCGACGACCACGCCGGCGAAGGACAGCACTGCCGTCGTCACACCGATGAGCAGCACCGCGCCGCCGATCGACACCGGCAGGAACGCCAACGTGACACCGACGGCCAGGGCGTCGATGCTCGTCGCGATCGCCAGGACCAGGAGTTCGCGGATCGGCAGACGGTCGGTGTCCTGCTCGGTGTCCTCGTGCTTCGAGAACGCCTCCCACAGCATCTTGCCGCCGATCAGCGCGAGCAGCCCGAACGCGATCCAGTGGTCGAAGGCGGCGATGTACTGCGCGAACGCCGAACCGAGCAGCCATCCGAGCAGGGGCATGAGCGCCTGGAACGCACCGAACGTCAGCGCGATGACGAGCGCGTGCCGCACGTCGAAGCGCTTCATGTGCAGGCCCTTGCCGAGGGCGACGGCGAAGGCGTCTGCGGAGACGCCGAGCGCGATGAGGAAGAGGGCCCAGAACGACATGGGGGCGGCGCCTTTCGAGACGGTCGGACGGAGACGCCGACGTCTCAGGACCTGACGATCCTGGCATGGTTCCGAGGACGAAAAGGCCTGATCAGCGGTATTCGTCGTGCCGAATCCGGGGGTTGGTGCGCCCGCCCCGGTTCCTGACGGAAGGCTCGCGGCGGTGTCGGGCTGCGCGAGGTTCCACGACACCCCGCCCGCGTGCCGCCGAGGTTCCGATCGGGGCGCTGCGCGCCGGTGAGGTTCCGAGATCTCGGAACCTCGCCGGCGGGGTGGGCGGGGTTGGCGGGGTGGGCGGGGTGGGCGGGGTGGGCGCGACCGCGGGCGGACGGGAGGCCCGTGGCAGGCCCGCAACGGGCCTCCCGTCCGGTCTGCGGCGCGTCAGCGACCGGCTGCTGCGTGGGCGGCGACCTGGGTGGCGGAGAGTTCCGTCCCGTAGACGGCCGCGTACCGCATCGAACCGGTGAAGTAGGGGTTGGCCGGGGAGCCCGGCCATCCGCTGACGGTGTCGTAGCCGATCCGGAAGTAGCCGGTGTAGCTCTCCGGGTTCTTGTACGCCGCGTTCGACGCGACCAGCGTGCCGTCGACGTACAGGCGCATGCCGTTCGTCGGCGACATCGTCGTCACGGCGTGGTGCCACGTGCCGTCGGTGTACACCTTGGGCGAGGTGACGACCTGGGTCGTGCCGCTGTACGTGCCGAACACGAGCTGTCCGCTCGTGTTCAGGTAGAGCTTCCGGTCGTGCTGCCCGGACCCGCCGGTCTGGCTGCTGCCGAAGCCGATGAGCTGTCCACCGGCGACCGTCGTCTTGAACCAGACCTCCTCGCTGAAGGTGGTCGGGTTGGCGTACGAGCGCGAGGTGGAGACGTAGCTTGTGGAGCCGTTCAGCACGTAGGCACTGCCGGTGTCGCGCGGGCAGGCGTTCGGGTCGGGCGTGACCGCCGTCATCGATCCCTGGTAGGTGCCGTTCACGCCGCGGCCCGACCAGTCCGTGGCGGTTTTCGCGTTCGTCGACTCGGTGAGCCGGTACGCGAACAGGGCGTTCGCGGTGTCGGCTCCGACGGCGCCCGTGCAGGTGAAGTACGGGGCGGTCGCGGCGGTGTTCGTGTCGTTCCGGACGGTGGCGCTGTAGGCGGAGCGCGTCGGCGCGAACTGGTTCAGCAGGACGACGACAGCCAGGGCGACCACGAGCAGGAGGGCGACGACGCGGCCGTCACGCATGCGACGGAGGATCACGAGGGACGCACCGCCTCGACGCGGCCGACGGCCAGGCAGGCCACGAGCGGCACCAGGCACATGGCGATCAGCGCCACCCACCCGAGCGGGTCGAGGTCGATGTTCGAGGTCAGCTGGTAGTGCCCGTTCTTCGTGAGTTCGTGGATGACCATGCGGCCGACCTCACCGTCGACCAGGTGCACGGTGTTGCCGCCGTGGGCATCGACGCGCACCGGGAAGATGCCGGACGAGATGACGGTGGCCTCGACGCCCGTGGGGCTCGAGGTGTTCGTGATGGTCGTCACGTTGACGAACGGCTTGAGCACGAACGCGGCGTACGAGACCGTCAGGGCGGAGCCCGCGATCCGGAGGCAGGTGCGGGTCACCCGGTCCGTGAAGGCACTGGTCAGGGTCAAGATCAGGAGCGTGCCGATGAGCAGGATCGGGGCGGCGCGGAACAGCCAGCCGAGGTGCGGGACCAGGAGCGCCGGGGTGCCGATCACGTCGGCCTGCGACAGCGTCCACGGGTCGACCGCGCCGTTCACGTCGCCGCGGGTGTGCAGGCCGCCGTCGGCGTCGATCGCGATGATGCGGTGCGTGTAGACGACGTCGGGGTTGGCGGAGGTCTCGAACGAGACGACGTCGCCGACGCGCAGGGTCGTGACGTCGACCGGCAGGTCGAGCACGAGGGTCCCCACCGGGGCTGCTTCACCCATCGAGGGCGTCTCGACGACGAACCAGCGGCCACCGGCGGACAGGAACAGCACCGCGGCGGTGAGCAGCAGGGCGGCGACCAGGGCGAGCAACCAGGCGAGGACGGTCTCGGACCGGGTGACCGCGCGACCGCGGAGGACCGGACGGTCGAGCGTGCCGCTGAGCGGGATCGCTGCGGTCTGGCTCATGTCGTGCTCCTGCGGCTCGGTGGGGTGCGGCTACTGCGCTGGTGGAACGGGGGTGGCGACGCTCGGCCGGAGGGGGGTCGGTCGAGCGTCGCCGGTCTGGGGTCACGGGACGTCCCGGGACGGCTGGGGGGAGCCGGCCCGGAGCGGGATCAGGCCGTGAACGTCCAGGTCATGGGGACCGAGGCTGCGAGGCCCTGGTAGGTGTTGCCCGCCGAGGAGTCGAGGGTCACCGCGAAGTTGAACGGCGTCGAGGCGCCGGCGGCCGGAGCTGCGGGCATCGTGAAGGCCGACGCTGCGGCGCCCTTGAAGCTGGCGAGTGTGCCGCTGAAGACCGTGGTCGAGCCCGAGGTGATGACGAGGTTCATCTTGGCGCAGAGGTCGGTCGCGGTTCCGTTCGAGGAGCCGTTGTTCGACTGGGTGCACGTGCTGCCCGGCGTCAGGGTGAAGGTGCTCGCGGCAGCGGTGCCGGTGTTCTTGATCGAGATCGCCGTGTTGACCGTGTTGCCCGGCGTCATCGTCGTGCTGCCGCCGAACTTGTTGATCGTCGAGCAGGTCGCGGAGTTCGTCGAGACCGAGCCGCCGTCGGTGCTGAGGCAGGTGACGGTCGCGCCGGCGTTCTGCTCCTGCATGATCAGCGTGCCGCTGGCGGCGGTGTTGCTGCTGTTCGTGATGCTCGCCGCGAACCCGGACAGGGTGCCGGTGAGCGAGAGGGAGAGGAGCACGGCGGCGAAGATGCCGGCGAGGAGCGCCACGGGGGCGAAACGGATCCGCTTCAGCGCGGAGGTGCGGAGCTTGGTGGACACGGTGTACCTCATCGGTTCGGTGGTTCGCAGTGGTTGGGGGAAGCAAGTCACTCGGGCGGATTTGCTTCAATCATTAAGATAGTCACCGCTTGACCAAGTTAGCCACTCGCACACCTACCCCAGTGCGGGGGACGCTCCCGTCCCCCGGGTTCCCGACATGGAAGGATTCCCCCCGTGACCCCCGCCGCACCCGATGACGACGCCGCCGACCTGATGGCCGCGTTCACCGCTGTCGTGCGCGCGAACGCGAGCCTGGTGAACCAGCTCAGTGCCCGAGCCGGGGTGCACGAGAACGCCCTGCGAGCACTCGTGCTCATCAGCGACACCGGGTACTCCACGCCAACGGAGGTCGCTGGCTACCTCGGCCTGACCTCGGGCGCGGTGACGAACATGATCGACCGGATGAGCACCGCCGGACTCCTCGAGCGCGCGCCGAACCCGAACGACCGTCGTGGGTCGTTGCTGCGGCTGCTGCCGAGTGGCGACGACGTCGTCGCGGACTACCGGCAGCGCTACGCCGCCATGCTCCGGGCGGTCGACGGCGCGCACGGCGGCGAGCTGCACGAGGTGCTCAACGACCTGGCGACGAGTCTGTACCAGCAGGCCGCGGCAACGGGGGAGTAGGGGCTCGTCAGACCGGCTGGAGCGCCTGCTGCTCGCCGGCGGGGAGCTCGACACGGATGCGGTCACCCGTCCGGACGACACCGCCGGTCACGACGACGCTCATCACGCCGCCCTTCCGCACCACCGCACCGTCCTCGTCCCGCCCGAGCACCTCACGCAACAGACCCGGTTCGAACCCGTTGATCTGCTGGCACGGGTTCCGCAGGCCCGTCACCCGGACGCACGCCTCGTCGCCGAGGTGCAGCACGGTGCCGGTCGGCAGGCCGAGCAGGTCGACGCCGCGGGTCGTGACGTTCTCGCCCATCTGGCCCGGCTCGAGGTGGTACCCGGCGTCGGCGACCTCGTCGAACACCTCGGCGTGGAGCAGGTGGACCTGCCGCAGGTTCGGCTGGGAGGGGTCACGTGCCACGCGGGAACGATGTTGGACGGTCGTCCCGGCGTGGGCGTCGCCCTCGATGCCCCAGCCCTCGACCAGGGTCACCTCGTCGACGACGGGCTTGCTGAACCGATGGACGTCGTCCCGGCTCACGGCGATCACACGCGGATGGTCGTCACGGTTGTCGGTCATGGTGCGATTCTGGCGCAGGTCGGGGTCCGGCGCAGCACAGATCTGGTCACGCGCTCACGCGCTCACGCGCTCACGCGCTCACGCGCTCAGCTTCGCGAACGCGGATCGGTGCCAGACCAGCGGGCTGTGCGAGAAGTCCGACATCAGACCGTTCACCCGGAGGACCACGATGTAGTGGTCACCCGCCGGGTAGGTGTGCTCGACCGAGCACTCCAGCCAGATCGGGGCTCCTTCGAGGAACACCGCGCCGGTGTCGGAGACCATCGTCTCGATGCCGACGAACCGGACGGACTTGTCGCGCGACGCGAGCTGCCGCGTGACGGGTTCGTGGCGCTCCCCGAGGACCGAGACGCCGATCGTCCGTGCGCCCGCGAGCGCGGGCCAGGTGGTCGAGGTGTGCTGCACGGCGAACATCACCAGCGGCGGGTCCTGGGAGACACCCACCGTGAACGAGGACGCGACGAGGACGGTCGGCTCGTCGTCGACGACGGCGGACAGCGCGGCGACGCCGCACGGGAAGCCGGAGAACGCCTGGCGGAGCAGGGCCGGATCGGCGGTGGACGGTGCGGTGAACATCGGGACTCCTTCGAGGGTGGGCGGGCAGAGGGTCAGGCAGCGTCCGCGTGTGCGGTGAGTCCGGACCGGTCGAGGGCGGTGGTCACGGCGCGGACGAACTCGTCCGTCGCGAGGGCCGGGAACTGACCGGTCGAGGGCATCGCCACGACGTCGGTGCCCGGGACCACACCGAACGTGATCGGGTCGTCCGAGGTGAACTGCGCGGTCGGCGGCTCGAGGACGGTGAGGTGCACGCCGGCCGCCACGAGCGCGTGCATGTCCTCCCACGTCTGCCGGTGCCCGCGGAACACCGCGGGGTAGACCGAGGCGTACCGATCGGCGTTCGCGATCGTGTCCGCGACGGCTTCGTAGAGCACCCGTGGGTTGTCGCTGCCGTACAGGCCGACGTTCTTCGCGTAGAGCTTCGTCAGCGTCGACCCGTCCGCCGGGAACGCGATCGATGGCGCCCAGTCGTTGGCCCAGTGCTCGAACGCTGCGTCGTCCGGCTCCTCCTGCGCGTAGAGCACGGCGCCGGGGACCCGGTCCGCCCCGGCCGCGACCGCCATCGCGGTGACGAGTGCCGACCCGGTCTTCATCCCGACCGGCAGGAACCGTCCGACCCCGAGCCCGTCGAGGGCCTGCAGCAGCACGGTCGCGTAGTCACCCAGGGGTCGGTCTGCCGGTGCGTCGTCGGACTGTCCGAACCCCGGGGTGTCGAAGGCGAGCACGGCGACGCCGTCCGGGAACGCCTCGAGGACGGGGTCGTAGACCGCCGAGGTGCGAGGTGACTCGTGGTACATCGCGATGACGCGCTCGGCGTCCCCCGGGGTCGGTCCGCCGGCGCGGAAGTGCACCTGGCCCCAGTCGGTGTCGACGTAACCGCGCATGATGGTTCCTCTCGTCGGGCCGATGCCCGGTCAGAACGCCCGCAGGTTGTCCCGCAGGTGCTCGTGGTCGTACTCGGTGCGGGTCAGCCCGCGAGCCTGGAGCTCCGGGACGAGCCCGTCGCACACCTCGGCGATGAACCGCCGGGTGACACCGTTCGTCCCGATCAGGAAGCCGTCCCCACCGGACACGTCCGCGAACGCCTCGAGCTGGTCCGCGACCTGCTCGACGGACCCGACGAGCGCCGGACCGGCGCCACCGGCCTCCTTCGCGACCGCCTGCCGCAGCGTCAGCGTGGCGTTGCGGTCCCGGTAGAGCGCGAAGTTCTGGGTACCGTTCGTCGCCAGGTCGAGTTCGCCGAGCGGGGTGTCGAGCGGCACGGTCGAGAAGTCGATGTCGGTGGACTTCGACATCGTTGCGAGCGGGATGTCGATGTTGTCCATCGCGAGCTGGACGCGGTCGTCGGCACGTTGCCGCGCCTCCGCCTCGCTGGACCCGACGATCGGCCAGACCCCGAACAGCACCTTGACGTCGTCCGGGTCGCGCCCGACCGCCGCGGCGGCGTCACGGACGCGGTTCCGGTAGTCGCGCGCCTTCTCGGGGGACGAGTGGATGGCGACGATGGTGTCCGCGTACTGCGCTGCGAACGCGATGCCGCGCGGCGAACCACCGGCCTGCGAGATCACCGGGCGGCCCTGTGGCGAGGGCCCGGAGTTCAGCGGCCCCCGGGTCGAGAAGTGGCTTCCCCGGTGGTCGGCGTACCGGACCTTCGTGTGGTCGGCGAAGGTCGCCGTGCGACGATCCGCCACCACCGCCCCGGGCTCCCACGTGTCGAACAGCGCGGTCATCGAGCGGACGAAGTCCTCGGCCACGTCGTACCGGGAGTCGTGCTCGTCCATCCCGTCGTGGCCGTAGTTCTGCAGCGCACGGTCGCTCGTGCCGGTCACCACGTTGACGCCGAACCGGCCCTTCGACAACTGGTCGAGCGTGCCCGCCATCCGCGCGAGCAGGTAGGGGTGGTACGCGAAGGTCCCGGCCGTCGCGATGATCCCGAGCCGTTCGGTCGCCTGCGCGAGCAGTGTCGCGACGATCATCGGGTCTTGCCGCGGCGCCTGCATGGCGTACTTCAGGTAGACCTCCATCGAGTCGCCGTAGCGGTCGCCGACGAAGGTGTTGTCCTCGATGAGCACGTAGTCGAACTTCGCGCGCTCCATGGCCCGGGCCAGGTCGACGAAGATCTGCGCGTCCTGCCAGTCGTCGCCGATCGAACCGGAGAACGGCTGTGCCCAAGCGGGTACCGAGGTCCCGTTGCAGAACCACCCGAGGTGGAATGGTGAGGCGGTCATGAGTGCTCCAGTCCCGACGCTCAGAACGCGGCGAGGTTCGCTTTGAACGTGGACTCGGGGTAGTCGCTGCGGATGAGCCCGCGCTTGCGGAGCTCCGGCGCCAGACCCGATGCGATCTCGTCGATGTACCGGCGCGAGTGCGTCCGCACCGGTTCGCCGCGGATCAGGAACCCGTCACCGCCGACGGCCTCCATGACCTCGTCCATCTGCTCCGCGACCGACGCCGGTGTGCCGACGAGCTCGACGGCCTCGGTCTGCTGCCCCATCAGCGCCTCGCGGATGGTCTTGCCCTGCGTGCGCTTCCGGAACTGCTCGAGCCCGGACTGGTGCCCGTTCGTCGAGACGTCGTCGGGCAGCGGGGCGTCCAGGTCGAACTGCTTGAAGTCGACCTCGGTGGTGATCGACATGATGCCGAGGATGGTCTCGATCTGGTCCTGGGTCAGCTCGTTCCGGCGGCGCGCGATCTCCTCGGCGTCGGCCAGCGTCTCGCCGAGGACGGGCTGGATGATGTACATGACCTTGACGTCGTCGGCGTCCCGCCCGTGACCGACGGCACGCGAACGGATGTCGTCGCGGTACTCGCGCATCTGGTCGACGCCCTTGGGCGCCGAGAGCAGCACGTTGGCGTGCCGCGAGGCGAAGTCACGCCCCTTCGGCGAACCACCGGCCTGGCAGATGACGGGGTGGCCCTGCGGCCCGGCCGGCAGGTTGAGCGGTCCGCGGACCTTGAAGTACTTGCCGTCGTGGTGGATGGGGTGCACCTTCGTGTGGTCGGCGAGGTACCCGGACTCGCGGTCGGCGACGATCGCGCCCGGTTCCCAGGAGTCCCAGAGGTCCTTCACCACGGTGATGAACTCGTCCGCCATCACGTAGCGCTCGTCGTGTGGCAGCAGGTGGTCGAGGCCGTAGTTCTTGCCGGCGAGGTCCTCGGAACTCGTCACGACGTTCCAGCCGACGCGCCCCTTGGTCAGGTGGTCCATCGTCGCCATCACCCGTGCGACGAGGAACGGCGGGTAGAACGAGGTCGACATCGTGGCGATGAAGCCCATGTGCTGGGTGACCTGCGCCAGCATCGGCAGCAGCGGCACCGGGTCACCCTTGGGGGAGTGCAGCCCGTGCTTCAGGTCGTTCTCGGTGCTGCCGCCGTAGGTGTCACTGACGAGCGTGGAGTCCTCGAACATCATGAAGTCGAAGCCGGCGCGCTCGAGCGAGCGGGCCATGTCCATGTAGTACTCGCCGTTGAGCCAGGTGAGCGGGGTGTCGGCCGCCCAAGGGGACTTCCACGCGGGCGTCTTGAACGGGGTGAACCACGCGAGGTGGAAGGGTTCGGCTGCCATTCGTGCTCCAGAGGGGGACTGAGGTGGTGGTGCGACCAGTCGATCAGTGCGCGATTTCGCCGCGGCTGCGCCACCGTGAGGATTCGATTACGCGTGCACCCGATCGCTCGGACCACCCGCTGATCGGGGGTTTCAGGCGGACGTGGAGATTTCCGCCTGCGGTTCGGGCGTGCCGGTGGTCCGGTCCGCCACCGCGCCCGCCAATACGCCGGAGCGGTGGCCGGCGAGCACGGCGTCGGCGGACGGCACCGGGATCCGGTAGGCCGACGTGATGGTCGTGTAGAGCGCGCCGCCGAGGCGGCCGACGGGGCGGTAGCGCTCGATGTCGATGCGCCCACGGTCGTCGAGGACCCCGTCGTCGGTGTGCACACCGACCACCTCGGCGAAGACGAGCGTCGCGCCGGGCATCTCCTTCTCCTCGGTCGCACGACACTCCAGGGCGACCTTGGCACCCGCCAGGCGTGGCGGCGTGACGACGGTGCTCGGGGTGGTGTCGAGTCCGAGCAGGGCCGCTTCGTCGACGTCGGCGTCGAACAGCGCGGCCGTGTCCGTCTGGTCGGCCTCGAAGCCCTCCGTGACCAGGTTGACAACGAAGTCGCCGGTGTGCCGGATGTTGTCGAGCGTGTCCTTGCTGCCGGTGAAGGACACCATGAGCATCGGTGGGTCCATCGTGACGAGCTGGAAGTAGCTGTACGGGGCCAGGTTGTACCCGCCGGCGAGCGAGACCGAACCGATCCAGGCGATCGGCCGCGGCACGACCGCGTTCTTGATCATCCAGATGAAGTCGACGTGTTCGGACGAGGTGTCGAGGTACATGCGGTGGCCTCCTGGCGCGCGTTCGTGGGTCGAGATCTGACGGGAGGCTCGGTGCAGGTCCGGTGGGTCGGCGCGCCTCCCGGGGCAGCCGGTCGCAGGGCCCGGCTCAGGCCGCGCGGTCGTCGTCCAGCACGCGGGCTCCGGGGATCGCCCGGAGGAGCGTCCGGGTGTACTCGTGCTGCGGGGCACCGAAGATCTGGTCGGGGGTGCCGGACTCGACGATCTGCCCGTGGTCCATGACGTGCACGCGGTGCGACACCATCCGGACGACGGCGAGGTCGTGGCTGATGAACAGGTACGCCAGACCGAGTTCCTGCTGCAGCTCGACGAGGAGCTCGAGGATCTGCTCCTGCACCACGACGTCGAGCGCGGAGACGGCCTCGTCGAGGACGACCAGGTCGGTCTGGAGTGCGAGGGCGCGGGCGATGGCGACGCGCTGGAGCTGCCCGCCGGACATCTCGTTCGGCAGCTTGTCCGCGGTCGCCGCCGGCAGAGCGACCCGGTCGAGCAGGTCGAGGGCGCGGGCCTTCCGCGTTGCGGCGTCGCCGATGTCGTGCAGCACCATCGGTTCCTCGATGCTCCGACGGACGGTCCAGCGGGCGTCGAGCGAGCCGTACGGGTTCTGGAACACCGGCTGCACGCGACTGCGGAACCGCATCAGGTCGCCGCCGCGCAGCCCGGAGAGCTCGGCGCCGTCGAAGGTGATCGAGCCGCTCGTCTGGTGCTCGAGCGCGAGGACCATCTTCGCCGTCGTGGACTTGCCGGACCCCGAGCCGCCCACGACCGCGACCGTCTCACCGCGTGCGATGTCGAAGGTCGAGCCGGTCACTGCGACGAAGGGGTCCTGCCGCCGCCAGCCGCTCGAGCGGATCGGGTACTCCTTGCGGACGTCGGTGAGCCGGACGAGCGGTTCGGCCGCCGCCACCGCGAGGTCGGGGCCGGTCGGACGGTGAACCGTCGTCGCAGGGCCGTCCCCGACGAGGCGGACGGATCCGAAGTCCGGGGCGGCCGCGAGGAGCCGCTGCGTGTACTCGTGCTGCGGACGCGCCAGGATCCCGGCGGCGCGGCCCTGCTCGACGACGTCCCCGCGGTACATGACGAGGATCGTGTCGGCACGTTCGGCGGCGAGCGGCAGGTCGTGGGTGATCAGGAGCACGGCGGTGCCGAGTTCACTGGTCAGCCGGTCGAGCTCGTCGAGGATGGTCCGCTGCACGGTGACGTCGAGGGCACTCGTCGGCTCGTCGGCGATGAGGAGCTTGGGACGACAGGCGAGCCCCATCGCGATGAGCACCCGCTGCCGCATGCCGCCGGAGAGCTCGTGGGGGTACTGGCGTGCACGGCGCTCCGGCTCGGGGATCCCGACCATCTCGAGCAGCTCGACGACACGGGTCCGTGCCGCCGCGCCCTTGGCGATGCCGTGCACCTCGAGTGCCTCGCGGATCTGCGTGCCGACACGGTGGATCGGGTCGAGGTTCGACATCGGGTCCTGTGGCACCAGGCCGACGCCCTTGCCCCGGATACCGACCATCGTGCGCTCGGGGGCATCGTGGATCGACACCCCGTCGAAGGTGATGCTGCCGTCCGAGATCCGGCCGTTCTCGGCGAGCAGGCGGTTCACGCTGGCCGCCGTCGTCGACTTGCCGGAGCCGGACTCGCCGACGATCGCCAGGGTCTCCCCGGCGGCGAGGTCGAACGACACCCGGCGGATCGCCTCGAACTCACCGGACGGGGTCGTGAACGTCACGGCCAGGTCGCGGACGGACAGGAGCGGCTGCTGCGTCATGGGGGCTGCCTTCGGGACAGGAGCGGAGCGTGCGAGGAGAGGGGCGCGGGCCGGCCGTTGCGGCCGGCCCGCGCTGGGGTGGTGACTAGACCGCGACGGTGGGGAGCGGGGTCTCCACACGCGGCTGGGGCGTGCCTGCGAAGGACGGTGTGCCGCCCCACGAGGTCTCGACGTCGGCGAGCTCGACGACCTCGCCGAACGACCAGCCCATGCCGAACAGGGCGAAGTGGTTGCGCTCCGGCGTGAACTCGGCGACCGCGTCCCGCACGACGTACGTGGCGTAGTCACGCTGTCCCGCGTCGCGGACGGTGGTCTCGACGCAGATGTTCGTCGTCACACCGCAGACCACGAGGTTGCGGACACCCATGCCGGTCAGGACGGGTTCGAGCCGGGTGCCGTAGAACGCACTCGGGCGGGACTTGTCGATCACGACCTCGTCGGGTCGGGCTCCGAGCTCGGGGATGAGCTCGATCTCGTCGGTGCCGTACCCGAGCGAGTTCGCGGCGATCCGGTCGGTTGCCTTCGCACCCTTCGTGACACCGAAGTCGACCATGCCAGGGCTGTAGACGTAGCGGGTGAAGATCACCGGCACGCCGGCAGCACGTGCGGCGTCGACGAGGGCGACGGTGCCGGGGATCGCGTGCCGCAGCGGGGTGACGTCGATGCCGGCGCGGCCGAGCGAGTCGTCGTTGTCGAAGAACGCGCGCTGCATGTCGACGACGATGACGGCGGTGTTCTCGGTGGGGATGGTGGTGGTCATCGTGCGACTCCTAGTTGAAGAGGATCATGCCGTTGGGACGGGGCGTCCAGTCGAGCCCCTTGGTGACGCCGTACGTGTAGGTGTCGGCGATGAGCGGTGCGTAGTACGTGTTCTCGTCGACGATCGCCGAGACCTGCCCGAGGTCGGCGTTCCGGGCGTCCTCGTCGGGTTCTGCGAGCTCCTTCTCGAGCAGCGCGTCGATCTCTGCGTTCTTCGCGTAGCCCTGGCCGCCGGACTTGGTGAGCATGGTCAGGGGAAGGTCGGCGTCGAGCACCGACGGGGCGAACGCGTAGATGTACAGACCGGAGAACTTGTTCGAGAACCAGTTCGACGAGAACGTCGAGAACTCCTGGCCGTCGAGCTCCACCGTGATGCCGACCGCTTCGAGGTACTGCTGGATCGACTGTGCGAGCTGCTGGATCTGCGGCAGGGTCGTCGTCGGGTAGCTCAGCGTGATGGCGGACCCGTCGTACCCGGAGGCCTCGACGAGCTGCTTCGCCTTCGCGACGTCCTGCTCCGTCGGCTCGATGGAGTCGTCGTAGCCCTGGGTCACCGAGGCGACGAGCTGGCTGGCCGGCTCGGTGGTCCCGGCCATCAGCTTCTCGGAGATCGCGTCGCGGTCGACAGCCAGGCTGACGGCCTTGCGGAAGTCGGCGTCGTCGAGCCACTTCGCGGTCGCGTTGAAGCCGGTGTAGATGACCCGGTTCGACTTCGTGTCGACGACGTCGATCGCGTCGGACGACTCCGCGGTGTCGACGCTGGCCGGTCCGAGCAGCGCGATGTCCAGGTCGCCGGACTGCACCGAGTTCGCGCGGGTGGTCTCGTCCGGCACGAACTGGAAGACGACGTTCTCGTAGGTGCCCTGCTTGCCCCAGTAGTCCGGGTTCCGCTTCAGGGTGATGGAGTCGCCGCGGGTCCACTTCACCACCTCGTAGGGACCGGAGCCGACCGGCTTCTGCCCGAACGCCTTCGCACCCTCGGCGTAGATCGCCTCCGGCAGGATCGACACGAGTGTGACCTGGCGGTCGAACGGCGCGTACGCGGTGTTGAGGTGGAACACGACGGTGGTGTCGTCGGTCGCTTCGAGGGAGTCGATCGCGGTCATGTAGCCGCCGAGGTTCGACTCGGGGTCCTTCATCGCCGTCTCGTAGGTGTACACGACGTCGTCGGCGGTGACGGGGGAGCCGTCGGAGAACTCGGCGTCGTCACGGAGCGTGAACGTCCACGTCGTCAGGGCGTCGTCGTGGGTCCACTCGGTCGCCAGGCCCGGCTCGACGCTGCCGTCCGCCCCGATGGTCGTCAGCTGGTCGAAGACGTTCTCGAAGACGTTGAGCGACTGCAGGTTCGTGTCGAACACCGGGTCGAGGGTCGACGGTTCGGCGGTCAGGGCGGCGGTGACGGTGTCCTTGGTGGTCGAGCCGCTGCCGGTGTCGGCGGACGAGAAGCCCGAGCAGCCGGTGAGCACGAGTGCTGCGGTGCCGGTGAGGCCGACCGCAGCGAGGAGTCGGTGGATCCGGGGTGATGCCATGAGGGGGTGGTCCCTTCCGGGTCAGGGGTGCGGGGGTGGGACGAGCGGTCAGCGACGCGAACGGCGCGCGGACAGGCCCTGCGAGACGAACTGGACCCCACCGATGACCATCAGGATCATCAGGGCGGGCAGGACGACGAGCGCTGGGTTGGTCTGCAGGTAGTTCTGGCCGTCGGCGATGAGTCCGCCGAGGCTGGGGGTCGGCGGCTGGATGCCGAGGCCGAGGAAGGACAGGGACGACTCGATCGTGATCACGGTGCCGACCTCGAACGCCGCGAGGATCGCGATCTGCGGGAGCACGTTCGGCAGCAGGTGGCGGCTGATGACCCACCATCCGGACCCGCCGGCCGCGGTCACGGCGGTGACGAACTCGCGTTCCCGCAGCGACACCGCGATGGAGCGCGAGACGCGGCCGTAGCCGACCCAGTTCGTCAGGCCGAGCATCACCACCAGCAGGGTGGTGCTCGAACCGAGCGCGGCGACCAGCACGATGAGGAGCAGGACGACCGGGATCGACAGCTGCACGTCGGCAACGCCCATCAGGAACGCGTCGAGACGACCGCGGCGCCACCCGGCGACGAGCCCGATCGCCAGCCCGAGGACCATCGAGATGAGCACGGCGCCGAAGGCCACGACGAGCGACGTCCGGGTCGCCACGGACAGCCGGCTGAGCAGGTCACGGCCCAGTGCGTCCGTCCCCATCAGGTGGGCACCACTCGTGAAGGGCGTCTGCTGCGCACTCGCGAGGTCCTGCGTGTACGGGTTGAAGCCGGGCAGGAACGGCACCACCACCACGACGAGTGCGACGATCACGAGCATGACGGTCGCGACGACGAGCGAGGGCGCCGCGCCGACGAGTCCCGCGGTGAGGGACCTTGCCTGGGTGCGGGAACGGAGCCGGTTCGTTGCCTGGGTCATGAGAGCCTCACTCGCGGGTCGAGCACCGCGTAGAGCATGTCGACGATGAAGTTGATGCCGACGAAGAGCACGGCGATCAGCACGACGCCGGCCTGCACGATCGGGTAGTCGCGCTCCGTCACGCCCTGCACGATCAGCCGGCCGAGGCCCGGCCAGTTGAAGACCATCTCGAGCACGACCGTGCCGCCCATCAGCACCCCGAGGTTGATGCCGGCGATCGTGATGACGGGCAGCAGGGCGTTCGGAAGCATGTGCCGCGCGACGATCCGGCCTCGGGGGACGCCCTTCGCGCGGGCGGTCCGGACGTAGTCCAGGGTCCGTGACTCGTCGAACGAGGACGAGATCAGCCGCAGGTACAGCGCCACTTCGAACGTCGCCATCGTCGCGACGGGGAGCACGAAGCTCGCGTAGCTCGTGCGGCCGATCGCGGGGAGCAGCCCCAGGGAGACCGAGAACACGAGCACCAGCAGGATGCCGAACAGGTACGGCGGGATCGCCTGCCGGACCGTCGCGAGCCACATCAGCGTCGACCGGAGCCGCTTGCTGCCGGTCGTCTCGGCGACGACCGCCAGGGCCACCGCGAGCGCGAACCCGATGACGAACGAGGTCAGGGCGAGCTCGACGGTGTTCGGCAGCCGCTCGAGCACGAGGCCGAGTGCTGACTGACCCTGCCGGATCGAGTCGCCCAGGTCGCCCCGGAACGCACCCGCCATGAAGTCGACGTACTGCACGAGCAGCGGCCGGTCGAGCCCGAGGCTGTGCCGGGCGGCGTCCACGTCGGCCTGCGTCGCCTGGTCCGGCAGCATGAGCCGGACCGGGTCCCCGGTCAGCCGGGCGAGCACGAACGCGAACGTGAGCACCGCGAGGACCGTGACGACGATCCGCGCGACGCGGGAGCCGATGAACCGCACCATGTGACGGTCCTTCCTTGAGCGGGTACGAGGTGGTCACCTCGGTGTGCAGGTGACGCTACGGACCGATTGATTCCGCACCGTGACCTGTCGGTAACGGTTGATTGCGCGCCGTCGATCCGCATGGGCAAGCCGATCGAGGGCGTTTCCGCCGCTGTCGGCGGTCTTGGTTCGTACCGCGTTGCTCAGCGCGGAGGCGTCGGTGTCTTGAGCATCGCGGGAACGTCGTCGTGCTTCGCCCACAGCGCCACACGGTCGCCGCGGTAGTGGCCGTAGGCGAGCATGCCGACGCGACCGTCCGCACCGCGCACGAGCGTCTCGCGCACCAGGATCGCGGCACCGACCGCGACCTTCAGGACCTTGGCGGTGCGCTCGTCGCAGTTCACCGCCTCCACGGTCGCCTCGACGTGCGACAACGCGACCTGCCGCATCGCGTTGAGCCGGGCGTCCCGGTCGTCGTCGTCGACGAGCAGGTCCGGCGCGTCCATCGGGTAGTACCCGACGAGCACGCCGAGCGGTTCGCCACCGCGGGTGACGAGGTCCTCGCGCATGAGCACGTACTCATCGTCGATCTCCAGCCGGCTCCGGATGTGCTCGTCGGCCAGCACGGGCGCGCGCTCCAGCTCGGTCAGTTCGAGGGACACGGAGGGCCGGTCCGGGTCCTCCTCGGCGCGGGTCCATCCGCCGATCGGCAGGAGTTCCAGCAGCGGCAGCTCGGAGATCGAGGCCACGACGCTCGTCCCGATGCGCTGTCGTCGTTCGATGAGCCCCTCGGCACCGAGCATCGACAGCGCCGACCGGATGCTGCTCCGGCTCATCATCATCGACATGGTGAGGCTCTGCTCCTCGACCGGACGCCCGGCCGCGAGCACGCCGCGCCGGATGCTCGCCCGCAGGAGCACGTGGGCCCGTCGCGGGGAGGACTGCAGGAGTTCGCGGATCCGCTGGCCACTGCCGCTCCGGGCTCGGGCGATGGCCTCGGTGAGTTCGGTCTGCGTGTACACGTCGATCCTCCGGTCCGGAGCCGACAGTGCCAGCGGCCCCTCGGTGGAGGCGAGCTTATGGACGACGCGTGTCGTGCAACTACCCCGGAGCGTTACGTGTTGATTACGCCGTGCAGCCGGCCGAGCGCAGGGGTCAGTGTCCGAGCTCGACCAGGAACACCCCGGCGATGATCAGCGCGATGCCGCCCAGCATGAGCAACGTCAAGGGTTCGCGGAAGAGCACCCGGCCCAGGATCGCCGTCAGTGCGACACCGGTCGCGGCCCAGATCCCGTAGGCGACACCGATCGGCAGGCCGAGCGTCAGGGCCACGGCGAGCAGGCTGAAGGCGACGAGGTACCCCAGGACGACGGGCACGAAGAACAGCTTCTTGCCGTCGGTGGCGAGCTTGAGGCTGATCGTGGCACCGACCTCGGAGACGATCGCGACGGCGAGCAGGACCCAGGCCATCAGAACGCCTCGCGCTCTGGCGTCTGGCGCTTCCGTGCGGCGAGGGCTCGCTGCGAGCCGATCTCGACCAGCAGCACGCCGGCAGCGATCAGCACGATGCCGACGACCATGGTGAGCGTGAGTGCCTGCCCGAACAGCACGGCCGCGAGCACGGCGGTCAGGGCGACGCCGGAGGCTCCCCAGATGCCGTAGGCGACCCCGACCGCCATCCCCGCGCGGAGCACCAGGATCAGCATCGCGAACGCGGCGACGTAGCCCACGGCGACGAGCGCGTACCACCCGGGCTGGTCGACGGCAGCCTGCATCGAGAGCGCTCCAGTGACCTCGGCGACGATCGCAGTCCCGAGGAACAGCCACCTCATGCGCCGGTCCCGTCCGCCAGGGCCGCGATCGCCCGTGCCGCGACCCGGACGGTGGCCTGTGCGGCCCTGTCGTCCCGGTCGGCGAGCCACGTCGAGCTGATGCCGTCGGCCGTCGCGATGAGCAGCCGGACGACGTGCTCGACCGGCACTGCCCAGCGGATGCCGTCCTCCGCGGTCCACTCGTCGACCTGCTCGCGGACCGCATCGAGGTACGCGTGCTGCTCCCAGGCGGCGAGGTCCTGCAGGTCGGGGTCGCGTCGCGAGTAGGTGACCAGCTCGACGACGGCGAGTGCGGTCGCTGGGTCGTCGCGCGTCTGCGCGAGGTGGGCCGACAGGCCGGAGGCGATCCGGGCCTCCAGGTCGAGCCGCGTGACCGGCGGTGCGAACGCGACCGCCATGGCCGTGCGGAGCTGGCGTTCGAGCACGGCACGGAAGAGCGGCGCCTTCGATGCGAAGCAGTAGTGGAAGGCGCCGTGCGGCAGACCGGCGCGGGCGGTGACCGCGCGGGTGGTCACGGCGCTGATGCCGCCGTCGCGCAGGACGGCGATCGCGGCGTCGACGAGCTGCTCGCGCCGTTCCTCGACGCTGCGGTGCTCTTGCTGGAGGGTCATGGTCCGACCGTAACGCCGTACTTGGCCATGTGGCCAAGTCGGCGGTGAACTCTCAGCGTGGGATGGGTTCGCCCCAGCACCCCGGTCCACCACAGAACGACCCTCAGCCCACCGGCTGAGGGTCGTTCTGTGGTGCGACGCGCCTACTTGCGGAGCAAGAGGCTGGCCACGCCGAGGGCGGCGAGGGTGATCTTGTAGCTGCGAGGAGACATCAGACCGTCCTTGCTTGCACTAGCTGGCACTCTTGTCAGCTGGCGGGCGGCACCCGCCCTACTGCGGCATGTCCACGAACCGCGAGAACATCCCGTGGAACGCCACGGTGATGGTGTCCGTCGGCCCGTTACGGTGCTTCGCCACGATCAGGTCGGCCTCACCCTGGCGCGGGTTGTCCTTCTCGTACGCCGACTCGCGGTGCAGCAGGATGACCATGTCGGCGTCCTGCTCGATCGAGCCGGACTCACGCAGGTCGGAGATCGCCGGCTTCTTGTCGGCACGCTGCTCGGGACCACGGTTCAGCTGGGACAGCGCGATGACGGGGACCTGGAGCTCCTTCGCCATCAGCTTCAGGGCACGTGAGAACTCGGAGACCTCTTGCTGGCGGCTCTCGACCTTCTTGCCCGAGGTCATCAGCTGCAGGTAGTCGATGACGACGAGCTTGAGGTTGTGCTGCTGCTTGAGTCGACGGCACTTGGCGCGGATCTCGACCAGCGTCATGTTGGGGGAGTCGTCGATGAAGAACGGCGCGTCGTTGATGCGCCCGCGGGTCTGCGCGATGGTGGTCCAGTCGCGGGAGTCCACGGTGCCCTTGCGCATGTTCTGCAGCGGCACGCTGGTCTCGGCGGACAGCAGACGCATGGCGATCTCGGCGCGACCCATCTCGAGCGAGAAGAAGGCGGCGGTCTGGTCGTGCTTGATCGCCGCGGCGCGGCACAGGTCGAGCGCGAGCGTGGACTTACCGAGGGCGGGTCGTGCGGCGACGATGATGAGCTGGCCGGGGTGGAAGCCGTTCGTCAGGCCGTCGAGCTGCGCGAAACCGGTCGGCACGCCGGTCATCTGGCCGTCACGCCCCTTGGCGGCCTCGATCTCGTCGAGGGCGGCGGAGATGGCGTCGGTCAGGGGGACGTAGTCCTCGGTCTGCACGCCACCAGCGACGTTGTAGACCTCGGCCTGCGCGCTGTTGACGAGGTCGGTGACCTCGCCTTCGGAGGCGTAGCCCATCTGCACGATGCGGGTACCGGCGTCGACGAGGCGACGGAGCACGGCCTTCTCGGCGACGATCCCGGCGTAGTACCCCGCGTTGGCCGCGGTCGGCACCATGCTCGTCACGCTGTGCAGGTACTCGGCGCCGCCACCGCGGGAGAGCAGACCGGTCTTGGTCAGCTCGTCGGTGACCGCGATGACGTCGGTGGGCTCGCCGTGCGAGTAGAGCGACAGGATTGCGTCGAAGATGACCTCGTGCTTCGGGACGTAGAAGTCCACGCCACGAGCGGTCTCGATGACGTCGGCGACGGCGTCCTTCGACAGGAGCATGCCGCCGATGGTCGACTGTTCGGCCAACAGGTCGTGCGGCGGGGTGCGTTCCATGCCGCGCTCCGCGTACTCCTGCGGTGCGGGCTCAAGATGCGCGATCGACACACTTTCTCCTCTGTTGAACGACGCAGGGCTGGACACGGTGGTCCGACACCTGCAACGACTTTCTACCCCCAGCGACTGACATCCCCGAGTCGCTGGGCCAAGCTACGGCCGCAGAGTTATCCCCAACAAACGGCCCTGTGGATAACTCTGTGGAGGGATTGCGGAACACGCCGGAATGCTGTGTGGAGAACTGTGGACGAGCCTGTGGAAACATGGCCATGGGAACACACTTTCGACCACCTGACCGGGGGTTTTCATGTTCACACGGTGTGTGGAAAAGTGGGGTTCAAGTACGCCTTGAAGGTTCCGATTTGACACGTTTCTGCTGTGTAAAACGACTTGACAAGCACCCCTCCTGTGGGAAGTGTTCTCGGGCCGTTCCCAGCAAGCCGGGCCGTGCCTGAGAGGTAACCGGCCAGCCAAGCCGAACCCGCCCGTGCAAGCCGAGCCGGGCCTCCCGGCCGTTCTGGACGACCGTGCGTTGATGGTGAGCAGAAGATGTCGAGTGGGGGATCGGGACCCGACCTTTTCTGCTCACCAAGTGAACCCCGCACGCCCCGCGCCCCGCGCCCCGCCCCACACCCCACCAACGCAACGACGGGCGGGCCTCCCGGAGGAGACCCGCCCGTCGTGGAGCGGAACGTCAGTGCTACTTGGCAGCGACGACCTTGAGCGAGATCACGGCAGTGATGTCCTCGCGCAGACGCACGGTGGCCTCGTGGTCACCGACGGTCTTGATGGTCGCGGGGACCTCGACCTTGCGCTTGTCGAGCGAGCCGACGCCCTGCGCCTGGACGGCGTCAGCGACGTCGCCCGGACGGACGGAGCCGAACAGACGACCGTCCTTGCCGGCCTTGACCGCCAGGGAGATGGTCGCGTTCTCGAGCTTCATCTTGAGGTCCTGTGCCTCTTCGATGGTGGCGAGCTCACGCGCGGTGCGCGCGGCACGGATCGACTCGACCTGCTTCTCGCCGCCCTTGGACCACGCGACAGCGAAGCCCTGGGGGATGAGGTAGTTGCGGGCGTAGCCGTTCTTGACGTCGACGACGTCACCAGCGGAACCGAGGCCGGAGACCTCGTGGGTGAGGATGAGCTTCGACATGTGTCGACCTCCGATCAGCGGCCGGAGCCGGCGTAGGGGAGGAGCGCCATCTCACGGGCGTTCTTCACGGCACGGGCGATGAGGCGCTGCTCCTGGACGGAGACGCCGGTGATGCGACGGGCGCGGATCTTTCCACGCTCCGAGATGAACTTGCGAAGGGTCGCAACGTCCTTGTAGTCGATGACGCCGACCTTGATCGACTTCGCGGGAGCGGCGTTCTTGCCGCCCTTGCCGCGAGGCTTCCGGCGGTCGCCGGTGCTCTTTCCAGCCATAGTGATTTGTCCTTAGAAGAAAAGTTGTGTGTCCGTCGGAACCAGGAGGATCAGAACGGGGTCTCGTCGTCGAAGTTGCCGCCGGGGGTGCTCCACACGTCGTTCGACTGTGCGTTGCCGCCGCCCTGCTGGCCACCCTGCGGGGACCACGGCTCGTCCGACTGGCCGCCAGCGGAGGCGTTGCCGCCACCGTTGTTGTTCCAGCCGCCATTGCCGCCGCCCTGCTGACCGCCGCCGTTGCCTCCGCCGACCTGGCCACGACCGCCGCCGCCACCCGCTGCGCGGGTGATCTGTGCGGTCGCGTACCGGAGCGACGGGCCGATCTCGTCGACCTCGAGCTCGATGCTCGTGCGCTGCTGACCCTCACGGTCCTGGTAGGAACGCTGACGCAGACGACCCTGCGCGATGACGCGCGAGCCCTTCGTCAGCGACCCCGCCACGTGCTCGGCGAACTCCCGCCACACACTCGCCCGGAGGAACAGCGCGTCGCCGTCCTTCCACTCGTTCGCCTGACGGTCGAACGTGCGAGGCGTGGAGGCGATGGTGAAGTTCGCCACTGCGAGCCCGTTCTGCGTGTACCGCAGCTCGGGGTCCGCGGTGAGGTTGCCCACCACCGTGATGACGGTTTCGCCGGCCACGGGTTACTCGGCGCTCGCGGTCGCGGTTGCGGAGGCGTTGGCAGCCTTGCGGGCTGCGCGTGCCTCGTCGCGCTGCTTCTGGGCGGCGACCTGCGCGATGCCCTCTTCGGCGCGGAGGACCTTCGTGCGGAGCACGGCCTCGGAGAGACCGAGCTGACGGTCGAGCTCCTTGGCGGCCTCGGGCGAGGACGTGAAGTCGACGACGGCGTAGATGCCCTCGGACTTCTTGGCGATCTCGTAAGCGAGCCGGCGACGGCCCCAGACGTCCACGTTGTCGACGGTGCCACCGTCGTTGCGGATGACAGCGAGGAACTTGTCCAGGCTGGGAGCGACGGTGCGCTCATCGATCTCGGGGTCGAGGATCGCCATCAGTTCGTACTGGTGCATGCGGAACCCACCTCCTCTGGTCTCAGCGGCCCCGGGCAGTTCCCGGGGCAGGAGGGTTGATGCATGTGCCACGGCACGCAGACACGCGCCGGGCAACCTGCACAGACTACCCGACGGCCTGGAGGCGCGCCACCGGTCTGTGGAGAACCGTCGCGTCCGTCAGGCGGTCGCGTCCCGAGCGGCCCACCAGTCGCGCAGGCGCGCCTCGGCAGCGTCGGCGCCGAGCGGCCCGTCGTCCATCCGCGCCTCGAGCAGGAAGCGGTAGGCCTCGCCCACGGCACGCCCCGGCGGGATGTCGAGGATCCGCATGATGTCGTCGCCGGTCAGGTCGGGCCGGATCGAGTCCAGCTCCTCTTGGTCGGCCAGGACGCGGATCCGCTCCTCGAGGTCGTCGTACGCGAACGCCAGGCGATCGGCCTTGCGACGGTTCCGCGTGGTGACGTCCGAGCGGGTGAGCTCGTGCAGCCGTTCGAGCTGCGGGCCGGCGTCGCGGACGTAGCGCCGGACGGCCGAGTCGGTCCAGGCACCGTCGGTGTACCCGAAGAACCGCAGGTGCAGCTCGATCAGGCGGGACACTGCGGCGATGGTGTCGTTGTCGAAGCGCAGGGCCCGGAGCCGCTTCTTCGCGAGCTTCGAGCCGACCAGGTCGTGGTGGTGGAAGCTGACGGCGCCGCCCGGCTCGAGCTTGCGGGTGGCGGGCTTGCCGATGTCGTGCAGCAGCGCCGCGAGCCGCAGCACGGTGTCCGGGGGGTCGCCCGCGTGCCGCTCGGCCTCGTAGCCGATCGCCTGTTCGAGCACGGTCAGGGAGTGCTCGTAGACGTCCTTGTGGTGGTGGTGCTCGTCGATCTCGAGCTGCATCTCGGGCAGCTCGGGCAGGAACCGCTGCGCCAGCCCGGTGTCCACGAGCAGGCGGATGCCCGGCACGGGGTCGCCCGTGCCGAGCAGCTTGACGAGTTCGTCGCGCACCCGCTCGGCGGACACGATGTCGATGGAGTCGACGAGGTCCTGCATGGCGGCACGGACGTCGTCGTCGACGGTGAACCCGAGCTGCGAGGTGAACCGCGCAGCCCGCATCATCCGGAGCGGGTCGTCGCGGAACGACACCACGGCGGCCTGCGGGGTGCGGAGTCGTGCGGCCAGCAGGTCCTCGACGCCGCCGTGCACGTCGACGAGCTCCCGAGCGGGCAGCCGGAGCGCCATCGCGTTGACGGTGAAGTCGCGGCGGAGCAGGTCGTCCTCGATGGTGTCGCCGAACGCGACCTCGGGCTTGCGGGTCTCGCCGTCGTACACGTCGCTGCGGTAGGTGGTGATCTCGACCTGTTCGCCGCGGACCAGAGCGGCGATCGTGCCGAACTGCCGCCCGACGTCCCACGTGGTGCTCGCGATCGGCTCCACGATCGCCAGGATCTCGTCCGGACGCGCACTCGTCGTGAAGTCGAGGTCGGTGACGGGACGACCGAGGAAGGCGTCCCGCACGGGTCCACCGACCAGGGCCAGCTCGTGTCCGGCGTCGGCGAAGGCCCGAGCGAGGAGGTCGACGGGCTCGGTGGTGGCGAGTGCGTCGAGTCGTTCGACGGCCTGGGCAACGGACTGCATGACGGTGCTCATCCTCCCAGATCGAGGCCCCGAGTTCTCCACAACCCCGCGCGCACGGGACCTGTTCATGGTCACGCCTCATACACTCGTGCTCGGCCCGAACCGACCCCGTGGCCCGCTTCCGTATGCACATCCTCCGCACCACGCTCGCCGCAGCCGCGTCGACCCTCGTCGCGCTCGGCCTGGTCGTCGCGCCCGTCAGCGCCCCGCACGCCGATGCTGCGACGGTGTCGTCGGCCAAGACCCACCTCGCCGATCCGGCTGCTGCCGATGCGGGCAAGGCCACGATCTCGGTCGCCCCCGCGCACCGTGGGATCGTCCAGCGCGACCAGGACCTCACCCTCTCGGTGACCGTCACGAACGACACCGACGCCGCGCTGCCCGCCGGCACCGCGGAGTTCGACATCTTCCGCTCCGTGAGCACGCGGGACGTCCTCGCCGACTGGCTCGCCGACACCACCACGACCGGTTACCTCGGCGCCCCGATGGACTCCGTGGACATCCCGGAGGTCCCGGCGCACCGATCGGTCACCATCGACTCGGTCGAGATCGTCTCGGGCAACGTGGCACTCGGCGGGTACTCCTCGTTCGGTGCGCGGCGCATCGCGGCGGAGTACACGGCCGGTGAGACCTTCGCCGTCGCCCGCTCCGCGATCACCTGGTACCCGGACTTCGAGCAGGTGCCGGTCAGCGTCTCCGTCGCGATGCCGGTGACGGTCCCGAAGTCCACGGACGGCATCCTCAGCGCGGCCGTCCTCGCCGCCGCGACCTCGGTGGACGGCACCCTCACCCAGCAGCTCGACGCCGCCGAGGACCACAACGTCGCCGTCGCGGTCGACCCCCGCATCATCGCCTCGATCCGGATCCTCGGCGAGAACGCGCCGTCCGCGGCGACCGCGTGGCTCCAGCGCCTCGAGTCCCTGCGCAACGAGACCTTCGCGTTGTCCTACGCCGACGCCGACGTCACCGGGCTGCGCCAAGCCGGGTCGGACGGCATCCTCGCCCCGATCTCGCTCGACCAGTCCGTGAAGACCGAGAACTTCCCCGGCGCCGAGACCCCCGCACCGACCCCGACCGCGACGCCCGGGCAGACGACGACCCCGAGCAGCACCGCGTCCCCGAGCGACGACGCCACCACCGACGCCGGCTCGGGCGAGACCGCGGAGACGCTGCCGACGACCGAGCAGCTGCTGGACTTCCCGTACTCGATGGACTCCATCGCGTGGCCGGCGGACGGCACCGTGACCGCGGCCGACCTCACGGCACTGCAGCGGGCCGACAAGGACACCACCATCGTGTCGAGCGGGAACACCTCCGCCGGCGCGAACGCCACGGTCTCGGCGTCGGAGAAGATCGGCGACGACCACGTCCTCGTGTCGGACCAGTCGATGTCGTCCCTGCTGCGCGACGCCGCGACCGCACCGGACCGCCAGAGCTGGTCGTCGGCGATGTCCGAGCTCACGGCGACGCTCGCCACCTCGGCGCGCGACGGCACCGCCACGGGGCCGATCTTGCTGACCCTCGGTCGCGACTGGCCCTCGGACTCCACACGCCTCAGCCAGACCCTCGACGCCCTCGAGAGCACCGCCTGGGTGGCACCGGCCGACCTCTCCACGGCGTCGGACGCCACGGCGGGGTCGCTCACGCTCAACAGTGCGTCCACCGGGGCCGACCGCATCGCACAACTCAAGCGCCTCGTGCAGGGCGAACAGGGGCTCTCCGCGTTCGCCACCATCCTCGACACCCCCGCTGAACTGACGGCTCCCGCACGCCTCCGGCTGCTCGCCATCGCCTCGAACGCGTGGCGCGGGGACGACGACGGGCTCCAGGCCGCGGTCGACGTCCGCACAGCGGCCTGGGCGAAGCAGACCACCGAGGTCGGGATCGTCGACTCGAG
This sequence comes from Curtobacterium sp. PhB191, assembly GCF_004346515.1. NCBI lineage: Bacteria > Bacillati > Actinomycetota > Actinomycetes > Micrococcales > Microbacteriaceae > Curtobacterium > Curtobacterium sp. PhB191. Next base: position 523,973 of record NZ_SMBV01000001.1, read on the forward strand.
CAGCCTGACCCTGCTCGGCGACCGGTCCTCGCTGCCGGTGTCCATCCGCAACAGCTCGGACTACCCGGTGACGGTGCACCTGGCCGTCCAGCCGTCGAACTCCGCCCTCCGGATCGTCCGCAACGACATCGTCGTCGAGATCCAACCGGACTCCTCGACCCGAGCGACCGTCCCCGTGCAGTCCGTCGCGAACGGCAAGGTCGAGCTGACGATGTCCCTGTCGAGCCCGACCGGCGTCGCCATCGCGCAGCCGGCCACCGTCGAACTCAACGTCCAGGCGCAGTGGGAGACGGTCATCACCGCCGCCGCAGCGGTCGCCCTGATCGCGATCTTCGGCTTCGGGATCTTCCGCAGCATCCGGAAGCGCATCCGTCGTCGCAACGGCGAACTCGACGACGAGGACGACGACGACCCCAACCGCCCGCTCGCCGTGCAGCCGGGTGCGCCCGGCGCGGCTGCTCCGTCCGCGGGATCGGTCGCCGGACCGGGAGGCCCGGATCACCGCGCCGAGGCGCCCACCGCGTTCGCCGTGGCCGGCTCCGGAACGGCCGCTGTCGCGGCTCCTGGTGGCGACCGCCTGCAGGACGCGATCGCCCGTGCCGGGGCCGAGCCGGGCCTCCCGTCCGACGCCCGTACCAGCCGCGTCGCGGACGCCCGCGACCCCGAGGAGCCGACCATCAGCGCCACCCAGCCCCAGCCCGACGTCGACGCGGAACCGGTCGCGGAGCGAAGCCTGGGGCGTGCGAGTGCGATGCTCGCGGCGGGGACGATGGTGAGCCGGATCCTCGGCTTCGCGAAGACCTTCGTGCTCGCGTACGCCATCGGGCAGAACAAGAGCCCCTCGGCGAACGCGTTCGCCGTCGCGAACCAGCTGCCGAACAACATCTACGCGCTCATCGCGGGTGGCCTGCTGTCGGCCGTGCTCATCCCGCAGATCGTCCGCGCCATGAAGAACGGCACGGACGGCGGACAGGCGTACGTCAACAAGATCGTGACGCTCGGCGGGTCGGTCTTCATCGTCATCACGATCGTCGCGACGGCACTGGCGCCGCTCCTGGTCCGCCTGTACACGACGTCCTCGGACACCCGGAGTCCCGCTGCGACCGACCTCGCCATCGCCTTCGCGTTCTGGTGCCTGCCGCAGATCCTGTTCTACGCGATGTACTCGCTGCTCGGTGAGGTCCTCAACGCCAAGCAGGTGTTCGGTCCGTTCACCTGGGCACCGCTGCTCAACAACGTCATCGCGATCGCCGGGCTCGTGGTGTTCATCGCCCTGTACGGCACGAGCGGCAGCGCCCTCGACGATTGGACGCCGGCGAAGATCGCGCTCCTCGCCGGCAGCGCCTCGTTCGGTGTGTTCGCCCAGGCGGCGTTCCTCCCGCTGTTCTGGCGGCGAGCAGGGCTGTCCTTCCGGCCGGACTTCCGGTGGCGCGGCGTCGGCCTGAAGTCGACGGGAACCGCTGCCGGCTGGCTCTTCGCGATGATCCTGGTGACCCAGGTCGCCGGCATCGTGCAGTCCGCGGTCGCGTGGAAGGGTCAGGGCGACGGACCCGGCAACGCGGTACTCGGCAACGCGTGGCTCATCTTCATGCTGCCGCACTCGATCATCACGGTCTCCATCGCGACGGCGTACTTCACCCGGATGAGCCACGATGCTGCACGCGGCGACCTGGCATCAGTCCGACGGAACCTGTCGCTGTCCCTGCGCATCGTCGGACTCTTCACGGTCTTCGCGTCCGTGGCGCTGGTCGTCGTCGCGGTGCCGTTCGGCCGGCTCTACGAGGGCACGTTCGAGAGCGCCCTGCAGGTCGGTGCCGTCCTGGTCGCCTACATGCCGGGCCTGGTGCTGTTCAGCATGTTGTTCATCATCCAGCGCGTGTTCTGGGCCATGCACGACCACCGGACCCCGTTCCTGATGCAGTGCATCCAGTCCGTCCTGTTCGTCATCGGTGCCCTCGCGGTGTCGACGTTCCCGACCTCCGTGATCGGCATCGGTGTGGCCGCGTGCACGACGCTCGCCGGCACCGCGCAGACGATCGTCGCGCTCGTCCTGGTGCGTCGCAAGCTCGGCAGCATCGAAGGACCGGTCGTGACCCGCTCGCACGTGCAGTTCGTCATCGCCGCGCTGATCGCCGGGGTGGTCGGCCTGCTGGTCGTGAACTTCTTCGGGGCGTTCTCCGCGGCCGGGTTCGCGATGTCGGACCGCACCGGGGCACTCATCACCATCGTCCTGACCGGCGCCGTCATGGTCCTCGTGTACTTCGGGGCGCTCGTCGTCGCCAAGAACGGCGAGATCAAGAACGCCGTCGGCATGGTGAAGAGCAAGCTCGGTCGCTGACCGCACGCTTCCCGGACGTCGCGGAATGCCGCGCCGGTACCATGTGTTGACCCGGTCAGCACGCAACGGAAGGGCAGTCAGGCATGCGCCAGCTCATCATCATCGGTTCCGGTCCGGCCGGGTTCACCGCCGGCATCTACGCCGCGCGCGCAGAGCTCAAGCCGCTCATCGTCGCGTCCAGCGTCGAGACGGGCGGGGAACTCACCAAGACGACCGAGGTCGAGAACTTCCCGGGCTTCCCCGAGGGGATCCAGGGCCCCGACCTCATGATCAAGATGCAGGAACAGGCCGAGAAGTTCGGCGCTGAGGTCCTGTACGACGACGCCGTCTCCGTCGACCTCACCGGCGACGTGAAGAAGGTCACCGTCGGCTCCGGCGAGACGTACGAAGCCCTCGCGGTCATCTACGCGACCGGTTCGGCGTACCGCCACCTCGGCATCGCCGACGAAGAGCGCCTCTCGGGCCACGGTGTCTCGTGGTGCGCGACCTGCGACGGCTTCTTCTTCCGCCAGAAGAACATCGCCGTGGTCGGCGGTGGCGACTCCGCGATGGAAGAGGCGACGTTCCTCACGCGCTTCGCCGACAAGGTCACCGTGATCCACCGCAAGGACACCCTCCGCGCGTCGAAGATCATGCAGGACCGCGCCCACAACGACCCGAAGATCGAGTTCGCGTGGAACAAGGAGGTCATCGGCATCCAGGGTGACTCCGCCGTGACCGGCGTGACGCTCAAGGACACCGTGGACGGCACCGAGAGCGAACTCGCCCTCGACGGTCTGTTCATCGCGATCGGCAACGACCCCCGCGTGCACCTCGTGCACGGTCAGCTCGAGCTCGCTCCCGAGGGCACCATCGCCGTCGAGGGCCGCACGTCCAAGGCCGTCGGCGTCCCCGGGGTCTTCGTCGCGGGCGACGTGCTCGACCACACCTACCGCCAGGCCATCACGGCTGCTGGGTCCGGTGCCGTCGCTGCGCTCGACGCCGAGAAGTACCTCGCCGACCTCGAGGACTCGCTGACCGACGCTGCTGCGGGCGAGACCCCGGTCGAGCCGGTCACCATCTCCGCCTGACCCTTACGGCCCCCGGAATGCCGGGGGAGCGTCCGCGGTTCCACATCCAGTACCGACTTCTCACGAAAGGACACCCATGTCCAACGCAAAGGCTGTCACCGACGCCACCTTCTCGGACGAGGTCCTCAAGTCCGACAAGACGATCCTCGTCGACTTCTGGGCCGAGTGGTGCGGCCCGTGTCGCGCCGTCTCGCCGATCCTCGACCAGATCGCCGAAGAGCACGCCGGCAAGATCGAGATCGTGAAGCTCAACGTGGACGACAACCCCCAGTCGGCCATGAACTACCAGATCACGTCGATCCCGGCGATGAAGGTCTTCAAGGGCGGCGAGGTCGTCAAGACCGTCATCGGCGCCAAGCCGAAGCCCGCGCTCGAGGCCGACCTCGCCGAGTTCCTCGCGTAGGTCGCACCAGCTCCACCGAACGCCCCGTCCTCGTCCTGCTCAGCAGGCGCCGGCGGGGCGTTCGCATGTCACCCGTTGCGGATCGGCCCCCGCCGCGGAGCCCGGGTTTCCGGGGTCGATGTCGTAGTGTGGCGGGAATGTCTCACTGATCGGAGCACGGTATGACGAACGGCAACAGCCTCGACCCCTGGTACGACTCCTACGCCCAGCGCACCGCCGGGCTGAGCGCCTCCGAGGTCCGAGCCCTGTTCGCCGTCGCCTCGCGCCCCGAGGTGGTCTCGCTGGCCGGCGGCATGCCGTTCGTCTCCGCGCTGCCGAGGGAGCTCGTCACGGGCTCCCTGGACCGCGTGATGAACGAGCACGCAGCCATGGCACTGCAGTACGGCGGCGGACAGGGTCTGCGGTCCCTCCGCGAGCACATCGTGGACGTCATGAGCCTCGAGGGCATCCGTGCCAGTGCCGAGGACGTCGTCGTGACGACGGGCTCGCAGCACGCGCTCGACCTCGTCACGCGGCTGTTCATCGATCCGGGCGACGTCGTCCTCGCCGAGTCCCCGTCCTACGTCGGTGCGATCGGTGTGTTCCGGTCGTACCAGGCCGAGACCGTCCACGTGACGACCGACGAGCTCGGGCTGGTGCCCGAGGCACTGCGCGAGGCGATCGCGAACCTCCGGACGCAGGGCAAGCGGATCAAGTTCCTCTACACGATCCCGAACTTCCACAACCCGGCCGGCGTCACCATGAGCCGGGAGCGCCGCATCGAGGTGCTCGACATCTGCCGGTCGAACAACATCCTGGTGCTCGAGGACAACCCCTACGGACTCCTCTGGTTCGACGAGCCGGCACCGCAGGCGATCCGTTCCATCGACGAAGAGGGCGTCGTGTACCTGGGGTCCTTCTCCAAGACCCTCGCACCCGGTTTCCGCGTCGGCTGGGCGCTCGCACCGCACGCCATCCGCGAGAAGCTCGTGCTCGCCAACGAGTCCGCCGTCCTCGCCCCGAACTCCTTCGGTCAGTACGTCGTGAACGCCTACCTGGACGCCGCGGACTGGAAGGGTCAGGTCGACACCTTCCGGGGCATCTACGCAGCGCGCCGTGACGCCATGCTGTCCGCTCTGGGGGAGTTCCTGCCGGACCTGTCCTGGACGAAGCCGAACGGTGGCTTCTTCGTCTGGCTGACGCTCCCCGAGTCCCTCGACTCGAAGGGCATGCTTCCGCGCGCCGTGAAGGAGCTCGTCGCCTACACGCCGGGGACGGCCTTCTACGCCGACGGTCGTGGCGGCGGGCACATCCGTCTGTCGTTCTGCTACCCGACCCCCGAGCAGATCCGCGTCGGCGTGAAGCGGCTCGCCAACGTCGTCAACGACGAACTCGAGCTGATCGAGACGTTCGGTCCGACGACTCGGCCGAACAGCGTCGTCCGCGAGACGTCCTCGGTCAGCGCTCCGCCGCCGAACATCTCCTGATCAGCGCTTTTCCGCGGTGCGTGGCCCACCAGCACCGTCGTTCCACACCGGAGGACCCCCATGGCTGAGCTCACTCGTCGTCACGTCGTCGTCGTCGCCGGAGGGATCTCGCACGAGCGTGACGTCTCCCTGCGCTCCGGTCGGCGGGTCGCCGACTCGCTGACCGGGTACGGCTGGCAGGTCGATCTCCGCGACGCCGACGCGCTGCTGCTGCCGGCTCTCGCCGAGTCCCGCCCGGATGTCGTGTGGCCGGCTCTGCACGGCGCCTCCGGTGAAGACGGGGCCCTGCGGGGCATCCTGGAGGCGGTGGACATCCCGTTCGTCGGCTCACGTTCCACGTCGGCCCGGTTGGCATGGGACAAGCCCACGGCGTCAGCGCTGGTCGCGCGGGCAGGCGTCCGCACCCCTCGCTCCGTCACGCTGTCCCACGACGTGTTCCGCGAGCTCGGCGCCGTCGGGGTCCTCGAGGCCATCGCGGGGGAGCACCCGGTTCCGCTCGCCGTGAAGCCGGCACGCGGCGGCAGCGCGCAGGGAGTGACCCTCGTCGACGACGTCAACGACCTCCCGCGTGCCATGGTCACGGCCTACACGTACTGCGACGACGTCGTGGTCGAGCAGCTCATCCGCGGCACCGAGGTCGCAGTCGGCATCATCGACACGGGCGACGACCCGGTGGCGCTCTCCGCGGTGGAGATCGTCCCGCGGAACGGCATCTACGGCTTCGAGGCGCGGTACAACGCGGGGGAGACGACGTTCTACACCCCCGCCCGACTGTCTGACGAGTTCGCGAACGCTGCAGCCGATGCCGCCGTCGCGGCGCACACAGCCCTCGGCCTCCGCCACCTGTCCCGTGTGGACCTCATCATCGACGGCGCCGGAACGCCGTGGTTCCTCGAAGCCAACGTACTCCCGGGTCTGACCGAGACATCCCTGCTGCCGCAGGCACTCTCCGCATCGGGGTTCGATCTCGGGTGGACGTACGCCGAGCTCGCCGAGCAGGCGATCCGCGACCACCACGCCTGATCCTCAGCTCGACGTTCCACGTGGAACATCGGAGTGGGTGAGAGTCGATGTTCCACGTGGAACGTCGCACTCGTGGTTTGCTGCTGAGAGCTGATCCGCTCTGAGCAGCAACGGGTGCCTCGGGTCATCTGCGGGCGCACGGTGGACGCATGACTGATTCACCACCCCCCGCAGCCTTCACGACCGAGTACCGGCGTGCCCTCTTCGACCAACGCGTGCTCGTACTCGACGGTGCCCTCGACGACGACAACGGCACCGTCTTGATGACGCAGTTGGTACAGCTCGCGACGGCGGACCCCTGGAACGACATCGCGCTCTGGATCCATTCGCCCGGAGGATCGGTTCCAGCGATGCTCGCACTCCGGGACCTCATGCGGGTGATCCCCAACGACGTCAGCACGCTCGCGTTCGGGATCGCTTGCAGCGCGGGGCAGTTCCTGCTGTCCTCGGGTACCCCTGGCAAGCGACGAGCGCTGCCGCACAGCCGGATCCTGATGCACCAGGGATCCGCAGGGATCGGGGGGAGTGCGGTGGACGTGGCGCTACAGGCGGACCACCTCCGTGACACCCGCGACACCGTGCTCGGACTCATCGCAGCGGACACCGGGCAGACGGTCGACCGCATCTTCGAGGACTCGCTGCACGACCACTGGTACTCCGCGGAGGAGGCCCTCGACTACGGGTTCGTCGACCTGATCGTCGACGACTTCTCGGTGATCCGGCCCCAGCAGCCGCGTTCCACGGTGACAGGCTTCGGCGGGCCTGCCGCAGGGGAGGGAGACCGATGAGCGCGTACACGATCCCGAACGTCATCGCGCGGGACGCTCGCGGCGACCGGGTCTTGGACGTCTACTCGCACCTGCTCACCGAGCGGATCATCTACATCGGGACCGCGATCGATGCTGGCGTCGCCAATGCCCTCATCGCGCAACTCCTCTTCCTCGAGTCGGACAACCCGGACTCGGACGTGCAGCTCTACGTCAACTGCGACGGCGGCGATCCGAGTGCCATGCTCGCTGTCTACGACACCATGCGGTTCATCCGCCCCGCCGTCGCGACCACCTGCGTTGGGCAGGCAATCGGTGTCGGAGCCGTGCTGCTCGCCGCGGGCGCCGAAGGAAAGCGGTCGGCCCTGCCGCATGCTCGGGTCGTGCTCCACCAACCCGCGGCGCAAGGGCAGGGGGCCATTCCCGAGCTCATCTTGCAGGCCGACGAGGTCGTCCGGATCCGGGCCGAGATCGAGCACCTGCTCACCGAGCACAGCGGCCAGAGTGTCGACCAACTCCGAGCCGACACGGACCACGATCGGGTCTTCACGGCCCGTCAGGCCCAGCAGTACGGGCTCGTGGACCACGTGATCACTCGACGCTGACCGACGGCGCTCCCGGACGCCTCAGGCTGCGAGGAGGAAACTACTCCGCAGCTGTTCGCCACCAGTACCTGCGGAACGTGCTCGCTCGCGGAGCTGTTCTGCTGCCGCCGCCGTCAAGTCCAGCAAGGAGCTCTCGAGCGCGCCGGCCACTGCTGCCAACATCTCGCTCGAAGGCTCCTTCCGCCCCCGTTCCATCTCCGACAAGTACTGCGGCGACACCCCTGCGCGACGGGCGACATCTTGCAGGGTGTCCCCGCGGACGCGGCGACGAGCGCGGAGTTCTTGACCGACGACATCACGCCAGAGCGGCTCGGGATTGCGGGATCTCATGATGCGAGCCTGGCAGTGTTCCACGTGAAACGTACGGGCTTCCCGTTCGCTGCTCGTGAACTCGAACCAGCGGAACGGCTACGCGCCCCGTGTCGGGCCGAACGACCCGTCGCTGCTCCAGGCACCCGCGCCGGGCATGCGAGGCCCGCTACGGGGCGCACAGCGCCATTGACAAGCCGTCAGGACGAGAATTCGCTGATCCCCAGCTCCGACAGAATGCGATTGAGGTCGTCGCCGTTCGCGAAGTCGATCGTCACGGAGCTCTTCCGGGCACCGACGGCGATCTTGACCCGTGTGTTCAGCCGGTCACCGATGCGCTCAGCAAGGTCGTTGAAGTGCGCCTGGTTCTTGGAGGGCTGCGGCGTCGTCTTCGGAGGGGTCTTCGTCGCCAACTGCTGCGCGATCGCTTCGGCAGCGCGCACCGACAGGTCCTCGTTGACGATCTTCTCGGCGAGGTACTCCATCGCCTCCGCGTCCGGGGCAGCAAGGATCGCGCGGGCGTGACCGGCCGACAGCACGCCGGCAGCCACTCGACGCTGCACGGGGGAGGGGAGCCGCAGCAGACGGATGGTGTTGGTGATCTGCGGACGCGAGCGACCGATGCGCTGGCCGAGCTGTTCCTGCGTGATCCCGAAGTCCGCCAGGAGCTGCTGGTACGCCGAAGCCTCTTCGAGCGGGTTGAGCTGCGCCCGGTGCAGGTTCTCGAGCAGGGCATCCCGGAGCATCGCGTCGTCCGGCGTCTCCTTGACGATCGCCGGGATGGTCGTGAGCCCGAGTTCCTTGGTGGCGCGGAGGCGCCGCTCACCCATGATCAGCTCGTACTGCGGCTCCGTCCCCGCAGCCCCGGGGATCGGACGGACCACGATGGGCTGCAGCACCCCGATCTCACGGATGGAGTGGACGAGCTCCTGCAACTCCTCTTCGCGGAACTCCTTGCGCGGCTGCTGCCCGTTCGGGATCACGTCCAGCGGGTTGAGGTTCGCGAGTCGGGCTCCCGGAACAGCGACGAGCTCGTCCGCGGTGGGTGCCGACGCCGGCGACCCACCAGTCGGGAAGAACACGTCGACCGGGCGGTCCTGCTGGTCCGTCGCCGTCGGGATGAGCGCGCCGATGCCGCGGCCGAGTCCGGTTCGCTTGGGTGCCATCAGTCTTACGCTCCTCGTGCTGCGATCTCGGCGGCCGCTTCCAAGTAGGAGAGCGACCCGGTGGAGTTCACGTCGTACGCGACGACGCTCTGTCCGTAACTCGGCGCTTCACTCACCCGGACGGACCGGGGGATCATCGCCTTCAACACTTGACCACCGAAGTGCTCGCGGACGTCGTTCGCCACCTGGTTCGCCAGGTTGGTCCGACCGTCGTACATGGTGAGCAGGATCGTCGAGACCCTGAGGTTCGGGTTGAGGTGCCGCTCGATGAGCTCGATGTTGCGCAACAGCTGGCTGAGTCCCTCGAGCGCGTAGTACTCGCACTGGATCGGGATCAGGACTTCCTGGGCCGCCACGAACGCATTGATGGTGAGGAGACCGAGCGACGGCGGGCAGTCGATGAAGACGTAGTGGTACGGCTCGTCCAGCGACTGGAGGTACAGATCGAGCGCCGAGCGCAGCCGCTGCTCTCGAGCGACCAAGGAGACGAGCTCGATCTCAGCACCCGCGAGGTGGATCGTCGCCGGGACGCACCAGAGGGTGTCGGACTCGGGGGACCGCTGCACGGTGTCGGCCATCGCGGCCTCATCGACGATGACGTCGTAGATGCTCGCGACTTCAGCCTGGTGGTCGACGCCCAGGGCCGTCGACGCGTTGCCCTGCGGGTCGAGGTCGATCACGAGCACCCGTGCGCCACCGTGGGCGAGGCCGGCGGCCAAGTTGACGGTCGTCGTGGTCTTCCCGACGCCGCCCTTCTGGTTCGACACGGTGATGATCCGCGTCTTCGGGGGCAACGGGAACTGCTGCGTCGCGATCGCACGTCGCCGGCGGTTCAGGTCGGCGATCTCGCGAGCAAGCGGAGTCGACGCGTCGTAATCGGTCGATGAGCTCAACGAGTGCCTCTTCCCCGGTTCGATGTTTCACGTGAAACGTGGAGCAGCACGCGATCAGTTGTCCCGATCCGAGCCGCAGGGTCAGTCAACTGTAGCCCGGAAGACCCGCGTGGTCTCTGCGACCACACCGTCCCCGAGCTCGAGGACCTCGACGTCCGACAGGTGCTGGCGCAGGATGACCTTGCGTGCCTTCTCGATCTCGTCGTCGACGCGCGCACCCTTCATGAGGATGAGCTGCCCGCCCGAGCGGACGAGTGGAACCGTCATCGGGATGAGCTTCGACAACGCACTGACCGCGCGGGCCGTGACCTGGTCGACGACGATGTCGTCGGAGACGTCCTCGGCGCGGCCGCGGACCACCGTCACGTTGGACAGCCCGAGCCGGCTCGCCTCGTTGGTGAGCCAGTCCACTCGACGCTCCATCGGCTCGATGAGCGTGAAGTGCACGTCCGGACGGGCGATCGCGAGCACGAGACCGGGCAATCCCGCACCCGAGCCGACGTCGGCAACCCGACCACGGGCCTCCAGGAGGGGCGCCAGCAAGGCTGAGTTGAGGATGTGTCGTGTCCAGAGTCGAGGCAGTTCGAGCGGGCCGATCAGGCCCAGCTCCTCACCGCGACGAGCCAACTCGTTCGTGAACGACCGAGCCGTCTCGATCCGGTCGCCGAAGAGCGCGGACGCAGCCGCAGGCTCGGCCTCGAGCACCGGAGCAGCGTCCGGAGCTGTGGGAGCGGTGGCCGAGGACACCGACTCGTCCGTCATCGGGTGACGACCGTGTGGCGGTCCCGACCCTCACCCTCGGACTCCGAGTGGAAGCCCTTCTCAGCGACGAGGTCGTGGACCAGCTTGCGCTCGTACGACGACATCGGGGGGAGTGCTGCGGACGACGATCCGGCTTCGATGCGCTCGACGGCGGTGTCGACCAGTCGCTGCAGCTCGTCGGCACGAGCGTCACGGGAGCCGCCCACGTCGAGGATGAGCCGGCTGAACTCGCCCGTCTCGGCCTGGACGGCGATGCGGGTGAGTTCCTGCAGCGCGGTCACGGTGTCCGGCTTGGAGAGGACGCGGAGCGCCTCTCCGTCATCGGTGACCGACAGGTACACGCGACCGGCGCGCTCCTCGATCTCGATGTCCCCGTCGAGGTCGCAGATGTCGAGGAGTTCCTCGATGTAGTCCGCAGCGATGTCAGCCTCGTCACGGGCGTCCTCGTCCGGGACCTCGGTGGTGTCGACGGCTGCGGCGGTGTCCTGCTCGGTCACTTACTTCTTCCCGTTCTTCTTCGAGCGCTGCTTGCCGACCGGCTGCGAACGCTGGGTGGTGACGCGCACGGCCTCGATCTCGGCGGCGCCAGCACCGGCACCAGCCTCGGCGAGGACCGGGTTGGCGATCCCGCGACGCTGGGCCTTCTTGGCCAGACGCGCCTCACGTGCCAGGGCCGCCTCGGAACCGGGCGTCGGCATGCTGCGGATGACGAAGTACTGCTGCGCCATCGTCCAGACGTTCGAGGCGAGCCAGTAGAACATGACGCCGAGGGGGAAGCTCAGACCCGAGATCACGAAGACCAGCGGGAGGATGTACAGCATCATCTTCTGCTGGCGGTACATCGGCGACGCCTTGGTCTCCGGCGACATGTTCTTGGCGACGAGCTGCAGCTGCGTGATGAACTGCGACGCGGTCATGACGACGATCATGAAGCCGGCGATCGCACGGACTTCCCACCCGGAGGCGTTGGTGAACGTCTCGTGCAGGGGAGCACCGAACAGGGCCGCGTTGCCGAACGACGCCGCGAGGTCGTTCGTCAGCAGGCCGATGCCCGTCTTGTTGATCTGGGCTTCGTGCAGCACCGAGTACAGCGAGAAGAAGATCGGCATCTGCAGCAGCAGCGGCAGGCAGGAGCTCAGCGGGTTGGTGCCCGTCTCCTTGTACAGGGCCATGGTCTCGCGGCTCATGGCCTCACGCGAGAACTGATCCTTCTTGCCCTTGTACTTGTCCTGGATCTTCTTCAGCTGCGGCGCGACCTCGAGCATGCGGCGCTGCGACTTGATCTGCCGCACGAAGATCGGGATCAGCGCGGCGCGGACCACGAAGGTCAGGAAGATGATGGAGAGGACCCAGGTGATACCCGCGCCCGGGTCCATGCCGATGCTCTCGAAGATCCAGTGGAAGCCGACGAGGATGGCGGAGACCACCCATTTGAGCGGCCAGAGGATCGTACCGATGATGTCCATGGGGACGGCTACGCCTTTCGAGTGCGCTGGGGGAGCAGGACCGGCCGGGCCGTTCCGACCGCGGGGTGCGGCTGCTGCGGGATCGGCGCGAGGACGAACCCGAACCGGTTGACGACGAACGGGCGACGACGTTCCGTGACGTCGTCGATCCCGCCTGCAGCCCAGGGGTTGCAGCGAGCGATGCGCCAGGCGCCCATCGCGGATCCGCGGACGACGCCGTACTGCTGGATCGCTTCGAGGGCGTACCGGGAGCACGACGGGTGGTACCGGCAGACGTTGCCGTACAACGGGGAGATCACTGCACGGTAGGCGCGGAGCACGACGACGCACGCGTTGCGTGGGAGCAACGCGGCGACCCAGGCCAGCCGGGTCCACAGGGTGCGGTTCATGCTGCCTTCTCCACCCCGCGCGCGAAGGAGCGCACGACGTCTTCGAGCAGGGTAGGCCATCCGGCCTGCGATGCGGCTGGCAGTGCGCGCACCACCACGTCGTACCCCACGGGGGAGTCGGCGAGGATGCCGTGCGCGATCGCCTTGAGCCGCCGCCTGATCAGGTTCCGGGTCACGGCGTTGCCCACCGTCTTCGCGACGATGAACCCGAACCGCGACGGTCCGGCAGGGTCCGTCGAGCGACGGACCACGGACACGACGACGTGCGCCGTGGCGCTCTTGCGACCACGACGCACGACGTTCCGGTAGTCGTCCCCGCGGACGATGCGGTTGGCGCTGGCCAACACTGCGATGCCGGGGTCAGACCGAGGACCGGATCAGGCGGTGAGCCTGATCAGGCCGAGAGCTCGGTGCGGCCCTTGGCGCGACGCGCCGACAGGATGGCGCGGCCGGCACGCGTCCGCATGCGGAGGCGGAAGCCGTGCTTCTTGGCGCGGCGACGGTTGTTCGGCTGGAAGGTGCGCTTGCTCATGATCTCTCCACACGGCTGCTCGCGGCGAGCCGTCACGTATGTATGTGTCATCGCTCGGTGTCGAACGACGCAGATGGGCGCGACCAATCGGCCGCAGTCAACTGGTTAACGGTACGTGACAGCAGCGAGCAGGTCAAACGCCGATCGGGCCGGCCTCGGTGCCGGAGGCGTCGAGGACACCGCTGCGGTCCATTCTCCACATTGGGGACAACTTCCGTTCGGTGCCACCCGGCCCGGTCCTTTACAGTGGGGTCATCGATCGGCCCCGCGCCCCGGTACGACAGGGAAGTACTCCTGTCCGACGGATCCGGGCGGTCGTGGACAACACTGTGGACAACCCTGTGGGAACACGCGCGGTACGAGGCGTCGACGAAGCCCCCGAGACCCCGACGAACCGCCGGCGCACGACACGGTCCGCTGAGCGCCACACCCCGCGGCACTCCGGCACGTCCGACCCAGCAGGACGCACCCCGGTCCGGCACCGAACGCACGACACACACCTGGAGACGAGCGCGACATGACGATGCCGGCCGACCCCGTCGAGGACCTCTGGTCATCCGTACTCGGAATCCTCAGCGAAGACCCCCGCATCACGCCGCAGCTCCACGGGTTCCTCAACCTGGTCGAACCGAAGGGCGTCCTCGCCGGCACCCTGTACCTCGAGGTCCCCAACGACCTGACCCGCGGCATGCTCGAGCAGCGGATCCGCATCCCGATCACCGAGGCCGTCGCCCGCATCGGTGACGACTCGGTCGCGAACTTCGCCATCACGGTGAACCCGGACATGGCGTCCGAGCCGCGCGTCGACCCGAACGTGCCGGAGTACGCCGAGCCCGTGCAGGAAGCGGTGGAGCAGAGCGCTGCACCCCGTCAGTACATCGAGGCACCCTTCGTGCCGAGCCAGATCGACTCCCCGGGCACGAGCGGCCGGCCGGAGTCGCGGCTGAACCCGAAGTACAACTTCGACAACTTCGTCATCGGCTCGTCGAACCGCTTCGCCCACGCCGCAGCGGTCGCGGTGGCCGAGGCTCCGGCGAAGGCCTACAACCCGCTCTTCATCTACGGCGACTCCGGGCTGGGCAAGACCCACCTGCTCCACGCCATCGGGCACTACGCCGAGAGCCTCTACCCGGGGATCCGCGTCCGGTACGTGTCGAGCGAGGAGTTCACCAACGACTTCATCAACTCGATCGCGAACAACCGCTCGAACCAGTTCCAGCAGCGCTACCGCGACATCGACATCCTGCTGATCGACGACATCCAGTTCCTGCAGGGGAAGGACTCCACGCAGGAGGCGTTCTTCCACACGTTCAACACGCTGCACGACCACAACAAGCAGGTCGTCATCACGTCCGACGTCGCACCGAAGCACCTCACCGGCTTCGAGGACCGCATGCGGTCGCGCTTCGAGTGGGGTCTGATCACGGACGTCCAGGCGCCCGAGCTCGAGACGCGCATCGCGATCCTCCGCAAGAAGGCGCAGTCCGACCACCTGCAGGTGCCGGACGACATCCTCGAGTTCATGGCCTCGAAGGTGTCGAGCAACATCCGGGAGCTCGAGGGGACGCTCATCCGCGTCACGGCGTTCGCGAGCCTGAACCGGACGGCCGTCGACATGGCCCTGGTGCAGACCGTCCTCAAGGACCTGATCACCCTCGACGAGGACAACGTCGTCGCGCCGACGGACATCATCAACCACACCGCCGAGTACTTCAAGCTCTCCGTCGACGACCTGTACGGCTCGTCCCGCTCGCAGGCGATCGCCACCGCGCGACAGATCGCGATGTACCTGTGCCGCGAGCTCACGAGCCTGTCGCTCCCGAAGATCGGGCAGCTGTTCGGCAACCGCGACCACACCACGGTCATGTACGCGAACAAGAAGATCACCGAGCTCATGAAGGAGCGGCGGTCGATCTACAACCAGGTCACCGAGCTCACGAGCCGCATCAAACAGGACCGCCGCTACCGCTGAGATCGGTACGTCTCCGGGCGTATCCACCATCTGAGACGGTTCCATGGGCCGGAGTTCTCACAGTGTGGATAGCCTGTGGATAACTGTGGAGGACACGCCGCCCGGTTGTTCACAGCGAGGGGGCCTCCTGTGGAAACTGGGGATGGAAGTGGATAGATGAGATTCATTCATCCCGACGTCGCCCACAGCTCGCCCACAAGTCACAACGGTGTAGTTCCCTACGGCCGAGCGGCATGCACAGGGTTATCCACAGTGTGCACAGGCGTTAACACCATTACTCCTGGTTAACGATCCATCTCCGCGGGACAACCTTGTGGACGGCGGGATGACAAGAAATCCGGCCCACGTCCGCCTGTGCCAGAATGGGGCGGCCGGACAGTCCAAGCCGATCGACAGGGGTTCCAGCTGTGAAGTTCGAGGTCAACCGGGACGTCTTCTCCGAAGCCGTCTCCTTCGCGGTGAAACTCCTCCCACAGCGCACGACCCTCCCGATCCTGTCGGGCGTCCTGATCCACGCCGACGGCGATCGTCTGACGCTCTCGTCGTTCGACTACGAGGTCTCGGCGCAGACGTCCATCTCGGCGCAGATCGACGACCCGGGCACGGTCCTGGTCAGCGGTCGCCTGCTGAACGACATCGCGAGCCGACTGCCGAACGCCCCGGTGACCTTCACGACCGAGGACTCCAAGATCTCGGTCTCCTGCGGATCGGCGCACTTCACGCTGCTGTCCATGCCGGTCGAGGAGTACCCGACGCTGCCCGAGATCGGTCCGCAGACCGGTGTCATCCCCGGCGATGCCTTCTCCGAGGCCGTGTCGCAGGTTGCCGTCGCCGCGAGCCGCGACGACGTCACCCCCGTCATCACTGGTGTCCAGCTCGAGGTCGGTGACAACGACCTGTCGCTCATCGCCACGGACCGGTACCGCGTGGCCGTCCGGACCATCGCGTGGGACTCCGGCCGCGTCGGCTCGGACCCGCTGCACGCCCTCGTCCCCGCGCGCACGCTGCAGGAGGTCGGTCGCACCTTCGGGTCGGCGTCCACCGTCTCGGTCTCGATCAGCGGCAACTCCGACCGTGAGCTCATCGCGTTCCACGCCGACGACAAGACCGTCACCTCGCTGCTGATCAAGGGCAACTACCCGCCGGTCCGCCGGCTCTTCCCCGAGAACGTCAACGACCACGCGGTGATCAACACCGCTGAGCTGGTCGAAGCCGTCCGACGGGTCTCACTCGTCCTGGAGCGCGAAGCAGCGCTCCGGTTCTCCTTCACGGTCGACGGGCTCACGCTCGAGGCGATCGGATCCGAACAAGCGCAGGCGTCAGAGTCGATCAGTGCGTTGCTGACCGGAGAGGAAACGGTGGTCTCGCTGAAGCCCGCCTTCCTCCTCGACGGACTGAACGCGGTGCACTCCGAGTTCGTCCGCATCTCCTTCACCAAGACGGAGAACCCCAACAAGCCGGGCCCGGTGCTGATCACCGGCCAGACTTCGCAAGAGGCTGCCGCGACCGATGGATACCGGTACCTGCTGCAGCCCAACCTGCTGCTGCGATAGGCGCAACAGGAACACTGCGCTGACGCACCAGCTGCGGCCTCAGCGCGACGACGAAACAGAAGAGGAAATCATGCACATCGGTCTTGTCGGCCTTGGTCGCATGGGCAACAACATGCGTGCCCGTCTCCGCAACGCAGGGATCGAGGTCACCGGTTACGACGCGAACCCCGCCGTCTCCGACGTCGCGAGCCTCGCAGACCTGGCGGGCGCCCTGCCCGAGGGTCAGCGACTCGTCTGGGTGATGGTGCCGCACGGCAAGATCACCGACGACGTCATCACCGAGCTCGCCGGTGTCCTGAACGAGGGCGACCTCGTCATCGACGGTGGCAACTCGAAGTGGCTCGACGACACCACGCACGCCGAGCAGCTCCGCGCGCGCGGCATCCGCTACATGGATGCCGGTGTCTCCGGCGGCGTGTGGGGCAAGGACAACGGCTACGGCCTCATGGTCGGCGGTGACGTCAAGGACGTCGAGTTCGCCATGCCGGTCTTCGACGCACTGCGCCCCGAGGGGCCGCGCGAAGAGGGCTTCTCGCACGCCGGTCCGATCGGCGCGGGGCACTACGCCAAGATGGTCCACAACGGCATCGAGTACGCGATCATGCAGGCCTACGGCGAGGGCTACGAGCTCCTCGAGGCCAAGGACCTGATCACCGACGTCCCCGCCGTGTTCGCCGGGTGGCAGCGCGGGACGGTCGTCCGTTCCTGGCTGCTCGACCTCATGGTCCTGGCCCTGAACGAAGACCCGAAGCTCGACGAGCTCGAGGGCTACGTCGAGGACTCGGGCGAGGGCCGCTGGACGCTGGAAGAGGGCATCGAGCTCGCCGTTCCGATGCCGGCGCTGTCGGCGTCGATCTTCGCGCGCTTCGTCTCGCGTCAGGGCAGCGCGTCCCCGACGATGAAGGCCGTCGCGGCGCTCCGCAACCAGTTCGGCGGTCACGCCGTCAAGAAGTCCTAGGACCACCCGGGGAAACCCGGACTCGGCCCGCGTGCACGTCGACCATCTCCAACTCACCGACTTCCGGAACTACCGGGAGGCGGACGTCGACCTCGCACGCGGGCCGAACCTGTTCGTCGGGCGGAACGGGCAGGGCAAGACCAACCTGGTCGAGGCGATCGGGTACCTGTCGACGCTCGGTTCTCACCGGGTCCCGACGGATGCAGCGCTCGTCCGCCAGGGTTGCGACGCCGCGATCGTCCGGGCCCGCCTGGCGCACGAGGACCGCAGCATCCTCGCCGAGGTGCAGATCAACCGCACGGGGGCGAACCGTGCGCAGGTGAACCGGTCGGCGATCAAGCCCCGTGAACTCCCGCGCTACTGCACCTCCGTCCTCTTCGCTCCCGAGGACCTCGCCCTGGTCCGTGGCGAACCGGCCGGTCGCCGACGCATGCTCGACGAACTGCTCGGCCAGATCGCGCCGCGGATGCAGGGGGTCCTGGCCGACTACGACCGCACGCTCCGCCAGCGGAACACCCTGCTCAAGTCGGCCCGTGCCACCGGCGCCAAGGCCAACGCGCTGTCGACGCTCGACGTCTGGGACGACCGCCTCGTCGGACTCGGTGCCGAGATCGTCGCCGCGCGCGACCACCTGACCCGCCGGCTCGCACCGTTCGTCGCCGAGGCGTACGCCACCGTCGCGGGCGAGGACCACGATGCCTCGATCGCCGGTGTGCTCTCGATCCGTGGCGGAGACCCGGAGGCCGCCGCCGCGACGGACCCGGTCCTCGGCACCCCCGACGAGCCGGTGAGCGTGACCGCCGCAGCCGAGGCGTTCGCGGCTGCCCTCGAGCGGCGTCGTCGTGACGAACTCGACCGCGGGTTGACCCTGGTCGGGCCGCACCGGGACGACGTCCTGTTCCAGCTCAACGGGTTACCTGCCCGCGGGTACGCCAGTCACGGGGAGTCCTGGTCGTTCGCGCTCGCGATCCAGCTGGCGAGCGCGTCGATCCTGCGGGCGGAGTCGAACCTCGGTGACCCGATCATCATCCTCGACGACGTGTTCGCCGAACTCGACGAATCCCGGCGCGAACGCCTCGGGAACGCCGTGGCCGACTACGAGCAGGTCCTCATCACGGCCGCGGTGTTCGGCGACGTCCCCTCGCAGCTGGCCGCGCACACGGTGCGGATCGAGGCGGGCACGATCGTGACCGACGCGACCCCGCCGGAAGCCGACGCCTGATGCCCCGCCCGTGGAAGCCGACCGAGCCGTCGCGGCTGTACCGGCACCTCCGTGCCGTCTTCGGTGACCCCTCGAAGCGCGGGGTCGACGCCCGCCGCCGTCGCTCCCGCGAGTTCGACGCCGACACCGTCCCGTACGGCCGTGGCCGCGAACCCCGTGGGCTCGGTGACGTGGTCGGATCCCTGGCCAACGAGCTCGGCTGGACCGAACCCCTGGCCCGCTCGGAGCTGTTCGTGGACTGGCCGAGCGTCGTCGGTGAGGAACTCGCGAAGCACTCCACGCCGGTCACCATCGACGACGGTGCGCTGGTCATCCGGTGTGACTCGACGGCCTGGGCGACGCAGCTCCGTCTCATGCGGGCCAGCGTCACGACGACCATCGCCGAGCGGCACCCGGAAGCCGGGGTCGAGTCGATCCGGGTTTCGGGGCCGGACGTCCCCACCTGGAAACGCGGCCCCAGGACGGTCCAGGGGCGCGGTCCTCGCGACACCTACGGTTGAGCCGACGAAATCATCCTGTGGTGCCAAAAAAGCCCGCCTGTGGGCCGGATGAGCCCTCGAAAGAGGGGCCTCTGCGGTAGACTGGGAGGTGCAGTGCGCGGGCGTTCCGCGCGCAGGCAGGAGCACGCTCGACATGGCATCAGAATCTGAAGACGACCCGCAGAACCCGCTCGACGCGGAGACCCCGCAGAGCGAACCGTCCTACGGAGCAGACCAGATTCAGGTGCTCGAGGGGCTCGAGGCGGTCCGCAAGCGTCCCGGTATGTACATCGGTTCGACGGGGCCCCGCGGTCTGCACCACCTGGTCCAGGAGATCGTCGACAACTCCGTCGACGAAGCCCTCGCCGGGTACTGCGACACCATCGACGTCACCATCCGTGAAGACGGCGGTGTCCGCGTGGTCGACAACGGCCGTGGCATCCCGGTCGGCATCCACGCGGCCGAAGGCGTCTCGACCGTCCAGGTCGTCCTGACCGTCCTGCACGCCGGCGGCAAGTTCGGCGGCGGCGCGTACGCGGTGTCCGGTGGTCTGCACGGTGTCGGTTCCTCCGTCGTGAACGCGCTGAGCTCCGAGCTCGACGTCGAGGTCCGACAGCAGGGCCACGTCTGGCGCCAGAGCTACACCGACGGCGTCCCGGTCGCACCGCTGACCAAGGACGAACCGTCCGACGAGCACGGCACCACGATCACCTTCTGGCCGAACGCCGAGATCTTCGAGACCGTCGTCTTCGACTACGAGACCCTGCGCACCCGGTTCCAGCAGATGGCCTTCCTCAACAAGGGCCTGCGGATCAACCTGCGCGACGAGCGCACCCCGGAAGAAGGGGAAGAGGCGCGGAACGACTCCTTCATGTACGAGCGCGGTCTCGCCGACTACGTCGAGTACATCAACGCGCAGAAGAAGGCCGACCTCGTCCACCCGGACGTCATCGGCTTCGAGTCCGAGGACACCGAGCGCAAGATCGCGCTCGAGGTCGCGATGCAGTGGAACACCTCGTACCAGGAGAGCGTCCACACCTTCGCGAACACGATCAACACGCACGAGGGCGGCACCCACGAAGAGGGCTTCCGCGCGGCGCTGACGTACCTGGTGAACAAGTACGCGCGCGAGACGAAGATCATCAAGGAGAAGGACGACAACCTGACGGGTGACGACATCCGTGAAGGGTTGACGGCCGTCATCTCCGTGAAGCTCGGCGAACCGCAGTTCGAGGGCCAGACGAAGACGAAGCTCGGCAACACCGAGGCGAAGGGCTTCGTGCAGCGCGTCGTCGGCGCCGAGCTCACGCACTGGTTCGAGAGCAACCCGACCCAGGCCCGCGACGTCGTCCGCAAGGCGATCCAGGCGTCGCAGGCGCGGCTCGCGGCCCGCAAGGCCCGCGAGACCACGCGTCGCAAGGGGCTGCTCGAGTCGGGTGGCATGCCCGGCAAACTGAAGGACTGCCAGTCGAAGGACCCGACCCTGTCGGAGATCTTCATGGTCGAGGGCGACTCCGCCGGCGGTTCCGCGGTGCAGGGCCGCAACCCGATGACCCAGGCGATCCTGCCCCTGCGCGGCAAGATCCTGAACGTCGAGAAGGCGCGGCTCGACCGCGCGCTCGCCAACCAGGAGATCCAGTCGATGATCACGGCGTTCGGCGCCGGCATCGGTGAGGACTTCGACCCGGACAAGGCCCGGTACCACAAGATCGTGCTGATGGCCGATGCCGACGTCGACGGCCAGCACATCACCACGCTGCTGCTGACCCTGCTGTTCCGCTACATGCGGCCGCTCATCGAGCGCGGTTACGTGTACCTCGCGCAGCCGCCGCTGTACCGCCTCAAGTGGTCGAACGCGGCGCACGAGTACGTGTTCAGCGACCGGGAGCGCGACGCCCTGATGCAGTCGGGCATCGCCGCCGGCAAGCGGATCCCAAAGGACAACGGCATCCAGCGCTACAAGGGCCTCGGCGAGATGGACTACAAGGAGCTCTGGGACACCACGATGAACCCGGACACCCGCACGCTCCTGCAGGTCACGCTCGAGGACGCCGCCGCGGTGGACAGCACCTTCTCGACGCTGATGGGTGAAGACGTCGACGCACGTCGCCAGTTCATCCAGCAGAACGCCAAGGACGTCCGCTTCTTGGACATCTGAACAGACTCGACATCTCGACCCTGGCCTGGAGGCGCGGTGCCAGCCGCGTGCTCTGGTCCGGACCACTTGTGGTCGCGTCCACCGCGACGAACGTCACCACGGCCTCCCGGCCGTCAGAAAGGTAACGCAAGCCAATGGCTGACGACAACGAGAACGCCCCCGACGAGCAGCCCGAGATCGTCCACGGCGACAGCGGGGACATCGTCGTCTCCGGTGACCGCATCTCGCAGGTCGACCTGCAGCTCGAGATGCAGCGTTCCTACCTCGACTACGCGATGTCGGTCATCGTCGGCCGTGCGCTGCCCGAGGTCCGTGACGGCCTGAAGCCGGTGCACCGCCGCGTGATCTACGCGATGTTCGACGGCGGCTACCGTCCGGACCGCGCGTTCTCGAAGTGCTCCCGCGTCGTCGGCGACGTCATGGGGCAGTTCCACCCGCACGGCGACTCGGCGATCTACGACGCGCTGGTCCGTCTGGTGCAGCCGTGGTCGCTGCGCTACCCGCTCGCACTCGGTCAGGGCAACTTCGGCTCGCCGGGCAACGACGGCGCAGCAGCCCCGCGGTACACCGAGACCAAGATGGCGCCGCTCGCCATGGAGATGGTCCGGGACATCGACGAGGACACCGTCGACTTCCAGGACAACTACGACGGTCGGACCCAGGAACCCGCGATCCTGCCGGCACGGTTCCCGAACCTGCTCGTCAACGGCTCGGTCGGCATCGCGGTCGGCATGGCGACGAACATCCCGCCGCACAACCTGCGCGAGGTGGCCGAGGGCGCGAAGTGGGCCCTCGACAACCCCGAGGCGACGCGCGAAGAGCTCCTCGCCGCGCTCATGCAGCGCATCAAGGGGCCGGACTTCCCGACCGGTGCGCAGATCCTGGGCACCAAGGGCATCCAGGACGCCTACCTCACCGGTCGTGGTTCGATCACGATGCGCGCCGTCGTCAACGTCGAGGAGATCCAGGGTCGCACCTGCCTCGTCGTCACCGAGCTGCCGTACCAGGTCAACCCGGACAACCTCGCGATCAAGATCGCCGACCTGGTCAAGGACGGCAAGCTCGCCGGCGTCGCGGACATCCGCGACGAGACCTCGGGTCGCACCGGCCAGCGCCTGGTGATCGTGCTCAAGCGCGACGCCGTGGCCAAGGTCGTGCTGAACAACCTGTACAAGCACACGCAGCTGCAGGAGAACTTCGGCGCGAACATGCTCGCGATCGTCGACAGTGTCCCGCGGACCCTGCCGCTCGACGGGTTCATCTCGGCGTGGGTCGCGCACCAGGTCGACGTCATCGTCCGCCGCACCCAGTTCCGCCTGCGCGAGGCCGAGAAGCGCGCGCACATCCTGCGCGGCTACCTCGCAGCGCTCGACGCCCTCGACGAGGTCATCGCGCTCATCCGTCGGTCGCCCGACGTCGAAGAGGCCCGCTCCGGCCTGATGGACCTGCTGTCCGTCGACGAGATCCAGGCGCGCGCGATCCTCGAGCTCCAGCTCCGTCGACTGGCCGCCCTCGAGCGCCAGAAGATCCACGACGAGGCCGAAGAACTCGAGCGCAAGATCGCCGACTTCCAGGACATCCTGGCGTCGGAGACCCGGCAGCGCACGATCATCCGCGACGAGCTCGAGGAGATCGTCGACCGCTTCGGCGACGACCGGCGCACCGAGATCATGCTCGGCTACGACGGCGACATGTCGATGGAAGACCTCATCCCCGAAGAGGAGATGGTCGTCACCATCACCCGCGGTGGGTACGTCAAGCGCACGCGCAGCGACCAGTACCGCTCGCAGCACCGCGGTGGCCGTGGTGTCCGTGGCGCCCAGCTCCGCGCGGACGACATCGTCGAGCACTTCTTCGTCACGACGACGCACCACTGGCTGCTGTTCCTCACCGACCAGGGCCGGGTCTACCGCGCCAAGGCGTACGAGCTGCAGGAAGCCGGCCGCGACGCCAAGGGCCAGCACGTGGCGAACCTGCTCGCGATGCAGCCGGACGAGCAGATCCAGCAGGTGCTCGACATCCGTGACTACGAGGTCGCGCAGTACCTCGTCCTCGCGACCGAGCACGGGCTGGTGAAGAAGACCGCGCTCACCGAGTACGACACCAACCGCACCGGTGGCATCATCGCGATCAACCTGCGCGACGGGGACAAGCTCCGCCAGGCGCTGCTCGTCGACGAGCACGACGACCTGCTGCTCGTCTCACGACAGGGCATGTCGCTCCGCTTCACCGCGACGAACGACACCCTGCGGCCGATGGGTCGGTCGACCTCCGGCGTGAAGGGCATGTCCTTCCGCGACGGCGACTCGCTCCTGGCCGCACGCGTGGTGGCGGACGACGGTTTCGTCTGGGTGATGACCGAGGGCGGGTACGCCAAGCGCACCGCCGTCGACCAGTACCGCATCCAGGGACGCGGTGGTCTCGGCATCAAGGTGGCGAAGTTGGCGACCGACCGAGGCGACCTTGTGGGTGCTCTCATCGTCGGTGAGGACGACGAAGTGCTCGTCGTGCTGCAATCGGGCAAGGTGGTAAGGTCTGCCGTGGCCGAGGTCCCTGCCAAGGGTCGCGACACCATGGGTGTCGTCTTCGCCAGGTTCGCGGCGAACGACAAGATCATCGCAGTGGCCCAGAACACCGAGCGGAACCTGGTCGACCAGGACGACGCCGAGATCGAGCCAGCGGGCCCGGTGGAGACGGTCAGCCCTTCCGAAGCGGCCCCGGACTCCACTGATCCCATCGACACCGAGCCCGTCGCGGACGAGGCCGGAGAGGACCAGTCAAGCAATGAGTAGTGTCGCCGAGAAGCTCCAGAAGAAGGCGAAGCGACCCGTCGGCACCCGCCAAGTGCGGCTGCGGTTGGTCTACGTCGACTTCTGGTCGATGGTGAAGCTCAGCTTCCTCATCGCCCTGGCCGGCAGCATCGTGATCGTGGTCGCCACGGCGCTGGTGTGGGTCATCCTCAACCAGACGGGCGTGTTCACGCAGGTGGACGCCTTGTTGAAGGACGTCACCGGTCAGAACAGTTACTCGATCATGGACCAGTTCTCACTGGGCCAGGTGCTCGGGTTCTCCATCGTCGTGGGCATCCTCAACGTGGTCGTCGGCACCGTGCTCGGCGCCATCGTGAGCGTCCTCTACAACCTCAGTGTCCGCATCACCGGCGGCTTGCTCGTCGGCTTCACGAACAACTGACACACCCGGGCCGGGTGAGCCGACCGCTCGATTTCGTTCTGCGAGATCCGTGGGGTAGGCTTTCATCCGGTCTGAGGGGCTATAGCTCAGGCGGTTAGAGCGCTTCGCTGATAACGAAGAGGTCCAAGGTTCAAGTCCTTGTAGCCCCACCAGTTCTTCGGAACACACGACAATTCCATCCCGCCGCCGATCACCTCGGTGGCACCCGGGGCCTTAGCTCAGTTGGTAGAGCGCCTGCTTTGCAAGCAGGATGTCGGGAGTTCGATTCTCCCAGGCTCCACTCCACTCCGGGATGACCCTGCTGCGGTCGTTCCTTCCTCCGCCGGATCGTTCCGCCGTGCTGGTCTCGTGCCTTCGGCACGGGCCGCTCCGCGATAGCCGTCTCTGTGCGACATCGTGCGTTCGTCGTCGTCGTCGTGCGTGCTGGGCTTGGGCGGGTGTTGGTGCCCCGAGGTCTCGCGGCGCCGAGGTTCCGAAATCACGGCATCTCGAGCGCTCCAGGGGACGGCCGTGGAACCTCGGCGGCTGGCGTGCGGCATGTCGCGGAACCTCGGCGTCGGCCGGCCGGCCGGCCAGCCAGTTGGTGCCTCGTCGCAGACCCGAGGCCGGGAACGACGAAGGGCCCCGGCGGCGTGCCGGGGCCCTTCGTACGAACCGTGGAGGTCAGGCGGCAGGCTTCTCCGCCGTGTCAGCGTCGTCGGCAACCCACAGGTCGTCGTCGGCGCGGAGCGTCTGGTACGCGGCGTACGCGGCACCAGCAACGGCGACGACGCCGACGATGATGAGTGCGACACCACCGAAGCCGATGCCCTTCTTCTGCTGTGACGGAACGTACTTCACAGCAGCCTTCTTGGCCTTCTTGCCCTTCTTCTGGGCGTTCTTCACGATCTTCTTGACCCGGGGGTCCTTCGCGAGGTCGGTGACGCTCAGCACGGAGCCAGCGGTCGACACCAGTCCGGGGATGACCTCGGACTGGAACTTGTGCGAAGCGTTCTGTGCTGCGGACGTCGCAGCGTGGACCCCGGTCGCGACCGCGGGACGGATCCCGTTGTCGATCGCGTTCTGCACACGAGGGGCGATGTCCTTGCGGGCTGCGTCGGCTGCGTTCGACCGGGCTTCCGCCAGGATCGCGTTCGCGTGCTCGAGGACCTTGCGCTGCTCTCCGAGGAGCGAGGCGGTCTGGCCCTTGAGCTTCTTGATCTGCTTCCGACGCTTGCGCGGGATCTCGATCGTCGTCATCTGGTACCTCCATCGGATCGGCGTGACCCCATCCTGCCACCAGAGTCCCTGACAGGTCACGGAGCCTCACCTGTGGGTCCGGTCCGTACGCAGCCGGTACATGCGAGAATCGGAACATGTCTCTGCACACCGCTGTCGCAACGATCCACACCAACAAGGGCGACATCCGCGTCAACCTGTTCGGCAACCACGCACCGAAGACCGTCAAGAACTTCGTCGACCTCGCCACGGGCAAGCAGGAGTGGACCCACCCGGGTACGGGCAAGGTCTCCACCGACAAGCTCTACGACGGCGTCGTCTTCCACCGCATCATCAAGGACTTCATGATCCAGGGCGGCGACCCGCTCGGCCAGGGCATCGGCGGTCCGGGCTACCGCTTCGACGACGAGATCTCCCCCGAGCTCACGTTCCAGAACCCCTACATCTTCGCCATGGCCAACGCCGGCATCCAGGGCGGGCGTGGCACCAACGGCTCGCAGTTCTTCATCACCACGGTGGCGACGCCGTGGCTGCAGGGCAAGCACACCATCTTCGGTGAGGTCGCCGACGACGAGTCGCGTGCCGTGGTCGACGCCATCGAGGGTGTCCCCACCGACGGCCGTGACAAGCCCGTCGAGGACGTGGTCATCCAGAGCATCGACGTCGAAGGCGTCTGATCCACACGTGACCGACCAGGCGTACAACCCGAACAACACCTGCTACCGGCATCCGGACCGGCAGAGCTTCGTGCTCTGCCAGCGCTGTGGGCGGACGATCTGCCCGGAGTGCCAGACGCCGGCGGCAGTCGGGGTGCACTGCCCGGAGTGCGTGCGTGAACAGCGCGCACAGTTCGCAGCGAACCGTCGCGCGTCCGGAGCCCCCAGCGGGCTGACGGTCGCGCGACGGCGCTTCGCGATGCT
Source organism: Curtobacterium sp. PhB191 (assembly GCF_004346515.1). NCBI lineage: Bacteria > Bacillati > Actinomycetota > Actinomycetes > Micrococcales > Microbacteriaceae > Curtobacterium > Curtobacterium sp. PhB191. The sequence goes on from NZ_SMBV01000001.1 coordinate 550,834, forward strand.
CGACCAGAAGGCGACGGTCGTCATCGTGGCGATCACGGTCGCCATCTGGCTGCTGGACCAGGTGAGTGGTCGGTTCTTCACCGGCCTGCTCGCCTACAACTCGTTCTTGCTGCCCACGGAGCCGTGGCGGGTCGTGACCGTGCTCTTCGTCCACTCGGGCATCCTCCACATCGTGTTCAACATGTGGGCGTTGTGGATCTTCGGCCGGATGCTCGAGAACATGCTCGGTGCCTGGCGATTCGTGGCGCTGTACTTCATCACGGGGGTCTTCGGTTCGATGCTCGTCACGTTCCTCGCTCCCGGTACCTGGGTGGTCGGGGCGTCCGGTGCGATCTTCGGGCTCTTCGCGGCGTTCTTCGTGCTGCAGCGGAGCCTCGGGCAGAACGCAGTGCAGCTCCTCGTGATCATGGGCCTCAACCTGGTCGTCGGGTTCCTCCCGGGGACGAACATCTCGTGGCAGGCGCACGTCGGTGGCATCATCGGCGGCTTCCTGGTGGGTTTCGTGTTCGCCAAGACCCGGAACATCCGGCAGCGGCCCCTGCAGATCGGCCTGCTCGTCGCCACCGCCTTGGTGGGCATCGTCCTCACCGCAGTCGGGTACGCGGTCACCATCGGCTGACCCGACCCGGACACACGTCCACCGAACGCCCCGTCGCATCAGCGGCGGGGCGTTCGTCGTTCCGAGACATCCGTGCGCCCAGCCCGTCGTGCGGTCACTCTCCCGCGGAAGCGACAGTCTGTCGCCGACCTTTCGGCGACATCTGACGCTTTCGCAGGCGGAACGGCGCAGCCAGCCGCGCATTCGTCGCTCCCGCGACTGGACGGCGGACGGGAGGCACGGTGCCAGGCCGCCACGGGTCTCCAGTCCGCCGTCCACAAGGCGTCCGCAGAGTTATCCACAGGTGTGGAGAAACCGGTGAGTTACACGCGTGTGATTATCCCCATTGTGGACTCAGCTGTGGATAACTCCGGGGTCGGGGTGTGGATGACGATGTGGAGAGTGTGTAGAAGTGTGGAGAACCGCCCGGATCCTCGATGATCCGGGGATCAGCGGCAGCAAGTCCTGTGGAGAACGACAACGCCCGCCGCACCAAGTGGTGCGACGGGCGTCGGAGTGTCTCGAGGCTGCGGATCAGCGCCAGCGGGTGGTCATGAGGAAGCCGATGAACATGATGCCGAAGCCGACCAGGATGTTCCACGAGCCGAGGCTCGGCACCGGCAGGGTCGCGTTCGAGATGTAGAAGACGATCACCCAGACGAGGCCGATGAGCATGAAGCCGAACATGACCGGCTTGAACCACACCGGGTTCGGGGCGTCCCCCGCGGTGTCGACCGAGTCGGCTCGGGTCCTCCGGGCGGGCTTGGTGCGGTCCTTGTCACTGGCCATGGCCGGTATCCTACCGTGACCACGTGTGTGGATCGGCCCGCAGACCGCTGCACACATCCCCCACGAGTACGGTGAACCGCCATGACCAGGATCCTCGTCGTCGACAACTACGACAGCTTCGTCTACACGCTGAACGGGTACGTCCAGCAGCTCGGAGCCGAGACGGACGTGGTGCGCAACGACGCCTTCCCCGAGTCGGAGATCGCGGACCGCATCGCCGACTACGACGGCATCCTGCTGTCGCCCGGCCCAGGCACCCCGGCCGACGCCGGCGTCTCGATCCCCACGGTGCACGCGGCGATCGCGTCCGGCACCCCCCTGCTCGGGGTCTGCCTCGGCCACCAGGCGATCGCAGAAGCCCTCGGCGCCACGGTCACGCACGCCGACGAACTCATGCACGGCAAGACCTCGCAGGTCGACCACGACGACAGCACGCTCTTCGCGGGCGTTCCGCACCCGTTCACGGCGACGCGATACCACTCCCTCGCAATCGTCGACGGCACGGTGCCCGACGAGCTCACCGTCACGGCCCGGACCGGCGGCGGCGTCATCATGGGAGTCCAGCACCGCGCCCACCCGCTGTACGGGGTGCAGTTCCACCCCGAGTCGGTCCTGACCGAGGGTGGCTACCGCATGGTCGGCAACTGGCTCGAGACCACCGGTCTCTCCGGGGCTGCCGAGCGCGCCGACGGGCTCGGCCCGCTCATCGCGACGCACCGCGGCTGACTCGTCAGAGCGCACTCGACGGCGTCGCGTGTCGACGTGCTTGGAGCAGTGGACGCGACGACCTGGCGGGCCCGCGGACGCGTGGCGGGGGTGCGCCGGGCCTCCTGGCCGTCAGCGTGCCGACGGGAGGCCCGTCACCGGTCCGTCAGGCCACACGCGTGTGCGTGTGGTCGGCGCGACGGCCGCGGTGGCGTCGTTCCTGATCGGGACGGTCAGCGACCGTCGCCGTTGTCGCCGCCGGTGTCCCCATTGTCTCCACCGGTGTCCCCGTTGTCGCCCTTGTCGTTCCCGTTGTCGGACGACGGGGCGTGGGTCGGCTGGCTCGACGCGGCGCAGTAGGTCAGGGCGACGGCACTGCCCTGGGCGACATCGCCCTGCGGGGTGTCCTGCTGCGTCACGAGGCCACCCGTGCACGAGTACGACGGCGACGGCGTCACGGTGAGACCGAGCTGCTCGAGCGACGCCTTCGCCTCGGAGAACTGCTGGTTCGTGACGTTCGGCAGCTGCACCTTGCCGTTGGACACCGTGAGGTTGATCACGATGCCCTTGGTGTGGAGCGAACCGGACTCGGGGTCGGAACTCATCACGGTGCCCTCTGGCACGTCGGACGAGTAGTCGGAACTGATCGCGCCGACGCGGAAGCCGGCATCGTCCAGTGCCTGCTGTGCCGCTGCCTGGGACTGCCCGTTCAGCTCGGGGACCGGGACCCGCTCGGGGCCGAGGGAGACGACCACGTTCACGCTGGACTTCCGGCCCACGTTGATGCCGGAGCCCGGGTCGGTGCGGATGACCGTGCCCTTGTCGACCGAGTCGGAGTTCTCCTCGACCTTGACGGCCGTCAGGTCCTTCTTCTCGAGGGCGGTGGACGCGGCACTGAAGGTCGACCCGGTGACGTTCGGCACGCTCACGGACGACGACACCGGTGGCTTGCCCGGCTGCAGGTTCGCGACGAAGAACACGACCCCGACGATGACCGCGACCGTCAGCAGGATGCCGACCCAGATCCACGCCACCGGCGGACGGTTCTGCGTGCGCTGCGGGCGGTGCTCAGCGGTGTCGTCGTCGAGCTCGCGGAACGCCGCGGCGGGGTTCGACGTGGTGCGCGGGTCGACCCCGAACAGCACCGTCGAGGCGTCGTTCGCCGCGTTCTGCTGGATCTTCTTGGTGGATGCCGGGACTCGGCCCGCAGCGGCCTGCTGCAGGTCCGAGCGGAACTCGGCGGCGTTCTGGAAGCGGCGCGTGCGGTCCTTGACCAGGGCGTGCAGGGTCACGGCATCGAGTGCCGGGGACACCTCTGGTGTGATCGACGACGGGGCGACGGGCTGCTCGCTGACGTGCTGGTAGGCCACCGCCACCGGGGTGTCACCGAGGAAGGGCGCGCGGCCGGTGAGCAGCTCGAACAGCACGACACCGGTGGAGTAGATGTCCGTACGGGCGTCGACGGTCTCGCCACGGGCCTGCTCCGGCGAGAAGTACGACGCAGTGCCGAGGATCGACGTGGTCTGCGCGACCGTGGCGGAGGTGTCGGTGATGGCTCGGGCGATGCCGAAGTCCATGACCTTGACCTGGCCGCTGTGCGTGACCATGACGTTGGCGGGCTTGATGTCGCGGTGCACGACGCCGGCGCGGTGGGAGTACTCGAGCGCGGTGAGGATGCCCTCGGTGATGCGGACGGCCTCGGCCGGAGCGACGGCGCCCTCGGCGATGATGTCGGAGAGCGGGCGGCCCTCGACGTACTCCATCACGATGAAGGGGACCTGCACCTCGGCGCCCGAGGTCTCGGTCACGGTCTCTTCGCCGGCGTCGTACACGCGGACGACCGTGGGGTGCGCCATACGTGCGGCGGCCTGGGCTTCCTGCCGGAACCGGGTGCGGAACGCCGGGTCGTTGGCCAGGCTCGGCTTCAGGAGCTTCACCGCGACCTTGCGACCGAGACGGGTGTCGTTGCCGAGGTGCACGGTTGCCATGCCGCCTCGGCCGATGACATCACCGATCTCGTAACGGTTGGCGAGGAGGGTGATCCCCGCGGTCACACCTTCTGGCACGTACTCCTCCGTCTGTCCGTCCGGGCTAGTGTACGGCAGCACCACCTGGTGAGACGCTGGTCAGGGAGGGGTCGACCGAACCGTTACCGAACGGTGTCGACAGTCCCCGTCCGGGGGTCGTTCAGTTGCCGTCCATCGGGGCGTCGGTCGGGTCGATGCCGTCGTTCGGGTCGGTCGTGGGCTCCTCGGTGGGCTCGGTCCAGGTGACCTGCGCAGCCTCCGAGGAGTTCGACACCGCTGACCCACCGCCGACGGACGAGCACGCAACCGTGTACGTGAACGTGGTCGGCGCGCCGGGTGTGGCGGCGGCGATCGTCACAGCCGTTCCGGTCGTCGACCCTTCGCTGCTGCCGTTCGAGACCACCGTCCCGTTCGTCACCGTGTACGCGTACGTCGTCTTACTGGTGTACCCAGTGGGGCACTTCTCGTACGTGGGCCAGGTAAAGGTCACACGCCCTGACTCGGACACCGCTCCGGGCGTCGCAGCAGCGGGTGCATCTGGCGTCGGGATGGCCTTGTACGCCTTGATTGAGATTGTCGTCCCAGGCTCGAGACTTCCCTCGGGTGTGAGGGATTGAACGGTCCCGACGAGATCCTCGGAAGGCGCGTTGTCACCGTCCGTGACGTTGACGGTAAAGCCTTGAGCTCGAAGCTGATTGGCGACGTCCTGGGCGTCCTGGCCGTTGTAATCCGAGGCGTTGACCGTGATTCGGGTGTCGACCGGCGTCTGGGACGGGGTCTCCGACGGGGTCTGCGACGGACGCGAGGTCTTCGAGGCGGACTTCGACGGGCTCGGGTCGGGGTCAGCCGGGTTGTTCAGGGCGTACACACCGAAGCCACCCGCGATGGCGAGCACCACGACGATGCCGACGACCCACCAGATCCAGGCGCGCTTCTTCTTCGGTTCCTCGGGCTCGTCCGTCGCCGGGGAGCGCGGTCCGACGGGTCCACCGGCACCGCCGGCGGCTGCACCGGACTGGGTGCCGAGCAGCGCGGTGGCAGCGTCGCTGCCCTGACCCTGCGGCGGGTTGAACGCGACGGTGCCGCCCTGTGCGATGGCGGGGACGGCGACGGTGGCCGCTGCGACGTCACCACGGCGGAGCGCCTGTGCGGCGCGCGCCAGGTTGGCGGCGGTGGCGGGACGATCGGCGGGCTTCTTCGCGATGCACGAGATCACGAGGGCGGCGACGGGCTCGGGGATGTCCCCGGGCAACGCCGGCGGCTGCTCGTTGATGTGCGCCATCGCGATCGCGACCTGCGACTCGCCCGTGAAGGGACGACGACCCGCCAGGGCTTCGTACGCGACGATGCCGAGCGAGTAGATGTCGGTCGACGGCGACGCCGGGTGTCCGCTCGCCTGCTCGGGCGAGAGGTACTGCACGGTGCCCATGACCTGGCCGGTCGCGGTGAGCGGGACCTGGTCGGCGATGCGTGCGATGCCGAAGTCGGTGATCTTGACGCGGCCGTCCGGCGTGATGAGCAGGTTGCCGGGCTTGATGTCGCGGTGCACGAGACCGACCGCGTGCGCGGCCTGCAGGGCGTTCGCGGTCTGCGCGACGATGTCCAGGACCTTGTCGACCGGCAGCGTGTGCTCGCGCTCGATCATGGTCGAGAGCGCTTCGCCGGGGACGAGCTCCATCACGAGGTAGGCGCTGCCGTCCTCTTCGCCGTAGTCGAAGACGTTGGCGATGCCCTCGTGGTTGACGAGCGCAGCGTGGCGGGCCTCGGCGCGGAAGCGCTCGAGGAACCCGGGGTCGCCGAGGTACTCGTCCTTGAGGATCTTGAGTGCGACGGTTCGGCCGATGACGAGGTCGGTGGCCTGCCACACCTCTCCCATGCCGCCGATGGCGACCCGGGACGAGAGCTGGTACCGCCCACCGAAGGTGAGTCCGCTGGTGGGTCTCATTTGTTCAGCACCGCCTCCATGACTTTCTTCGCGACCGGGGCCGCGACTGTGTTGCCGACTCCCGACTGGCCGAGCCCGCCGCCGTCTCCGACGACGACCGCCACGGCGACCTCCGGGTCCTTCGCGGGCGCGAACCCGGTGAACCAGAGGGTGTAGGGATCGCCTGTTCCGCCCTCGGCCGTGCCCGTCTTCCCTGCGACGTCGACACCGTCGATCTTGGCATTCGTTCCGGTCCCGGCGTTCACGACGCTCTGCATGGCCTCGGTGAGGTCAGCGGACTCGGAGGAGGACAGCGGATCACTGTACTGCCTCGGGGAGAAGGACTCGACCGTCTTCAGGTCGCTCGTGGTGATCGAGTCGACGAGCGAGGGCTGCATGACCTTGCCACCGTTCGCGATACCAGCCGACACCATGGCCATCTGCAGCGGGGACACCCGGACGCTCGCCTGGCCGAACGCGCTGAGCATGAGCTGCGCGGTGGAGTCGACCTCGGGGTACTGGCTGGCGGTCGCGGACATCGGGACCTCGATGGCGTCACCGAAGCCGTACTTGTCGGCCATGCTCTTGATCGCGTCGTACCCGAGCTTCTGTCCGAGCTCGGCGAACGGGATGTTGCACGAGTACTGGATGGCCGTGCGGAGCTTGACCTTGTCGCCGCCGCCGCACGTGCCACCCTCGGCGTTGTTGATGTACGAGCTCGTACCGGGGAGCTGCAGGCGCGACGGGTTCGGGAACGTCGAGTCGAGGTTGTACTTGCCGCCCTCGAGCGCCGCCGATGCCACGACGAGCTTGAAGACGGATCCGGGCGTGTAGAGGTCGCCGCCGATGGCGCGGTTCTGCAGCGGGGACGACGAGGCGCCGAGCAGGGCGTCGTACTGCTCCTTGACCTTCGCGGTGTCGTGCGAGGTGAGGGTGTTCGGGTCGTAGCTCGGCTTCGAGACCATCGCGAGGATCTTGCCGGTCTTCGGCTGGATGGCCACGACGGCGCCGCTGTTCGTGCCGAGGGCGTCGTACGCGGCCTGCTGCACGGCGGGGTCGATCGTCAGGTTGACGTTGTCGCCCTGGACGTCCTGGCCGGTGAGGATCGAGTTGAGGTTCTGGAAGAACGAGGCGTCGGAGTTGCCGGAGAGCACGGTGTTCTCCGCGCTCTCGATGCCGGTGTTGCCCTGGCCGATGGTGAAGTACCCGGTGACCGCCGAGTACAGGTCGCCGTTCGTGTACTTGCGCTGGTACTCGTACTGGTCGTCCACGGGGGTCGACTCGGCGATCGGGCTGCCGTCGACGAGGATCGCACCGCGCTTGGTCGAGTAACTGTCCAAGATGGTGCGTGAGTTGCGGGAGTCGGCGCGGAGCGTGTCCGCCGAGAAGAACTGGATCGAGGTCGTCGACACGAAGAGTGCGACGAACATGAGCACGATGACGGTCGAGACACCGCGGAGCTGTCGGTTCATCGACGACGCTCCTTCCTGGTCGCGCGCGCGGACCGCCCGCTCGCGGCGGGGATCGCACCCTGCTGGACGCGTTGTTCGGCTGGGATGGAATCGGTGAGTCGCAGCAGCATCGCGGCGATGATCCAGTTGGCGATGAGCGAGGAACCACCCGCGGCCATGAACGGCGTGGTGAGGCCGGTCACCGGGATCACGCGGGTGATGCCACCGACGACGACGAACACCTGCAGGGCGATCACGAAGCCGAAGCCGACGCCGAGCAGCTTGCCGAAGTCGTCCTGCGCCATGAACCCGACGCGGATGCCGCGCGAGGCCAGCACGATGAAGAGCGCCAGGATCGCGAAGACACCGATCAGGCCGAGCTCCTCGCCGAGTGAGGCGATGATGTAGTCCGCGTTGGCGACGGGCGTGATGTACGGGCGCCCCTGGCCGAGGCCGGTGCCCGTGATGCCGCCGTTCGCGAAGCCGAACAGTCCCTGCACCAGCTGGTAGCTCGCCTGGGTGTCGCGGCTGAAGACCTCTTGGTTGAACGGGTCGAGCCACTGCTCGAAGCGGCCGTGCACGTACTCGAGGGCGCTCTGCGCGACGAGGGCACCACCGACGAACAGCGCCAGACCGATGACGACCCAGCTGATCCGCGCGGTCGCGACGTAGATCATCACGAGGAACAAGCCGAAGTACAGCAGCGCCGTGCCGAGGTCGCGCTGGAAGACGAGGACCGCCATCGCGGCGCCCCACATCACCAGGATCGGGCCGAGGTCGCGGGCACGCGGGAACGTCATGCCGAGGAACTTCTTGCCGACGATCGACAGCGAGTCGCGCGCGGTGACGAGGTACCCGGCGAAGAACAGCGCCATGGTGATCTTCGCGAGCTCGCCCGGCTGGAACGAGAACGGTCCGATCTTGATCCAGACCCGTGCACCACCGATGTTCTGACCGATGCCGGGCAGGATCGGCAGCAGCAGCAGCGCGATCGTCAGGAACATGAAGATGTAGCGGTAGCGCTGCAGGAACCGGTGGTTCCGGACCAGCAGCAGCGTGATGATCGCCAGGACCATCGCGAGCATCGTCCAGACGATCTGCTTCACACCGATGGCGTCCCAGCCGGTCAGGCCGTTGTGGACGTCGATGCGGTAGATCTCCGCGATGCCGATGCCGTTCAGGACGAGTGCGATCGGCAGGACGAACGGGTCGGCGTTCTTGGCGACGACCCGCAGCACGACGTGCATCACGAGCCCGAGCCCGAGGATGCCCCCGCCGACCCACAGCACCGAGGTGTCGAACAGTCGCCCCTTGGTGCCGAGCTGCACGAGCACCATCGCGCCGGCGCAGATGCCGCAGGCGATGACGAGCAGCACGAGCTCGAGGTTCCGAGCACGTGCGGGTTCACGGAGCTTGATCGTGATCGCCTGCGTGAACGACTGGGCGGTGGCGTTGCTCATCGCGAGCCCCGGGTCGGGGACGGGGAGGGCGTCGACGACCGGGTCGGTGACGGCGAGGGTGACGAGGTGGATCCGCCGTCACCGCCGGTACCGGCTTGGTCCTGCCCGGTCTCGGCAGCCTTCCGCAGTCGGTCGACGATGTCCCGCGCGTCGTCGAGCGACTGCGCGTTGATCGTCGAGCGGACGTTCTCGCGGGTGTAGTCCGGCAGCATCGACACGGTGATGTCGGTGTCCTCGTAGACGTCCGACAGCGCCAGTGGTCCGATCGACTGCTGGACGCCCTTGTAGATCGCGACCGTCCCGCGGTCGGTGCCGACGTAGTAGTGGTCCTGGGTGATCCGCCAGCCGAGGAACACGGCCCCGACCAGGGCAGCGACCGCCACCACGAGCGCGACCGTCCACGAGACCCGACGTCGGATGCGGCGTCGGCGGTCCTCGGCGATGAGCTCCGCGAAGAACTGGTCGGACTCGGGCTCGAAGTGCGAGTCCTCTGGCGCGGTGGTGACCTTGAGCGGGTGCAGCAGGATCGTGGGGAGGCGGATCGGCTTGCGACCGGTCGACGCCTCGAAGGTCAGGGGAGCGGCCGCGGACCCGACGGTGGTGGCCGCGTCGTCGTCGTCGTCGACCTCGTCCGCGGTGACGTCCATGACGACGACGGTGACGTTGTCGGGGGCGCCGTGGTCGAGGGTCTCCTTGACCAGACGCTGCGTGACCTGGTTGGCGTCCATGTTCGACGCCAGGGCGTGCCGGATGCGCTCTTCGGCCAGGTACGACGACAGGCCGTCGGAGCACAGCAGCCAGCGGTCGCCCGGCTGGATGTCCATGATCGCGGTGTCGACCTCGGGTGCCGCATCGACGTCGCCGAGCACCCGCATGAGCACCGAGCGACGGGGGTGGACCGCGGCTTCCTCCGGGGTGATCCGGCCGCTGTCGACCAGGCGCTGCACGAAGGTGTGGTCCGACGTGATCTGCTGCAGCTCGCCGTCGCGGTGGCGGTAGATGCGCGAGTCACCGATGTGCGCGATCGCGATCTGCTCGCCGACCCGGATCATCGCGGACACCGTGGTGCCCATGCCGGTCAGTTCCTGGTGCTCGAAGACCGTCTCGGTGATGAGCTGGTTCGCCGCGATCAGGGCCGACTGCAGCGCGAACTCGGCGTCGTGGGCCGAGGGGAACTCGCGGTCCACCTCCCTGATGCGCCGGATCGCGATCGCCGAGGCGACGTCGCCGCCGGCGTGCCCACCCATGCCGTCCGCGACCGCGAACAGGTGCGCCCCGGCGTAGCCGGAGTCCTGGTTGTTCGCGCGGATGCGGCCCACGTGGGACACAGCGGCGCTCAACGTGCGAGCGGTCATGCCGGGTTACCGCCGCAGCTCGAACGTCGTCGTCCCGATCGTGATCGGCGTGCGCTCCGCGACGATCAGGGGAGCGCTCACCTTCTGACCGTTGACGAAGGTGCCGTTCGTGGACTCGAGGTCGGTGAGGAGCCAGCCGTCGGCGCGCAGGTCGAGCCGGGCGTGGTTGGTCGAGGTGTAGTCGTCGCGGATCACGACGTTGGACTCGCTGGAGCGGCCGATCGTGATCGGCCCGCCGCCGAGTGGCATCTCCATGCCCTCACGCGCGCCCTCGGTGATCACGAGGCGCACCGCTGCCGGCGAGGGCGACTGCGTCGCCGCCGTGGGTTGCCCGATGAGGTCGGTGAACGCGCCGCCCGAGGCCGCTGCCGGCGCCGCCGCTGCGGGGATCGTCGGGGTCGTCGGGCCGGAGGGAGCCGACTTGGAATCCGTGGGGATCGTGCGCACGCGCTGGCCGAAGAGATCACTGCGCAGGGCGAAGACGATCACGAAGACGAACAGCCAGAGCACCGCGAGGAACGCGAAGCGCAGGACGAGCAGGGTCAGGCCTGTGGTCATCGAGCACCTCCGTCGTTCTCCGGGATCACCCGGAACACCATACGGGTACGACCGATCTCGATGGTGGAGTCCGGCTCCACGATCGCCTGTTGGAAGTGCTGTCCGTTCAGCTTCGAGCCGTTCGTCGAGCCCAGATCCGTGGCCTGGGCGTGCTTGCCGTCCCACAGGACCTCCACGTGCTTCCGGCTCGTCCCGGTGTCCGCGATGGTGATGTCGGCGTCACTGCCACGGCCGATCACGGTGCGTCCGCGCTGCAGGCGGTGGCGCTGCGAGCCGATGTCGAGCACGGCGATCCAGGCGACATCGCGCTGCACCGTGGTGGAGTCGATCTGCAGGATGCCGGTCGACAGGGTGCCGTCCTGCTGCAGCCGGATGGTGACCGGTCCGGAGAACGAGTAGTTCTGCGCGACGGCGTGCTGGTGGGCCATCTGCGTGAGTTCGTCGATGAGCGGACGACCGACGTCGTTCATGCGCGTGAAGTCCGGCGGTGCGAGGCGCACGGTGAACTCGTTCGGCACGAGGATGCGCTCTCGCGACACCACGGCGGCCTTCGTGTCGAGCTCACGGCGCAGGGCGCTGGAGATCTCGACCGGCTGCACACCGGAGCGGAAGGTCTTCGCGAACGCGCCGTTCACGGCGCGCTCCAGCCCTCGCTCGAAGTTGTCCAGCAGGCCCATGTGTCTCCAGAGTCGTCGGTCGTCAACCACTGCATGGTAGTGGTTGGCGCAGGGGGCAGTCTGTGCGTGGTAGTGTTTTGGGGCTGGCGCGAGTGGCGGAATTGGTAGACGCGCACGGTTCAGGTCCGTGTGCTGGAAACGGCGTGGGGGTTCAAGTCCCCCCTCGCGCACCAGGCGAAACAGCGAAAGGCCCCGGAGGAATCCGGGGCCTTTCGTGTTCCCCCAGGACGTACCGGGGCGGCCGTCGCCGGTGGGCGGATCAGGTCCGATCGGCGTCCGTCGCGTGGTCGGGATCCGGCCAGGAGGCGCGGCTCGACCCCGACACGCCGGGTCCGGAGATCCCGTGGTCGGTTCTTCCCGCATCGCTCGGTGCGAAGAACGGGCGCGCGCTGGGCAGGAAGAGGAGGACCGCGGCGACGACCGACAGCGCGATCGTCAGGAGTCCAAGTTCGCCGCTCGCGAGGCTGAGCACCGCACGGGCCGCGGCGACGACGACCAGCACGATGCGTGCAACCCGCGACCCGGCGGCCGTGCGGACGACCGCCCACCCGACGAGTCCCCAGACCACGATGGCGACGAGCACCGTCAGGACCGTGCCGATGGCGTTGCCGCCCGTTCCCGCCACGAACTGCAGGACGGTCGCCACCAGGCAGACCGCGACCCAGACGAGCCAGAGCACGAACGACACGGTGACGACCTGCGGTCGGTCCGGGCGACGGGTGAACGGTGTCCTGGTCATGGCTGCACGGTACCGGGCGGGCAGGTCGTGCGAGCAGCCGCCCCGCTAGCGTGACCAGGTGACCGATGATCGTGCAGCAGCCCCTCGTCCCGGTGTCGACGTCCCCGATGCCCGTGGGCGGACCGGACTCGACGCCGTCGGCCGTGACCTCGACCGCAACCCCGACGTCGTCGTGCGGGACGTCGAGGTCGTGTCGGACGGCTGGCACGTGCTCCGTCGCACCACGCTCGACGTCCGGCGCCGGGACGGCCGGTGGGACCGGCAGCAGCGGGAGACCTACGACCGCGGGAACGGCGCCACGGTGCTGCCGTACGACGCCGAGCGCCGTACCGTCCTGCTCACGCGGCAGTTCCGGTGGCCGGCGTACGTGAACGGGCACCCGGACGGCATGCTCATCGAGGCGGCGGCGGGGCTGCTCGACGAGGACGACCCGGAGACCGCCGTCCGCCGCGAGGCCGCCGAGGAGCTCGGCATCCGGCTGGGCGCCCTGGTGCGCGTCGGCGACGTCTTCATGAGCCCCGGTTCGGTCACCGAGCGTGTCCACTTCTACGTCGGTGCCTACACACCGGCGGACCGGGTCGAGGCGGGCGGCGGGGTCGAGGACGAGGGCGAGGACATCGAGGTGCTCGAGCTGGCACTCGACGAGGCCCTCGCGATGGTGGAGGACGGCCGGATCGCCGACGGCAAGACGATCATGCTGCTGCAGTGGGTGGCACTGCGGTCAGCGGCACCGCGGCGGGTGTCACCCCGACAGGGCTGACTCGTCCAGGCCCACCGCTCGGGCGATCGTCGTGCGGACCAGGCCTTCGCGGGTCGGTCGGTCGAGGTAGTCGACCAGGGCGTACCCGTTGGTGGCGTCGACGAGCGCGAAGAGCAGGCGTCCCACGCCGTCCGGGTCGTCGGTCCGCAACACGCCCGCACGCACCCCGTCGACGACGACCGTGGTCGCGAGGAGCTGCCAGTCGTCCATGACGTCCCGTGCCGCGGTCGCCAGTGCCGCGTTCGTGCGGCCGATGCTCCACGCGTCGGCCCAGAGGGTGGCGACGTCGTCGCGCGCGGGATCGGCGATGCAGCCGAGCAGGGTGCGGAGGCCGGAGACGGGGTCGGGCGCAGCGCCGACGATCGCGCGGACCTCGGCGACCTCGGCTGCCGCGACGGTGCGGAACGTCTCGCCGACCAGGTCCTCCATGCTCGGGCGGTAGTGGGCGACGAGCGACGGCGCGACCCCGATCACGGCGGCGACCCCGCGGAGCGTCACCGCCGCGAGGCCCTCGGCGCGCGCCAGGTCGACCGCGGCCGCCGCGATCTGGGATCCGCGTTCGGCCGGGCTGAGGCGCCGGCGGGCCGGTGTCGACGGCATCGTCCCACCGTATCCGCGGGTCACGCGCCCTCGACGACGAAGGCCGCCCACAGGTCGGCACGGGTCGCGAAGACGGAGAGGTCGCGGTCCAGGAGTCGGCCGGCGTGCTCGACCCGGGAGCGTGCGGTGTGGCGGTGGATGCCGAGCACCTGGGCGGCGCGGTCGTACTCGCAGTTCTGCTCGAGCCAGGCGCGGACGGTGCGGGTGAGCTCGGTGCCCGCCGACCGGTCGTGTTCGAGCAGGGGAGCGAGGAACGCGCGGGCGACGGCGCCGGCGTCGACGTCCACGTGGGCCAGGTGTGCGAGGACGCCTTCCCGGGCGAGGTCGCCGAACTCGGTGGTGCCCGGTCGTCCTTCGCGCCGACGGTCCAGGGCCTGCACGGCCTCGGTGCGAGCGCGGCCGAACGACCGGTACGCGGCACCGTCCGACAGGCCGGCCCGGAGGTCGAAGCGCCCGACCAGTTCCTCGACGATCGCGGTGTCGTCGGCGCTCACGCACAGGAAGAGGGCGTCGTCGACGGCGAAGAAGAGCTGTCCGGGCCGGTCCTGCACCCACAGTTCGAGCAGGTCGACGACGGTGTCGAGGTCGTGGTCGTCGACGTCGAGGGCCGCGATCCGGACTGGTTCGGCGGGCAGGGGACCCCACACCTCGCGCGACGTCGACTGGACCACCTCCGGATCGCCGACCGAGAGCATGGTGAGCAGGCCGGTGCGCAGGAGCCCGCGAGCCCGGGCCAGCTCACGGTTCTGCTGCAGCGCGAGTCCGGCGAGGGCGATGACGGACGTCACCACCTCACGACCGGCGCGGTCGAGCGCACCGCCGTTCGCGATCGCGAGCACGCCGCTCAGGTGGCCCCCGCTGCCGAGGGTCTGCAGCGTGAACCCGGTGTGGTGCTCGGTCGTCACCGGCAGGCTCGCCCGCTGTCCCGCGCGCAGCAGGCGCAGTGCCTCGGTCCGGAGCAGCTCGAGGTCCTGCGCGGGCACGCCGTCCGCCGGGTGCCCACGGTCCAGGCGCCCCGACACGTCGAAGAGCCCGACCCAGCCGTCGAGCTGCCCGGAGAGCTCGGCGATCGTCGCCCCGAGCCCGTCCGGGCGCATCGCCGCGAGCGAGATCGCCCGCTGTGCGGCGAGGGCCCAGGCGTTCCGGGCGTTCGCGTCGCGGGCGACCGCTTCGGCGTTCGCCTGCGCGACCGCGATGAACGAGGTCTCGTAGGGCACCTCGAACAAGGGGAGTCCGTGCTGCGAGCAGGCGGCGACGAGGGCGTCCGGGGTGCCGGCGCGGACGACCTCGGTGCCGAACCCGAGTGCGACGACGCCCCGCTCGACGAGTCGGCGGACGTAGGGGCCGGCGACGTCCTCCGGGACCTCGGCCTCGGCGCCGAACTGGGTGCCCGTGGTCAGCAGTCCCTGCCCGTCGGCCAGGAACGGTGTCGGGTCCTCGAGGTCGGAGCTGTGCAGCCACGACAGCGGGGCGTCGAGGGCGCCCGTGTCCGCGTCGGTCAGCGGGCGGAGGCGGAGGTCGGCACGGTGCAACAGGGAACGCAGCGTCGCGGGCATGGGAGCACTTTATCCACCGGGGCGATCGGACCGGTGCTCGATGTACACGGTGGACAGCCGCCGTGGTCACCGCAGGCTCCTACCATCGCCGCATGTCCTCCACCGCAGCACCCTCGATCAGTGCGCCCACCGGCGGCCCCTCGCTGCCCCAGGAACGACGGCTCGTCACGGCCGTCCCCGGCCCGCGATCACGCGAGCTCATGGCGCGGAAGGCCGGAGCCGTCGCGGCCGGGGTCGGGGTCGCCGTGCCGATCGCCGTCGTCGCAGCCGGTGGCGGGGTCGTCGTGGACGCGGACGACAACTCGTTCGTCGACCTGGGGTCCGGGATCGCCGTGACCAGCGTCGGCAACGCGCACCCCGCCGTCGTCGCCGCGGTCACCGAGCAGGTCGCTGCCTTCACCCACACGTGCTTCACGATCGCCGCCTACGACGGGTACGTCGCGGTCGCCGAGGCGCTCAACCGGCTGACCCCCGGTGACCACGACAAGCGCACGGCGCTGTTCAACTCCGGCGCCGAGGCCGTCGAGAACGCCGTGAAGATCGCGCGCAAGCACACCGGCCGGCAGGCCGTCGTGGTGTTCGACCACGCGTACCACGGCCGCACGAACCTCACGATGGCGCTCACCGCGAAGAACCAGCCCTACAAGGACGGCTTCGGCCCGTTCGCGCCCGAGGTCTACCGGGTGCCGATGTCCTACCCGTTCCACGACGGCCTCTCCGGACCCGAGGCGGCGAAGCGCGCGATCAGCCAGATCGAGAAGCAGGTCGGCGCGGCGAACACCGCGGCGCTGCTCATCGAGCCGATCCAGGGGGAGGGCGGCTTCGTCGTCCCCGCGCCCGGGTTCCTCGCCGCCCTGTCCGAGTGGACCACGGCGAACGGCGTCGTGCTCATCGCCGACGAGGTGCAGACCGGCTTCGCGCGCACCGGGTCGATGTTCGCGAGCGAGCACGAGGGGATCGTGCCGGACGTCGTCACGACCGCGAAGGGCATGGCCGGTGGTCTGCCACTGTCCGCCGTGACGGGGCGCGCCGAGATCATGGACTCCGCGCACGTCGGCGGGCTCGGCGGCACCTACGGCGGCAACCCGATCGCGTGCGCCGCCGCCCTCGCCGCGATCGACGCGTTCGAGCACGACGGCCTGGTCGACCGAGCCCGCGAGATCGGGGACGTGCTGCTCGGACGACTCCGTGCCGCGCAGACGACCGACCCGCGGATCGGTGACGTCCGTGGACGCGGCGCGATGGTCGCGATGGAACTCGTGGACCCCGTCACCGGCGAGCCGGACGCAGCACTGACCGGGAAGGTGGTGCGGTCCGCGTTCGAGCACGGCGTCATCGCGCTGACCGCCGGCACGTACGGCAACGTCGTCCGGTTCCTGCCCCCACTGTCGATCGACGACGCCTTGCTCAACGAGGGACTCGACGTCGTCCTGGAAGGACTCGCAACAGCATGACCACCGGCACCACCGCCGCCCCTGCGGCCGACCGCACCGACGCCGAACGCGAGCTGCTCGCCCGCGTCCCCACGGGCCTCCTGGTCGACGGCGCCTGGCAGCCGTCGGCCGACGGCCGGACCTTCGCCGTCGTCGACCCCGCCACCGGCGAGAGGCTGCTCGACATCGCCGACGCAACCCCCGAGGACGGTGTCCGAGCCCTCGACGCCGCGGAAGCAGCCAAGACGGGCTGGGCGAGCACACCGCCGCGGCACCGTGCCGAGCTGCTCCGTCGCGCGTTCGACCTGCTGCAGGAACGCCGCGAGGAGTTCGCGCTGCTCATGACGCTCGAGATGGGCAAGCCGCTCGCCGAGGCCCGCGGCGAGGTCGCGTACGGCGGGGAGTTCCTCCGCTGGTTCTCGGAGGAAGCGGTCCGGATCGGCGGCTCGTACGGCACCAACCCGGAGGGCACCGGCCGTGCCACCGTCTCCCACAAGCCCGTCGGCCCCGCGTTCCTCATCACGCCGTGGAACTTCCCGCTGGCGATGGCGACCCGGAAGATCGCACCGGCGCTCGCCGCCGGGTGCACCGTCGTCGTGAAGCCGGCCGAGCTCACGCCGCTCACGACCCTGCTCTTCGTCGACCTGCTGCGCGAGGTCGGTCTGCCCGCCGGGGTGGTCAACGTGGTGCAGACCACGCGGGCCGCCGACGTCTCCGCGCCGGTGATCGCCGACCCCCGGCTCCGGAAGCTGTCGTTCACGGGCTCGACGCCGGTCGGCCGCACGCTCTTGGCCCAGGCGGCGCAGAACGTGCTCCGGACGAGCATGGAACTCGGCGGCAACGCCCCGTTCCTGGTGTTCGCCGACGCCGACCTCGACCTGGCCGTGGAGGGCGCGCTCGCCGCCAAGTTCCGCAACACCGGGCAGGCCTGCACCGCCGCGAACCGGTTCCTGGTGCACGAGGACGTCGTCGACGAGTTCACGCGCCGGGTCACCGAACGTGTCGAGGCCATGCGCGTCGGACGCGGCACCGAGGACGGCGTCGCCATCGGACCGCTCATCGACGACCGTGCCGTCGACAAGGCGCACCGCCTGGTCACCGACGCGCTCGACCGCGGGGCGACGCTCCGCACCGGCGGACACCCGGTCGACGGCCCCGGCACCTTCTACGCGCCCACGGTCCTGACCGACGTGCAGCCCGGCAGCGACCTGCTCCGCGACGAGATCTTCGGGCCCGTCCTGGCGATCCGGACGTTCCGGACCGAGGACGAGGCCGTGGCCGCCGCCAACGACACCGAGTACGGTCTGGTCGGCTACGCGTTCACCGAGGACCCGGCCCGCGGCCAGCGCCTGATGGAGCGGCTCGAGACCGGAATGCTCGGACTCAACACCGGTGTCGTCTCGAACGCGTCGGCCCCGTTCGGCGGGGTGAAGCAGTCCGGCCTCGGCCGCGAAGGCGGCGGCGAGGGCATCGCCGAGTACCTCGAGACCATGTACACGCTGACCCCGGACCCGTTCCGGAGCACCACCACCGAAGGAGCAGCACGATGATCGAGAGCGACGTCGTCGTCATCGGAGCCGGTGTCACCGGCCTGACCGCCGCGAACCGCCTGCGCGCCGCGGGACTGACCGTCACGGTGCTCGAGGCGCGCGACCGCGTGGGCGGCCGCACCTGGACCAACGACATCGACGGCGTCACGCTCGAGATCGGTGGCCAGTGGGTCTCGCCCGACCAGACCGCGCTGCTCGAGACCCTCGACGAACTCGGACTCGACACGTACGACCGGTACCGCGAGGGCTCCAGCGTCTACGTCGACGCCGCGGGCACCCGCACCGAGTACACCGGCGACATCTTCCCGCTGCCCGAGGCGACGGCGAACGAGATCGAGCGACTCGTGACGGTCGTCGACGAGTACGTCGCGGCGGTCGACCCCGCCCGCCCCTGGGAGACACCGGACGCCGCCGCACTCGACGAGGTCTCCTTCCGTGCCTGGCTGCACGCGCTCAGCCCGGACCGCGTCGCCACCGACAACGTCGAACTGTTCATCGCGGGCGCCATGCTCACGAAGCCGGCACACGCGTTCTCGGCACTGCAGGCCCTGCTGATGGCTGCCTCTGCCGGGAGCTTCACGAACCTGGTCGACGCCGACTTCATCCTGGACAAGCGCGTCGTCGGCGGCATGCAGCAGGTGTCGGAACGCCTCGCGGAGCGCCTCGGTGACGCCGTGCACCTCGACGCGCCGGTGCGCACCCTGCGCTGGACCGACGACGGGGTCGTCGCGCTCGCCGACGGCGGTCTCGAGGTCCACGCCCGGCAGGCGCTCGTCGCCGTGCCGCCGCCCCTGTACTCGCGGATCTCGTACGAGCCCTCGCTGCCCCGTCGCCAGCACCAGCTGCACCAGCACCTGTCGATGGGCTTCGTCATCAAGGTGCACGCCGTCTACGACCGGCCGTTCTGGCGCGGCGCCGGGCTCTCCGGCACCGCGTTCAGCCCGTACGAGGTCGTGCACGAGGCGTACGACAACACCGAGCACGGCTCGGAGCAGGGCACGCTCGTCGGGTTCGTCTCCGACCAGCACGCGGACGACCTGTTCGCGCTGTCGGTCGAGCAACGGAAGGCCCGGGTGCTCGCATCGCTCGCGCACTACTACGGCGACGAGGCCCTGCGCCCGGTCGTGTACTACGAGAGCGACTGGGGCACCGAGGAGTGGACCCGCGGCGCCTACGCGGCGAGCTTCGACCTGGGCGGGCTCGTCCGCTACGGCGCCGACCAGCGTGCAGCCGTCGGTCCGATCCGGTTCGCGTCGAGCGACCTGGCCGGGCAGGGGTACCAGCACGTCGACGGTGCGGTGCGGATCGGGCGTGAGGTCGCCGACGAGATCCTGGCCGTGACCCCGGTCGCCGCCGGCTCGGGCGCTGCCGCCTCGTCCGTCTGAACGGGTGCAGCGCCGACCGCGCGTAGCGTCCGGGCCATGAGCGACACGACGGCGAACGGATCCAGCGACCCCAGCGAGGCCGAAGCGCAGTGCACCGAGGACCTGCCGGACGGGTCGCCCACGGGCGACGCGACGAAGGACCCCGCGCAGGACAGCGACACGGACTCCGGCGGCGAGCCCGCCGACCCGCAGCAGTAGCGGCGACCGACGAGCAGACGGGAGGCACGGTGCCAGCTGGCACCGTGCCTCCCGTCCGACGTGGAGCCGGGTCCAGAGCGTCCGTCAGCCGATGCGGATCAGCTTCTTGTTGACGAACTCGTCGGCCCCCAGGGGGCCGAGCTCGCGGCCGAAGCCGCTGCCCTTGACGCCGCCGAACGGCAGTTCGGGGCTGTCCGCGCCGACGATGTTGACGTAGACCATGCCGGCCTCGAGCCGGTCCGCGACGCGGAGTGCCTGGTCGGAGTCGGTCGTGAACAGGTACGAGCCGAGGCCGTACGGGGTGTCGTTGGCGAGTGCGACGGCGGCGTCCTCGTCGGCGACGCGGTACACGGCGGCGACGGGGCCGAAGAACTCCTCGCGGTACGCGTCGTTGTCCGGCGTGACGTCGGTGAGGATCGTCGGCACGAAGGCGTTGCCCTGGCGGTCACCACCGGTGACGACGGTCGCACCCTGCGCGACGGCGGACGCGAGCTGCTCCTGCAGCCGGTCCGCGGCGGTCGGGGACGACAACGGGCCGAGCTCGGCACCGGGCACGGACGGGTCCGTCGGCGAGACCGCGGACATGGCCGTCGTGAACTTCGCCAGGAAGTCGTCGTACAGGTCGTCCACCACCAGGAAGCGCTTCGGGGCGTTGCAGACCTGCCCGTTGCCCTCGAGGCGGGTCGTGACGGCGGACTCGACGACCGAGTCGAGATCGTCGGTGGACAGCACGATGAAGGGGTCCGACCCACCGAGCTCGAGCACGACCTTCGTGAGGTTCCGGCCGGCGATCTCGGCGACGGCGGCACCGGCGCGGGCGGACCCGGTCAGCGAGACGCCCTGCACGCGCGGGTCGGCGATGACGTCTGCGGCCTGGTCGTTCGTCGCGAAGACGTTCGTGTACGCGCCCTCGGGGAACCCGGCGTCGTGGAAGATCCGCTCGATCGCCAGGGCCGACTCGGGGCACTGCGGTGCGTGCTTGAGCAGGACCGTGTTGCCGATGAGCAGGTTCGGGCCGGCGAACCGGGCGATCTGGTAGGCGGGGAAGTTCCACGGCATGATGCCGAGCAGCACGCCGATCGACGACTTCCGGATGAAGGCGCTGCCCTCGGAGCCGTCGGCCAGGGTGATCGGCTGGTCGGCGAGGAACTCTTCGGCGTGGTCGGCGTAGTAGTCGTAGATGTCGGCGCAGAAGTCCACCTCGCCCTCGGCCTGGTCGATCGGCTTCGCCATCTCGCGCACGATCGTGGCGGCGAGGTCGGCGTGGCGCTCCCGGTACAGGTCCGCGACGCGGTGGAGCAGGGCCGCGCGGTCGGCGACGGTGCTGGTGCGGCCCCACTCGCCATGGGTGTGGTGGGCGGTGGTGACGGCGGCGCGCAGCTCGTCGTCGGTGATGGTCGGGAACGTCTCGAGGGTCGTGCCCGTGGTGGGGTCGGTGACGGCGTACATGGCGTCCTCTCGTGGTGGGTCAGGCCTGGTCGGTCAGCTGCTTGTTGACGCCGGTGACCGGCTGGTTCTCGTCGAAGCTCTTCGGCAGCACCCGGAAGCCCTTCGTGATGACGAGCAGGTAGGCGAAGCCGATCGCCGCCCACACTCCTCCTGCGATCAGTGCGTCGGCGTGGAGCTGCGACCAGAGCACCCCCGTCAGGACCATCGCGAGGCCGGGCAGGACGATGTACTTCCACCGGTCACCCGCGGTGTGGCGGCGGCCCTGCCGGACGGCGAAGTGCACGATGACGCTCGCGTTGACGAAGGTGAAGGCGACGAGCGCGCCGAAGTTGATGTACGACGAGATGGTGTCGAGCGAGAAGCTCATCGCGAGCAGTGTGACCGCCCCGACGAAGACGACGTTGAACACCGGGGTGTGCGTGCGCGGGTTGACGTAGCCGAACACCCGCTTCGGCAGGACGTTGTTCCGACCCATCACCATGAGCATGCGGGCGACGCTCGCGTGCGAGGCGAGCCCCGACGCCAACGCGGCGACGAACCCGGCCGACACCAGGACCGCCTGGAACACCGGGCCACCGACGAGCAGGCCGATCTGGGGGAGCGGGTCGTCGGTGAACTCGCCGAACGGGGTGTTCGTCGGGAACCGCAGCTGCGCGAAGTACGCGGACACCAGGAAGATCGCGCCGCCGAGCAGCACCGTCAGCATGATCGCCTTCGGCATGATCCGGATCGACTTCGCCTCTTCCGTGTACATCGTCACGGCGTCGAAGCCGATGAACGAGAAGCAGACCACCGTCGCACCGGTGAGCAGGGCGGACATCGTCACGCCGTCGTGCACGAACGGCTCGGTGCTCGCGATCGTGCCGGCGCCGGCACCGTGGACGAGTTCGATGACGGTGAAGACCACGAACGCGATCATCGCCAGGATCGCGCCGATGAGCAGCACCATGTTGAGGTTCGACGTGCCACGCATCGACAGGCAGATCACCGTCGTCACGAACACCGTGTAGACGACGACCGTCACCCACGACGGCAGTGCCGGGAACACCTGCTCCAGGTAGAGCCGGATGATCAGGGCGTTCACCATCGGCAGCAGCAGGTAGTCGAGCAGGGACGCCCAGCCGACCATGAACCCGAGGTTCGGGTGCATCGACTCCCGCACGTACGTGTAGGCCGAACCGGCTGCCGGGTAGACCCGGACCATCTTCCCGTAGCTGATCGCCGTCAGGGCCATGATGACCAGCGCGATCAGGTACGCGCTCGGCACGGCGCCGTCGGTCTGCCCGGAGACGATGCCGAAGGTGTCGAACACCACCGTCGGGGTCATGTAGCCGAGGCCCAGGCCGACGATCGCCCAGAGTCCGAGGCTCCGCTTCAGGGAACCGCCGCGCGCAGGTGTTGCCGGTGCTGTCGGTGTGGGGACCGCGGTCGGTGATGCCATGTGCGTGGACTTCCCTGCTGGGTCGGAGGTGGGCAGCGCCGGAGCTGGGCTGGGCAGCGTCGCCCGGACTGGTTCGGAGCAACATACCGATGTGCGAGTGCTCGGTGGACCGGCCGCGGTGTACAGACGTCGGGCAGTTGCTGTACACCGCGGCGATGGATCAGACCGCCGGCTGTTGCTGCGTGATGCAGTGCAGGCCGCCGCCGCGCGCGAAGACCTGACGAGCGTCGATCGAACGCACCTGACGACCCGGGTACACGTCGGCGAGGATGCCGCGGGCGTGGTCGTCGGCGACGGCGTCACCGAACGCGCAGGCGATCACGGCGCCGTTCACCACCACGTGGTTGACGTAGTTCCAGTCGACCGGGCCGTCGTCGTCGGTCAGGGTCGACGGGGCCGGCAGTTCGACGATGGTCGCGTCCGTGGCCTGCTCGAGCGCCCGACGGATCTGCGGCATCACCAGGTGGTCCGGGTGGCCGGCGTCGGGCTGCGCGTGCAGCAGGACCGTGCCCGGATCGGCGAAGGTCGCGACCATGTCGACGTGGCCCCGGGTCCCGAACCCGTCGTAGTCACGGGTCAGGCCGCGGGGCAGCCAGACCACGTCCGTCGCGCCGATCGTCCGGGCGAGCTCGAGTTCGACGCGCTCGCGGTCGGCGTACGGGTTCCGTCGCGGATCGAGCTGCACGGTCTCCGTCACCAGGACCGTGCCCGTGCCGTCGACGTGGATCGCCCCGCCCTCGTTCACGAGCAGCGACGGGATCCGCCGCGCACCGGCGGCGGCCGCGACCGTGGCGGCGACCTCGGCGTCACGGGTCCACGTCGACCAGGAGTTCGCGCCCCAGCCGTTGAAGACCCAGTCCACGGCGCCGAGCTCGCCGGTCACGTCGTCGACGACGAACGTCGGCCCGATGTCGCGCATCCAGAAGTCGTCGAGGGGCGCTTCGAGCACCTCGACCGCGGTCGACAGCAGGCGACGAGCGTCGGCTCGCGCGACCGGGTCCACGACGATCGTGACGGGCTGGTGCTCGCTGATCGTGTTGGCGGTGGTCGCCCACGTCCGTCGCGCCGCCTCGGCGCTCGCCGCGTCGTCACCGAGTGTCAGGCCGGGGCGCGGGAACGCCATCCAGGTGCGTTCCTGCGGAGCCGTCTCGGGAGGCATCACCCACGTCATGCGCGCACCTCCGGTCCGGCGTCGGTCGCCGCCACCCCGATGGCCGCGTCGATCGCGTCGCGTGCGCCGTACGCGTGGCGGTCCTCGTCGACCGGGGCGACGAGCCCCGCGTAGAGGTCGGGGCGACGGGTCACGTAGAAGGGGAACAGTCGGAGCCACTCCGTCCGGGCCTCGAGGTCGAGGTCCGCCACGAGCACCGCGTCGGCGTCACGCGGCGCCTCGGCGAGCACGCGGCCGAACGGGTCCGAGATGAACGACGACCCGTAGAACGTGATGTCGCCCTCGTCGCCCCAGCGGTTCGGGACGACCATGAACTGGCCGGCGGTGATGCCGTTCGCGACGATGACCTGACGCCAGATCGGCGCGGTGTCGAAGTCCGGGAACGTCGGCTCGGAGCCGATCGCCGTCGGGTACACCAGGACCTCGGACCCGGCGAGGCCGTAGGACCGGGCCACCTCGGGGAACCACTCGTCCCAGCAGGTCGGCAGCCCGAGGCGTGCGCCGAGTCCCGCCGGCTCGAACACCGGGAAGGCGTCGTCGTCCGTCCCCGCGCGGAAGTACGTGTCCTCGTAGTAGCCGGCGCTGATCGGGATGTGGGTCTTGCGGGTCCGACCGACCAGGGTGCCGTCGGGGGCGACGAGGACGGCGGTGTTGTAGCCGCGGGGGTCGTCGGGCTGGTCGTCGTCGGCAGGGCGCTCGTACAGCGAGGCATGGACGAACACCCCGTGCTCGATCGCCTGTGCGCGGGCGAAGGTGACCGTCGGACCGTCCTGCAGCGACTCGGCGAGGTCCTTCGGGACACCACTGGCCGGAGTGTCGCCGGGGTAGCGGCGCAGGGTGAGCTCGGGCAGGAACACCGCCGCGGCGCCGTTGGCCGCGGCGGTGGCGATGCCGTCGGTGAGTTGTGCGCGGTGGGCAGCGGGGTCCGCGAGCCAACGCACCTGCACGAGGGCGACGCGGGTCGAGCGGCGGGGGGTGCCGGTGTCCTGGTGCAGCGGAGACGGGTGCGGGGGAGCGATGACGACGTCCATCCCGACATTGTTGATCGCATGGTCAATGAGCGCAAGGCCAAGGGGGAGTTGGGTGGGGTGATGAGCGAACCCATCGTCACGCCGCTCGGCTTCTCGCACGTGCGCCTCACGGTCACGGACATCCGCCGGAGCAAGGCCTTCTACGAGCAGCTGTTCGGCATGTCGCCCGGCAGTGACTTCAGCGACCAGATCGACGACCCGACGATCCACGACGACCCGTGGCGGACCTACGGCGGGTGCTCGTTCACGTTCGGCGGGCAGACGCTCGGCCTGCGACCGGTCGCCCCCGCCGAGGACCGGTTCGATCCCGATCGAGTCGGCCTCGACCACGTGTCGTTCCGCGTCGGGTCCGTCGACGACCTGCACGCCGCCGTCGAGCGGCTGGACGCCGCCGGCATCGAGCACGGCGACGTCACCGACCTGCCGCCGTTCGGCCTGGTGATCCTGTCCGTGCAGGACCCCGACGACGTCAACCTGGAGTTCGCGGCACCTCGACCCTGAGTCGCGGTCCGCTGGTGTCCGCTTGCCGCGTCCGTCACCCGGACCTCCAGGTGCCACGGAAGCGGGGAGCGTTGCCTGATCGCGTCAGATCTCAGGAGGAGACAGCATGAGCAAGACCTGGTTCATCACCGGAGCGTCGAAGGGCTTCGGCCGCGAGTGGGCGGAAGCCGCCCTCGAACGTGGAGACTCCGTAGCCGGCACGGCCCGCGACACCGACGACGTGCAAGCACTCGTCGACCAGTACCCGGACACGTTCCTCGGACTGCAGCTCGACGTGACCGACCGTGCCGCGGACTTCGCGGCCGTGCAGCGTGCGGCGGAGCACTTCGGCTCGCTCGACGTCGTCGTGAACAACGCCGGCTACGGCCACTTCGGCATGGTCGAGGAACTCACCGAGGACGAGGTCCGAGCCCAGCTCGAGACGAACCTGTTCGGAGCGCTCTGGGTGACCCAGGCCGCGCTGCCGATCATGCGGGAGCAGGGCTCCGGGCACGTCATCCAGGTGTCGAGCATCGGCGGGATCAGCGCGTTCCCGACGGTCGGCGCCTACCACGCATCGAAGTGGGCGCTCGAGGGGCTGTCGCAGTCCCTGTCGCAGGAGGTCGCCGGCTTCGGCATCCACGTGACGCTCATCGAGCCGGGCGGCTTCTCGACCGACTGGTCCGGACCGTCGTTGAAGAAGAGCGACGAGATCGCCGCGTACGCCGACGTCCGCGAGGCCGCGTCGAAGCGCCCGTCGGCCGCCGACCCCGGCAAGCCCGAGGCGACCCGCTCGGCGATCCTGAAGGTCGTCGACGCCGAGCAGCCGCCCCTGCGCGTCTTCTTCGGCAAGGCGCCGCTCGGCATCGCCGAGCAGGACTACGCGTCCCGCCTGGCGACCTGGCGCGAGTGGCAGCCGGTGTCGGAGGAAGCACACGGCGCCTGACGGCCCGGCGGTCAGTGCCGCGTGCTCGTCGCGCCGATCACGGACAGCAGCCGGAGCCGCTCCGCGCTCTCGCTGCCGGGCTCCGCGGTGTGGACCAGCAGCGTCTGGGAACTCTCGGGGTCGTTCAGCACCTGACACTGCAGCGTGAGCAGGCCGACCTCCGGGTGACGGTACCGCTTCACGTCACGGGGTCGCACGCCGACCTCGTGACGTGCCCAGACGTCGCGGAACTCCGCACTCGTCCCGAGCAGGTGTTCAGCCAGGCGCGCTGCGCGGGATCCAGGGCCTCGGCGTGCGAGGACGCCCCGGAGCCCCGAGGCGTACATCCGAGACAGGAACGCGTGGTCCTCGACCGGGTGCACGTCGCGGGACCCCGGGTCGGCGAACCACCGATAGCCGATGCTCCGGTCGTCGCCCCGGCGGCCGCGCGCGTCACCGGTCAGCTCGACGGCGAGCGGCGTCTGTTGCAGTGTCCCGCCCAGCTCGGTGACGATCTCGGCGGGGCTGTCGGCGAGCCGGTCGAAGATGCGCATCATCCCCGGGCTGACGTGGTCCCCTCCGGAGGCGGCCGCTGGTGGCTCGTGTCCGGCGAGGCGGAAGAGGTGGTCGCGCTCGGCGATCGTGAGCCGCAGTCCCTGCGCGATGGACGCGAGCATCTGGTCGGACGGCTGCGGGCCGCGCTCCCGCTCCAACCGCGCGTAGTAGTCGACGGACATGTTGCTCAGCAGCGCCGCCTCCTCACGCCGCAGCCCGCTCGTGCGACGGCGCTGGCCCCGGGGCAGTCCGACGTCCTCGGGCTGCAGGGCCGTCCGACGGCTGCGGAGGAAGTCCGCGAGGGACGCTCGGTCGATCATGCGCCCATCCTCTCCCGGAGCGTCGACCGCAGCCACGGATCGTCAGGCCGTAGTTGCGTGTGCACGACGCGGCGACGATCGTCTCGGGTGCCGGATCGGGTGCTCACCACGACGGAAGAGGCGGACCATGGCACGGAACGAACGACTCACCCTCCCGGACCTCGGCCGACGCCGGGTCCTGGTGACCGGAGCGAGCGACGGCATCGGGCTCGAGATCGCCGCGCGCTTCGCCGGCGCCAGCGCGGAGGTGGTCGTGCCGGTGCGTAACCGCGACAAGGGAGCGGCGGCCGTCGCCCGGATCACGGCGCAGCACCCGGATGCCTCCGTGCTGCTCGAGGACCTGGACCTCTCCTCGTTGGAGTCCGTGTCGACGCTTGGGGAGCGGTTGCGGTCCGGGGGCACGCCGATCGACGTCTTCGTGGGGAACGCCGGCGTGATGAACCCGCCGGAGCGGCAGACGACCCGGGACGGCTTCGAGCTGCAGTTCGGCACGAACCACCTCGGGCACGTCGCACTCGTCGGCGCCCTGCTCCCCCTGCTCCGTGCCGCCAACGGACGGGTCGTGATGCAGTCGAGCGTGGCGGCGCAGCGGGCTTCGATCCGGTGGGACGACCTGCAGTCCGAGCGGGACTACGACGTCGCGCGGGCGTACGGGCAGTCGAAGCTCGCGGGCGCGCTCTTCGCCCTCGAGCTCGGTCGGAGGAGCCGGGCCGGTGGGTGGGGGATCACGAGTGCGGTCAGCCACCCCGGCGTCGCACCCACGAGCCTGCTCGCCGCACGCCCGGAGATCGGACGGTCGGGCGACACCGTGGCCGTCCGGATGATCCGCTGGCTGTCGGCGCGCCGGCTCCTCGTTGGGACGCCCGCCTCGGCGGCGGAGCCGGCCCTGCTCGCGGCGACCGACACGGACCTCGACGGAGGCTTCGTCGGTCCGACCGGACCCGGGCAGCTCGGCGGACCGGCAGGCCGTCGGAAGCCGTGGGCGCCGTTGCTCCGCGATGACGACGCCGCTCGCCTCTGGGACGTGTCGGAATCACTCGTCGGGAGTGCGGTCAGCTGATGATGTTCACCGCGCGAGAGATCACGAGCGCCAGCAGGATGAACCCGCCGAGTGCCTGGTAGGCCATGATCATCTTCGCGCGCACGGTCATCGGCATCGTGTCCGTCGGGCTGAACGCGACCATGTTCGTCATCGCGACGTAGAGGTAGTCGAGGTAGACCGGTCGCCACGCAGCGGTCTTCGGGTCGGTCTCCTGTGGGAACTGGAAGTCTGCCTCGTCACTCGTCCACAGCTCCGGACGCCGTCGGGCCACCGGCCCGCCCCGGTCGAGCTCCCAGTACACGAGCCCGAACGCGATGATCGTGCTCACCCACACCTGCAGGGCGGTGAGCAGCACGGCACCGCCGTCCGCGTGGCCGCCGAGGAGCAGCTCGATCGTCCGGACCACGGTCAGCTGGTTCGCGACGGTGAGCAGGATCGCCAACGAGAAGGACACCCACCGCGACCAGGTCGTCTCGCGGGTCAGTCGCCGGGGGTTGAAGACGACGAGCGGGATCAGCAGCAGGACGCCGAGCACCGGGACCACCCATGACGGGAAGAACAGCACCTCGCTCGGCAGGAACAGGCTGAGCCCGAGGTTCACCAGGACGGCGATCGCCACCGGCGCGCGGTGCTCGTGCCGGGGTGTGGTCCGCGTCGTCGTCACGGCTCCGAGTGTGGCACTCGAACATCGTTCCGGGCCCGTGCGACCCGTGAGGGTCCGGTCAGTAGGACACCCGTGTCTCTCTCACCGGCACCTGGAACATCAGTAGGCTGGTGGCGGGCCGCGTCACCGCCGGAGCGTGGCCCGAGCAAGGATGAAGCCCACCGCTGGGCAAACAGCGATGGGCTTCGATTTGCTCTCCGAGTGGAGAACAGGGACAGAACGCGTCCCGAGCTTGAACTCGGAACCAGTGTAACTCGATCACCGTCGGGTCGCACGTCCCTCGGCCCCTGCTCTTCGTGTCCGCCGGCGCTGACACGGAAGGTGGTTCGGATGTCCTCCGACGACGAACCGCGTCGACGCCGTCAGGTGCCGTGGTTGGGGATCGCGACGTTGCTCGTGACCCTGGCCCGGTTCCTGCACGACGTGTGGCGCAAGGGTTGAGCCCAGGGTGTCCCGCGCTCTTGCCGGCGCGGGACACCCGTCGGGAGCCGCTCAGTCGACGCGCGCCGGCACCCGGTCGTCCTCGACGTCCGCCCGGATCACCGCGGGCGCCAACCCGCGCCGGCCGCGGGTCGCCCACACCGCGGTGACCGGGCGCGGGGCGTCCGCGTCGGTGGCCCGCCCCGACCCGGCGAGCAGTCCCACGAGCGGAGCGAGGAGCGTGCCGACCACGGCGCCGGTGGTGTTCGCGAGCAGGCCGGCGAACACGCGCCTCCGGGCGACCGCGTGCCGGGCGAGAGCACCGAGGGGCACGAAGAGCAGCACGTTTGAACAGGACCTGCGCGGACGCCGGGTCGACGGTACTGACCGCCAGGGCGGACGGAGCCGATGTCAACCGCTCGGAGGACCCGGGATCGATCCGTCGTCGCACGGGGTCGCGTCGCCCGGGGGACGATCCGCGGGCGCTCGGTGCGCAGGCTGATGGCATGTCCGAACGCAACCGTCCCACCGTCCGTCTCCTCGCCGCCGTTGTGGTCGCCGGCTCCGTCGCGGTGCTCGCGACCGGGTGCAGCTTCGTCCAGCAGCAGACGGGCGATGCCTGGTCCGTGACCTACGAGGTCAGCGTCGACCAGCCGAGCGGGGCCGCGCTCACCGACGTGCGCGTCGAGGGCGCGGAGAAGCGCGGCGACGCCCCGGAGGTGCACCGGCTCGGCACGCAGGAGACGGGCACGCAGGAGACGAGCACGCAGAAGACGGGTACCTGGGTGCACGAGTCGATCGTCCTCGCCGAGCAGCGCGCCTCGGTCCGGGCGACCCCGGCGCGGGGTGCGACGGCGACCTGCCGGATCCTGCTCGACGGCAAGCGCGAGATCGCCACGGAGACCGCTGCCGCGGGCGAGCCCGTGACGTGCTCGGTCGACACCCCCGCCTTCGACTGAGTGGATCAGCCGCCGACGGGCGTCGCGAGCACGAGCGGCTCGACCTCGGAGCCGAGCAACCGCCCGGCCGCCCGCAGTCCGGACAGCAGCGCGCCGTGCACGGTCGCCGGGTCGTCTCCCCACGTGGCCTCGCCGGCGAGTTGCACCCGGCCGGACGGCGCCCCGAGCAGGTCGTGGTCGTCCGGTGACGCCCCGACGTGCAGGTACGAGTACGAGCCGCGTGCGAACGGGTCGTCGGCCCACCGGGTGATGCGGAACGCCTCGGGTTCGGGGACCGACGGGCCGAACATCCGCCGCAGGCCGCCGACGCCCTCTTCGACGATCATGGCGTCCGGCAGGGTCTCGAGGCGCCGGGCCCCGGTCCCGCCGACCAGTGCGGCCAGTACCGGCGCTCCGGTGACGCGGGACATGTCGTACCAGGAGTGCCAGTCGACACCGGCCGACCCCTGCTGGCGGACCACCCACGACTCGCCCCAGAACCGCTCCGGGAACCGCAGGAACACCTTGTCGTAGACGCCCATCCCGAGTCGGCCCATCGCACCGGTGACCGTCTCGGCGAGCGGTGGGTCGAACGTCACGTCGCCGGCCTGCAGCACCCCGAGCGGGACGGTCACGACGACGTCGTCCGCCGTGACCGACGAACCGTCGGCGAGTCCGACCACGACACCCGTCGCGGACTGCGTCACCGACCGCACGACCGCGGACAGCCGGACGTCGAGCCCCTCGGCCAGGGCGGCGGCGTACTGCGCGTAGCCGCCGGGGAACACCACCTCGTCGCCGGGGACGTGTTCCTCTTCGAGGCCGCGGGCGTCGAGGACGGTCACGGGTGCGCCGCAGAGGTCCTCGGAGCGGTGCGCCATGTACTCGCGGACCCGCGCGGCCCGGTCGCCCTGCCACTGCAGGGACCGCAGCACGGTGTCGACGGCGGCCGCGTACGTCGAGGGCGGTGGAGCGTGTGCGACGACGGTGTCCAGGGCGGCGTCGACGGTGTGCAGGTCCGCGACGAACGCCGAGGCCGAGGCCTCGGACAGCGGTGCGCCGGAGGGGCCGTGCCACGCGATCGGCCGGCCGTCGAACTGGAAGCTCCCGACGGTGAACTCGACGGTCTCGATGCCGAACCGGGGCGCCAGGGCCCAGAGCGGGTTGCCGTCGACGCCGTGGATCCACGAGGCGCCGAGGTCGACGGACACGCCGAGCGCGGTGTCGGTCCAGGTGCGGCCGCCGATCCGGTCGCGGGCCTCGAGCACGACGACCCGCTGGCCGTCGAGTGCGAGCGCCCGGGCAGCGGCGAGCCCGGCGACCCCGGCTCCCACGACGACGACGTCGGCATCGAGTGCAGCCATCAGTGGCCTCCGGTCAGGGGTGCCATCAGCCGCGCCGCCAGGCTCGGCCGTCCGGTCAGGGCTTCTTCGCGGTCGGCCAGGTCGGTCGCCACGAGCCCGGCGTTCGCCCCGAGGAACCGGAGCGGCTCGGGCTCCCAGTCGGGCGAGCGGTGGTTCACCCACGGCAGCGCGGTGAGCGGCGACGCGACCCCGCGCACGAGGTCGGCGAGCGTCCGCCCGGCCAGGTTCGTCGTGGAGAGTCCGTCACCGACGTAGCCGCCGGCGGTGCCGACGTGCCCGTCCCAGGTGACGGACGCGCACCAGTCGCGCGGCACCCCGAGCGGGCCGCCCCACGTGTGGGTGATCGGGGCGTCGGCGACGCTGGGGAACAACTCCACCAGGGACTTCCGCAGGTGCTCGAAGACGCGTGGCACCCGGTCGTAGCCGGGGGTGATCGCGGACCCCCAGTGGTAGCGGGCTCCGCGTCCGCCGAACGCCAGTCGGTCGTCCACCGTGCGCTGCCCGTACACGAGCAGGTGCCGGTAGTCGGAGAACGTCTGCCCGTGCTCCAGGCCGATGCGGGCCCACACCGCCCCGGGCAGCGGAGCGGTCGCGATCATGAGCGAGTAGAGCGGCAGGATCCGTCGCTTCGTCTGTTCGAGCTGTGCGCCGTACCCCTCGACCGCGATGACGACCGCGCCGGCCGTGACGGTCCCCCGCGACGTGACCACACGCCCGTGGCCCCACGTCGAGGCGGGCGTGTGCTCCGCGATCCGGACGCCCCGGGCCTCCAGGGCGGCCGCCAGGCCACGCACCAGTGCGGCGGGCTGCACCCGCGCGCAGTCCGGGGTCCACGCGACCCCCGCCGATCCGGCGGCGTCGCCGGGCCGAGCCGGGCGCCAGGTCATGGCGTCGCCCCACTCGGCCGACGAGGCGACCTCGTCGTGCGCCGCGCGTTCCTGCACGGCGGAGCGCGCGTAGAGGACGGTGCCGCCCTTCACGTAGTCGCAGTCGACCCCGGCCTCGGCCGCTGCGCGTCCGACCTCGTCGACGGTGTCGCGCATCGCTGCGCGCAGCGCGAGTGCGGCGTCGCGGCCGTGCTCGCGCGCGACGGACTCGGCGGATCGCGGGAACAGCGCCGAGCACCAGCCCCCGTTGCGACCGGAGGCGCCGAACCCGGCGATCTCGCGTTCCAGGACGACGATCTGGAGGCCCGGGTCGGCCTGGTGCAGGTACCAGGCGGTCCAGAGACCCGTCAGCCCACCGCCGACGATCGCGACGTCCGCGGTCGTGTCGCCGTCGAGCGGCGGCCGGGGCGCCAGGTCGTCGCGTCCGGTGGACGCGAGCTGGTCGAGCCAGAACGAGACGCCCCGGTAGCCGCTCACGGTCAGATCTTCGACGAGGCCTCGGACAGGACGCTCCGCAGGATCGAGGTGATCTCGCGGAACTCCGGCTGCCCGATGGTCAGCGGCGGAGCGAGCTGCACGACCGGGTCGCCGCGGTCGTCCGCCCGGCAGTACAGCCCGGCGTCGAACAGCGCCTTCGACAGGAACCCGCGCAGCAGCCGCTCGGACTCGTCGTCGTCGAAGGTCGTCTTGGTGGCCTTGTCCTTGACGAGCTCGATGCCGTAGAAGTAGCCGTCACCGCGGACGTCCCCGACGATCGGCAGGTCCTTCAGGGTGTCGAGCTCGGCCTTGAACAGCGGGGCGTTCTGCCGCACGTTCGCGAGCAGGCCCTCTTCCTCGAAGATGTCGAGGTTCTCCATCGCGACGGCGGCCGACACCGGGTGCCCGCCGAACGTGTACCCGTGGTAGAAGGTCGTGTCGCCCTTGGAGAACGGCTCGAAGAGCTTGTCGCTGATGATGGTCGCGCCGATGGGGGAGTACCCCGAGGTCATCGCCTTGGCGCACGTGATCATGTCCGGCACGAAGTCGTAGGTGTCGCAGGCGAACATGGTGCCGATCCGGCCGAAGGCGCAGATGACCTCGTCGGAGACGAGCAGGACGTCGTACTCGTCGCAGATCTCGCGCACGCGCTGGAAGTACCCGGGCGGCGGCGTGAAGCACCCGCCGGAGTTCTGCACCGGCTCGAGGAAGACCGCGGCGACGGTGTCGGGGCCCTCGAACTCGATCATCTCGCGGATGCGTTCGGCCGCCCAGACCCCGAACTGCTCCTCGGTGCCGCCCGGGAAGCCCATCTCCTCGGCGCGGTAGTAGTTCGTGTTCGGCACCCGGAAGCCGCCGGGCGTCAGCGGCTCGAACATCTGCTTCATCGCCGGGATGCCGGTGATCGCGAGGGCACCCTGCGGGGTGCCGTGGTAGGCCACCGCACGCGAGATCACCTTGTGCTTCATGGGCTTGCCCTGGAGCTTCCAGTAGTACTTCGCGAGCTTGAAGGCGGTCTCCACCGCCTCGCCGCCGCCCGTCGAGTAGAAGACCTTGTTGAGATCGCCGGGGGCGTGCTCGGCCAGGCGGTCGGCGAGCTCGATGGCGGCCGGGTGCGCGTAGGACCAGATCGGGAAGAAGCTCAGCGTCTCCGCCTGCTTCGCGGCCATCTCGGCCAAGCGCTTCCGACCGTGGCCGGCGGCGACGACGAACAGGCCGGAGAGCCCGTCGATGTAGCCCTTGCCGTGGCTGTCGTAGACGTGGTGGCCCTCGCCGCGCACCATGATCGGCACGTCGGCACCGGCCTGGTTCGCACCGTGCCGGGCGAAGTGCATCCACAGGTGGTCCCGGGACTTCCGCTGCAGGTCGGCGTCGTCGACCGGGGCGAACGGGTCGTAGGAGTGGAGCCGCGTGGGCTGTCCGGTCGTCTGGTCTGAGATGGTCATCGCGTTCCCCAGTCGTAGAGCTGTTTGCGGAGTTGCAGGTAGACGAAGGTCTCGGTGCCGGCGACGCCCGGGATGGCCCGGATCGTGCCGTTGAGCAGTTCGATCAGGTCGTCGTCGTCCTCGCAGACGACCTCGACCATCAGGTCGAAGCTGCCGGCGGTCATGACGAGGTAGTCGACCGCCGGCAGCTGTTCGAGGGCATCGGCGACTGTTCGGGTGTCGCCGCTGACCCGGATGCCGATCATCGCCTGCCGGTGGAAGCCGAGCTGCATCGGGTCGGTGACCGCGACGATCTGCATGACGCCGGTCTCGGTGAGCTTCTGGACTCGTTGCCGGACCGCCGCCTCGCTGAGACCGACGGCCTTGCCGATCTCGCCGTACGGACGGCGGCCGTCCGCCTGGAGTTGTTCGATGATCCGCTTCGAGGTGTCGTCGATCGGTCCCGGACGTCGTGGTGCTGCCGCCATGCCGGACAGCATGGCAGCGAGGCCCGGAGCGCGCAAGGGATTCCGTTGTGAACACCGTGTTTCGCGACGATTTCCGTTGTTACGGTTCTCCACAACCTCCGAATCCGTCTTCCGAACCGCTGGAATCCGTGTCAGGATCACCGCCATGCTGGACACGACGGAAACGGTGACCACGACGCACGAGGTGCGCAACTTCGTCGGTGGGTCGTTCGTCGAGTCGGGCGCGGACACCCGGTTCGATCTGGTCGACCCCACCACCGAGCAGGTCTACGGCACGTCCCCCGTGTCCACGGCTGCCGACGTCGACGCCGCGTTCACGAGCGCGAGCACCGCCTTCGCGACCTGGCGCCGCACGACCCCCGGCGAACGACAGCTCGCGCTGTTCCGGATCGCGGACGCCATGGAGCAGCGGGCATCGGAGTTCGCCGACCTCGAGTCCCTCGACACCGGCAAGCCCCGGGCCACCCTGGTCGAGGACGAGATCCTGCTGTCCGTCGACCAGATCCGCTTCTTCGCCGGAGCCGCCCGCAACCTCGAGGGCCGCAGCGCCGGCGAGTACATGGCCGACCACACCTCGTTCGTCCGGCGCGAGCCCATCGGCGTCGTCGCCCAGGTCACCCCCTGGAACTACCCGCTCAACATGGCGGTGTGGAAGTTCGCCCCGGCGCTCGCCGCGGGGAACACCACCGTGCTCAAGCCGAGCGACACCACCCCGCTCTCCACCCTGCTGCTCGCCGAGGTCGCCGCCGAGTTCCTGCCGCCCGGCGTGCTCAACGTCGTCGTCGGCGACCGCACCACCGGCGCCGCGATGATCGACCACCCCACTCCACAGCTCGTGTCCATCACCGGGTCGGTCCGCGCCGGCATGGAGGTCGCCCGCGCCGCCGCCGGCGACCTGAAGCGCACCCACCTCGAGCTCGGCGGCAAGGCCCCGGTGATCGTGTTCGACGACGCCGACATCCCGTCCGCCGTCGCCGGCATCGTCGCCGCGGGGTTCTTCAACGCCGGGCAGGACTGCACCGCCGCCACCCGGGTGCTCGTGCAGGACGGCATCCACGACGAGTTCGTGGCGGCGCTCGCCGCCTCGGCACGTGCGACCGCGACCACCGGCGCCGACACGGCCACCCCGTACTTCGGCCCGGTGAACAACGCGAACCAGCTCGCCCAGGTCCGGTCCTTCGTCGACACCCTCCCCGACCACGCCACGATCGAGCTCGGCGGCGGGCGGCAGGGCGACGTCGGCTACTTCCACCAGGCCACGATCGTGTCCGGCCTGCGTCAGACCGACCGCATCGTGCAGCAGGAGGTGTTCGGCCCCGTGCAGACCGTGCAGCGCTTCACGACCGAGGACGAAGCACTGCGCGCCGCGAACGACGTCGAGTACGGGCTCGCGAGCTCGGTGTGGACGACCGACCACTCGCGGGCGATGCGCTTCGCCCGTGACCTGGACTTCGGGTGCGTGTGGATCAACACCCACATCCCGATCGTCGCCGAGATGCCGCACGGCGGCTTCAAGCACTCCGGCTACGGCAAGGACCTGTCCCAGTACGGGTTCGACGACTACACCCGCATCAAGCACGTCATGTCCTACATCGGCTGACCCCGATCCTTCCGAAGCAGCAGGAGGCACCATGGCAATGACCGGCACGTTCGCCGAATCCGGAGCCGATCTCCGACTCGAGCAGATCACCAAGTCGTTCCCCGGCCACACCGCGGTCGACGCGCTGGACCTGACGGTGCCGGCCGGCTCGTTCTTCGCCCTGCTCGGCCCCTCCGGCTGCGGCAAGACCACGACCCTGCGACTGGTCGCCGGGCTCGAGGAGCCCACGAGCGGCACCATCACGATCGGCGGCGAGGACGTCACCGACACGAAGCCGTACCAGCGGCCCGTCAACACGGTGTTCCAGAACTACGCGCTGTTCCCGCACATGAGCGTGCTCGACAACGTCGCGTTCGGTCTGAAGCGGCGACGGATCCCGGACCCGATGACGAAGGCGCGCGAGGCCCTGCACCTGGTCGAGCTCGACGCCTCGGCCGACAAGCGCCCCGCCTCCCTGTCCGGCGGCATGCAGCAGCGCGTCGCGCTGGCACGCGCGATCGTGAACCGGCCGGCACTCCTCCTGCTCGACGAGCCACTCGGTGCGCTCGACCTGAAGCTCCGGCACCAGATGCAGCTCGAACTCAAGACGATCCAGGCCGAGGTCGGGCTCACCTTCCTGCACGTCACCCACGACCAGGAAGAAGCGATGACGATGGCCGACACGGTCGCCGTCATGAACGGTGGCCGGATCGAGCAGATGGGCAGCCCCCAGGACCTGTACGAGCTGCCCCGCACCGCGTTCGTGGCGAACTTCCTCGGCCAGTCGAACCTGCTCGAGGGCGAGGTCCGCGGCACCGACGGCCCGCTGCTCGTGGTCGCGACCCCGGCGGGCACCATCGCCGTCCCGGCCGACCGCGCCGTCCGCACCTCGGGCAGCGTCGTCGTCGGCGTCCGTCCCGAGAAGCTCAAGATCCGCACCTCGGAGCCCACCCCCGAAGCCGGCCGCAACATCCTCGGCCCCGGCCGCGTGGTCGACGTCTCGTTCTCCGGCGTCAGCACGCAGTACCTGGTGGACGTCCCCGGCGCCGGCCGCGTCTCCGTCTTCGCGCAGAACTCGAAGGGCGGACCGCGGATCGCGACCGGCACCGAGGTCTGGCTCACGTGGGGCGTCGACCACGGATTCGGCCTGGAGGCGCACCCCGCGTCCGACCAGACCGTCACCACCCACGCCGCCACGGGCCTCCAGTCCGCACCCGCCACGGCAGGATCGCTCGCGTGACCGGCGGGGGACCCGGCCCGGACCTGTTGCGCGGACTGACGTCCGCGCGCGTCAGCCGACGCGGCCTGCTCGCCGGCGGAGGAGCCGCCGCGCTCGCGGCGCTGCTCACCGGGTGCAGCATCAAGGGCTCAGCCGCCTCCGGCGCCGAGAACGCCGTCGACTGGACCGCGTTCTGGAAGGACGCCACGGCGACGAAGCAGCTGAACTTCGCGAACTGGCCGCTCTACATCGACTCCGACCACGGAAAGTCCGAGTCGCTCGCGCTGTTCCAGAAGGCCACCGGCATCAGCGTCGACTACCAGGCGGTGATCCAGGACAACGCGACGTTCTACGCGACCGTCTCGCCGATCCTGCGGGCGCAGGGTGCCACCGGCTACGACCTGGTCGTGATGACCAACGGGTTCGAGCTGACCCAGATGATCAAGAACGGCTTCGTGTGCGAGCTCGACCACTCGCGGCTGCCGAACTTCGCGGCGAACGCGGGTGACTCGGTGAAGGACCCGACGTACGACCCCGGCAACAAGCACTCCGTCGTCTGGCAGACCGGGTTCACCGGGATCGCCTACAACCCGAAGTACATCGACCGCGAGATCACGTCGTTCCAGGACCTGCTCGACCCGGCGTTCGCGGGCC
Organism: Curtobacterium sp. PhB191; assembly: GCF_004346515.1. NCBI lineage: Bacteria > Bacillati > Actinomycetota > Actinomycetes > Micrococcales > Microbacteriaceae > Curtobacterium > Curtobacterium sp. PhB191. The sequence goes on from NZ_SMBV01000001.1 coordinate 589,127, forward strand.
GCGTCGGGCTGATGAGCGACAACACCGAGCTCGGTTCCCTCGGGCTGCTCGCGAACGGCATCGCCCCGGAGACGTCCACCCCGGCGGACTGGCGGAAAGCGCAGGCGTGGTTGCGGAAACTGCGCCCGAGCGTGACCGGCTTCTACGACCAGAGCTACATCAACAAGCTCGAGAACGGCGACACCTGGATCACCCAGGCGTGGTCCGGCGACGTCTTCCAGGCGCAGCAGTCCGGGTTCGAGGACCTGAAGTTCGTCACGCCGGAGGAGGGCCAGATGATGTGGCACGACAACCTCATGATCCCCCGGCAGGCAGCGAACCCGGTGGCCGCCCTCGAGTGGATGGACTTCTACTACACGCCGAAGATCGCGGGCATCGTCGAGGACTGGGTCAACTACGTCTGCCCGGTCCCCAGCGCCGAGGCCTACGTCCGTGACGAGCTCGACGACGCGACGGTGGCGGACAGTCCGCTGGTGTTCCCGGACTCCGACGTGCTGGACCGGTCGCACGAGTTCCGGGTGTTCGAGAACTACGACGAGTACTCGGAGTGGAACGGCATCTTCAACGCGGTGGTGCAGTCGTGACCGCCGTCGGGGTCGCCGGCCCGGGTGCCGCACCGGCACCGGGTGCTGGTCCGGCACCGGGTGCTGGTCCGGCGCCGGTCCGCCGGGGACGCCGTCGCAGCACGCCCTTCCTGCTCGCGCTGGTCGGGACCGCGTACCTCTGCGTGTTCTTCGTCATCCCGCTCGTGTCGGGGCTCATCGTCTCGCTCATGTCGGGCAACCCGGACGACGGGTACACCTTCACGTGGAACTGGGGGATCTACGGCTCCCTGTTCATCGACCCGCAGGTGCCCTACCTGACGTTCCTGCTCCGGTCCCTCTGGTACGGCGCCGCCGCCACGGTCGTGACCATCATCGTCGGCTACCCGGTGGCGTACTTCATCGCGTTCCGGGTCTCGCCGCGGTGGAAGAACCCGCTGCTCATGCTCGTGTTCGTGAGCTTCCTGGTGTCGTTCATCATCCGCACCGACATGTGGGCGTTCGTGCTCGCGTCGCAGGGTCCGGTCGTCACCTTCCTGCAGGCGATCGGCCTGGCGGGCAAGGACTTCCACATCCTCGGCACCGGCGGCGCGGTGATCTTCGGCGACGCCTACAACGACCTGGCGTTCATGGTGCTGCCGATCTACGCCGCGCTCGAACGCATCGACCCGCGACTCGGCGAGGCCGCCAACGACCTGTACGCCGGCAAGTTCCGGGCGTTCTGGCACACCACCCTGCCGCTGTCCCGCTCGGGCATCTTCGCCGGCGTCCTGCTCGTGTTCATCGACAGCGTCGGCGACCCGGTGAACTCGGCGCTGCTCGGCGGCACGAACACCTACACGATCGGTCAGGCGATCCAGGACGCCTACTCCGGCAACCAGCAGTACAACGTCGCCGCGGCACTGTCGACCGTGCTCATGGTCGTGCTCGGCATCATCCTGTTCATCTACGCCCGCGTCTCCGGCACCGACGACCTCGAGGACCTCGTATGACCGCCGTCGCACCGTCTCGTCCGTCCACCGCGACCACCTCGTCGCCCGTCGTCCGCCGCCACGGCGTGAACCGTCGCGGGCCCTGGCTCGCGATCGTCTACTGGGTCACCATCGCGATCACACTCGTCCCGATCGTCTACATGATCGTGTACTCGTTCAACGATGCCCCGACGAACCGGCTGTCGTTCGCGTGGAACGGCTTCACGACGTACTGGTACGCGAACCTGGTCAACGTGTCCGGGCTCGGAGCCGCGTTCGTCACCTCGGTCGTCGTCGCGTTCCTGGCCGCGATCATCTCGGTCGCGATCGGGCTGCCGCTGGCCCTGGCGCTGGAGCGGTACCGGTTCCCCGGCCGCGGTGCCGTGAACGCCGTCGTCTTCGCGGACATCGCGGCGCCCTCGATCGTGGTCGGCTCGGCGTCGCTGTCGTTCTTCTTGTCGGTGGGCCTCGGCACCGGGTTCCTGACCGTGCTCATCACCCACGTGGCGTTCGACGTCGCGTACGTCGTGGTGGTGCTCCGCGCTCGGATCTCCGGCACGTCGCGGGTGCTCGAAGAGGCCGCGAGCGACCTCGGTGCGACGCCGTTCCAGGCCTTCCGGCTCGTGACGCTGCCGTTGCTCGCGCCGGGCATGCTCGCGGCCGGGCTGCTCGCGCTCGCGATGTCGATCGACGACTACGTCATCACCTCGTTCGTCGCCGGGCCCGCCGTCACGTTCCCCCTGTTCGTCTACGGCGCCGCGAAGGCCGGGATGCCGCCGCAGGTGCTGTGCTTCGGGACGCTCGTGTTCGCGGTGGGGCTGCTCGTGGCGCTGCTGAACGGTGCGCTGAACCGGCGCCTGGCCCGGACGCGCGGGTAGGCGCCGCACGCACGGTGCGAGGTGCGTGGCCTGGTGCGAGGTTCCGTACTCGGTGCGAGCCCGCGCGCCTCGCACCGAGCACGGAACCTCGCACGGGGTGACGAAGCGTGCACGGTGCGGGCGGGAGGCGCGTGGCGGGCTGGCGTCGTGCCTCCCGTCCGGCGGGTGGTGTGCGTCCACAGCACGGTGCGGCTTTCGCGGGCTGGTGCGGGGTTGCGCGCGTGGTGCGCGCTTGTAACCGGGCACGGTGCGTGGAACCTCGCACGGGGTGGCGAGGTGCGCACGGTGCGGGCGGGAGGCGCGTGGCGGGCTGGCGTCGTGCCTCCCGTCCGGCGGGTGGTGTGCGTCCACAGCACGGTGCGGCTTTCGCGGGCTGGTGCGGGGTTGCGCGCGTGGTGCGCGCTTGTAACCGGGCACGGTGCGTGGAACCTCGCACGGGGTGGCGAGGTGCGCACGGTGCGGGCGGGAGGCGCGTGGCGGGCTGGCGTCGTGCCTCCCGTCCGAG